>CAZGKI010000004.1:0-74861 GCA_964526345.1 uncultured Rikenellaceae bacterium
TCGTCGGGGTAATTTGCTTTGGCTTTGCGGAGAGAGGGGGATTCGAACCCCCGGTACAGTTACCCATACGGCAGTTTAGCAAACTGCTGGTTTAAGCCACTCACCCATCTCTCCTTCAGACTGGCTGAGCGCGACAAAAATAGGAAATCATGTAGTAAGCGCAAAATAATTCAGAACTTATTTCAAACCCTTAAGCAGATCTATGACCACCCGGAAATTCTCAAGGCTCTCCTCATCAAAATCAGATAATTTTATCAATCCCGATTTTACATCTGACAAAAGTCTGGAAAACATAAAGTTCCTCGGGATCCCTTTATCTTTGACATATTCTGAATTTGAGACTGTTATACCCTCTCTGCTCTTCAAAATATGATTTTTAAAATCGAGGGTTGAAAGAAGGTCCTCAGAGTTAAGAAATCCTAGAGGCATCCTGATAATCAGATCTCTATTGATATTTCCAGTCTTGAAAAGAGTCTCTTTAAGAGCTTCTCCTATCCCGATCTCTTCTTCATTTTCGAAAAGCATAACAGCAAAATCGAGGCCCCAGCCCATAAAAATGTTACAAAGCATCGGGATGGAAGACACACTTGTAGAAGGGATTACACTGATGTTCCCTCTATAATCCATCAATTGAATAATAGCATTCAAAATATAGAATGACCCCGTGTTATTGATAATAAGGTTAAATCTGTTAGCAGAGAAACCTTCTCCCGCAACGGGATTACCAAGTATGCTCTGCAGAGGACTGAGGGTATCAGGTGATGCTGATGAAAGACGCAGCGGATCAATTATTCTTGTTGTACTCCGCAGGCTGTCAAGATCATCCCTCTGTACTGCGAGAACACGGTGAAGTTTATTTATTTCGACAAGATGTGGAGAATGAGTGGTATATATGACTTGGATCTTGTCCTTGATATCTTCAAAAACCTTCAGAACATCCTCCTGTGCCCGGGCATGAAGACTTACACCGGGTTCATCAACAAGTAGCACCATCTGCTTATTGATATTTGCCGAGGCTTTCAACTCCATATAAAAGGAGAGAAACCAACGAACTCCGCGGCTTCTCTGTTTTGGATAAAGTCTCTCGCCTTCATCTTTGATCCAGAATTCAAGGTATGGTTTTCCCGCTTTTTCTCCATAGGATGCATTATAATGGTCGAGTTCGAACTGAATGTGTATCTTGTTGTTACGCCCCACAGACTGTTGCCAGAAATCCTGGAAATTCAGTGTAAGCGATTGATTCAGATTTTCAATTTTCTGCTTCAGGATACGGCTTGAAGGCTGCTGAAAAAATGAGTAATCGAGCTGAGCTATTGCCAGGAAGTTACGAGCAGCTTTATACCCCTCTACCTGTTCATTCCCGGAAATGATATCCTCCATCTCAATACGATTCGGAAGGAGGCTTCCAAAATCCTCAAAAAACTCAAAAACAGGACAATATTCAAAATATTTCTTCCCCAGTATCTCGCTGTTATACTGCGACTTATACGACTGAATTGTTTCGCTAACTTTTCGGGCAGCCTCATCTTCAGTGCTTCCCTTCATAATATAACCCGACAAAGCAATATGGCTGTCAATATCTGATTTGACCTGATCCCTGTCTTTGCGTGTTTTCCGGTAATCGTCAAGTATTGCTCTCCATTCCAGATCATTATCATCTTCAACAGGTCGCATAAGGAGAGTCATCTTCTGGTGCCTTTCCTCCAGCTTTAACGATACCTCAGCCAGATGATCTTCAAGAATTTTAGACTTATCTTTCAGCTTTATCCACGTTTCTCCTGCTTTTTTCAGTGGCTTCTTTCCCTGAAGATCCCCAGAAATTTCTTCCTTCCTTTTCTTAATCTCATTCAACTGATTCTTTAATCCTGGATAATGTGCAGATTGCCCCGATTCCTGATCCCCGGACTTTTTTTTAAATAATCTGAAACCCTTTCCATGGATTTCACTGCCGGCCAGCTTTGTCTTTAAATCCGTTTCCTCAAGTGCAAGATCAGACAGATCATTTTCCAGATCGCTGATATGGCCCATCTCCTGGTCGAGCCTGAATGAAACATCTTCGAGATATAGACGCCACGCATCTTCCAGAGAATCAAGATACTGACTAATCTCCCCACTGACCATAATAATAGATGAAAGGTCAGCGATCCATGCCCTTGTAAGTTCAATGTGCCTTAATCCTGACAGAAGCTCCTTGAGTTCAGTGCCCGGGTTATCAGTTACTTTCAGCAACCAGTCGTCGGGTATGCTGAAACGACAGCTCACCTCAGGTAATGAGAGATCGCTTCTCAGGACATCCTCGGAAATTATTCCCGAATAAAAGACTTTTAATCCTTCAAGAATAGATGTTTTACCTGATTCGTTCTGACCAATAAGACAAGTTATATTATCGGGAGAGGTAGATTGCCATCCTGTATCGACTATTGAGCGGAAATTTCTGATCCTGAAAGCTGTTAGCTTCATCATATAATAATATTGTATTTACAACTGAAAACCAAAAACCAGAACATCATCAATCTGCTGCGTATTTCCCTTCCAATCCAGAAAGGTACTCATCAGCAACGCTCCCTGCTGTGACATAGGTAAGTCAGCAACAGATGAAATCACCCTCTTTAATTGCTTGTACTTGAATTTTTTATCAGTTAACTCGCCGAATTGATCAGAGAATCCGTCAGAGAAAAGATAAAATTTGTCTCCCGGAAGAGTATCAATAATCTGGTTGGTAAATGGGTGTTCTTTTAAAGGGGCAACCCCTAAAGTCATTTTATCCGGCTTAAACTCAGTGATTTCTCCATTTCTGACTTTTAGCAGAGGTCTGTTGGCTCCCGAGAACTGGAACAAACCGGTTGCAGTGTCAACAATGCACAGACCAATATCAATACTGTCTTTTGTTTCAGCCTTTTCTCCTGTCTGGTGAAGCGACTTCATAACTTTTTCCCTCATAAGGTTCAGTACCCTGTTAGGTTTAAGCTCACATTTGGATTGTAATATTTCATTCAAAAAACTTATACCGAGAATGCTGAGAAGGGCTCCGGGAACACCATGTCCGGTGCAGTCGCCAGCCGCGATACAAAGATACTGACGAAAACGCAATACATAGTAAAAATCACCACTGACAATATCGCGTGGCAGGAAAAGAACAAAATAATCCTTAAAAAGTGATTTGAGCAGTTCGGGTTCAGGCATCAGGGCTCTCTGTATAATTCCGGCATAACGAAGGCTGGATATATGATCATCCATTCCTTCCAGCTGCATAAAAGAAACAATTTCGGAATTCTGTTGATTATAAGTAGCCATCCCCTGTTATTTTCCAGACAAATGCTAAAGATACATTAATTTTACTTTTTTATGCAAATGTCACTGATTCATTTACATGGTTTTCCTGTTCAGAAGAGCAACATTTTCAACATGATGAGTATGAGGGAACATATCTACAGGTTGTACTTTAACTACCTCATATTTCTCTGAAAGCTGAAGAATGTCACGCGCCTGTGTTGATGGATTACAACTGATATATACAATCTTAACAGGCTCAGCCGAAAGAATTGCCTTAACCACCTCTTCATGCATTCCTGCTCTGGGCGGGTCAGTGATAATAACATCAGGAGCTCCGTTCGATTCAAAAAACTGCATCGATAAAATATCTTTAATATCACCTGCAAAAAAAATTGTATTCTTTATCCCGTTTATTTCAGAGTTAATCCTGGCATCTGCCACTGCATCTTCAACATATTCAATACCAACCACTTTACTGGCCTGAGAAGCTATATAATTCGCAATTGTACCCGTTCCGGTATAAAGATCATATACAACCTCCTCTCCTGTTAATCCGGCGAAATCCCTGGCGACCCGGTACAGATTTAAAGCCTGGGCAGTGTTAGTTTGAAAAAATGATTTTGGACCTATCCTGAATTTAAGTCCGTCAAGGTTCTCGATAAGATGATCCTCGCCTTTGTACAGCACCGGTATCTGGTCCGTTAAAGAATCATTCTTTTTAGAGTTTATCACATAATATAAAGAGCTGATCTGCGGAAACTCTAAAGAGAGGAAATCAAGTAATCCTTCCCTCCTCTCCTTCTCATCAAGGAAGAATACCACCACTACCATGAGCTTCCCGTCAATAGTGTTACGGATAACCAGGTTACGAAGGAAACCACTCTGCTGACGTAAATTAAAGAAAGGAAGAGCTTTTTTGTGGGCATATCTCCTGACTGCGTCCCTTATCGTACTGGATGGTTCGGGCTGTAAGAAACACTCTCTGATATCAAGTACTTTATCAAACAGACCCGGTATATGGAAACCAAGAGCATCTTCCTTTTCAAAATCGGAGTCAGAATTAATCTCTTCCCTGGTAAGCCATCGTTTGTCAGAAAAAGTATATTCCAGCTTGTTCCTGTATAAAAACTGATCCTCCGATCCGATTATCGGTTTTACCGGGGGAAGAGCAATTTTCCCGATCCGCGCCAGATTATCCTTTACCTGTTTCTCCTTATATTTCAGCTGAAGATGGTAAGGAAGATGCTGCCACCTGCATCCTCCGCATACCCCAAAATGTCTGCAAACAGGTTTAATCCTGTCGGTAGAATATTCATGAAATCTTACTACACTCCCTTCAAGATATTTCTTCCTTTTCTTACGGATCTTAATATCAACCACATCACCCGGGATCAGCATTGGCACAAATACTACCTGGTTATCGACCCTTGCAAGAGCATTCCCCTCTGCGCCTATATCGGTGATCCTGACATTCTCAAGCAATGGTAATTCTCTCTTCCTCCCCACTTTACTAAAATAATATTTTAATTATTTTTTGCCTCAGCAAAGATAGCTTTTCTTATGAGACCTTCCTTTCTCTGGATGCCATACTTTTCCTATATTTGCCTCAGTTTTATAAAATATGGTTTCTGTTCAGGATCTTTCGGTCTCTTTTGGCAGTTTCGACCTGCTGACAAATATATCTTTCCTGATTAATGATCAGGATCGTATAGGGCTTGCCGGGAAAAACGGATCAGGAAAATCAACCCTTCTAAAAATTATAGCTGGTTTACAGAACCCTTCGTCAGGCATGGTGGATATGTCGAAAGAAGTCACCATAGGTTACCTGCCCCAGCAGATGAAGGTTGACGATTCGACAACAGTCATAAATGAAGTTATTACTGCCTTCTCAGAAATCACAAGCCTTTCCGCAGAAATTGAAAAATGCAGCTCAGAGATTGCCACACGGACTGATTATGAATCTGATGAATACCTTAAATTATGTGACCATCTCACAGTTGTTGAGGAAAGGTACAGGATGCTCGGAGGAAACAACTACATGGCTGAGGCGGAAAAAACACTTATTGGACTTGGTTTTGAAAGAAAGGACTTTGACAGGTATACCAAAGAACTCAGCGGTGGCTGGCGCATGAGGATCGAACTTGCCAAAATACTTCTTAAAAGACCATCTTTGTTTCTTCTTGATGAACCTACTAATCACCTTGATATTGAGTCAATTCAGTGGCTTGAAACGTTTCTTGCCAACTATCCCGGAACGGTGGTTCTTGTCTCTCACGATAAAGCGTTTCTTGATAATGTAACTAACAGGACCATAGAAATATCCCTTGGAAAAATCTATGATTATAAGACATCCTGGTCTAAATTTGTTGAGTTGAGAAAAGAGAGAAGAGAGCAGCAGATCGCTGCTTTCAGAAACCAGCAGAAAATGATCGGGGATACTAAAAAGTTCATTGAACGGTTCAGGTATAAAGCCACAAAAGCTGTTCAGGTCCAGTCGAAGATAAAGCAGCTTAATAAAATAGATCGACTTGAGGTCGATGAGGAAGACTCCGGTACGATAAATTTAAGATTCCCCCCGGCACCAAGATCCGGAACCAATGTTGTTGAAGCTGAAGGAGTATCAAAAAATTATGGACCTTTGCAGGTTCTGAAGAATGTCGATTTCAAGATACATCGCGGAGAAAAGGTAGCTTTCGTGGGAAGGAACGGAGAAGGCAAAACCACCTTCTCAAGGCTCATTATAGGAGAATTGCAATATGAAGGAGTACTGAAGATCGGGCATAATGTCAGGATAGGTTACTTTGCCCAGAACCAGGATGAGCTCCTTGATGAAAGGAAGACAGTGTTCGAAACTGTTGATGATATTGCAAAAGGGGACATAAGAACAAAGGTCCGCGACATGCTGGGAGCTTTCCTTTTTCACGGCGATGATATCGACAAAAAGGTCAGAGTATTATCAGGAGGAGAACGTTCACGACTTGCTCTGGTGAAACTGCTCCTTGAACCTTATAATCTTCTTATCCTGGATGAACCTACTAATCATCTCGATATGCGCTCAAAAGAAATACTGAAGAAAGCACTGATAAATTACGATGGCACATTGATAGTAGTATCGCATGACAGGGATTTCCTCAATGGCATTGCAGAGAAGATCTTTGAATTCAGGCATAACATTATAAAGGAAAATATAGGTGGTATTTATGATTTTCTCAGGAAGAAAAAGATAGATAACCTCAGGGAAATTGAAAGGAAAGAGACTTCGTGGGTATCCTCCGGTGAAGAGAAATATTCAAATGCCAAACGGAAATATCTTGAAAAAAAGGAGTATGACAGGACCCTTAGGAAACTGAGCAAAAGACTGGAAGAGACGGAAACTAAAATTGAGAAGCTTGAAACTGAGATTTCAGCCCTTGACAAAGCCCTCAGCTCACCAGGTAGTTCAGCAGCTCAAACCAATGAGTTTTACATCAGACATAATGACCTGAAGGAACGACTTAATCATGAAATGAACAGATGGACACAATATACTCACGATGTTGAAGTTTTCTTACAAAATAACCCCCGATAATGGAACTGCATCAATTTGAAAAGGAATATACAGTACATGTTTATGAAACGGGGCCTGATGGAAGACTTAACATTTATTCCCTGTTCAATTATATGCAGGATATTGCATCTGAGAATGCAATAATGCTGGGATTCGGGAGAGACGACCTGCTGAAAAATAACCATTTCTGGGTACTGTCGAGGATGTACGCAGAAATAACCGAATGGCCCCGCTGGGAAGAGAAGATCATTATGAAAACCTGGCCTAATGGTACAGATAAACTGTTTGCAATGAGAAACTATCTTGCAGAATTTCCTGATGGAAGACATATTGCCGCCGGAACTTCCTCCTGGCTTATTATTGATCGTACAACAAAGAGAATACAGAGACCGGGAGAGATGCTGACTCAGTTCGGTTCTTTATTCCAGTCTGATATCTCACCTGTAAGGAGTGCAGAAAAGCTTGGCGAATGCGGAGACGGGAAAGAACCTTCATCAAAGTTCAGGGTTAAGATAAGTGATCTTGATATAAACCTTCATACAAATAATGTGAATTATCTTAAATGGATTTATGACACTTATGACCTCAATTTCGTAATTAATCATCTTCCTTGTTCAGTAGAAATAAACTATCTTGCCGAGTCGATGTTTCAAGATGAGATAGTGATCTTTACGCGACAGGGAGAAAATGGCGTTAATGACCATTCAGTCTTCAGAACCTCTGATAATAAAGAACTATGCAGGATAAGACTTGGATGGGAAAAAGAGAGGCTCACTGAAGTTTAACAGGCGTATAAAATGAAAAGAAGTCACATAATAATGATCTCCAGGCTGTTATTCATATTAACTTTTTTAACGATTTTTGCCACTTCCTGTAAAACCACCCAGCCTGCTTTTGATTCCAAAGATCTTTCATACCTGTACAATCCAACGAAAAACCCGATAGCTCCCAAGTATAAGATCACTAATATTTCTGACGATCAGTCTGTTCTGGCTGTCAGGTTTTTAGCCAGGGAACTCTTCTTTTCTGAAGCCAACCCTCAAGGCGTTCCTATTGCTGGGATACTGGTATCTGTAAAACTGTTCAACACCTCCCAGGGTAGAATACTTGCCGACACAGCCTATTACAATCTCAATATTGTAAAGGAAGAAGGAAAAGCGGATTATATATATAATATACCTCTAAGAGTTAAAAGCGGGCTGGAGTATGTTGCTGAAGTAAAGATACTGGATAGATTAAGGTCCCTGGTAGTCCAGGAATTTATACCTTTTAATACTCTGACAATTACAAACAGATATAATTTCATGGCTCAGGGTTATTTCGATAAAAATATGCTCTTTGACCCGGTGTTGAAAGTAAATCAATTTGTCACCCTGGACTACTTAAGGGGGCATATTGATTCTGTATATATCTCTTTCTATAAGCCATTCAGGTTAATCCCTGATCCTCCCTCTATGATCCTGCCTGAAAAAGCTATCGATTACGGACCTGATACAACAATAGCTCTTGTTTATTCTGACACTCTCCCGATGATGTTTCCCAGAGCAGGGATCTACCTTTGCAGTGTTAGCAGAGATCTGAATGAGGGATTCACCTTCTTTAATTTTGGAGAGACTTACCCCAATATGAATAATCCGGCCGCCATGATTGAACCTCTGGCATACCTGGCTTCAGAAGATGAGCTAGACGATATGCGTTCAGCTCCAAAACAAAAAGTTGCGCTGGATGAATTCTGGATTAAATGCGGTGGGAATGTCGAAAGAGCCCGTGAATTAATAAGGATCTATTACACAAGAGTCATCTATACAAATCACTATTTCACATCATACAAGGAAGGGTGGCGAACAGAAAGAGGGATGATCTACCTTATTTATGGCCCACCCGATAAAGTCTATATGGATTCCGAAGGTGAAAGCTGGGGTTATCGCAAACCTGTGCTCAAGTCGTCATGGGGAACAAGGTACAAGGTTAAAGAAGAATATCTGTATTTCGTTTTTAAGAAGAAAAAGAGCATTTTTTCTGATAACGATTTTTTCCTCAGCAGAAGTGAATCCCTGGTAACATATTGGGACCAGGCTGTTGCCTGCTGGAAAAAAGGTATTGTATTCAGGCTGGATAATCCTGAGGAGTTCTAAGAATAAAATTAAGTGTAATAAATACACTTTATGCTTAAAGAATCTGAATGTATTTTTGGATTAAGACCTGTAATTGAAGCAATTAAAGCAGGTAAGCAGATCGACAGGCTGTTAATAAAACAAGGTCTTCAGGGAGCATTATATCATGAGCTGATGGTCGAGGTCAGAAACAATAACATCGTTTACCAGATTGTACCTCTGGAAAGAATTGAGCTGGTGACCAGGAAAAACCATCAGGGCGTTCTTGCATGGCTTTCTTGTATTGAATATCAGCATATTGAAAATCTCCTTCCTATGATATTTGAAAAAGGGGAAAATCCTTTAATAATTGCCCTTGACGGAGTCTCCGACGTCAGAAATTTCGGAGCAATAGTAAGAAGTGCCGAATGTCTGGGAGTTCATGCAGTAATAATCCCGGAAAAGGGTTCTGCAAGAATTACTGGGGATGCAATTAAAACGTCTGCAGGCGCACTGCATACATTGCCGGTTTGCCGCGAAAAGTCCGTTATCAGATCAGTGGAATTACTTAAAAATTCAGGACTTAAGGTTATTTGTGCTGCAGAAAAGGCTGGCAGGCTGGTCTTTGAAGTTGATCTTACAGATCCTCTAGTTCTTATTCTCGGCTCAGAAGATAAAGGAATCAGCCGTGAGCTTTTAGCTCTTGCTGATGATATTGTAAGGGTCCCCATGTTTGGAAACATAGGCTCTTTTAACGTCTCAGTGGCTGCGGGGATCTTAACCTATGAGATTGTCAGGCAACGGTCAAAGTAATTATTCTATAATGCTTCTTATCCTGTTGTCCAGCATCATCTGATCAGTCGTAAATGATGCCAGTCCTGCGAGGGTCAGCAAAGTATCCGGAGCAATTTTATCCTCCTTTATTTTTTTCTCCCATCGTGAATAAACAGGTATTTTACCGTCAGAAGCTATATATGCCTTTTCTTCTTTAGATAGCGCAGGGAACATATCTTCACAGCCTGCCTCATAAGCCAGGTGGATAAGCTCAGCACCTGTGTCCGGAACTTTTGACGCCAGCCTTTCAGCGAGAGTTAATACTTTATCGTCGACTGTCCAGAATTTTTCAATATGAGCCTCTCTGGCTGATTCATACATGCTAACTTCATAGTTTTCGTGGATGCGCGAGCTGAAATTTCCGGGAAGCTCTTTGCGCCCGGCAACTGCAACTTTCGGAGGCATAGTAAATACATCTGTTCCAGCCAGCAAATCGAGTTGCTGATAGGTCCTGAGACTTGCTGCAATCAGTTTTGTCTGCCAGGGGTTTTTTGCAGAGAGACCCGTAACCCAGTTCTGCGAAGCTATTACAGCCATCTCACCTGCTCCGGTGCCGTCGCCAAGCTTGTTGTCGCTCATAAATGCCCCTATACGGCCAAGAAATACATTCAGGTAATCAGGCCTGGCAACCCTGGTTACAATTACATTCTCACGGGCACTGAATTCCAGTGTGAAGTTGATCCTCACACCTGCATCCCTTAGGCGTCTCGCACCTATTAATCCTTCTGCTGTATATGGTACCTTTACAATGAACTGGTCGGGGCAAATCTCATGATACCTTTTTCCATAGTATTCTATTGCTTTAATATCATGTGCAGCGTCGGTATGAAGTTCCACACTTACCAGACCCCCAAATTTTAAGGCAAGTCGCAATCCGTGCCTGGCATTTAGGATGAAAGCTATCTCTTTAACCCTTTCCTCCTGCGGAAGATCTCTTACAATGCTTTTTGCTTCAGAAATAAAAACATCATAGATACCCTTCTGTATCTCATTGTTCAACAATGTGTTATTGGTTGTCAGAGCACTCATCTCGGCTGACCAGTTGGCCTCCGCCTCATCCATATCACCAGTATCCAGCCAGAGTTCAGTACCTGTATTACGGAGAGATTCCCAAAAAGGATCAATTCTGCCATTTACATGCTTTTCATTTATATTCTTCCACACAAAGTCGCTGATTCGGGTATTAAGATCTGCCATAATTTATTTATTTGTTATATAACAACTAGTAATCCAATTTGTTTCTGCTATTGCGTGTGCCTAACCACATGTGGTCAGGTAATTCAGTTTGAGTCCGGATCTATGTATTATCAGCACATGCTTAAAGGATAATTCTACATGTATAAACTTTTTCAGCCATATTGCCGGTAAAATTGAGAATAAAATAATCCCTATCATAAAATTTCTGGCAAAATTATATAATTTATTAATCGGTGACATTGAATATTTTTAGCTTTACATATAAAATTTAAAATATTGTAAAATGAGACGAATAGTTTTATTGCTTTTGAGCTTTATTACTGCATTTGCTTCAGCACAGGTCAGTTTTGATAAATACTTTACCGATAAGGTCTTAAGGTTTGATTATATGCTTGCCGGCAACAGTAGTAAAACAGTTGTTTACCCTGTTGGAATGAAGGAAGAGCCATTTTTTGGCGGCTCCAAAACTCAGTTGACTGATCCTTTTCATTTTGGTAATCTGAAATATGAGATTTTTGATGCAGTGGACACTATTCTGCTCTATTCAAGAGGCTTTTGCACGCTTTACCAGGAATGGCAGACCACTCCTGAAGCCAAAATAATGGAACGAAGTTTTTATGAGGTTGCAACGATGCCCTACCCTAAAAATAAAGTAAACTTTGTACTTAGCATGCGGAAACGAGACGGATCATTTGAAAAAATTTACGAGACAAAAATAGATCCCACAAACTATTTTATCAGAAAAGAAAAACCTGTGAATGCTGCCGTTACAAAAATTTATTCTGCAGGAGATCCGGCTACAAGTGTCGACCTTGCATTTATTGCAGAAGGCTACACAGCTGAAGAGATGGGAAAATTCATGGATGATGTAAAGAAGATGGCTGATATTTTGTTTGCCGAACCTCCCTTCAATGAATATAAAAACAGGATCAATATCTTTGCTGTTGAGGCAATATCTGAAGAATCCGGGACCGATATCCCGGGTGAAAAAATATATGTAAATACGGCACTGAATTCAAGCTTCTATACATTCGACCTCGATCGGTACCTGACAACCCAGGATATAAAATCTGTGAACGATTATGCTGCCCTTGTTCCTCACGATAATATAATTGTCCTTATTAACACTGATAAATACGGAGGCGGTGGTGTCTATAATTATTACAGCGGAACATCTGTCGGAAACCGACTGTCACCAAAGGTATTCATTCATGAATTCGGACACGGTTTTGCGGGCCTTGCCGATGAGTATTATTCCTCTGAGGTTGCTTATGAAGAATTTTATCCGCTGAATGTAGAACCCTGGGAACCCAATATTACCACCCTGGTAAACTTTGATTCCAAGTGGAAAAAGATGATAGCCAGGGATACACCTGTTCCAACTCCTGCTGAGGATAAATACAGAAATGTTACCGGAGTATTTGAAGGTGGCGGTTACGTCGCAAAAGGTATTTACAGACCCGAGATGGATTGCCGGATGAAGGGCAACGGACCTAAAGGATATTGTTCCGTATGCCGCGAGGCCGTTAAGAAAATGATCGAATTTTATATCAAGTGATAAATGTCATAGGGGTAAGGACGTTGCATGCAACGTCCTTACAGAAGCGACACTGCAGAATTAAGTCCTCCTGCATTGAGCAATCTGTTCATTGCGGTAAGTACTTCCTCGGAACCTTTCTTTACCTCATAGCTTCCCCTGAAATGTACAAGTAGTGCGCATTGCTCTGCCTGTATTATATCATGACCACATACCTCCACAAGTAGTTTTATTACATGATCGAAAGTATTAATATCGTCATTGAATAAAATCAATGAATATATTTTACTGCCCTCCTGCAGTTTGTCATCCTTATGTATTGGGTTTTCTTTCATTCAACTCTTTCAAAAAGCTGTTTTGCAGTCTCTACAGGTATCTCTTTAATTCCAAGCCATGCAGATACTCTGGCCTCACGGTAACCGTTTCTTGCCAGCAGATCTGCATACTCTACTGCGCTTTCAAATGTAATAAATTTCCCAATCAGGTAAACGATGGTTCCATCCTGAAGTGTCACACTATCTAAGCCTTTTGTTCCGGCCAGTTTATTCAATCCCGCCAGGACATCATCTTTCGGCGGCTTCATAGCTCTCATAACTTCAACCCTGAAAGAAAGTGTGGGAGGAACGGTATCAGCAGGTGCACGGGAATTATCATTTATTTCTGTAATAAAAGGTTTCTTCCCCCATTCTTTTTCAAGGATTGCTGCCCTTTCGGCTGACACTGCTTTGCCTCCTGAAAGCGAAATTACAAAGGCATCTTTAAATCCTTTCCGGCGAACGATTGCAAGAGCCTTGTTGGCATCGGCAAGCCGACGGAACATCCCGGCATAGTAATTTGTTCTGTCGGTACCGGCAACCTTAAAGCCATAAACAGGAGTTATTCCTTTAAAATATGAAGGTGAAACCGGATTGCGGAATACTGCTACCTGGATGCGATATATCAGTCCCTGCGGTATCTCAGGATTAATGGAGATTTTATCAGTAGCTTTATAAACAGGTTTTTCCGTAACCTCAAAGACCGAAAATGTTTCTGATATTTTCTTAATTGTCTGGCCAACCACATTTGAATCATCAGGTTTTATGTTTTTAACTGCCTGAGCAGTCGGTGCCTCGACAGGTTTATTCACCTGAACCTGATCATGAGCCGGTAAAACAGCATCTTTATTTTCATCGACTCCTTTTTCGACAACAGGAGTAACAATTTCCTGTTTTAAAGTTCCTGATGTGTCATTTTTTGCCTGTGTAACAATTACAGGAGTGTCTTCTTTTGCAAAGGGCCGGGCATTCATTGCAGCCTGAGCCTGCGCGTATTTCTGATCAGCAAGTTTCTGAAAAGAGGCTGCCATGCTTTCCGTTTGAGTAATCGATGATTTTAATTCGGCCTTATCTTTATAATTCTGATTATCAAGGTTTTTCTTCATACTCTCAGCAGCTTTGTAAAGAGAATCTGACTTCACCTGGTATTTCATGGCCTCCGATAAGATCTTATCATAGTCATCGGGTATTGCTTCTTTCTCCTGTTTCTCAGTAACTGACTCCTGATTTACATTCTTTTCACTCTTGTCAGTCATGGTTTGCGGCTTCAAAGCGCGAGCTGTTTCTTTACTCTTTATTTCAGTTACAGGTTCAGACTTCACCAGCTCTCCTTTACTGTCTTTGCATTGCTGAATATATTCAGGAACACCTGAATTTCGCGAGGCCTTTTTACCAGCCTGTTGCGAATATGTCTCAAATGAAAAGATGGCTTCATTAAACTTTCCCGACATTTGCTGGGCTCTGCCCAGCCAGAATAACGCGTCAGGAGGTATATTCCTGGCAACCGAAGTACCTTGTAAAGATTGTTTCAGGAGTGTTATAGCCTGTTCCGGTTCCCTGTTCAGATTCACAAGAGATACCCCTGAATAATATTTATACAGAGGATCCTTTGGATAGATTGCAAGGAGCCCGGTGAATCCCTGGTATGCTTTTTCGAAATTGCCGGCATTAAATGCTTCTATGGATGTCTGCCTTAAAGGTTTTTCAGGAATATTCTGCGAGAAAAGAGTACCCTCTGAATAGCACAGGCTCATCAATATCATGATATAAAAATACCTGCTTACCTTTATCAGACCGTTGCCTCTCTCCATCATCACAAATAACTAATTTCCAAACTATTAATTGAAGTTACCAGCCTACTGAAAACGATTGATTGTTAATAACAAAAAAGTAAATTAACTTCAGAAAACAATTCAAACTTCGTAAATTTACCCATAATTACAAAATTAATAAACCTGTGGCACAATTGAAAGAGGGAATGAAAGCTCCGCTATTTGAGGGGATTGACCAGAACGGTAATAATGTGAAACTGACTGGTTTCTCAGGAAAGAAGGTTGTACTTTATTTTTATCCAAAGGACAATACTCCGGGATGCACCGCTGAAGCATGTAATCTTCGTGATAATCATGAATTATTGCTCAGGAAAGGATTTGCAGTTGTTGGAGTGAGTATCGACAGTGAGAAATCACATAAGAACTTTGCAGGCAAGTATTCATTGCCTTTCCCGCTGATAGCTGACACTACAAAAAAAATATGTTCAGACTATGGAATATGGAAAGAAAAAAGTCTTTATGGTAAAACTTTTTTGGGAATAGCAAGGACTACCTTTATTATTGACGAAAAAGGGATCATTGAAAAAATTATTTCAAAAGTCGATACAAAAGCGCACTCAGAACAGATATTCAATGTTTACAAAAAATAAAACCAGTAATATGAGCAACGAAAGAAAAGAAATTAATAAAGAGAAACTTAAAGCTCTTGAAGTAACTCTCGGAAAAATAGAAAAAGATTTTGGCAAGGGGACGATCATGAAACTTGGCGATCATGCTGCCATCGAAAATATCCAGGTTATTCCTACCGGCTCCATTGGACTTGATGCAGCTCTTGGTATAGGTGGATTTCCACGTGGAAGGGTTATAGAGATCTATGGCCCGGAAGCATCAGGAAAAACCACGCTAGCCATTCATGCAATAGCCGAGGCTCAGAAAAATGGTGGAATCGCCGCAATTATTGATGCTGAACACACCTTCGACCGCAATTATGCTGAAAAACTGGGTGTTGATGTTGAGAATCTTCTTATCTCGCAGCCCGATAATGGTGAGCAGGCACTGGAAATCACAGATAACCTTATACGATCAGGAGCGCTCGATATTGTTGTTATCGACTCGGTTGCAGCCCTTACACCTAAAGCAGAGATAGAAGGCGAAATGGGTGACTCAAAAATGGGACTTCAGGCAAGGCTTATGTCGCAGGCACTCAGAAAACTTACTGCTAACATCAGTAAAACGAACACTTCGTGTGTGTTCATAAACCAGCTCAGAGATAAGATCGGGGTCATGTTCGGAAATCCTGAGACCACAACCGGTGGAAATGCCCTGAAATTCTACGCATCAGTCAGGGTAGACATACGCCGCACCAGCCAGCTAAAAGACGGCGATGAGGTTGTCGGAAACCGTACCAGGGCTAAGATAGTTAAAAACAAACTCGCACCGCCCTTCAGAAAAGCTGATTTTGATATACTTTATGGCGAAGGAATTTCCGAGTTAGGTGAGATAGTTGACCTGGGTACCGACTTTAACATAATAAAGAAGAGCGGATCATGGTTCAGCTACGGTGAAACAAAAATAGGACAGGGACGCGATGCTGTAAAGCAGATATTAAAGGATAATCCTGAACTATATGACGAACTCAAAGCCAAAGTACAGGAAGCACTTAAAAAACAATAAACCAAATAAACAAATCCCTCATGAAAAGATTTCTTGTTCCGATAGTTCTTCTGGCATTGCTTTTTTCTGCTTCATGCAAACAGAATAAATCTGTAATAAAGGAACCCGTAACCCGGTTTTCCAACCAGCTTACTGAAGAAGAAAAAGCCGGTGGAGTTATGACACCGGAGATAATGTGGAAATTCAGACGGCTCGGGACTATAGCCCTCTCTCCCGATGGATCAAAGGTACTTTATACACTCACAGATATAGATCTCCCGACTGAAGCCAGGATAACCAATATATATAAGATACCCATTACAGGAGGCGATGCAGTCCAGCTCACAGCAGATGGCGGGACATCTCCCCAATGGTTCAATAATGGCAAATCTGTGGCTTATGTCAGCGATACGAACCTGATAGTCATGAATGCTGACGGATCAGAGAAAAAGATTGTGGAAGGCCTGAGAGATTTTGAGATCTTTAATATATCTCCGTCAGGGAACAAAATTTATTTTACCAGGAGAGTCAAGCTCGATCAGACCGCGAATGAAAAATATAGCTTACCGAAAGCTAAAGTTAGGATAATTGACGACCTCATGTATCGCCACTGGGACTACTGGAGAGACTTTTCATACAGCCATATTATTGTTGCAGATTTTAACGGGAAAAAGATTTCAGGTGAGAAAGATATTATGGAGGGCCAGAAATTCGAATCTCCCCTCGCTCCCTACTTCGATGAAGGAGAAGTATCGTGGAGCCCCGACAGCAAGTATATAGCTTATACGTCAAAGAGATTAACCGGGAAAGAAGATGCAAGAAGCACAAATTCAGATATCTTCCTGCATAATATCTCTTCCGGGAAAGAGGTAAATATCACTGATGGAAACCGTGGGTACGACAGATATCCGGTCTTTTCTCCTGACGGATCAAAGATTGCATATCAGAGCATGGCCCGGGATGGCTATGAGGCTGATCTTGATAGGCTTATGGTATATGACATTAACACCGGCAACCGAACATGGGTGACCAAAGGGTGGGATTTTGATGTGGAAAGTATTAACTGGTCAGATAACCAGACAATCTATTTTGTCTGTTCATATCTTGGTACTTCACAGGTTTTTAAGACGAATATCAGTGGGAAAGGTGTTGATAAGGTTACTGAAGGAGTTCACAACCTGGGATCATTAATTATTAAATCAGGTAATTTAGTTTCAAGTATCACGTCTATGTCGATGGCTCCAGAAGTGGCAGTTATCGATCTGACTACAGGAAATGTAAGCCAGATAAGTGCTATAAATAAAAGTATATATGAATCAATAAAAATGGGTATGACTGATGAGAAGCATATAAGGACCAAAGATGACCTGGACCTGCAGATGTGGATTGTCTACCCTCCCGATTTTGATCCTGCAAAGAAATACCCGGCGTTGCTTTTTTGCAATGGCGGACCCCAGACACCTATCGACCAGTTCTGGTCGTATCGCTGGAATTTCCAGATGATGGCTGCAAAAGGATATATTGTTTTTGCCCCAAACAGGAGGGGTGATTCTGGTTTTGGCCAGGCATGGAAAGAAGAGATTTCCGGAGATTATGGAGGGGCCAATATTCAGGATTATCTTGATGCAACTGATGCCATGGCCAGGGAACAGTATGTCGATCCGGAACGACTTGGGGCTGTGGGAGCAAGTTATGGAGGTTTTTCGGTTTTTTACCTCGCCGGTATGCATGGAGGCAGGTTCAAAGCCTTTATTGCACATTGTGGCATGTTTGATTTTACCAGCTGGTATGGAAGTACAGAGGAACTTTGGTTCCCCGATAAGGATATTGAAGGTCCCTACTGGAATATGCCAAAGAGCTACCAGTACTCACCACATCTTATGGCAGATAACTGGGATACTCCTATCCTCATAATAACCGGGGCCAATGACTTCAGGATTCCCTATACACAAAGTATGGAAGCGTTCCAGGCTGCCCAGTTGCATAGTATCCCGAGCAGACTTCTGTTCTTTGAAAATGAAACACATTTTGTAACAAAACCTCAGAATTCTGTCATTTGGCAGAGAGAGTTTTTTAACTGGCTTGAGACATACCTGAAATAAATTACTTTTTGAGCAGTTCAAGGACTTTTTCCACCTTCTCGCTCAATGGCAGCTCTGCACTGATCCAGCTAATTTTTATACCTTTTTTCTCCATGCCCCTGAACCAGGTCATCTGCCGTTTCGCAAACTGGTGTATGGCAACCTCAAGGCTCTTTATCATGGAGTTATAATCAATTTTATCAGCCAGGTAAAGTGTTATATACTTATATTCAAGACCATAATAGATCATAGTCTCCCTGCTGACGCCACTATCAAGTAACCATTTCACCTCATCAATCATTCCTTCTCGCAGCCTTTTCTGAAGCCTTTCAGTGATCCTTTGGCGTCTATTGTCCCTGTCAACATGAACGCCGACAATGAGAGATTTCAAAGCCGGAAACTGTGTCTGTTCAAGTTTCCCGGACCTGTTAGAGTGCTCAATTTCAATTGCCCTGATAATACGCTTCCTGGTATCAATATCCGTCTGGTTATGCAGTTTTTTAAAGGCAGAGAGTATCTCTATCAGTTCCTGCATGGATTTCTTTTCAAGTTGAGCCCTTAACCCGCTGTCAGGTGGCACTTCAACCATTTTATACCCTGTTATGATACTATCAATATACATCCCGGAGCCACCGCAGACAACCGGAAACACATTTCTTGATTTCAGGTCATCATAAACAGTCCTGAAATCTCGCTGAAATTCAAAGACATTGTATTTATAACCAGGTTCAGCAATATCTATCAGATGATATGGTACGGAAATGCCATTTACTATATAATCAGAATAGTCTTTTCCGGTACCCAGGTTCATTTTGCGGTAAACCTGCCGCGAATCAGCGCTTATAACTTCACCTTTAAGCACTGAGGCCAATGTAGCAGCCAGCAAAGTCTTGCCGGAGGCTGTCGGACCAGTAATAAAAAGGAGGTCGTATCTTGTTTTGGATTTTGCCAACACTATAGTAACTGATTCATGGTAATAAGCAAGTTACCATAAAATTAATTAATTTTGCCTTCCCTGACCCTGATTTTTACAGCATACGCATGAAAAACTATTCCGACGATATCGTAATAAAAAATAAGAAGGCCTCGCACGATTATGAGTTCATCGAAAAATATATTGCCGGTATAAAGCTTACCGGTACAGAGATAAAATCGATACGCCTGGGAAAAGCTGCTCTCACTGATTCGTTCTGCCTCTTCAGGGACAGGGAACTCTATATAAAAGGAATGCATATTTCTGAGTATTGGTGGGGTAATCTCAATAATCATGATCCCTTGCGTGAAAGGAAGCTCCTTTTAACCAGACGCGAGCTGAAAAAGATAGAAAGAAAAGTAAGAGAAGCCGGACTGACAATTATTGTGTTGAAAGTATTTATTAACGACCGCGGATTAGCCAAAGCAGAGATTGCTGTATCAAGAGGCAAAAGGGAATATGACAAACGCGAGACCCTGAAACGTAAAGACACCGAAAGAGAGATGGATCGCCTCAGAAAAAAATAGTATTATCAGAAATTGGGACTCAGGAGGTACCTTGAGTAGAACTTAACAATATAATCCACAGCCTCATCTGACGTATCAACCAGAGTAAACAGATCCAGATCCTGAGCAGAGATATTCTGTTCTTCTGCCAGCATCTCTTCCCTGATCCAGTCGATTAATCCCCTCCAGTATTTGATCCCAACAAGGATTATTGGAAATTTTCCAATTTTCCTGGTCTGAATCAGTGTTATAGCTTCAAAAAGTTCATCAAATGTCCCGAAACCACCTGGAAGTACAATAAATCCCTGGGCATATTTCATAAACATGAGCTTTCTGACGAAGAAATGGTCGAATGTGATCAGTTTATCCGCATCAATGTATGGGTTAGGTCTTTGCTCGAACGGAAGATCAATATTAATTCCTACTGATTTCCCTTTGCCTCTTACAGCTCCTTTATTTGCTGCCTCCATTATACCAGGGCCACCACCGGTAATAACACCATAACCCTTTTGAGTCAGCTTATAGGCAATATCCTCAGCCAGTCTGTAATATTTATCATTATGATGTGTCCTGGCGGACCCGAATATCGAGACACACGGACCAATACGCGATAGTTTTTCGAATCCCTCAACAAGTTCTGAAATGATCTTAAAGACTCTCCAGGAATCAGTAGTATGTATTTCGTGCCAGGTTTTTTGTTCAAAGGCATCTTTAATAAGGTCAGCAGGTTTGTCCAGTTTGCCCATCAGAATAATTTTTTGGATTTCAAATATAATGATTTTCTTAAGCCTTTAATTCTGATTTTAGGAATATTCCGGTATAACTCTCCTTGCACTTAACTATTTTTTCAGGAGTTCCGGAAAACACAATTTCGCCTCCGTCCTTTCCCCCCTCTTTCCCAAGGTCAATTATATAATCAGCTATTTTAATCACTTCCATGTTATGCTCAATGACGACAACCGTGTTTCCTCTGTCTACCAGCTTGCTCAGCACATCGAGCAACACCCTGACATCTTCAAAGTGGAGACCTGTAGTAGGTTCATCAAGTATATACAATGTTTTTCCCGTATCACGACGAGCAAGCTCAGTTGCAAGTTTAACACGTTGTGCTTCTCCCCCCGAGAGAGTTGTCGATTGCTGGCCCAGCTTTATATAACCCAATCCGACATCTTTCAGTGTTTTAATCTTGTGGTAAATAGATGGTACATTTTCAAAAAATTCAACTGATTGATCCACAGTCATTTCCAGAACGTCACTGATAGACATTCCCTTATATTTAACTTCAAGGGTTTCTCGATTATATCTTTTTCCGTTGCACTCTGTACAATGAACATAAACGTCGGGAAGAAAATTCATTTCGATAGTCTTCATTCCTGCGCCTTCACAACCTTCACACCTTCCACCCTTGACATTAAATGAAAACCTGCCTGCCGAGAATCCCCGTATTTTTGCTTCTGTGGTCTGCTCAAAAAGCTTTCGAATATCAGTAAATACGCCTGTATATGTTGCAGGATTCGAGCGTGGAGTCTTGCCGATAGGAGACTGGCTAACTTCAATAACTTTATCGAGGTGCTCTATCCCGCTAATATCTTTGTATGGCAGCGGAGTCTTCCCGGAATTATGAAATTGCCGTGCCAGCGCAGGATGAATTGTCTGGTTTATGAGCGAAGATTTACCGCTGCCCGATACACCTGTAATACAAATAAACGTACCCAGAGGAAGCACAGCATCAACATTTTTGAGGTTATGACCAGAGGCTCCGGTAAGTATCAGGAATTTGCCATTTCCCTTCCTTCGCCTTTCCGGAACGCTGATCTCCTTTTTGCTGTTTAGATATGCCGATGTCAGAGTATCATATTTTTTGATCTCGTCAGGTCGTCCTTGAGCCACCACAATTCCTCCAAGTCTGCCGGCTCCGGGGCCCATATCGATGATATGGTCAGCCGATACCATCATTTCCCGGTCATGCTCAACCACTATTACCGAATTTCCCGAATCTCTTAATTGTTTCAGAGCCCCGATCAGACGCCTGTTATCTCTCTGATGAAGACCTATACTGGGCTCATCGAGTATGTAAAGAACATTTACCAGTTTTGAACCTATCTGTGTAGCAAGCCTTATTCTCTGACTCTCTCCTCCCGACAGCGTTCTGGCACCCCGGTTCAACGAAAGATAATCGAGTCCCACCTCAAGAAGGAACCCAAGTCTGGATCTTATTTCTTTCAGTATTTCAGAAGCTATCTGCCTCTGCTTAGGGGTCATTTTATCTTCAACATTTTCAAGAAAATGTGATAACTCATTGATATCCAGTGAAGAAAGCTCACCAATATTCCTGTCTGCGATCCTGAAGTAAAGCGATTCCTTTTTTAACCTTGTTCCATTGCACTCAGGGCATACATTATACTGAACATACTGGTCCTTATTCCTGACACCATTCTTTTTCCCGTTGATGGTTTCAATGTTACCCACGAAATTTACCACTCCTTCAAATGTAAGAAAGTAGTTAGAGGTCATTCCAAGAGGTGTATTGGACAACTTAAGAACCTCGTCGGAACCGTAAAGAACCTTTTTGAGAGCCTCTTCAGAAATATCCCTTATGGGAGTATCAAGGGTAAACCCGTTCTTTTCGGCAATTGCTTCTATCTGCCAGAATATCCATACATTCCTGTATTTCCCCAGGGGCTCAATGCCCCCTTTTCTTATACTGAGGTCTCTGTCGGGTATAAGTTTCCGTTCATCAATGGTTGATATTTCACCCAGTCCGTTGCAATGAGGACATGCACCCTGTGGTGAATTAAAAGAGAAAGTATGCGGAGCCGGTTCATTATATGATAATCCTGTAACAGGACACATAAGATGACGGCTGAAGTACCTGGGTTCATTATTCTCAGAATCCAGCACCATCATTACTCCGTCACCCTGGTCGAGTGCCAGCTGTACTGATTCGGTCAGTCTTTTGTCGGTGATATCCCCGACTCTGAATTTATCAATTATTAGCTCAATGTAATGAGTCTTATATCTGTCAAGCTTCATGCCTGGAACCAGTTCCCTTATCTCATTGTTAACCCTTACACTCAGAAATCCTTTTCTCCTGAGTTGTTCAAACAACTCTTTATAATGCCCTTTTCTGCCTTTAATGACCGGCGCGAGAAAATAGACTTTCCTGCCTGAAAAACGGTTCTTAACCAGGTCAATTATCTGATCGTCGGTATACCTGACCATTTTTTCGCCTGACGCATATGAATAAGCATCGGCAGCCCTGGCATACAATAACCTCAGAAAATCATAAATCTCTGTTATTGTTCCGACAGTTGATCTTGGATTTTTATTGGTTGTTTTCTGTTCTATGGAAATCACTGGGCTTAACCCGGTAATCTTATCAACATCAGGACGTTCCATCCCACCAAGGAACTGCCTGGCGTACGCCGAGAGAGTCTCCAGATAACGCCTCTGACCCTCTGCATAAATCGTATCAAAAGCCAGTGAAGATTTTCCGCTACCGCTAAGGCCTGTGATAACCACAAACTTATTGCGTGGAATACTGACATCAATATTTTTCAGATTATGAACGCGTGCTCCAAGCACTTTTATTTCTTCACTCATCTTTACACTGCGCCACAAAAATGATCATAAGTCGTCCTCAGAAACTGATGCATTCCTCATTCCTTCAGCCGGGATCCTGATTTGATACACCTTATTGGGTTTCTGAGTCAGATAAGGCTTACGAAGCCAGGGATTAAGGAACTTAAGTAATTTATAATTGGTCCCGAACTGCTCTGCAAATTTTGAAAAACTTGAAACTGCCGTATCAACTGATACCACGTAAAATTTAAGTTCCGGATAAAGTTCTTCTTTGCCGATTGTAAATCCATAACTTTCCGGATCAGAAATAATAAGCTTATAAGCGACAACCCTGAAGATATATCTGGCGGTCTCTTCAGAAAGCAAGAGATCATAATAATTATTCTGATGCTGAATGTCAATCTGTTCATCTATGCCAGCTCTGCCACCATCATAGGAGGCTGCAGCCAGTGTCCAGTTACCGTATTTTGCATACGATTTTTTAAAATATTCGCATGCAAATTGGGTTGATTTTTCAACGTCATATCTCTCGTCAACAACAGAATTGATCTCCATGCCCTGTTCCTTTCCTGTTCCCGGCATTATCTGCCAGAATCCTGTAGCTCCTGCCGGAGAGACCACATTGCTGTATTCACTCTCTGCGGCTACCAGGTATTTGAAATCATCAGGTATATCATTTTCCCTCAAAATCTTCTCTATGGAAGGAATATACCGATGCGATCTTTTTATTATTAAAATTGTCGATGAGTGTCTATAGGCACTTGTTATTATCTCTCTCTCAAGACTTTCCTTGGTGTCGAAATTCTCAAGTGGCATCCTCTCACCTGCAAAAGTTACATTATCAGGAAGCTTAAATGGTTTATTGAGAAGAATGGTATCCGGGATATCAATGTTTGAAGGAGTACCGTTGCTTCCGTTAAAACCTTGAACTACTGAAAAAAAAATAAAAGCAGCGGACACCAGAACAATTGCTGTTAGTATAGTTTTCCTGTTTTGAACCGTCATAATAATCAGGGCTGTTAAAAATAAATTGCAAAGGTAATATTTTTAAGCCTGAAAAATAATTTCAGCAACGTCAAAATAATAAAATCAAATAAGAAGGTTAGCAGAGGAATTATCAGAATTTATAGGAGATCCCGGAGAAGAGTCCAAAGGAATAGGGATGTACTCTCATCCCGGGTATTTCGTTAAATGAATTTAGATAATATCTGAATGTCGGCTCAAGGTTAAGCGACAGGTTATTGGTTAAGCTGTATTCCATCCCCATGCCAAGTGAACTGCTGAAAGTAATCATATTAAGTCCTTCAGTTTTTCCAACCGGATATTTTGTGCCGTCAAGATTGGCATATACTGAATTGGTTACCAGAATATTGGATGACAGACCTCCGATAATGTTGAAATCTATTGCTCTGTCTACCACCTTGTATTTCAGAACAAATGGCAGTTCAAGATAGCTGAAATTCTGTCGGAGTGAATTATCGAGGTACTGAAGATTAGCCTTGGCAGGATCGAACATATCATTGGAGATCCTTGAAACAACTCTCTGACTTGAAAGATTATCGAGGAGAAATACATCGGCATTACTGGTATAAACAGTACCGTTCATTGTGAGTACTTCGAAGTTATGGTCTCCCTTGGTGTTATCATATTGCTGGAATCCTCCGAATGAAGATATGCCTGAGAGTTCATTTCCAAAGGAAGAATAATAAAGTCCAGACTGCACACTGAGTCTCCTGTTGATTTTATAGGATAAGGCCAATCCACCGGCATAAGAAATAAGCGTTTGTTCTTCAGACATAAGCTGTGTCGTGGCTTCATTACTACCTGAATTGAAGCTGGTATAGTATGTCGGAGAGACCAGGGCTGCTATTGTCCACCTTCTGGTTCCATTCATCGCAGTCTCTTCGCTGAAGTATTCGGGCACGTATTTGTCGATTGCAACTGATTTATTGTTATTGACGGCCAAAAGTTTATCGCTGGTTCCGCTGTAGCTGTATTTTACTGGGATACGGTCTGCAACATCAGGATGATCAACCTCCTGCTGCAAGGTATTAATAGTATCAGGGACCACTGATTCCTGAGTTTGCGGTACAATTACTGAAGCATCGGATAACATAATATTGTCGGCCCTGACAGGTTTTTCAGTGATTGTGAAAATGCCGGGCCTGTCAAGAACCGGACTCTCAGACTCCGGATTCATGGTAATAGCATTTCCTTCAAGACCAGAGGTAAACTGAATGCTCCACCTGTAAGCCAGGAACGTTAAGGACAATAAAACTGCTACCATGGCTGCACTCCTAAGAATAAGGATCGGCTGCTGGCTATTTTTGGCTTTGGGGGCTATATTCTTCCATACCTCCGGAGGAGGAAGCACCTCATAATCTTTCAGGCCGTTCCTGAATAAAACATCAATATTTGCTTCTCTGTCATCCATTTATCTTTTTCTTTAGCCCTGTATATGAACCCACCCTGCGCTGGAGTATTACCCTGGCGCGGGAAAGATTCGATTTGGATGTTCCTTCCGAGATCTTCACCATCTGGCTGATCTCTTTATGTGAATAACCCTCTATTGCGTAAAGGTTAAATACCATCCTGTATTTTGGTGGCAGTTCCCTGATAATTTCCAGCAAGTCAATAGCCTCAAGACCTGCATAATCTGTATTATCAGGTTCTGCGTCAGGTTCAGGAATCATGTCAATGTCATCAACCCTGTAAAGGTTATGTTTGTTCCGGTACTTTTCCAGGGCAGTATTGACAATGATCTTTCTGATCCAGCCTTCAAAAGAACCCTCATGCTTGTAATGGATAAGGTTTTCAAAGATCTTGATAAACCCCTCTTGCAATATATCCCTGGCCTCCTCATCGTTGCCCGAATACTGCATACAGACGGCATATAGTTTTGGCGCATGCCGCCTGTACAGAAGTTCCTGATCTCTTCTGTTACCTTTAAGACAACCGTTTATAATATTTTTTATCTCCGACAAGGCTTTTTACCTCTAAAGAGTATAAAAATACAAATTATTTGTCTTAAATACCAGCATTTCTTTAAAGAATGATGATAATTTTAAGATAAAGGTTGCGTGATAAATGATACTTATCCAGGTTTAACTTATTCGGTACTTCGCAGTTCAAATGGTTTATCATTTTTAAAATCATCATAAAGCGGCTGAAGCGGCATGATATCATCATTACCGTTATTTGCAACTGTGATGGCAAAGATCTTGATTTTGTTATTTTTTGGAAGTGTGATGAATGTTGCATTCGTCGGAATAGCAAACTCATACTTATAGAGATAGCTGTACCTGTAAGTGTCATTTGCCCCCGGAGTATGCCGGTGGGATGCAAACCATGCAATGTTATCTTTTTTTGTAAATGCCTTCGAAATTGAAACCACTTTAAGATTGTCAGAAGAGAGTTCCCTGTTATAGTGCTGCCCAATATAACCTGTCCAGCTCTGAATACCAAGGTTAAATGCTTCCCTGCCAACCTTGAGGGTTCCCTGCGTGTCTTCCGTGGCAGCAGCCAGTATGTACAACCTGTTATATTTTCCTGAAGGCAGCTTTATTTTCTGACCTTCAGATGAAACGACATTATTTTGTCCGTCAGCTTTACTGCCCATCCTGAAATGAATGTCCTCACTCACTATTTCGTCAGGTATTAATTCTGCTGGCAAAGTTAGCCCCTCATACATATTGCCATCGGAACGGTTGGAGTCAAAGCTCACAGCATCCCGGTTATAAGGGAGGTCCACTGCATCCTGCAGTGGTTTTGCAAGCACCGTAGAAGTGTCTTCAAATTTTACAGCAAAGCTCCTGATAAGAAACCTTGTCATGTCAAAATTGAGGACACCCCCGGAAAAGTCAGCGGCGCCGATCTTCTTCTCCTGACCATTTACTTCATATGCGTCAACGATCCTTCCCGGGAAGGTGATTGTCACTCCTTTTGAATCCTTTCCGTAAAGTTCATTTACCCTTACGATATAATAATTGTTCTCTTCAGCTTTTTTGAGAGCCATTACATCCACCTGGCTTGTATTGATCTTCAAAAAGGAGAACTCTTTTCCAAGAAGCCCTTCATGTTTTGTAGTCTCAAATGCTATGGGTGGATTATTTAAAAAGTTCCCATACCATGGAGATTTTGCATATACCCAGTCTCCTGAATGCGGATATATGCCATATTTTACATTATGTATTCCCCAGTCTTGTGTTCCCTGGTACACAAAAGACAATGCTCTGGGAGTATACATAAGTGTCAGTCTTACCGTACTGTTATCCGGTTTATCTGAACCGTATTTACAATCCTCGAGAATGGATACTCCATAGCTGTTCGACCTGTCTGTCAGATCAAACCATTGTCTTCCCGGCACTTCAAATTTTAAATCATTATTTGTGGTTCTCTTTACTGCTGCGGTGTTCAGGCTGTAGGTGGCAAACTCGTTCGATACTGTTGTCGGGAAGGCAGCTTTCAGACTGACTTCTTTTGATTGCCAGTCAATTTGGTTCTTTACCTCGATTACCTTTCCCGGTTCACCTTCAGAAAGACTTATTATCTGACTGATCTCTGAGTTCTGGCCTCTTCTGGTCACCTTCAATGCAACCCTGACGGGCCCCTTTTCTAATATCTCGATTTTAGTATCCTTGTTCAAATAATCAAAAGGAGGGTTCTTCCTGTCGTTCCAGTCCATATTCCATGAAGGCCACTGTGATGGTCTTTCCCTCTGAAAATCAAGAGTTGCAGGTTTAGAGAGCACTTCCCTTGAGGCTTTTTTATCGTAAATATTGGCAATATCACCTTCTGCATTTAAGCTCACCCTGTAATAGCTGTTTTCAAGCGTCTGACCGGTAACTGATAATGATGAAACTGCAGCTTCCTCTGAAGTTTCGCGTATATCAAATACTGCAAGTCCTGCAGGAGGCAGTTTTGCAAGAAATATAATTGTCAGCATGTTCCCTTTTGAAGATATTATCTGAGAAGGGATCTCCTTTTCATTTTTGTTAAAAACCTTAATATTAACAGGCAATTTCTTATACGCAAGTTCAGCTGTAACAACATCTTCTCTTTCAATTGCAACAGGATTGTATACCAGAACAGATCTCCCACTTACCATGGTATTCATTTCCTGCGAAATTACTCTGACTGAGTTCATCATAACTTCCGAGAAGCCGTTCATTGCAATGAACTCATCATTCCATGCATATTCATAAGCTTTGGGAATGCTTGTGCCGGGAAGGATATCATGAAACTGGCTTCCAAGGACAAGCTCCCATGAATTGTTAAGTTTCTCAACCGGATAAGATGCTCCTCCCAGCCAACATGCTGCTGATGCAGACATTTCCGCGCTTCTCGATAGCGCTTCATTCTTCCTGTTGGCTCTCTTCATGTACGATTCTGAGGTCATTGATCCTGCGCTGTGCTCAATAAGCAACAGATCTCCTGAATATGTTGGAAGCTTTGAGCGGATCTCAGAAGTTATATCCTTATAGATCTGATCCGATGAAGTAAGAACAACTTTAAACTTGCTGTCGCTGTTATTAAGGCTTCCAATGGCATTTTTTACATCTTCATCTCTTGGAGCACCTCCTACATCTCCAACGCCATAATAACGATAGTCGAATGATATACCGTACCTGTTAATGTCATCCTGGAGCCTCATATTCCATGTGCTGTCCCTGTCCAGGCGCGGAACAATTCTACTCGTATAATCGGTCGCATTCAGGGCAGCAACTACACTTTTCCCATCCGGACCTTCCCACACCCCAACATTAAAAGGTACCCCGTTAGCAGATCTCCATGTCAGTTTCTGAGTTGAAAAACCAAGAAGGCCCGCATGACTCCAGACTGAAGGCATTGTTGCAACAAAGCCGAAGCAGTCGGGAAGCATATAATCAACACTCTCTTTATTGAACTCCCTTTTAAAAAAGAGATTCCCATACAATACCTGTCGCAGTATTGATTCCGATGACGATATGTTGACCTCACCCTCATCAACAGACGAACCTGATACATACCACCTTCCGCTGGCAATATAATCCGCTACTTTCTTAAATGATTCAGGATAATATTCCTTCATCATTTTATAACGTCGGGAGCCGGTGAAATTAAATACATAGTCGGGATACTTCTCAAAGAGTTTGAAATTATCAGCCATAGTATTCCAGATGTACTGGTTTATCGTTGTAGTGTAATCCCAGTTCCATTCTGTATCAAGGTGTGCATAACCGATAGTATACAGTATTTTATCTTTTGAGATATCATAAATCTGACGTCTTCCAAGAGGTTGTGCTGACAGCAAACAGCTGCCTGCTGCTGCAAGGATAATTAAAAAGAGCTTTTTCATTTTATTAAGGTAAGATTAGTTCAGGACAGTTTTCTACAAATTAATAACTTCACCATAGGCAGCAGCGGCTGCTTCCATAATGGCTTCTGACATAGTGGGATGTGGATGTACAGCTTTTATAATTTCATGACCTGTAGTCTCCAGCTTTCTGGCTACAACTATTTCCGCGATCATCTCCGTAACATTGGCTCCGATCATATGAGCTCCCAGGAGTTCCCCGTAGGCTGAATCAAAAATAAGCTTCACAAATCCATCTTTTGTTCCTGCAGCACTTGCTTTACCTGATGCGCTAAACGGGAATTTGCCAACCTTTATATCATACCCGGCTTCTCTGGCTGCCGCTTCCGTCATACCAACAGATGCAATCTCAGGATTAGTATATGTGCATGCCGGAATATTATTATAATCAAGTGGTTCAACATCTTTCCCGGCCATCTTCTCAACGCAGATAATGCCTTCTGCAGAAGCTACATGTGCCAGTGCCGGACCATGTACTATATCACCTATTGCAAATATTCCCTGTACTGAGGTCTGATAAAAATCATCAACAATTACTTTGCCCTTTTCAGTTTTTACGCCAGCAATTTCGAGACCAATACCTTCAATATTTGGTGTAATACCTACGGCGGAAAATACTACTTCTGCTTCGACTGTTTCAGTTCCCTTAGGTGTTTCTATTGAGACTTTGCATGTCTCTCCTGAAATGGCAACAGACTTAACTGTCGAATCTGTCATGATCTTCATTTTAAGCTTTCTGAACGACCTGTCAAGCTGCTTTGATACCTCTTCGTCTTCATTAGGTACAATTCTTGGAAGAAATTCAACAAGTGTAACCTCTGTTCCGATACTCTGGTAAAAATTTGCAAACTCGCTCCCAATAGCTCCTGATCCGACAACTACCATCGATTCTGGTTGTTTGGGAAGGATCATTGCTTCTCTGTATCCGATAATTTTAATACCATCCTGTTTCAGATCAGGCAACTCCCTGGAACGGGCCCCTGTTGCCAGAATTATTTTTTTTGCCGTATATGATTTCCTGTTTCCGTCAGCATCTTCAACTTCAACACTACTTTTACCGGTAATCTTTCCGTGCCCTTTTAAATGCATTATATTATTCTTTTTAAAAAGGAACTGGACCCCTTTGCTCATACCAGCTGCAACGTTCCTGCTGCGGACAATCATCGCATTGAAGTCAACACTAGCTTTACCGTCCAGGGAGATGCCGTAATCCGAGGCATGGGTAAGGTATTCAAAAACCTGAGCACTCTTTAAAAGCGATTTTGTCGGTATACATCCCCAGTTGAGACATATACCTCCCAGTTCCGCCTTTTCGACCACGGCTACTTTCATTTTTAACTGCGATGCCCTGATAGCGGCGACATAACCACCCGGACCACTTCCAATAACTATAAGATCAAAATCCATGATATCTATTTTAAATAGTAATAACCTGATTTACATAGTAATAACAATTTCTTAATAAATGGCAATGTATACTATAAACATACTTCTAATTCATCTTTTAGTATAACATTCACCTTAACAAAATGAATTGTCTGAAAATCCATTCAGGGTGATACCGGAACTTTCCGGAACACACGATTAAGTCCTTTTGCGATGACCCAGATTAAAACAAGTGTAAAGATAATGGTAGCACCAACAGGAATACCGGCAAAATATGAAATGGTATATCCGGCAGAAGTACCTGCAAATCCGGCAATCACCGACCATATTAATATCCTTGAATAGACTTTTGTAAATATCATGGCAATGTTGGGAGGAATAGTCAGTAATGAAAGCACCAGAACCACTCCTGCCATTCTAATATTCAGCACTATTGTAAGAGCAACCAGCGCTGTAGTGACATATTTGAATATATCGACAAAGGATGAATAAGTTCGGGCAAATGATTCATCAAAAGAGATGTAAAGTATTGTACGGTAAAATGCCGAAAAATATATTATCAGGACAAAAGACATTATTCCAAGGGCAACAATGTCGGCATATGTTACGGTCAGAATACTGCCAAAAAGATAACTCATAAGATCAGGAGCATAACCGGGAGTCAGGTATATGAAGATTATTCCTATAGCCATTCCGAAAGCCCATAGAATACCTATTGCAGAATCTTCTCTTACCTTGTGCCTGACAGACAGATATTCAACCCCAAGGGCAGATAATATTCCAAAAATTGCTGCTCCCAGCACCGGATTGATTCCTGCAAAATAACCTATTCCGATTCCTCCAAATGAAGCATGAGTAATTCCTCCGCTGAGGAAAACCATCCTTCTGGAAACAATATATGTTCCTGCCAATCCGGCAGTTATACTAGCAAAAATAGCCCCGAGAAGACCTTTTATCACAAATTCGTATTGAAAAATATTCCCTTCCACCTAGTTATGATATTTAAGTACAGTATGAGGAACTTGTCCGTGAGTAATCAGCTGTATCGGGCACCCATATGCAAGAAGCTGTTCATTTGTTATTTCAGATGACGGATGGTAGTGAAGATCCCTGTTTACACAGGCATAGGATTTTACATGGGACGATATAATTCCTATATCGTGCGAAACCATCAATATAGCCATGCGCGAGTTAAGATCCTTAAGTTTGCCGTAAAAGTCATTTTCAAAAGTAGAGTCAACAAAATTGCCCGGCTCGTCCAGCAGTAATAATTTTGGATTGCCAATTATTGCCCTGCCAAGGAATACGCGTTGAAGCTGTCCTCCGGACAACTCGCTCAATGAGGCATGTTCCAGTCCCGAAAGGCCCAGCTCATCAATGATTTCCTGCGCCCTTTTTTTGTCGGAGAGAGACATCCGCGATAATATTTTCTTACACATCATCATTCCCGATAAGATGACATCAGTGACAGTTACGGGATATTGAACATCGCCGGTTGATATCTGAGGCAGATAACCTGTTTTATTTCCGCTCAGAAGCTCGCTGCTGAATATTATCTTTCCTTTTAAAGGTTTGATCAGTCCGAGTATTAATCTGAGCAATGTTGTTTTGCCCCCGCCATTAGGACCAATTACTCCGATAAAATCACTTTCGCTTACTTTGAAATTGATATCATGAAGCACAACGCCAGCTCCATATGAGGCTGATATTGAATGCATTTCAAGTAATGTAGTCATATTTTCAGATCATTTACGACTTTTAATAAAACTGCTGTCAAGAGCATTTATAGTCTCAAGGCTCGACTTCATCCAGTCTTCCGACAGAGGGTCTATGGTCTTAATCTCAGCTCCTATCTCTCCGGCAATCGCCCTGGCATTTTTGGCATCATGCTCTTTTTGCACAAAAATTGTTTTAATGTTCCTCTCCTGTGCGAGGTCAATAAGATACTTCATCCTCGAAGGTGTAGGTTCCTTACCTTCAAATTCCACAGCTATCTCTTCGAGGTTATAATCTCTTGCAAGATATGCAAGGTTTGGATGATAGATCATAAACGATCTGCCGGGAAATTCTGAAAAGAGAGTGCTGGCTACGCTGTCAACCTCATTAATACTGTGAATCAAAGTATTATAGTTAGATCCATATTTTTCTTTTTTATCAGGATTAAGGTTACTTAGCAAATCTTTTATTGATGCGGCAATTATTTTTGCTGACTTTGGAGAAACCCAGTAATGTGGATCACGGCTCTCAAAATGGTCATTTCCATGGTCATCATCTGATACAATAGGGGTAATTTTGTCTCCCAGAGATAATTTTACCATTTTTTTATTGGTCTCATAAAACTTTTCAAGCCACGTATTCTCAAAACCCATAAATCCGTCACTGATATATGCTACTGATTTTCTCAACTTGTTCACCTGTTCCGGGTAAGGCTCATAAATATGAGGATTGGAGCCCGGAGGGACCATTATATTCACTTTAAAATCACCCCCCGATATCCTGTCAACAAAATATTTAAAGGGAGCAATGCTGACAGTTATCATCTCTGCGCCTGTTTCCTGAGAGGTGTGGCTGCAGGCAGTTGCAATAATGATTGCAAGCAGTATGATTATTTTTTTCATCAGGCGCTAATATTAACACAGAATACAAATTTAACATATAACAGAACAAAAGGTTTATGTGTTGTAAATAAAATAATATAAGCTATTTTTGAGTTCGAAAAATCGGAACAGACCGGATGAAGAATAAAGGAGAGATACTTGCAGTAATTCTTAATAACTACAAAGACTGCTATTTCTTCCTCCATAATACTAAAGACTTTAGTACCGTGGAAAAGATTATGAATGAAGGATTTATCTTTGAAAGCCAGCTCCCTCATTCTACAGACCGCGTCAATCCTGGCGAACCAATTGAGATAACCTATTTTCTGTTCCAGAGGAAAGACTATGGCTTGTTTACTATCATAATTGCTATCCCGAAAAAGATCTATGAACATTATTCTGTGATCTCAAATGAAAATGACTCCGGGATCGAAGAAGTATTAACTATAACTGATCCATACTTTGGCGACAATGACGAGCTGATATATACCATTTCTCCAAAACATATTCTGGGATATTTTAACAACATTACTGCTGAATTTTATCAAAACCCGAACTGGGACCCAGCCTTTAATAATTGCCTTTTTAGAACCCCTGCAAAAAAGAGGAGCAAACATGGCAAGCAATAAACAAAACTTACCAATTATGAAAATCCTGTTCAGAATCTTGTTACTTACCGTTGCCGGAAGTATTTTTCACAATCCGGCCCTGGCACAGAATCAATATACTGATTATAAAACAACACTGCAGAAAATTGATGCTCTGGTTAAAAGCTATTCTTCTTTGTGTTCGGCAAAATCGCTTACAAAGAGTGCCGGTGGTAAAGACATTATGGTTCTTACTATCGGGACGGGAGACAAGGATAACAAACCCGGCATTGCTGTAATAGGCGGTGTGGAAGGCAATTATATTCTTGGAAAAGAACTGGCTCTGGGGTTTGCAGCATCACTGCTCAAAGAAGCATCCTCCGATGAAATTAAAAAGCTGCTGTCTCAGGTAACGTTTTATGTTTTCCCTGATGTAAGTCCCGATGCTACTGAACAATTTTTTTCAAAATTAAAATACGAAAGGATAACAAATGCGAGACCTGTCGACGATGACAGAGACTTTACCCTCGATGAAGATCCTTATGAAGATCTTAATAATGATGGGTATATCACGATCATTCGTGTTTCGGATCCGTCGGGCACATACATCGAAAGTGAAGACGACAAGAGAATATTAGTTCCTGCTGATCTCTCTAAAGGGCAGCAGGGAGCATACTTTATATATTCAGAAGGAATTGATAACGATAAGGATGGAAATTATAATGAAGATGGGCCAGGGGGTGTCTGCTTCAACAGGAATCTTACATTCAATTATGAAGAGTTTGGCACTTATGCAGGTCTTTATCCGGTTTCAGAACCAGAGACGCGGGCTGTCCTTGATTTCCTTTTTGATCATTTCAATATATATTTAACATTTGCTTTCGGGCCACAGGATAACCTTGGACAGCCTCAAAAATCCAGTGAACGCACTCCCCCTTCAACAGGACAGGGGGAAATGCGCAGGCAGAACAAGAAAATAACTTCCATTCAGAAATCTGATGAGATAATCAATAAGCTGGTATCCGACAAATATCATGAAATTACCGGGATTAAAGGCGCTCCTCCGGCCAGACAGGATCCGGGCAATTTTATGGACTGGTCGTACTTCCATTACGGCAGGTACAGTTTCAGCACACCCGGATGGTGGTTCCCCACAGAAAAAGATAAGAACCCGGAAATAACTTTTCTGAAATACGCAGCTGAGAACAAGATGGATGATGTATTTGTTCCGTGGACTGAAGTAAAAGATCCGGATTTTCAGGGTAAGAATACTGAAATCGGAGGAATAAAACCTTTTGTAATGATCAATCCTCCGGTCGAAAAGATTGATGAGCTTGTTCAGGCAAATTACAAATTTATCACACTGGTCGCTGCTATGCATCCTGAACTGGAATTCCTTGATCTGAAGACCGAGAATATAGGCGATGATGTCTTCAGGCTGACACTGAAGGTTCATAATAAAGGGATCTTTGCAACATGTACCGAAGCGGGCGACAGAAACATGTGGACCAGGATTATGAGAATGACACTGGAGCCCTCAAAATCTCAAAAACTCATCAGTGGCCAGAAGGTGCAGAGAATTCCCAGGCTGGAAGGAGATAAGTCGCAGGAATTCAGCTGGCTGCTCACAGGGAAAGGTAGTGTGAAAATCACTGCCGGAGCCTTGAACACAGGGTTCATTACCACAACAGCCGAACTTAAATAATTAATTCAAACAAGGTTCATCATGAAGAAATATATTACATCCTCTATATTTTCGTTTTTTCTGGTTATTCTGTCAAATCCTGCATTCACACAGAACGACGTGTTATTTTTTAAAGCTGCAGGCACACCGGCAAATACTAAAGTCCAGATTTCCTGGGACAGATATTACACACACGCCGGAATAACCGATATCTGCAAAAAACTGGCTTCTGCATATCCTGATCTTGTTACTCTTAAATCAATGGGAAAATCTTACCAGGGAAGGGATCTCTGGGTAATGATAATTTCAGATAAGAAGGAAGGCAATCCTGATCAGAAGCCAGGATTTTGGATCGACGGGAATATACATTCGATAGAGATCCAGGGCTCCGAGATGGCAATGTACACAGCCTGGTATCTGTGTGAAATGTACGATGAAAATGAATTTATCCGTCAGCTTTTAAAGGATAAAACCTTTTATATTGCTCCAACCATCAATCCGGATGCACGCGATTATTTTGCCAATGTAGGCATACCTCCACGTTCTGGTCTCATGCCCTGGGACGACGACCGTGACGGACTTTATGATGAGGATGGATATGACGACATGAACGGCGATAAGAATATCAGCATGATGAGAAGAAAAAATCCTGATGGCAGATATGTAGCTGATCCAAAGGATCCACGCAGGATGATCCGTGTTGAGCCCGGAGAAAAAGGTGAATATGAAATTCTTGGGATGGAAGGAATTGATAATGATGGAGATGGTCTTGTCAATGAAGATGGTCCGGGTGGATACGACGGTAATCGCGACTGGGGTTTTAACTGGGAGCCAGAATATGTCCAGGGTGGTGCAAATAAGTATCCTTTTTCAGAGCCAGAGAACCAGGCGGTCCGCGATTTCATAATCAGCCACAGGAACATTACCGGAGCTCAATCATTTCATAATTCAGGAGGCTTGATACTCAGAGGGCCTTCAATACAGGGAGGCGGTGCAGAAGTATATAGCCGCAGCGATGATGCTGTGATAAATGCCATCGGAAAGAAAGGTGAAGAGATAATCCCCGGCTATAAGTTCATAACAATCTGGAAGGATATGTATACTGTTTATGGGGGAGAACTTGACTGGTGGTACGGTGCCATGGGCTGTTTTGTCTTCTCCAATGAATTATGGAACAGCTATCTTATGTTTTATGATACAACAAATACCGATCAGTATGAGTTCGATAAGCTCTTACTTTATGGAGACGGATTTATTCCATGGCAGAAAATAAATCACCCGGTCTATGGTGAAGTGGAAATAGGCGGCTTCAGCAAGATGCTGGGACGTATTCACCCCGGATTCATGCTCGAGACAGATGCCCACCGTAACGCTGCTTTTTGCATTTACAATGCGTACCAGACCCCTAAGCTGGAAGTTACCAGTGTAAGTGTAAAGAAGCTTGCCGGAGGTCTTAAGGAAGTAACTGCAACAGTAGCTAACAGAAGGATGATTCCGACTCATTCAGCAGATAATCTGAAATATAAAATCGATCCGCCCGATTATGTATCCATTGATGGGGGAACTGTTATTGCCGGTATGATAGTTGAAGACAAAGATTTTGATCTTTCGCGGGAACAGAAAAGAAACCCTCAACGGCTTGAGGTCTCAAATATCCCGGGGTATCAGCATGTAGATCTTAAATGGATCGTAAAAGGCGGGACAAAATTTAATATTAAGGTCGAAAGTGTTAAAGGCGGCCGTGCAACAGCGGTAGCAGAATAAAAAAAGGCCGGCCCCCTTGCCAGCCTTTTTTCAAAAGGAATGAAAATAAACCGTCATAAGACGTGCGAAAACTAATATGTCTGAAGAGATATTTTGAAGTAACCGGTTGCCTTTGATGCACTTATATCAAACTTCCATGCACCTGCTTTATCTTTGTTTTCGGTATCGGAAATTGTAAATGTCTTCCTCCAGTTAAGGTTGCCGAATTCATCAATCAATATATTAGAATAGGTCTTTCCGTTGGGCATTATGATCTTTATCCTTATTTCACCGGACTTGCAATCACCGTTTACTGACATCACGACTGTATTCGCAGTTGACTCCACATCAAAGGTGTAGTCTCTTGAAAATGAGGTTTCTTTAACTGACTTGGAAAAATCCCACGTGGTCCTTTCTGTATCACCATTAAATGGACGCCAGTTAAAATCCATCCCCGGTGTAACAATAAACGGTTCACCTCTGTAGACCTGCCTGTCTCCACGCTCATTTTCATAAATCCTTATAACTTTGTCAGCATCATCAACTTTGACTTTTGCATTCTCCAAAGCTTCCTGCAGAATCTTTTTCTGATCCTCCGCTGACTGTTGCATATCTTTCTGAGCTTTCTGCTGTTCCACGAATGCCCTTTTCTGTGCATCAATGGTCTCCTGCATACGAAGCTCTTTCTCCTTATCTTCTTTTGACTTATCCTGCGCATTTAAACTCTGCAGAGAAAATCCCATTGAAATAAGAAGAATAATTGTTAATATTAAAGTGCTTCTTTTCATGACTGCCTTTTTTTACGTTAGGTATTTCAAAGATAGTACCAATTTATCACTCATTTTGTTAACGCAAGGTTAACGCACGGTTAATGTTTTCCCTGATTGCTCCCTTTAATCAATTAAAATGAATATTTTTGATCGGAAAAACATAAAAAATGAAAAAAAGAAATACTGTTCTGATACTCGGTATATTTTCGATCCTGGTTCTGATTGCCGCACAACTTATTATAATAAAAGGTGTATGGCGACAGAAAGATGAAATGCTTTGGCTTAGATACCGATCTCTTTCACAGGAAGCATGGTCAAATATGCAGAGGAGCAGGAGATCAATAGATCCATTTCAGACAGTCAGGTTTATACTGAGGAATTATTCTGATTCCATTGTTAAAGAATTACCCAAAATTACTGACCCGGACAAACTGGCAGAAAAGAAAAAGGATATTTTTGAATTCTTTTCACTCGTGCTGAACCAGGAACAGGATTTTTCTAAATATCTGTCGTCATATTTTGAAAGTATGGGGTTTGAAAAAGATTTTAAACACAGGATTGTAATCACCAATCTTGATATTATAGGAGCCGATACTTTTAATATCTACCGCAGCCAGTCCTTCATACCCAGGAGACCACAGGAAAGAGAGGGTATATCTACTGCATTAAAAGGCTCAAAGTCGAGTATTCTTGTCAGACTTCAGCAATGGGAAGACAATTATTATTCTCTTGATTTTGAATACTATATCGATTTCTCCGACAAACGGAAGATGATCATTAAAGAGATATCTGCCTCGCTGGGCATGAGCCTCTTCAGCATTATAATAGTGGTGACCATCTTCCTGATAACCTACCGCAATCTTATGGAGGAAAAGAGGTTATCGAATTTAAAGACTGACTTCATCAATAACATGACCCATGAGCTCAAGACGCCACTGGCAACAATAACTGTTGCCGGCAAGACCCTTGAGATGGAACAGATCCGAAAAGATGACTCGAAGATCCTTGAGACTGCCAGGCTGATAGGAAAACAGAGCATCCACCTTAACCAGCTTATCAATATGATTCTCGAAATAAGCATGTGGGAAAGGACCGAGTTCCAGCTCGACAGGAAAAAAGTCGATATTGAAGAGATTATGAATGATATTGTATCCAGCTTTAAAACCGGCTGCGGCAATTGTGCGAAGCTTAGTCAGAAATACAGCTTCAATGGGGTAAAAACCGATATTGACCTGGTCTATTTTACAGCATTGATTAATAATCTGCTTTCGAATGCTGTGAAATATTCTGATAAAGAACCTGAAATAGATGTGGAGGGATTCGTTGAAAATAAGAATATCTGTATCAGGGTGTCAGATAATGGCATTGGGATAAGCAAGGCCGATCAGAAACATGTGTTTGATAAATTTTACCGTGCCTCATCAGGCAACATCCATAAATATAAAGGTCTTGGACTTGGGTTATATTACGTGAAAAAAATTGCCGCGGCTCACGGAGGAGATGTTACAGTGACCAGTAAAACCGGAAAAGGTAGTATCTTTACAGTAACAATTCCATATTAAAAACTGTTCAGGGTTATGAAAGTACTTTTAGCTGAAGACGACAGGGATTTCGGAAACATTTTATCACAATATGTATCGATCAACGGATTTGATGTTACTCTTGCGCGCGACGGGAAAGAAGCATGGGAACTATTTAATCAAGACAGACCTGATATTTGTGTTCTGGATGTTATGATGCCCGAAATGGATGGTTTCACTCTTGGCGAAAAGATCAAGGAAGCCCAGCCAGGGGTACCTCTGATATTTCTTACGGCAAAAAGCCTGAAAGAAGATATTGTAAGAGGATTAAAGATCGGCGCCGACGATTACATAACAAAACCTTTTGATCCTGAAGTGCTTATACTGAGGATCAATAATATCCTGAAACGGGTCTATACCTCAACAAATGATGAATACAGGATATCATCCACAATACTTAATTTTAACACTCTGGAGCTCATATCAGGCAATGCAAAAGAAAAGCTCACACTGAAAGAAGCGCAACTGATGAAGCTTTTCATTATCAACAAAAATAAAATTCTTGCCAGAGAAGATATTCTTACCGAAATATGGGGTGAAGATGATTATTTCCTTGGAAGAAGCATGGATGTGTTTATCAGTCGTTTGCGCAAATATATTTCCGATGACGATAATATTGATATCCGCACAGTGAGGGGAACAGGGTTCATCCTTGAGGAGCTGAATAAGAACGGAAAGTAGGTGCCAGGTTCTGAGTGCCCGGCCCCGGGTGGCAATAAAGTAATCAAACTATATTACTTTTTCAACAGTCCTAATCCAATGGGGGTCAGTATATAATATTATTTCTTCCCTCCAAGAACTTCATTAACCTTATTATAAAGAGCATCACCTCTCAGGTTCCTTCCTATTATAGTTCCTGTTTCATCAAGAAGGAAATTTGCAGGAATGGAATTGACGGCATAAAGTTTGGCAGCTGCATTATTCCAGTACTGAAGATCAGAAACATGTGTCCAGGTCAGTTTATCATCAGCGATTGCCTTCACCCAGTCATCTTTGCTGCGGTCAAGAGAAACACCAAATACATCAAATCCTTTCTTGTGAAATGTATTGTATACCTTTACAAGATTCGGGTTTTCCTGACGGCATGGACCACACCATGCTGCCCAGAAATCAATAAGAAGAAGCTTTGATCCTATTTTTGAATAGAGTGAAACCGGGTTCCCATTTACGTCGTCTAAAGTAAAGTCAGGAGCTTTCTGTCCGACTGCAACAGCTTTCATAGCAATAACCCTTTCTTTCAGATCCTTAATGATCTCCAGCTTTGCAATATTAGTATCAACAGCATTTACTGCGGCTTCCAGCTCATCAGCATCCATTTCATAACTTATGCTTCTTAAAATTGAAGGAGTAACATATGAGGCAGGATGATTTTTAATAAATTCTTTTTGAAGAGCAGTCATTTCACCTGTAAGTGTTTCGGCATCCTTCTCAATTTGTGATTGTTTTGCCGTATCATTAGTTTGTCTGGCAGCCTGATATTCTTTAACCAGGGTGGAATATTTCTCGCTTAATGGTTTATTTGAATCTATGAAAGACTGGTACTCATCCTGGGTTTTCGAACCAGTGACCTTAGCAGCAAAAAGGGAATCGAGCTTCCCGGTGATAGTAATAGCAGAATTCTCAATGTAGAAAGATGTTCGTTTATTCGTGTTCATCGCTAAAAGTTGTACCATATCCGGGTAATCAACTTTGCCGGTCATTTTAAAGGCTCCTTTCTTTGATATCACAGAATCAATAGTTACAATTTTCCCTGCTTCTCTTTTCTGGAGAAGGAAGGTTATACTATCTGAACCAGCAATATTGCCTTTTATAACATAGTGAGGTTCTGTACTGCAGGAAGCAATAATTGCCACTAAAACAAACAGGTAAATCAATTTTTTCATATCAGGAATTTTAATTAAGTATCAGACAGATAAATAAAGGTTCACACAAATATATGAATAATGTCAATAAATCTTACTTTTTAAGGTATTTGTTAATTAAATCGACTGCGGCAGTATAGGAGGTTATTTTGCCTTCGAGCAGTTTTTTCTCCAGCTGCGGACGTAATAATTTTACCTTTTCACTATTATTGAATGAGTTCATCAGAAATTGGAGTATAGTATCGTCCATCCTTATAACAGCCTGTTGTTTTCTGCGTTCAGCGAAATAACCATTATTGACTGTATACTCAACATAAAGGGTTATTTTCTTCCATATCTCTTCAATACCTTTATTTTCGCGTGCTGAGCATGTGATGACTTCCGGTTTCCATCCCGAGGGAGGACACGGGAATAAATGAAGTGCATTCCGGTACATTATTTTTGTCGTCTCGGCTGCTGTTTCATTCAGCCCGTCAGCTTTTGTAATGGCAATCAAATCTGCCATTTCCATAATGCCCCGTTTTATTCCCTGAAGTTCATCTCCCATTCCTGCCAGCATAAGCAGGAGAAAAAAGTCAACCATGGAATGAACTTCTGTCTCGGATTGCCCCACTCCCACTGTTTCAACGAGTATAGTGTCGAATCCTGCTGCTTCACAAAGTATTATGGTCTCCCTGGTCTTTCTTGCAACCCCACCAAGTGTACCGGCATTCGGAGAAGGTCTTATAAAAGCATCAGGATGGGTACTCAGCTTCTCCATTCTCGTCTTATCTCCCAGGATACTCCCTTTGGTCTGCCCGCTGCTGGGATCAATCGCCAGTACTGCAGGTCTTCTCCCCTCACTGGTCAGGAATAACCCGAATGATTCGATAAATGTGCTTTTACCTGCCCCGGGAACACCTGTTATACCTATTCTTATGGATTTTGCACTGTACGGAAGGCATTTTTCAACTATTGACTGGATCTTGTCATAATGTTCAGGTAATGAACTCTCTGCAAGAGTGATAGCCTGACTTAAAATTGTCCTGTTTCCCGATAAAATTCCTGCGACATATTCATCCACAGTGTATTTCTTCCTGGCCTTCCTTCCTTTACCCATTAGTACATCAGGGTTGATGCTTGGTGGTGTATGAACCCCTTCCTGAACATACAAAGCACTTTTATACCTCTTTTTCCCCTCCATTACTGTCGATTTACTCTCAAAAATAATAAAAGGGTGCCAGAAAGATTACGGCACCCTTATATTTATAGCTTTTGGTATATCTGTTTTACTTATCAGGAACAGGCTGCTGAACGTCTGCATTCAGCATTAATACAACCTCCGAATTCTTCGGGTCATTAGAATAAACGTAGATAACTTTTGTAACTTTCCCATTGTACCCTCCTGAATTAAAGACGGCTTTAATGGAACTTGACTCTCCCGGTTTTATGCCTACTCCCTGCTGACCCTGTACAATAGCCGTGCAGCCGCATGTAGATCTCACTTGTCGTATAATGAGGTCTCTCTTGCCTGCATTACTAAATTTATACTCAGCTTCTTTGGCTGTTGAACCAGGAATTTTTCCCAGGTCAATGTTTGTCGTTTCGAGCTTAAAAACAGGTGCATTTTCAAGATCTGCTTTTGAAAGAGAAGAAAAGTCTTCGACGAGATTTGCAGATACATAATAAAATACATTTTCCTGAACAACTCCATTCAGCTTAATTTTAACCATGTCGCTTACATTACCCCAGCTATCGTTCTTGGTAGCATCATATGTTCCTTCAATGATCCCTTTCTGCCCCGGCTTAAGTGTTAGAGGATTAGCCTTAAGAGTAAGGTGAGCAGGAAGATTTTCAAATTCAACTTTAACAGGTTCTGAAGATGGATTTATAATTTGCATTATGCGAATCTTTTTATCAGTCTTCTTAACATTCGTGAAAGCAAGGTGGTTACTCTCAAAACGCACATCACCAACAGGGAAAGTAAAGAGTTCCTCGATCGTCTTTTCATGAGGAATAACCTCACCCTTTATCCTTAAAACAACTATTTCAGGTTTTGAATTAGTATAAACAGAAAGTGTTTTGTCGAACTGTCCCGGTCGATCTTTTGGGTCGTAGATCGCCGTAATCTTTCCTTTCGCACCAGCCGGGATAGGCGCCCTCGTCCATTCTGGAGTAGTACAACCGCAAGAAGCTACTATATTCTGAATCACAAGCGGAGAATTTCCCGCATTTGTCACAATAAAATTGTAAGTCTGCCTTCCGGCCTCCTCCTTAAAAGTACCAAAATTATGTTCAGAATCCGACACTTTCATCATCGGTTGTGCAAAAAGGGAAGCGCTCAACACTAAAATCGAAAACAGAAGAATAAATCTTTTCATTTTTTCTTAATTATTATATAATAAATATTGTAATAATCCGGTTTTTTAAATAAACAACTCTGGAAAGGAATTGGTTGCATGGCATATCACAAAAATCAGACCGTAAAACGTTTTTTATTATTAAAACATGCAAAAATAATAAAGTTTAATCTATTTCGATATTTTAAAACATAATATCATTAGTTTTGTTGCACAGACCGGTATGAATTGAATAATATTTGTGGTTAATAGCCGGTTTTTCATGACGATACATATAATGAGACGTAGCTATAGACTGATAATCATTTTTTTAGCCTGCATGCTTTATCTGAACGTAAGCGGCCAGTTTTATAATGGCCTTCAGATGACATTTGGTAAGAACAGAGTTCAGTACTATGATTTCTTCTGGTCATATTACAGGTTCGATGATTTCGATTGCTACTTCAATGAATATGGGCGTGATCTTGCTGAATATACTGCAAATTATACTACTAAGAAGCTGGCCGATATTGAGGATTTCTTTGACTACACCCTGGAAAAAAGACTGATCTTCATAATTTATAATAAAAATGGTGAGTATAAGCAATCAAACATTGGCCTGGTAACATCAGATGAAGAAAATTATAATACCGGCGGATTCAGCAGGATTATAAAGAACAAGGTAATGCTGTATTATGAGGGCGATCATGAAAATTTTGATAAACAGATAGCTGAGTCTATTGCTGAAGTGATAATCAACGAAATTTTGTATAATGCTGATGTAAAGGACAGAGTTTCAAGTTCATCTCTAATAAATATGCCGGACTGGTACCTGAAGGGACTAATAAATTATGTCGCCTTTGGCTGGGATTATAATGCAGAGAATATCGTTAAGGATGGAATCATGTCCGGTAAATACAAGAAAATTGCGCATCTCGAAAATGATGACGCTATATATGCCGGACAATCGTTCTGGAGGTTTATCGGGAAACAATACGGTGATGCTCTTATACCGAATATTATTTATTTAACCAAAATTTATAAGAATATAAATGATGGTTTCCAATATGTAATCGGAAAAGACCTTAAAGACCTGCTTAAGGAATGGCAGGAGTTTTATAAAAATGATTATTCAGGTGACAGGAATCTTCCCGGTTTTGACGGGAATGTTATCCGGAAATCAAAAAAAGAACAAATATACCAGCAGGTAAGAGTGAGTCCCGATGGTAAATATATTGCTTATGTTACCAACGACTGGGGAAGGAAAAGAATATGGCTTTACGATCAGACAACAGGCAAACAGAAAATTATTTTCAGAAGAGAGCCAAGGTTTGAATATACCAGCGACAGGACCTACCCTGTGCTTGCCTGGCATCCCAGCAGTAAAATACTGACATTTATTAATGAAGAGAAAACTGGCCTCGTAATGTATTTTTACAGGGTAACTGACAGGTCGACTGAGGAAAGAAACCTGTTATATTACGATAAGATCCTCGATTTCTCCTATGCTCCTGAAGGCTCCAGGCTGATTTTTTCCGCTGTGAAAGATGGTATCACCGACCTTTATGTTCATACAATTGCATCCGGTACCAATGAGCAGATAACCAGAGATGTCGCAGACGACCTGCATCCTTCCTTTCTAAAAGATAAACCCGATGAAATAATCTTCTCATCCAACAGGCTGTCGGATACACTTTCAAGTACCGGAAACCCTTTCGAAAAAACAGGAAATACGTATGATCTGTTTACATATAATCTTTCAACAAGGGGAAATATGCTGACAAGGCTTACAGAAGGGCAATACAGTGATCGAATGTCACCTGTAGGTATCGGACAAAGCAGAATTGCGTATATAGGTAATACAAATGGCGTCCTTAACAGGTATATTGCAAATTTTGACAGTGCCATAAGTTATATAGACACAACAACCCATTACAGGTATTTTATAAAATCGCAGCCAATAACAAATTACGACCGCAACATCCTGGATGAGTCGGTGGTTGACGGCTCTGACACCTATGGGGAAATACTGTACAGCAAAGGGAGATACCTTTTACGTAAAGGACAGCTCAACACTTCCACTCATATCCCGGAAAATGAGATAGTGTTGAGTAATTTCAGAAAAGATGAGACAAAACTGCTGTACAAAGCTGACAGTGTTGAACAGTTAAGACAATGGCTTCTGGCAGAAGACAGAAAAAGGAGGGACACGCTTACCAAACCCCTTTATGAATATTATATCAAAGATGAACCAATAGATATTAACCATTATATTTTTGAAAAGGAAAAACAAAACTATTATGAGCAACTCTGGAGAAAGGATTATATGGATATTGATCTCGACACCGGAGAAATCCGGCTTCCACTGCTGAGAATTTATGAGACTTCTTTTTATAATAATTATGTGGTCGAACAGATCGACTTCTCCTTTCTGAATAATTCTTATCAGGTGTATAATTCAGGCGCTCCGTATTATAATCCTGGCTTAAATGGACTGATCAGGTTCGGAATAGTCGATCTTTTTGAAAACTACCGGGTAACAGGAGGTATAAGATTATCGGGTAATTTTGACAGCAATGAATACCTGCTGAGTGTCGAGAACCTGAAGGGAAAATTCGATAAGCAGCTTATATTTCACAGGCAGGCTTTCTTCAGCTCAAATGATACTACATATTTTAAAACATATACTCACAACATCTATCTGTCGTACTCATACCCTTTTTCTCCGGTACTTGCACTTAAGGGAACCCTTTCGTACAGATACGACAGACATGTCTTTCTTTCAACCGATATGGCAACTCTTAACAGTCCGAGTATTTATCGTCACTGGGGTAGCATTAAAGGGGAACTTATTTACGACAATACCCGCAAAAGGATAGTGAACATCTATTATGGAACCAGGTTTAAAATATTCGGAGAATATTATAAAGAGCTGACAACAAGAAATTCTGATATGATTGTGATTGGAGTTGACTTCAGAAAGTATATTAAGATCCACAGAGAACTGATTTGGGCCAACAGATTTGCTGCAAGTACCTCTTACGGACCTACCAGGCTGGTGTATTACCTCGGTGGTGTTGACAACTGGATGGGGTATTTCTTCTCAAAATATCCGATGTTCGATAATTCCATTCCGGTCAATCCTGATGTAAATTATGGTTTCCAGGCTCTTGCAACCAACATGAGAGGGTTCAGCCAGAATATCAGAAACGGGACCAGCTTTGCACTTATCAACAGTGAGATAAGATGGCCTTTTATAAGATATATTGCAGGTCATCCGCTGCGTTCCAACTTTCTTAACAGCCTCCAGGTGGTTGGTTTTGGCGACATAGGTTCAGCCTGGACAGGTAAATCTCCCTGGGCCGGTGAAAATGCCTACGACAATGAAATAATTAAGAACGGACCCGTGACTGTAACTCTCGATTCAAACAGGGAACCTATTGTTGCAGGATTTGGTGCCGGAGCCAGGGCACAGATATTAGGGTATTTCATAAGGGCCGACTGGGCCTGGGGTATAGAAAATCATTACCTTCTTCCAAAAATATTCTACCTTTCATTCAGTCTCGATTTTTAAATAACTGAGATAAGAGTTTTTTTAATTTAGAATTTTTAGATAAATTTGTGCGATTTTTGTAATTTATTTAACTAAAAATAATAAAAATGGCTTACAAAATTAATGATGATTGCACCGCATGCGGAACCTGTATAGATGAATGTCCAGTTGAAGCTATTTCTGAAGGTGATATCTATAAAATAGACCCTGATATCTGCACAGATTGTGGAGCATGTGCTGATGTTTGCCCGGTAGAGGCTATACATCCTGAATAGTAATGCAATAAAAGTAAAAAAGGGAGAGCCGTTGATTAAAACGGTTCTTCTTTTTTTATTGCGGACTATACTTTGCTTTTTCAAGGATGCCCTGAACATCAGTGTTAGTCATCAACTTCCCCAAAGTAATATCCTTGTTTTTCATCATAAATGATTCGACAATACGGTAACCTATCCAGACGGAAGCCTTCCCGGGCGATTCATTGGTGAAAAAACTTGTAAAGGGTGCTTCATCTGTGAGCTTCCGGATTACAAACTGGTCGGTACTGAACAACAGGTCATGCTCAATAAGATACTGCCACATCTGGCTTTCATTATTACGGCAAAACTTCATCTGACTTGCAGTAAATCCGAAAATAAGCGTATCATTCATTTCGGGTAGCATACATTTCTCATAGTACTTCAGCTTACCTTCATGTATCATCTCTGCCAGAACATTATCTGCCTGATACTTAAGCTCTGCAAAATTCCATTCTGTTGATCCCCAGCCATATATACAGTCAGGAACAATATTCCAGGAATTCATCCTTGCAGATATATAATCGTATATTCCAAGTCGTGGATAATATTCACTATTCCTGCCAAGATACCTGTCAAGACCAATTCCCAGGATTGAATCAGCTGTTATTATGCTGTTATTGAATCCGGTAATACATGTAAATACACCAGGGATCTTCTTTTCAGGAAAATACCAGCGGTAATGCCGGAAGGCGTTCCTGAGATCTGTTTCAACTGAATTAATATTGGGATAATTCTGCATAACCGATTCATAAACTTCATTATTCAGCTTATCGGTGCAAAACCTTACAAGAAAATCACTGAAGGAAGAATCATTTACATTTCCTGTATTAATTATGTAACTGAATATCTGAAGAAAAGGACCATATTTTTCTTTGAGATAAGGGATTTTAGCTGTAATTTCCGATGGGTCCAGGGTGAAGAGATCCGTTTCCAGCCTTTTTATCTCAATATCCACCTTAACAGAGGATACGTTGATTTTATAGCTATTTCTCCTGCAGGCTAAAATAACCAGGAGACCAAGAACTACCATAATGATGATTATTGAGCGTACTCTCATATAGATATCGGTTTGAACCTTCGAAATTAATTACTTTTCATCTTTACACCAACTTATATTAACGACACAATAAGTTACCTTAATATTTGTTATTTTCGTACAAATATTAAAAATAGATAAGCTATGACTTTAGGTAAAATTAGTATAAACTGCATAAAAGTTCTTAAACCCGTTTCAACAATCTCCCTTTTTTTGATCTTTTTTAACTTAAATGCCCAGCAAAAAATCACTTTCGGAGTACATGCCGATCCGATAATATGCTGGTTTGGATCGGATAATAGTTTTGTAAGAAATGAAGGAGCAAGGCCTGGCTTTAATTTTGGCCTCACCTTTAACAAATATTTCGGTGATAACTATTCTTTTTCTTCAGGAATAAACATTATAAGTGCGGGAGGAAGACTTGTAAGCAGTGATACGACCCGGCTTCAGTTAGATAATTATCAGAATGGAATTGCAAAAGTGTTGCCTGGCGGGGCTATAATCTATAAAGTGCAATACCTGTCAATACCTCTCGGCTTAAAACTGCAGACCAACCAGATAGGATATATTACATTTTTCACCGATCTCGGTCTCGACCCTAAAGTTGTTATTGGAGGGAAAGTAGATGTTCCCTCTCTCGATATAAAAGGGGAAAAAGCATTTTCAGAGTTAAGAACCTTCAACCTTTCGTACCACATTATGGCTGGTATTGAATATTCTCTGGGAGGAAATACAGCTTTCGTTCTAGGGCTAGGTTTCGACAATAATTTCCTCGATATCACTAAAGATCTTAATGGCCAGCCTGTCGATAAAATTTCTCACAGACTTTTATCCTTCAGGCTTGGCGTCAATTTTTAATTAAGCAGAAATGAAGATCACAATTGCACAGCTAAATTTTCATATCGGGAACTTTGCCAGTAACAAGGATCTTATCTGTAACACAATAAATAAGGCCAAAACAGATAATGCTGACTTGGTTATTTTTTCGGAGTTGTGTATTCCGGGGTATCCTCCTCTCGATCTTCTCGATCGTTACGATTTCATTGAAAAATGCAACCAGACTGTTGAAAAAGTTGCAAAAGAATGCACCGGAATTTGTGCTATAGTAGGTTCCCCGACCATAAATAAAAACCCTGAAGGCAAAAAGCTTTTTAACTCAGCCCTGGCACTTTTGGAAGGGAAGATAATCTTTACAGCGAATAAAGCTCTTCTTCCAACTTATGATATTTTTGACGAATACAGGTACTTTGAACCTGAAAAACAATTTACAATCTTCGAATTCAAAGGATTAAAAATAGCGCTTACAATTTGTGAAGATCTATGGGATGAACAGCCTTTTGATAATGAATTCGAAAAGAAAAGCATGTATACTCTTTCGCCGATGGAGGAGCTTGCTAAACAGGATCCGGATGTTGTAATAAATATTTCAGCATCACCTTTTTCCTATAACAAAACTGATATAAAAGCAAATATCTTCAGATCAAAGGCAAAGGATTACAGGATCCCGGTTATTACAGTAAACCAGACCGGGGCGAACACAGAACTTATATTTGACGGAGGTTCGATGATCGTGAATAATCGCGGAGAGATTTGGAGACGACTCCCATTCTTTGAGGAAGCAACCAGAACATTTTCACTTGATGATATATTTTCAGGAGACAACCCGTCAGGAGATATAAAGAGAGAACCTGTCGAACTCATTCATAAAGCACTTGTGACGGGGATCCATGATTATTTTAATAAAAGTAATTTCAGCAGCTGCATTGTTGGTCTTTCGGGAGGTATAGATTCCGCATTGTGTGTATGTCTGGCAGCCGAAGCGCTTGGCCCGGAAAATGTCAGAGCACTCCTAATGCCATCGCGATATTCCTCAGAACATTCTGTGAATGATGCTGTTACTCTGTCAAAGAGACTTAATATCAAATATGATATTGTTAGCATCGAAAATCCTTTCCGTGCTTTTGAGGAAGACCTCAAGCTTCTTTTCGATGGCAGAGAGCCTGATGTGACTGAGGAAAACATGCAGGCCAGGATACGAGCCCTGCTGCTGATGGCTGTCTCTAACAAATTCGGATGCATACTTCTCAACACATCAAATAAAAGTGAAGCAGCCGTCGGGTATGGTACACTGTATGGCGATATGACCGGGGGATTGTCGGTAATCGGCGATGTTTACAAAACAGATATTTACAGGCTGGCAAATTACATAAACAGGGACCGGGAAATAATACCTCATAATATTATTATTAAACTTCCGTCTGCAGAACTTAAACCCGGGCAGTTTGATTCCGATTCACTTCCCGATTACAGGATCCTTGACTCAATTTTATATCAGTATATTGAGTTGCAAAAACCTGCAGAGAAAATATCCGGAGAAGGTATCGACGGAGATACCGTCAGAAAAGTTATCAGGCTCATAAACTACAATGAATATAAAAGATATCAGGCTCCGCCAGTGCTAAGGATCTCCTCAAAATCTTTTGGCGCCGGCAGAAGAATGCCGCTGGTAGCAAAATACCAAAACTAAATTTCAAACACACTAAGTATCTGTTTCTAAATATGTTAAAAATTGTTAATTTAATTTTTGAATGTTTCTTTTATTAACTTTGATATGTTATAAAGCACACATTATCCATATTACTACTTTGGGAGTGTCTAAAAAGTCGAAATCTATTAACCGCTAAGACCGCTAAGAAATTACGCAAAGATCGCAAAAAGAAGGACAATAAGGTTTTAGCTTTGTGTGCTTTGCGAAAACTTTGCGTGCTCTGCGGTTAAAAAGGACTTTTTCAACAACCCCAAAAATAAATAAAGCAGAAAACAATTGGTTTATAGATAAGGTCACTTGTTATACTATGCAATACTCAAACCCATATATCGAGATTTGTCTGGAAGGTTCAGCATCTGTCTTTAAAGGCCTTTCTCCAGCTGAAAAAGGACTTATCGACCAGCACCATCATTATGTAGTATATAAAAAGGGGGATCTTGCCATAAAAGAGGGAGACAAAGCCAGAGGCGTGATATGTCTCGTTTCAGGAAAGCTTAAGATTTTCAGGGTTGGTGTGGGCGACAGGGAACAGATATTGAAGATGGTAAGACCATATGGTCTCATTGGTTATCGCGTTCTTTTTTCAGAAAGCTTTCAAATCGTTTCAGTCATGGCAATTGAGGATTCAGCAATATGTATACTTGATAAAAACACATTAATAAAGATCCTCAGGAATAATGCAGAAATGTCATTTAAACTGATGAAGTCAATCACTGAGGATCTGACATTTGCATATAACCGTACCGTATCTCTTTCGCAAAAGCACATAAGAGGAAGAATTGCTGAATCGCTGCTTATTTTACGCGACACATACGGGCTCGAAACCGATGGTAAAACTTTGCGTGTATTACTTTCGAGGGAAGATATTGCTCATCTCTCGAATATGACCACCTCCAATGCTATCCGGACCCTGTCGTCAATGGCTTCAGAAGGTTTGATTGAACTGGAAGGAAGAAAGATAAGCATACCTGACATGAGTGTTATTGAGCGCATTAGTGAGGCTGGCTGAAAAATAAGCTCCAAAAATGTCTTTATTCCCTGAAAAAGACTCTTTTAACCCGGGCCGGTATTGATGTAAGTATCTCATATGGAATGGTCTCGCATTTAATTGCCATCTCCTTAATACTGATATTATCGCCGAATATCTCAGCTTCATCACCAACATCTGCTCCCGGTCCAGTAATATCCACCATACACATATCCATACAAATATTTCCGATTAAAGGGACTCTTGTATTATTAATCCAGACATTTCCATTTCTGTTTCCGAGCTTCCTGTTAAGACCATCAGCATAACCGACAGGCAATATTCCAATGAGTCTGGCATTCTCTGATACATCAGCACAACCATATCCTACAGGCTCGCCTGCAGGTATCTCCTTAACCTGTGATATTCTTGTTTTAAAACGACCAGCCGGCTTCAGGGCCATACCTTGTATTTCACCGATTCCATAAATACCAATTCCGGGCCTGACCATCTCGAACTGGTACTCCGGGAAACGGATTATGCCGGCTGAATTACACAGATGCCTAAGGAATGGATAACCAGTTGCTACCCTGATAATTGCTGCTGCTTTTAAGAATGCCTCTGCCTGCCTGCGGGTAAAATGATCATATGAAGGATCTTCAGAAGCCGCAAGATGTGAAAATACAGAAATAACCTTTATTGATTCAAGGCCCTTCAGCTGGCCCGTCAGATCATCAACTTCTCCTGGCATAAATCCAAGCCTGTGCATTCCGGAATCAATCTTAATATGAACCGGATACTGAATGAGACCATGTTTGGAGGCCATATCAGTAAACTGACGCAGAGAATAAAAACTATAGATCACAGGTTCAAGATTGTACCTGATCATGACCTCTAATGAAGTCGGATCAGGATTCATTACCATCACGGGAAGAGTGACGCCTGCATTCCTGAGTTCCACGCCTTCATCCGCATAGGCAACCCCAAGATAACTAACCCTGTGGTATTCCAGTAATCCTGAAATCTCAGCCGGGCCGGCACCATATGCAAATGCTTTGACCATCGCCATGATTAGTGTGCCCGGATCAAGATACCTTCTGAATTCATTCAGATTATGAGCAATAGCATCAAGGTTGATTTCCAGTATCGTCTGATGAACCTGCAACTCCAGGAGCTTCCCTATCTTTTCAAACTCGTATACTCGGGCGCCTTTTATAAGGATTGTCTCATTTCTGAAATCTGATGCACCCATCTGAAGAATGAATTCCGCGGTTGAATAGAAAAACCTGGATCCACCTGCAAATAAATTACTGTTCCGCGTCAGCACAGGGCCTATTCCAATAAACTTGTCAACGCCAACTTTAGATACAAGAGCGGCAACTTCACCATATAATTCTGCTTCATCCCTACCGCTCTGTACAAAATCTGATAATATAAGTGTCTTATTTCTGTGGTTCTGCCCGATAAGGTATTCGATAGCCATACCAAGCGAACCCGGGTCAGAATTATAATAGTCCTCTATCAGCAGGCAGTTATTGATCCCTGTTTTAATTTCCATTCTCATGGCTACCGAGACCAGGTTCAATAATCCCTTTCTGATAACTTCGGGATCAGTATTTACAGCCAGACAAACTGATGCTACAGTTACAGCATTCTCAACCGAGGCACGATCGTTGAACGGGATAATAAATTCGTTGCTTTTCCCCTTATAAACCATTACCAGTTGTGTCCTTCCGTCGGGAAGAGCTTTTTTTGTTACTCTTATTGCTGCATTATTATTTTCATAAGCCCAGTCGATAATTTCCTTTGATCCCGGCATCACATCACTTTTTACAAGTCGGGTAATAAGTTGATGATCGCTGCAAAATATTATCCTTGAAGCATCCTTGAAAAGTATCAGCTTTTCCTTTGCTTTAGTCTCATTATCAGGAAAATTCTCACCATGGGCATCACCGATATTTGTTATCACGCCAATATCAGGATTGATCACTTTCCTGAGTTTCTCCATCTCCCCCGGCAAGGATATGCCGGCTTCAAATATCCCAAACCTGTATTTGTCGTCAAGCTTCCACACCGACAGGGGAACTCCAATCTGGGAATTATAGCTTTTCGGGCTTCTGACCACCGGAGAGGTGATCCCCAGGATATCCGCAAGCCACTCTTTTACAACTGTCTTTCCTGCACTGCCTGTGACAGCTATAACCGGTGATTTAAACGATTTTCTTTTAAAAGCAGCCAGTTGCTGGAGAGATGAAACAGTATCGTTTGTCAGAATAAATGCAGCATCGTTGTAACGATCAGAGTCATCAGGCATCTTCTCAACAATAAAGGTTCGAATACCTCTTAAATAAAGGTTCCCTATAAACTGGTGACCATCATGATTTTTACCTCGAATGGCAAAAAAGGCCAGCTCATCTGCGAAATTGAGCAACCTGCTGTCGGTAATTATATCTGAAACTGGGAGGTCAGCTTTTCCAATCAGCTTACCATGTACAATAGTTGCAATATCGGAGGAGGTAAATTTCAAAATTGAATCTTATAAGTTAATCTAAATCAGGTTTTCTTTAATGCATCGTTATAGCAGTTTCTGCACAAGGGCTCATACTTATCTTTTTCACCCAGTACGACAATCTGCTCTTCCTCTGATTTTCTGAAAGAATACTGAGCAAGGTTCCCGCATCTCATACATATCGCATGAACTTTAGTAACATATTCGGCAATAGCAAGAAGGTCAGGCATCGGACCGAATGGCTTTCCCATAAAATCCATATCAAGACCGGCAATCACAAGACGTATCCCTCTATCTGCCAAACTATTACATACATCAATAATTGAATTGTCAAAGAATTGTGCCTCATCTATGCCTACAACATTTACATCGCCGGCAAGCAATAAGATGGCGGATGGATTATCCACAGGAGTGGAAACTATTGATTTTTCATCATGAGAAACTACTCTGGTTTCGGAATAACGCTTATCGAGCGACGGCTTGAAGATCTCAACCTTTAAACCGGCAAACTGAGCTCTTCTTAACCGTCTGATGAGTTCTTCCGTTTTTCCCGAGAACATAGAACCTGTAATCACTTCTATTGATCCCCGTTTTCCGGTCGCTCTCACTGAATTTTCGAGAAAATCCATATTTAATTATCTCTTCTGTTGAATACCAATTTGTAACAATATTCCGTTATGTCTAGTGGAATATTGCTTATTTTTGCAAAATAAGGAATTTGGTTTGTTATTATAACATTTAAAGGTATGGATTTCAACGCGACCGTTGATATAATTATAAAAGATCTTGAAGAAGCAAGAACAATTATTGATGACCTGAAGAATTGCCCGGGTGTTCCTCTTCTTCAGATTGAGCTGGCTAAATCGAAGTGTAAAAGCGCAGGAGAAGTTATTGCCCTTCTTAAAAATCTGCAGGACAAGGGTTTACATGAGACAAAAAGAGAACCTGAACTTCAACCACCTGATAAAGAGATGATACCTGTCGATTTTACACCCAAAGAGCCAGAGCCGGAAGCTCCATATAAAGTTCAGGAAATAAAAAAAGAAGAACACAAGAAAGTGAGGGATAAAAAACCGGAATCATCAATTATCGCTGACAGGTTCATCAATCCTCACGAAAGTCTGAATGAGAGGCTTGGGATTAAAAGAGAGGATGATGAATATTCTGATATTAGAAAATCAAAACCTGTCACAAACCTGTCTGATGCTATTGGTGTTAATGATAAATTTCTGTTTATCAGAGAGATATTTGATGGAAATCCTGAATCATTTGAGCAGGCTATTTCAAGGCTTGACAATGCAGAAAATTTGTCGGCGGCAAAGGAAATAATAAAGAGCTATTCAGAAGATAACAAAGAAACCACGGTAATACGGCAACTACTGGACCTGATAAAACGCAAATTTCCTTCTGATGAGTAAATTATATCTCGTCCCGACACCAATAGGTAATCTAAGAGATATTACTTTCAGGGCAATAGAGATACTGGGAAGTGTCGACCTTATCCTGGCAGAAGACACCAGGCAGGCAGGCAAGCTGTTGAATCATTATAAAATTAAGTCGACACTCCAGTCACACCATATGTTCAACGAGCATAAGAGTGTTGAATATATATGTACGAGGATATTATCCGGAACAAAAATCGCACTGATTTCAGATGCCGGAACTCCAGGTATTTCAGATCCTGGTTTTTTACTTGTCAGAACATGCCTCGAAAAGGGCATTCCGGTTGAGACTCTTCCGGGTCCGACGGCTCTGATACCTGCCCTGGTGAATTCCGGATTGCCATGTGACCGTTTTTGCTTTGAAGGATTTCTTCCTCCCAAAAAAGGCAGAAATAAAAGATTGACCGGGCTGGAAACAGAGAACAGGACAATGATATTTTATGAATCGCCCTACCGGCTTGTAAGAACTCTCGGTGAGCTTGTTGAACATTTCGGGCAGGAAAGAGAAGCCTGCGTTTCGAGAGAGCTCACGAAGGTTTTTGAGGAGAATCAGAGAGGTTCATTGTCTTTTCTTTCAGAACACTATAGAAATCATCCGCCAAAAGGCGAGATTGTAATAATAGTGGCCGGGAAAAAAGACTGACTTAAAAACAAACCTGTCATATTTATAACTGATGCCCTGTATGAAGCGTTTAATCCTGTTTTTGCCGATTGTAACACTGTTTTCCTTTATTTCCGAAGCACAAATACTAAAAGGAAAGATAACAAGCCAGTCTGGGGAAGCTATTCCATATGCTACTGTATATATACAGGAACTCAGGCAGGGAACAACTGCAAATACGAAAGGCGATTACGAGATAAAGCTGCCGCTGGGCAAGTATCTGGTCATATATCAGAGTCTTGGGTTTTCTCCGGTATTTTACAACATTTCTGTCACTGACCAGACTATAACTAAAGATGTAGCACTACCTGTACAATTTTATGAAATACCTGAAGTCAGGATAACAGCTTCTGGTGAAGATCCGGCTTACAGTATAATGAGATATGCCATAGGGATGGCGCCATATTATCTTAATAATGTAAACTCCTATAAGGCAGAAGTTTACATTAAGGGAAATCTCGTCATTAACAGGATCCCGCGAATTTTTCAGAAAGCCATTAATGCCGAAGTCAGGAATGATAATGGCACTTCAGTAAGTTCCAAAAAAATTAAGGCCGGAGATGTCTTCCTGATGGAGTCGTTCAATGAGATAGAATTTACAGCACCTGACAAATATTCCCAGAAAGTAATTTCTATTAACAGTACCTTTCCTGAAACAGGAAATAATGTATCGCCAATGGATATTATTGAGGCCAGCTTCTATGAGCCGTTACTTGGCAATATTGCCATATCGCCTCTCTCTCCACAGGCATTTTCCTATTATAGATTCAAATACCAGGGAGCTTCTTTGCAGGGTAATTATACGATCAATAAGATACAGGTAATCCCTAAAATGAAAAGTCAGCAGCTCTTTGAAGGTACAATTTATATTATTGAGGGATTATGGTGCCTTCACAGTGTTGACCTTACAAACAATAATATTGCCGGTAAGATAAGGATCCAGCAATTATACATTCCCGTTCAGGATGATATCTGGATGCCGGTAAGCCATAAATTTGAAATAAACCTGGGTATCATGGGATTCAGAGCTGATGCAGGTTATGGCAGCTCTGTAAAATATCTGGAAGTAAAACCAAATTTATCTCTTAAGAAGCCAGACCTTATAACAGCTGATTACAGCGGAAGAGTTACATCAGCTCAGGCTGTCCGGGAAGCCCAGGTTTCAAATAACCAGGAAAAGATTAATAAAATACTGGAAAAAGACGAGCTTTCGAACCGCGATATGATAACTCTGTCACGACTCATGAACAAGGAATCAGATAATGCCAAACCAGATAGTGTAAAAAATAATCTTGAGATAAAAGATAATACGACACAAATTGTCGAGAAAGATGCCACTAAAAAGGACAGCACCTATTGGGCAGAAATAAGACCTATACCGCTTTCGGATGTTGAGATCCGGAGTATCAGGATACGCGACAGTATCAAAAATGAATCATTGCTCAAAGAGGTCAGTAGTGATACACTTCGACATGCAGAACAGAAAAAGAAATCCACATTTTTAAAGTCAGTAAAAGAAATAGGGACAGGTCATACATGGAGGGATACCACCGGTATCAGCTTAAATTTCGGGGGTCTGGTCAATCTTAAAAATTTTAGCTTTAATACAGTTGACGGGTTCATTTATGGATTTGATTTCAGAATATCAAAAAAATGGAAAAACAATAATACTCTTACCATTGCCCCTGACCTCAACTGGGCTTTCAGCCGTGAAGCTCTGATGTGGAGCATTCATACAAGCTACAACTTCGACAGGATGAAACAGAAGCAAATATATCTGAGGACAGGGATATTAAGCAAGGATATTTCAACAGGAGGTTCCATAAATATTCTTCTAAACTCGATTGCCTCTCTTTTCTTCAAACAAAACTACCTGAAACTTTATGAAACAAGATATATAACTGCTGGCTATAAAAGTGAGATCAGAAACGGGCTTATTCTTGAATTATCAGCAGGTTTCGACGGGAGACGCGTCCTTGAAAATAACACAAATTTTTCATTCGTAGGTTCCAGGAAATCCTATTCTGATAATATGCCTGACAATCAATATCTTGACATACTTCAAAATCCGAATTATGCCCTGCGCGATCAGAACCATTTTGAATTTGTAACAAATGTTACATTTACGCCACAACAAAAGTACCGGATATATAATAATGCGAAGATAAATGAAGGATCAGACTGGCCGACATTCAGCTTTATGTGGAAACACGGGATCAATGAATTCTCAGAACTATCAGACAAGTACAAGTCTTTTGATATGTTCAGATTTGAGGCGTCAAAAAACCATAAACTCGGTGGATTCAGTGAACTAAGATGGAAAGCCGGTACAGGAGGATTCTTGAATAATACTTATGTTCCCTTCTATGATTTCTTCCATTTTAATTCTCAACCTTTACCTGTCCTGATAAATGAGTACCAGTTTGCTACCAGACTTCCTGCATATTACTCGTTAAGTACCCCTGAATTTTATGGAGAAGCTCACATTAAATATACAACACCTTATCTGCTATTAAAATATCTTCCTGTTTTGAGCAAAACTCTGATGCGTGAAAATCTGAGTTTTTCATATCTCGGCTCCAGGCACAACTATAATTATACCGAGTTCGGCTACAGTATTTCCGAATTGTTCTTTCTGGGCGAACTTGGAATTTATGCAGGATTTGAGGACCTGAGATATAAAGATTTCGGCGTCCGGCTGGTGCTCAAGCTTAATTAATATTTGCCCTAAGCAAAAGGAGGTTCATCATGATTATCTGACTCATGATCAAATCCTCCACCGGGATAACGGAAATGATCATGGTTCATTTTTGATCCAAGGGTAATGCTTTGTGAACTACCGTTTTCAGGAAGTGCGTCAATATCAAACTCATCAATATCAACAAACTGAGCCTTTTCTTCCCGAAATTTCAGCTTCACATCATCAACAGGTCCGTTACGGTTTTTGGCGAGAATTATTTCAGCAATTCCTTTAGTTGTTGACCCGTCTTCAAAAGTCTGTATCCCGAATTTCTCCTGACGGTGGATAAATACGACCATGTCGGCATCCTGCTCTATTGCACCTGATTCTCGAAGGTCGGAAAGAAGAGGTCTCTTGGTACCGCCTCTCATTTCCACTGACCTGTTAAGCTGAGATAATGCAATAATAGGTACATTAAGCTCTTTGGCAATACTCTTAAGCGATCTTGAGATATTACTTACCTCCTGTTCACGGCTCCCGGCATTATCTGGTCCAGACATCAGCTGAAGATAGTCGACAATAACCAGATCGAGCTTATGCTGAGCCTTTAATCTGCGGCATTTGGCTCTGAGTTCAAAGATTGAAATTGCGGGGGTGTCGTCAATATAAATAGGTGCCTGTACAAGCTTTTTGATCCTGGAATCGAGCTGTTTCCACTCCTCCTCCGATAATCTTCCGTTTCGTATCTTATCGCCCGGGATATCTGTTTCCGCAACAATCAAACGGTTGACCAGCTGAATTGAAGACATCTCACATGAGAATATTGCCACTTTCTTACCATGGTCGATTGACATATTCCTTGCCATAGAAAGAGCAAACGCTGTTTTTCCCATAGATGGCCTTGCTGCAACAATTATAAGCTCCGACTTCTGCCAGCCCGAAGTAAGCCTGTCAAGCCGTGTAAAACCTGAAGGAATACCAACGAGTGCATCTTCTCTCTTTCCTGCTTCCTCAATTTCCCTGATAGCCTCCTTGATAACCATATTGATCGGAGAAACTTCCCTTTTTATATTGCCTTCAGCAATTTGAAACAATTCATTTTCAGAATAATCGAGTAATTCCACCACATCCCAGGTATCATCAAACGATCTGGTCTGTATCTCTGTTGACACCCTGATAAGCTCGCGCTGGATATATTTTTGTGCAACGATCCTGGCATGATAATCGACATTTGCAGCACTCACAACTTTTGATGTAAGTTGTGTCAGATAGACAGGCCCTCCTACACTTTCAAGTTCGTTATGTGCTTTGAGCTCTTCAGTTACAGTATACAGATCTACAGGATATTCCTTTGCCGCCAGATCGGAGACAGCCTTAAATATCTTTCTGTGGGCATCTTTATAAAAGCTTTCAGGCTTCAGGATATCAAGGATAGTGATCACTGCCTCTTTTTCAAGCATTATAGCACCCAGAACTGCCTCTTCCATATCAATAGCCTGCGGGGGTACTTTACCAAGATCGGGTAAAACCTGCACACCGGACCTCATGCTTGTTGTCTGTTTTGCCATTTATTATATAATATTGATCTATTGATGTTTACAACTAGATGTAAATATTTCTACCTGCGGTTTCAAAGGTATGAATTAGCATCTTTATTAATCCATTACGTCACCTTTTCTTACAAACAGATTCATGTTAAAAACTTGTTGAAAAGGTTAAAAACAAGATTTTGGCAACAAATTCAAAACCTAATGGTATTTTTACAACAAATAAAGGAAGATGATTACTTTCCCGAAAGCAAAAATCAATCTCGGATTAAGGATTACAGGGAAACGTCCTGACGGGTTTCATGATATAGAGACCGTTTTTTATCCTGTCCCTTTATCTGATGCTCTTGAGTTTGTGGAATCGAACTCATCATCCGATAAAGATGACCTTGTTGTCACCGGAATGCATATATCAGCCCCGGAGGATCATAATCTGGTCATTAAAGCGATCCGGAAGCTTCGGGAAAATTTTACATTCCCGTTTTTCAGAATACATCTTCATAAAGGGATACCATCAGGCGCAGGACTGGGAGGAGGCTCGTCTGATGCAGCAGTCATCCTGAAGGCTGTCAACAAATGTTACAGGTTATCGATCAATGATGAAACAATGAGACAATATGCCCTTGAAATTGGCAGTGACAGTCCTTTTTTTCTAAATCCGGTACCTTCATTTGCAACAGGGCGCGGCGAAATCCTCAAGCCGATAGAACCTTTCCTGGAAGGATATTTTCTGCTTCTGCTTAATCCGGGTATAAGCATCAGTACCAGAGATGCATACATGAACTGCCAACCAGTAAAAGCGGAAAAGAATATTAAATCATTCTTTTACGAAAGACCATCTGAATGGAAAGAATTTATAGTCAACGACTTTGAAGAATATGTTTTCAGGCTCCACCCTCAGATCAGAGAGATGAAGGATCTTCTATACAAAACAGGCGCTCTTTACAGTTCCATGTCGGGTAGCGGATCAACAGTTTATGGCATCTTTGAAGCCAAACCTCAAATACCTGAACATCTTAAAAAGCATCTGATCTTTGAAGGCAATCTCTGATCTCATTCGCTTCGCCTCTGTGAGAGTACCTGGTAAGAGGCAGCTCTATTCCATTTCCATCAGGAGAGTTCCTTTTGCCACTTTATCTCCCTTTTTCACATTTATACTTTTCACCTTGCCGTCAATATTTGCTTTCAGGTGATTCTGCATTTTCATTGCATCAAGGATGATAAGGCTTTCACCTTTGCGAACTGACTGCCCTGTCTTTGCAAGTATATCAACCACTGTACCGGGAATGAAGCTCATTACCAGACAGGGATCGGGGATTTTGTATGGCTTTCTTTTTTGATACTTTTTGCCGATCCTGGTTTTATAGAGAGTGGAGTTGATATTCAGGACTTCCAGTTTATCAAAATGTTTCATGTGTAAATAATTTTGATTTTAATGGCCACATGAACCCCGAAGGGCTCGCCGAAGGCAAACCCACATGTGAAAAATATTTTCATTTTGTTTGCGTTTGGAAATCATGTGGGTTTCATAACGATTAATTTATTTTCATACAGACACAATTAAAATGGAGGAAGGCCATGTTTTTTTTCAGGCATCTGTACCGATTTTTTTTCAGATACAGCAATGGAGTGTAAAAGGAATTTCCTTGTCTCGGATGGTTCTATAACAGCATCTACATATCCCCGTGAGGCAGCAACATATGGATTCGCAAATTTTGCCTTATATTCCTCAACCTTTTGTTTCCTTGTTTTTTCCGGGTCATCCGACGATATTATCTCTTTCCTGAATATTATACTAGCGGCTCCTTCAGGTCCCATCACAGCTATTTCAGCGGAGGGCCATGCAAAAACAAAATCGGCCCTGAGGTGACGGGAACTCATGGCAATATAACCACCACCATAAGCTTTACGGATTATAACTGTTAGTTTTGGCACTGTTGCTTCACTATATGCATATAGGACTTTTGCTCCATGCCTGATAACACCAGCATGTTCCTGGTCGACACCGGGCAGATAGCCGGGAAGGTCCACGAGTGTGATAATCGGGATGTTAAATGCATCGCAATAACGGATGAACCTGGCTGCCTTATCTGACGAGTCAACATCAAGAACTCCCGCCATTTCAAGAGGCTGATTAGCTACGAATCCGGTTGTCCGACCACCCATCCTGCCGAAGCCTATCACGATATTTTTAGCGTAGAGTTCCATAATTTCAAAAAAATCAGATTTATCAACTACAGCCCTTATTAAATCTTTCACATCATATGGAAGTGTGGGATCTTCAGGGACTATCTTTTCAATATTATACACCGGGTCGGGTTCCCCTGCTTCAAAAGGTCTGGCTTTCTGTCCATTATTCCATGGGATAAATGTTATAAGCTTCTTAATCTGATCGAAGCATTCATCTTCAGTTGAAGCAAAAAAATGAGCATTACCTGTTATTTCACTGTGAACACGCGCACCTCCCAGGTCTTCCATGGAAATCTCCTCTCCAAGGACAGTCTTTATTACCTCCGGACCAGTAATGAACATCTTGGAAATATTATCAACCACAAAAACAAAATCAGTAAGGGCAGGAGAATAAACTGCCCCTCCTGCGCATGGACCAAGTATGACTGAGATCTGGGGTATTACGCCGCTAGAAATTGTATTTCGAAAGAATATTTCTCCATATCCAGCCAGTGAATTGACGCCTTCCTGGATCCTGGCTCCTCCTGAATCATTTATTCCGATAAGAGGCATTCTCATCTTAAGTGCATGGTCCATTATTTTAGTGATCTTTCTCGAGTGCATCAATCCAAGCGAACCTCCTGCAACAGTGAAATCCTGGGCAAATATTGCAACAGGAGCTCCGTAAATTGTTCCCGACCCGATTATCACACCATCACTGGGAAGAGACCTTTTATCCATGTCGAAATCGCGGGCATCGTGTTCGACAAAAAGGTCATATTCGTTGAATGAGTTTTCATCCAGAAGGGCCAGTATTCTCTCACGGGCAGTTCGTTTACCCATTGCTTTCTGCTTTTCAATGGCCTGTTCGCCACCACCCAGCAGTAACTTTTCACGTTTCTCCTGTAATTCCTGAATTTTCTTATTTTTTGCCATAGGAAAATGCTTAAAATATTTTATGTTAATGGTTGATCCAAGGTAAAAATCTTTTCTGAAATGGTGAATTTAATAAACTATTTAGGAGCCAGCCGGTAAAAAACCAGAGCTATGATCAAATAAAGAATATTAGGTATCCACATTGCAATCATGGGTGCAATATCTCCCTTCAGGGAAAACTGAGAAGCAAATTGCATGAACAGGATATAGGAGAAGCTCAGAGCAAGGCCAATACCAATATTCATACCTATTCCACCCCGTACTTTTCTTGAAGACAGGGATACACCGATCAGGGAAAGAATAAAAACGGCAAACGGACTTGAAAAGCGTCTGTGTTTCTCGATAAGAAAAGTGTTTAGTTCATCAGATCCCTGCAGTTGAAGAAGTTTAATATAATTATCAAGCTCCCTGTAAGTCATGGTACTGACAAATCCCGGGTCGCGTGAGAAATCTTCGGGATTAAGGATAAGTGTAGTATCTATTTTACTGCCGTTGCTTATTAATTCCTGATTCCCTTCAATCTCCCTTATCGTATAATTCAAAGCCGACCATTTATGTGTAGCTGTATCCCATATTGCTGTAGGGGCTGATAATTTGGATAATAGTTTTCCTTTATCATTAAACTTCTCTATTGTGAAATTGCGACCTCTGTTGTATACCGGACTGAAAGATTCCATATAAACGAGGATATTTTTAGAAACCTGCCTGTGAATATTTACGACGTTGAGTTTCCTTCCCTGAGAACGGTAGTACTTATCTTCGAAATCCATCCTTACGAGGTTTGCATGCGGAATGACAAAGTTTGTAAGATAGAAAATGAAGATGGCAATAAAGAGAGACGAAACGAAGTAAGGCCACATCATCCTCCTGAAACTCATTCCGCTGTTTAAAATAGCAATAATCTCAGTGTTGACAGCCATCCTTGAAGTAAAAAATATAACAGATATAAACACAAACAGTGGTGCAAAAAGGGTAGCAAAATATGGAATGAAATTCAGGTAATAATCAAAAACCACAGCTTTCCACGGGGCCGATCGCTCCATGAAATTATCGATTTTCTCGGCAAAATCAAAAACCACAGCTATTGTCAGGATCAGTACAAGACAAAAGAAGAAAGTGCCAAGAAACTTTTTTATTATATATGTATCTATTAATTTAAACTTCATCATTTTCATAAACGCGCTGATACTTTTTTTATCGTAGTCTCTTTCCAGGTTTTGAAATTTCCCTCTTCAATTGCTCTTCTGGCATCCCGTAAAAGCTTCATGTAAAACGCCAGATTATGAATACTTGATATTTGAGATCCCAGAATCTCCCCTGAAATGATAAGATGCCGCAGGTATGCCTTTGAATACCTGACACTTACTGAAGAAGGTGTTTTCAGGTCAATGGCACTGAAATCGTTTATCCACTGACGGTTCTTAATATTTATTATACCTTCCGAGGTAAATAACATCCCATTTCGTCCATTGCGTGTAGGCATTACACAATCAAACATATCAACGCCCCGCTCTATGGCTTCGAGGATATTGGCTGGTGTACCCACTCCCATCAGGTACCTTGGCTTATCTTCAGGCAAGATATTGTTTACAATCTCAACTGTTCTGTACATCTCTTCTGCAGGCTCGCCAACGGATAAGCCTCCTATTGCATTACCCTCCATTCCTGCCTCAGCAACCTTTTCAGCAGACATTTTTCTCAGGTCATCGAATATACCGCCCTGCACTATCGGGAAAAGAAACTGTTCATTTCCCCAATTCGGATCTGTCGTTTCAAATCTTTTTATAGCCCTGTCAAGCCACAGATGCGTAAGTGTTACTGATTTTTTTGCATACTCGTAATCGCAGGGAAAAGGAGCGCATTCATCAAAAGCCATCATAATGTCGGAACCGATAATTCGCTGGATGTCAACAACATTCTCGGGAGTAAAAATATGTTTCGATCCGTCAATATGTGATTTGAATACTGCCCCCTCTTCCTTAAGCTTCCTGTTGCCGGAAAGCGAAAAAACCTGGTAGCCTCCGCTGTCGGTAAGGATCGGCCTGTCCCACGACATAAAGCTATGAAGTCCACCGGCCTCTTGCAAAATATCGATTCCGGGACGAAGGTAGAGATGATAAGTATTTCCCAGAATGATTTTTGCATCGATTTCTTCAACCAGGTCACGCTGCAGTATCCCTTTTACTGTTCCTGCTGTACCTACAGGCATAAATATTGGTGTCGGAATATCTCCGTGGGAAGTCTTCAAAAGACCTGCCCTTGCATTCGTATCCTTATCCCTTTTCTGAACCTCAAACATCTTTCAGGCCTCTTACCGGCAGCACAAATGTAATTCATCTGCACGGCCTGTAAAAATTAAACCCGTTTTTTTTCACCTGAAGTGGAAGGTTTAAAAAATATTGTTGAAAACAAAGTTTTTACATTACAATTATCTTACTAATATTGCCTTATATAATGAAAGTTGGTGATGCTCCGGGAAAATATTTTTCTTTTAATAACATTTACAGTCTTTGTACTGTCATCTGCTGTTCAGCTTTTCTATTATTTGTGGTTTTACCTTTCGGTGTATCGCTATAAACAAACTGCAGGAAAAGCCTCCGGATTACCCGTATCAGTAATTATTTGTGCCAGGAATGAAGTTGAGAATCTCAACAATTTTTTACCATCTGTTCTTGAGCAGGATTATCCTGATTATGAGGTTATTGTTGTCAATGACTGTTCTGAAGACGACTCTTATAATGTACTGGGAAAATATCTTAAACTATACCCACACCTGAAAATCTCAAATGTAAACAAGGATCCAAAATTTACTCATAACAAGAAATTTGCCCAGTTTATCGGAATCAAGGCTTCTAATAATGATATACTACTTTTTACAGATGCCGATTGTCAGCCGGAATCAGGAAAGTGGATTGAAGGTATAGTGTCTCATTTCTCACCCCAGACGGATTTTGTTCTTGGTTACGGAGGTTATCTGAAAGAAAAGGGATTACTGAATAAATACATCCGTTACGACAGTATGATAATTGCCATGCAGTACCTGGGAATGGCTATCAGGGGCATTCCTTATATGGGTGTGGGAAGAAACCTGGCTTACAGGAAGAGGCTCTTCTTTGAGAACAAGGGATTCGGATCATATAATCATATTATTTCAGGAGATGATGATCTCTTTGTCAATACAAAAGCTAACAGGAACAACACCGCTGTTGAATTTGGAAAAGGCACACATACCCGTTCCGTACCTTCTCCATCCTTTGCTGATTGGGTGAAACAGAAAAAAAGACATCTGACAACAGCACCTTATTACAAATTCAGGGATAAATTCCTCCTGATACTTGAACCGCTGACAAGAGTGCTCTTTTATTCAACTCTTGTTGTGCTTCTTTCCTTTCTCTTTTTTTGGCAGTCTGCAGTAATAATTTTTATATTGAGGCTGGCCACCCAGATCACTGTAATTCACCTTGTTCAGAAAAGACTTAAGGAATCCGGAATATTGGGTTATTCGTTAATTTTTGATATCTTTTCCCCGGTGATAAACACGACCATCTATGTAAGTAATTTCTTCAAACGTTCTGGTAATAACCAATGGAAATAAAAAAGGGATTCTCGGAAAATGCGAAGAATGATCTTCTGCTGGTAGAAGAGGCAAAAAAAGGAAATGAAAAAGCTTTTGCCAGCCTTATGAACCGGTACCGGGATTCTATTTACTACATGCTGCTTAAAATGGTCAACAACCCGGCAGATGCCGAAGATCTGACCATTGAAGCATTTGGCAAGGCTTTCAGGAATATTGATTCATATGCACCTACTTTCGCTTTCAGCACCTGGCTTTTTATGATTGCCACAAATAACTGTATCGATTTTATCCGGAAAAAACAGTCTTCGCCTTTCCCGGCAAACAAGTGGACTGAGGGCATGGAGACTCTAACTGCCAATATACAGTCTGACCTTCCTGATCCCGAAGAGGCACTTATTAACGACCAGAAGATAGCCACATTGAGAAAAATTGTTAACCAGCTTAAATCGCCTTACAGGGAGATCATTGAATTAAGATATTACAAAGAATATTCCTACGAGGAAATCGCATCTGAGCTTAATATTCCCATTGGCACAGTTAAAGCTCAGCTGTATCGTGCAAAAACCCTGCTTTACAATATCTTTATCAAAACAGGTAACAGGTAATGCCCGAATGCATTTTTAAATACTTCCCCTCACTTTCTGAAAACCAGAAAGAAAAAATATCAGGTTTACTTCCTTCATATTCAAGATGGAATAAGATGATTAATGTTATTTCCAGGAAGGACATGGACAGCTTCTATGTCCACCATGTTCTTCATTCACTGGCTATTGCAAAAGTTATCTCCTTTAAGCCCGGTACAAATATTCTGGATGCAGGCACCGGAGGGGGATTCCCCGGAATACCCCTTGCTATTATGTTTCCGGATGCTAATTTCACACTCATCGATTCAATCGGTAAAAAAATTAGGGTAGTTTCGGAAGTTGCAGACGAGCTACAACTAAAAAACGTGATAACTCTGATACGCAGAATTGAGAATGAGGCTGGAAAATACGATTTCGTTATCAGCAGGGCTGTTACAGAATTCAGGAAGTTTGCCGGCATGACTGTAAAGAACATATCAAAATCAGGATTCAATACCCTGGGGAACGGAATCCTGTATCTTAAAGGCGGGGACCTGGATGCAGAACTGGCTTCATTTGGAAGTAAAGTGACAATATGGAACATTAGTAAATTTTATTCTGAACCTTTCTTTGAAACAAAAAAGATAGTTTACCTTCCTGCCTGATTCATAAAAATATATCATGCTGTTTTAATATTTCAAAAAAACACTATCTTTGCGATCTCATATAAAAAAAGTACAGACAATTAAATAACAAACAAAGATGAAAAGGACATTTCAGCCATCAAGAAGGAAAAGGGCTAACAAGCATGGATTCAGGGAGAGAATGTCCACTGCCAACGGCAGAAGAGTAATTGCTTCCCGCAGAGCCAAGGGTAGAAAAAAGCTTTCAGTATCCTCCGAGCTGAAACTGAAATAAAAAACATACAAAACAGTGAGCTATACAGGGTGTCTTTATCAGGACGCCTTTTTTATTATTTTTGCATTTGATTTCAAATCAAAATGAGTACTCTTTCAAACCAGATAACAGATAATGACCTAAAGGAGATTACCGGAAAAGTAATCGCCGGTTCCAGGATAAGTGGTGAGGAAGGTCTTATTCTCTACATAAAGGCTGATATCCCCTTGCTTGGTTTGTTATCGTCGTTGGTAAGAAGGAGGGAGAATGATAATCTTGCCTTTTATAACAGGAATTTTCATATTGAACCCACCAATAAATGTGTTTACAACTGTCGCTTCTGCTCCTATCATAAACCTGCAGGTGATCCTGAGAGCTGGGAATACAGCCATGAGCAGATGCTTGAAAAAGTCAGTCGCTTTGATGATAAGGAGGTAACCGAAGTTCATATAACAGGAGGGGTACATCCATTATACGACCTTCATTATTATGGGAATCTCATAAGCAAGATAAAGCAGCACAGGCCATCTCTTCATGTGAAAGCTTTTTCAGCTATTGAGCTCGATTATATGATTAGAAAAGCAGGCCTTACTATTAAAGAGGGACTTTTACGATTAAAGGATTATGGCCTCGACTCAATACCTGGCGGTGGCGCTGAGATTTTCAATGAAGAGCTGAGGAAACAGATATGTGATGAAAAATCATCGTCCGAAATGTGGTTAACTATTCATGAGACAGCACACAGACTCGGCATAGCTTCAAATGCAACAATGCTTTACGGCCATATCGAGACTTATTCTCACAGGATAGAACATATGGAAAGACTAAGGAGTCTTCAGGACAGAACAGGCGGTTTTAATGCTTTCATTCCCCTCAAATACAAAAAGGCTAACAACAAAATGTCCTTCCTTGGTGAAGTAAGTATTATTGAAGATCTCCGTAACTACGCAGTGGCAAGGATTTTCCTGGATAATATAACTCATATTAAAGCATACTGGCCCATGATCGGAAAGGAAAGCTCTCAGTTAAGCCTCTCTTTCGGCACGGATGACCTCGATGGCACCATTGAAGATACTACCAGGATCTACTCCATGGCAGGAGCTGAAGACAAAAACCCTTCGATGACATCTGATGAGATATGCAAACTTATTCGTGAGGCAGGGTACCAACCTGTTGAAAGAGATTCTCTGTATAACAAGGTATAATTCACTTCTCTCATATGACCAGATGCCCCTCTATTTATAATTTTATCAATACATTTGCGTTATCACTAATGAACTAAATGCCTGTATGAGTTTAAAAAAATTCATCTTCAGTAAATTATTTTTAAAGCAACTTGGTCTGGCAATAATTATTTTTGCAGGGGCTTTGATGATACTGCTTCTTTTGCTTAATATTTATACCCGACACGGACAGGCACTCCCGGTACCAGATTTTATAGGCCTTTCACTGGACGAGAGCGCAAGGCTGGCGAAAAAGAGTAAAATGAGATATACCATCATCGATTCTGTTTATACAACTTTTGTTGGAAGAGGATGTATAGCCGAGCAAAATCCAAAACCTGGTTTCAAGGTTAAAAAATGGAGAAATATTTTATTGACCATTAATGCTTTCAGACCAGAGATGGTTAAGGTACCAAATCTTATCGATCTGCCTCTGCGTCAGGCAATTGCCATGATTGAAAGTTCGGGCCTTACTATGGGGAAAAAAAGTTACAAGCCTGACCTTTCACAGAATGTAGTTCTGGGACAATTTCATAACGGCCAGGATATCACTCCTGTCGATTCTCTTCAAAAGGGAGCAGTAATTGACCTGCTACTCGGCAAAGGACTGAGCAACCAGAGAACGACTATACCGAACTTGATCGGACTCACCCTTGATCCGGCAAAAGAAAAAATTCTCGGAACATCACTCAACCTGGGCACATATATATTTGATAATACCATTTTATCTGGAAAAGATAGTACTAATGCATTTGTATTTAAACAGAGCCCTGAGTATAATGAGGGTGCAACCCTGCAGTATGGTTCATCCATTTACCTTTGGCTTACTGTCGATTCAGCAAAACTACGTGTAGACTCATCTTTGATAGTTATTCCTGATGCGTTGCCACCGGGCAGACTTCTGCCGTGAAGGAAATAGCCTGTGATGATAAGAAAAATATCAGTAAATATAATTCTTCTCTTATATACCTTCGGATATGCCAACAGCCAGGAACTTGTAATCGGACTGCAGTCAAATCCGGCTTTGAAGAATAACGTTTCCGGGCAAGCATACAAAAAAGGCCTGGCTGAAGACACACTCCAGCTTCCATTCTTTGATGATTTTTCACGAATCACTTTGATCCCCGACCCTAAAAAATGGGCAGACGATTATGTTTTTATAAATAACACATATAGCGACCGCCAGATCACATCAGGTATTGCTACATTCGACGCACTTGATAATGCCGGAAGGTTATACGAAACAGCTTCCCCGATTGTCTTTGAAGCCGACCATCTCACCTCCCGGCCTGTCAATCTTGATTATCCGGCTACAGACAATATCTGGCTGAGTTTTTATTATCAGCCCGGAGGCCTTGGAGATATGCCTGAAGTCAATGACAGCCTGACACTTCAGTTTTTTGCTCCTGACGAAAATGAATGGTACCCTGTCTGGGATTGTGTCGGGAATGATTATCCGGATTTTAAAATCGCAATGATCAAAATCGATCAGGAGAAATTCCTTAAGAAAGGCTTTCGGTTTCGTTTTATAAATTATGCAAGCCTGAGCCCTAATATAATTGAACCGTCCATGATCTCAAACTGTGATCAGTGGAATATTGATTATGTAGTACTCGACAAAAACAGGGCTGAAAACGATACAGTATTTAACGATGTAGCCTTCAGGTATCCACTTCGTTCACTCCTGAAAACACATGAGGCAATGCCATGGAAACAGTTCAAACAGGTTTTTCTTCAGGAGATGGGCTCTTATATCTCTATCCATTACAGGAACAATGATACAATTACCAGAAATGTAACCCGTGATTTTGAAATATGGGATGAATATAAAAATGTCCAGGCAAAAACATTCTCTGCAGGAGCGACCAATATAGATCCTCTGACAAATGTAGATTACAATGCAAATCTGATATACACTTTTGATACTGACAATGATGACTCTGCGCTCTTTAAAGTGACTGCCTGGCTCATCACCGACGAATTTGATCCAAAAGAAAATGATACTCTCGTTTATTACCAGAAATTCAGTAATTATTTTGCTTTTGACGATGGTACCGCTGAAGGTGGATACGGTATAAACGGACTTGGTTCAAGAAACGCCATGGTTGCATACCGTTTCAGATCTTTCATGCAGGATACCCTGAGAGCTATAAGTATCTGTTTCAACGACAGCTACATGAATGCCAATCAAAGGACATTTGATCTCATGGTGTGGGATGATAATAATGGTATCCCGGGAAATGTAATAGCTTCCCGCGAAGAAGTAATGGTTGAACAAGGTGATGCCCTGAATGGATTTTATACATATGGCATTCCGGGCAGCGTGATGGTTGATGACATTTTCTATGTTGGCTGGAAGCAACGCTCTGAGACCTTTCTGAATGCAGGTTTTGATGTAAATACTCCTAACGCAGGAAAACAATTATACTGGATAAACGGAAACTGGAATCAGTCAGGCGAAAACGGGAGTGTTATGATAAGACCTGTTTTAGGAGATCCCATTACAACTTCAATAAATGATATCCCCGTAAAGAATAAAACGAGCCTTCACATATGGCCTAACCCTGCCCGGGACTTTATTTATCTTGATCCTGAGGAGGATCCATCTCCCGGATTAACATATGTTTCTTTTACCGATCTTCAGGGAAGGATGATAATGAAAGTCCCCTTTAATGAAATGATCGATATTTCCGCTCTTCATGAGGGCATGTATATCGTCATGACAAGTCGTAATGGACGAATATACGGGTACAGCCGTCTTATAAAGATTAAATGAAAATGGCTGAAGAAGAACTGGTTGAACAACAGGAACTATTTGAGCATCATAGGTTTAAGGTCGATCCAGGGCAATCACTTTTAAGGATCGACAAATACCTGGCAGCCAGGTTAGAAAACATATCGAGAACCCGGATACAGAATGCTGCAAATGCAGGGAATATTCTGGTAAATAACAAGCCGATAAAATCAAATTACAAGGTTAAACCCGACGATATTGTTCAGATCGTACTACCGAATCCGCCGAGAGAAATAGAGCTCATACCTGAAAATATTCCAATAAACATCGTTTATGAAGATGATGATGTTATTGTAGTAAATAAGGTTCCGGGGATGGTTGTGCATCCGGCGTATGGCAATTATACAGGTACCCTGGTCAATGCACTTATGTGGCATTTCAGGGATCTTCCTCTCTTTTCAACCGGGGAACTGAGACCGGGTCTGGTTCACAGGATCGATAAAAACACTTCGGGCATTCTTGTAATTGCCAAAAATGAACTGGCCCTTAACAGGCTATCGAGACAGTTTTATGAACGCACAACTGACAGGAAATATATTGCGCTTGTCTGGGGTACGCCTGATCCGCCTGAAGGTACTATCAAAGGGCATGTAGGGAGGAATTTACGCGACAGAAAAATAATGCAGGTATTTCCGGATGGAAGCCAGGGTAAATCCGCTCTAACTCACTACAGGACTATCGAAGATCTCGGATATATCTCAATAGTGGAATGTAAGCTTGAGACAGGCAGGACACACCAGATAAGGGTTCATTTCAGTTATATAAGGCATCCGCTTTTTAATGATGATGAATATGGCGGCAATCAGATACTTAAAGGAACTTCCTTCACTAAATATCAGCAGTTTGTAAGGAACTGTTTTAAGATGCTTCCCCGCCAGGCCCTGCATGCAAAGTCACTGGCCTTTGACCATCCTGCTACGGGGAAAAGATTATTCTTCGATTCTGAGCTGCCTGATGATATGAAACAGGTAATTGACAAATGGAGAAATTATATCTCCGGACGAGACATTGCCTAAGAAGAATCCTTTCTTAATAAATTGTATTAAGAAAGTTACACAGAGAAGCATAGAGTTACAACGTCCCCCTTTCACCCCTTTCCGCTTTGCGGAATCTTCACTTCGTTCCGATCTCCCCTTCTTTTTCCTAATATCTCGTTTCTTCCGCCTTTCGTCTTCCGTCTTCCGCCTTCCGCCTTCCGTCTTCCGCCTTCCGCCTTCCG
>CAZGKI010000004.1:74961-160371 GCA_964526345.1 uncultured Rikenellaceae bacterium
CTTTCGTCTTCCGTCTTCCGCCTTCCGCCTTCCGTCTTCCGCCTTCCGCCTTCCGCCTTCCGCCTTCCGCCTTCCGCCTTCTGCCTTCCGCCTTCTGCCTTCTGCCTTCCGCCTTCTGCCTTCTGCCTTAGTATATCACCAGCTTCCTCCTGCACCTCCTCCGCCAAAGCTACCACCACCGAAGCCACCAAAGCCACCACCACCGCCACCACCACCACCAAAGCCACCACCGCCGGAAAATCCCCCCCAGCTTCCGTTATGTGAGTTTCTGCCTGAATTCATCATACCAAGGAGAAGCCATAAAGGCAGATTCTTTGATCCGATGTTTCTATTGTTTGAACCTCCCGATCTGCCTGAAATTATTGCAATAATTATCACAATTATCACAATAAACATTATTATGCCGGCAACCGGATCTTTCGGTTTTTTCTTTACAAACTGACCGTAAGCTTCGGCAGTGAATTCGCCCCGGGCCAGAGCTATCAGAGTGCTGGTTGCCTTATCGAGTCCTGTATAATAATTGCCTTCCCTGAATGCGGGAAGGATATCATTATCAACAATCTCACCACATGTAATATCAGGTATGGCACCTTCAAGACCATAGCCCTGCACAATAGCGACCTGTCCCTGTGAACCAGCTGTCTTTGTTTTGACAAGTATAAGTATACCGTTATTTAGCCCTCTTTGTCCTATTCCCCACTTTTCGGCCAGCTGTTGTGCATAATCTAATCTGTCGTAGCCATGGAGATCATTTACAATAACGATTACAATCTGAGTTGAAGTGGAATCGTTGAATGCCACCAGTTTCCTTTCAAGTGCATTGACTTCTTCATTTCCAAGGAGTCCCGTAAAGTCGTTTACGAGTCTTGGCGGTGAAGGTTTTTCAGGGAAATCCTGTGCAGAGGCAGTTCCGGAAAAGAGTCCTGCTAACAGGATAATCCGGATAAATTTCAGCAGATTGTTCTTAATCATACTCAGACTCATTAAATGGGATTATCAAACGAGATATCGTTGGGCAGCTCATTTATGTCATTTGGCTGATGCGGAAAATGAGCCTTAAGCAGCTTCCCGGCCATTAAAATTCCTTCAGCAAGACCTTCCGTAAATTTCCCTTCCTTAAAATGTCTTTCGAGCAACTCTTTTATTTTGTCCCAGAATCCTTCCGGAACTTTTGCATTTATACCGCTGTCGCCAATGATGGCAAACTTTCTGCTGTTCACTGCAAGGTAGAAAAGAACTCCGTTTCTCTCAGCCGTTGCCTGCATCCCCAGTTTCTTAAATATCCAGGCTGCCCTGTCAAGAACATCACCGGTAACATTGGATTCGATATGAACCCGTATCTCGCCGGAAGTCGCTTCCTCAGCATCTTTTATTGCATCGCGTATCCGGGATTGTTGTTCTTTCGAAAAAAAATCAGAAGCCTTCATGAGATATATTATTTATAATCAGAATTTTACTTCAGGAGCTTTCTCCGCACCCTCCTGAGCCTCAAAATAGGGTTTTGCCGTAAATCCGTGCATACCTGCAATGATATTCTGCGGAAACTGTCGTATATAGGTATTAAATGCCTGTGCTACTTCATTGAATTTTCTTCTCTCAACAGAGATCCTGTTCTCAGTACCCTCAAGTTCTACCTGCAAATCGCGGAAATTCTGAGTAGCCTTTATCTCCGGATATTGTTCAACAACTACCATTAAACGTGAGAGAGCTGAACTGAGTTCGCCCTGGGCAGCCTGGAACTGCTGCATATTTGCCGCAGTCATTTTTGTAGGATCAATAGTGACCTGAGTGGCTTTTGCCCGTGCTTCAATAACCTGAGTCAGGGTAGTCTGCTCAAAATTTGCAGCGCCTTTCACCGTATTCACAAAATTGGGAATGAGGTCAGACCGGCGCTGATACTGTGTCTCAACATTACCCCATTGACTGGTTACTAACTCCTGCATTTTAACCATTCTGTTATACGCATGTATTCCCCATGATACAATTCCGAAGACTACAATAGCCAGGAATGCAACTATAATTACTGTAATTAAACAACCTTTTTTCATTTTTTACGTTTTTTATGTTTCTTCAAAATTAATCAATATGGTTCATTTATTCCTCAGGGTGGAGAATATATCTGTCAGTATTAATGATTAAATTTGCTCAGAAACGATTACTGATGAAGTCTATTGCAATTGTTGCAGGTGGCGATTCTTCTGAATTTGAGATATCGGTTAAGAGCGCCCGCGAAGTAAAAAAAGAATTATCCTCCAGGTTCGAAGTTTATATAATCATGCTTAAAGGCGTCGACTGGTTCTGGGAAGATAAGAAGGGCCGTTATCACAGCATTGATAAAAATAATTTCACTCTTACTGTCGATGATACCCGGATAAGGTTTGATGCAGTTTTCATTGCGATTCACGGTACCCCCGGGGAAAATGGCCTGCTACAGGGGTACTTTGAAATAATGAAGATCCCCTATACCGGTTGCAATGCATTCTGTTCTGCTCTCACATTCAACAAAAAAGCATGCAAGCTCTTCCTGAAAGAAAATGATATCCTGATGGCAGATGATATGACAGTAAGAAAAGGTGATCATTTTGATCCTAAAGAAATAATTGAACATACTGGCCTGCCCTGTTTTGTAAAGCCGAACGACAGTGGTTCAAGTTTTGGTGTTACAAAGGTTAAGAAGAAGGAAGATCTTTTACAGGCGATGGAGACAGCTTTTAAAGAGAGCAACGAAATAATGATCGAAACGTATATGGAAGGCAGGGAGGTTGCCTGCGGAGTTGTAAAGACAAAATCGAAAGCGCTTATTCTCCCTGTTACAGAGATTATCAGTAAAAATGAGTTTTTCGATTACGAGGCTAAATATACGCCGGGTAAATCTGATGAAGTAACCCCTGCCGATATGCCGGCACACGTCACAGATGAAATTCAGAGGCTTAGCTCGAGGATTTATGATCTTCTGGGCTGCAGGGGTATCGTAAGAGTTGACTTTATTGTGAAAAATGAAAAACCATATTTTCTCGAAGTCAACAGTATTCCCGGGATGACAGAAGAGAGCATCATCCCAAAACAGGCCAGAGCTGCCGGGATAAAGCTCGAGGATCTCTATTCTATGGTTGTGGAAGATATTCTGAACGGCATAACGGCATAAAGGCGCAGGGGCTTAACGGCATGCTGTTGGATCATTGCACCTTTTAATTTTTTATTCCTTCGCCTTTTGTAATGCACTGGTTGTCGTATAGTATTTGGTAATCATACCAGAGACCTCCCACTCCGGAAGTTTCCCCTCCTTCATATACTCCAGGAATTTATCCATTACCTGGCCGAAATGTTCCTCATGTGTCACCCTGTATTTTGCAGAAATGTTTATTTTCAGAGTACTCTTGTCAACTGACTCAACCTGCAGGCTGTCGTAACTCAATGAGCCAAGGACATTTTTTAATCTCACTATGAAATCATTCATTGATGAACCCCTTACATTCTCTACATAAAGTGTTGGCAGGAATTTCTCCTCAGCACCCTGTTTAATCACAAGGTCACACTTTGTGCCATGCATTAGAGAATAATGTGTATCGCCGCCTCCGGGAAGAGCCTCATAATTCCATGTTACAGATACTTTAGCCCAAGTACCCTTTATCTGATAGATCATTTCGCCGTTGGCAAAAACATTCAACTTGCCGTTATTAATATCCTTCTGAAGATAATCCGGGAAATCATCAATACCAGTTATCCCCTTGAATTCTTCTCTGGAAATAATTGTAGGCCATCTTCTTGCCGCAACCATATTGATATCTGACGGGCTTAGTATATGATCGGGAAAGCATTCCCACTGAACAAGGTCCACGAGGTGTGTGGTCACATCCACTATACCTTCTCCCTGTTGTTCTACGTCAAAGAACCATGCGGGGCGAAGGAGGAGAGTGCCCGATACTATCTTTGAAAAATTATGAACACTCACTTTGGTCACCGCCGGGTCCTTAAGAGATCCCGTCTCAAGCTTACCGAAGATATCTTCTTTTTGCGAAAGCATCTTCTGCAGAATCGTTGTTACTTCATACCGTTCAGTCATTATATCATAAAGGAGAATACCTTTCTCATTTGCAACCCGGAAAGCATCCTGCAGCTTTGGAAAATCTTCGGGAGAAATTATCATAGGTTTGTCAGCCAGAACATTGAACCCTGCATTGACCGACCTCGTAATATATTCCGCCTTCTTCCTGTTGTTTCCCGATAAAACAACAACATTACCGGGTTTTTTTTCAAGCATTTTCTCGAAGAAATCGGGACCGGTATAGACTATTTCATTCCAGGATGTCGGGTCGACGGCACGGCTGTTATACGATTTAATCCTGTCGAGATGCTGGAGATAATCAGGGCCTTCAGGTGCATAAACATACACATCGGGAGAGACCTGGTCGTACATTATTTTCTGTACCAGGGCAGCATGGAAATGGCCCGGATCGACTGTAATTAGCTGTACCTGATATTTTTCCCCCATTGATGTACCGGATTTATCGTTTGCCCGTTTTTTTGAGCCTCCTGAACCGCAGGAAGCAAGAATTAAGACAGGAATAATCAAAAAAAATAGTTTCTTCATGATTATCGTTCTATTTATCCAATATTTTCATAGCAGGCGGATATGCAAAATCATTCCATATCCTGTCAGCAAGGTGTTTTTACTCTTTGAAATGCCCCTGCCTCCACATTAAAATGAAGCAAAAGAGTTTTTTGTGACATGGCTGTAAATCCAATAACAAGAAAAACTGCTGTCAGAACTAACGATTTTTTCAAAACCTTTATTATTTTGAATAAGCTTTAACCGAATTGATGAATGCGTGGATATTCACATCAGGAACATCAGGAGGCATTCCTCCACCTGCAGACCATATTATCCTGTTGTGGTTGCTGATTTCAGAAAACGCTTTTTTAACAGCTTCATCAACCTGTTGTGGAGTTCCTGCAGCCAGGATATCCCTGGCTGGAATATTACCTACAAGAATTACTCCGGGTCCTGCAAGTTCCCTGATCTCACCTAATGAGTGATTAAAAGAGAAATTGAACATATTAATATCCATTTCTTTCAGATTCTGTGCAGTAATAATTCCATCAGCATCATTATGAAGAAATCTTGCCTTGACTCCGGCTTTTTGAAATATCTCTTTAAAGTATGGCACAACAAATTCAGCAAATTCATTATCACCTATAAATCCAATAATATCATCCAGAATAAGCACTCCATCGATGGAAGGAAAGCACTCCCTCTGCCAGCTTATCCATTCGCAGATGAAATCAGTAATCTTTCTTATCAGCCTGTGCGAACCGTCCGGATCCATTGCAAGCGCCATCATAAATTCCGTAGTCCCCATGAGAAAGCTTGCTATATTCAATGGTCCACGGGCAATGGCAAACCTGATCTGGTGATCAGCTTCAATTATTGCTTTTTCATTATTTTTCAGCCGGCTGATCATAAAAGGAAGAAGACCGTCTGTTCTTACATTTGGTTGTGGAAGCGCTTCAGCGCCTTCAATTCCGGTAAGAACTCTTTCGGCATGAGGGAGATTATTTTCAAGGAAAATCATCCTTGAGCCAAAAGCTGAAGGTTCCGTACACATTCCGTATTCAGACCAGAACCCCGGTATGAACCATGTATCAGGAAATGTGTTGATAACTTTAATGTTCGATTTGAGCCATAGCTCATCTGAAGAATAATAATCGACTGTAGAAATACCATACCATCCTGGTATCCAGGGACTGTCGATAATAAAGCCTGTAGGTTGATAAGAAAGCTCCTTCCCGTCAATCATTCTAACCAGATCATTCCACGATGAATTGCGCATAATAAAGCAGGTTATTCTGTTAATTACTAAAACAATAAAATTGATAATTTATTTCTTTTGAAAAAAATATATCCCCTAAATACAAGTTTAACCAGGTTATTCCTGTTTTAAATTTAATGCTTCATCCCGGTACGAATCTATCGTGTCGCAGGTGCAGACAAGGTTTCTGTCGCCGTATGCATCATCGACACGGCTTACGGCAGGCCAGAACTTATTATCAGCCAGCCATTCAGCCGGGAATGCAGCTTTCTGACGGTCATATTTATGAGTCCATTCATTGGCAGTGACAACATTAAGTGAATGTGGTGCATTGTGAAGTACATTATCGTCCCTGTCGGCTTTTCCATCCTTAATTTCCATAATCTCTTCATAAATCGACTTCATGGCAGTTATAAATTTATCAAGTTCCTGAAGCGACTCAGATTCAGTAGGTTCGACCATTAATGTTCCATGAACCGGAAATGATAATGTAGGTGCATGGAATCCGTAATCCATGAGTCTTTTCGCTATGTCTGTCTCTGTAATTCCAGTCTCTGATTTGAAGCTCCTGCAATCAAGTATCATCTCATGGGCTACAAATCCGGTAGTTCCGGTATAAAGTGTATTAAATACATTTCTTAGTGAAGCTTTTATATAGTTTGCATTAAGTATGGCGATCTTTGTTGCCCAGGTCAGCCCGTCAGCTCCAAGCATCATTATATATGCATGGGAAATAGTCAGGATATGACCGCTTCCGAAGGGAGCCCCGGCAACAGCTGTTGTTCCATGACTGCCACCTGTATTTACTATCGGATGTGACGGAAGAAACTCCGCCAGTCTGTCATTTACCAGGATAGGACCCATACCTGGACCGCCGCCTCCATGAGGTATGGCAAATGTCTTATGAAGATTGAGATGACATACATCAGCACCTATATGACCCGGACTGGTAAGCCCTACCTGGGCATTCATATTTGCTCCATCCATATAAACCAGACCTCCTCTTGCATGGATAATTTCTACCATCTCAATGATTAATTCCTCAAAGACACCATGAGTTGAAGGATAGGTAATCATAAACGCGGCAAGTGCTGCTTTATGCTCTTCAGCCTTTCTCTTCAGATCTTCGACATTTATATTCCCTTTTTCATCACAATCTACAACAACAACATCCATTCCAGCCATTACAGCGCTTGCAGGATTCGTTCCATGTGCTGATGAAGGTATTAGAACAACACTTCTACCAGAATCACCACGACTAAGGTGATATTCCCTGATGACCATTAATCCGGCATATTCACCTGCAGCACCTGAATTCGGCTGAAAGGAAACAGCCGAAAACCCCGTGATCTCTTTTAATGCTTCACCCAGTTCTTCCATCAGCTTATAATAGCCCGGTACCTGCTCTTTAGGCACGAAAGGATGAATATTGGCAAATTCAGACCAGCTCATAGCAAACATTGAGGTTGCCGGATTTAGCTTCATAGTACAGGAACCAAGCGATATCATACTGTGAGTCAGCGAGAAATCCTTCCTTTCAAGCCTTTTGATATAGCGCATCATTTCAGTTTCGCTTTGATACCTCGTAAAAGTACTTCGCTGTAAAAATTCGGATTTTCGAAGGAGTTTATCTTCAATACACTTGCAGTCGCAGAAACCGGTAACTTTATCATAAGTTTTTCCGACAGCTTTTGCGAATATCTGAACTATGGTATTGATTTCTTTAAAAGTAATCAGCTCATCGGTGCTTATAATTACCGAATATTCATCAGGGTAATAAAAATTCATTTCTGATTCCAGAGCAAGCTTCCTGATAATATCGTTTTTAAGTTCCCCTTTAAGATTGATTTTCAGCGTATCGAAAAACATTGTGTTTGAAAGCCTGTACCCAATATCTCTGAGATGATGTGCGATTGTGCATGCTGACCTGTGGATATGTGTTGATATTCTTTTTAATCCTTCCGGTCCGTGATACTGGGCATACATCCCCGACATTGTAGCAAGCAAAGCCTGTGCTGTACATATATTTGATGTTGCCCTCTCTCTCTTTATATGTTGTTCCCTGGTCTGTAAAGCCATCCTGAGTGCACTGTTACCATGTACATCGACTGAAACACCGATAATACGTCCGGGCATACTGCGTTTTAATTCATCCCTGGTTGCAAAATATCCGGCATGCGGTCCTCCAAAACTCATCGGAAGTCCCATCCTCTGGCTTGATCCGACAACAACATCGGCACCCCATTCGCCGGGAGGAACAAGTAAAGCAAGGCTCATCAGATCAGCAGCTACACCAACCAGAAGACCTGCTTCATGCGCCATACCGGTAAATGACTTATAATCCCTGAGCTGACCTGAAGCAGCAGGATACTGGATCATAGAACCGAAAAATGATCCGTCCAAAACAGCCTCAGTGTATTTCCCGACAACAAGCTCTATACCAAGTGGTTCTGATCGTGTCTTTAAAACATCAAGAGTCTGAAGGAATATATCATCATCGACAAAAAACTTATTTGCGCCGCCTTTAACTGCAGCCCTCGATCGTGCATTGAACATCATGATCATTGCTTCAGCTGCAGCTGTCGATTCATCAAGAAGAGAAGCATTAGCGATCTTCATTCCCGTAAGATCAATTATCATTGTCTGAAAATTCAGCAGTGCTTCGAGACGTCCCTGCGATATTTCAGCCTGGTACGGAGTATAGGAGGTGTACCATGACGGGTTTTCCAGAACATTCCTGATGATTACCGATAATGGTGCGACTCCATAATAACCCTGGCCGATAAAAGTCCGGTATATCCTGTTCTTTGACGCCAGACTTTTTAAATGGGTCAGATACTCATATTCACTCATTGCTCCGGGAAGTCTGAGTGGTTTTTCAAGTCTTATCTGCCGGGGAACTGTCTTATCTATAAGCTGTTCAAGTGAATCAACGCCAATAACCTTTAACATTTGAGGCAATTCATGATCGCGCGGACCAATATGACGATTGATAAATTTATCTGGAGACATATAACTTATTTTATAATATACAATTAATTAATAACTGAGTTAACGGGTAATTTTTCTGAAAGCTTCACCGATAAAGTGTGTATTTGTTCAATTAAAAAAAGGATTGGTCATAACCTCTTTTTCAATAGTTGTTGACTCTCCATGCCCCGGGTAAACTATTGTTGCAGGAGGAAGAGTAAACAATTTATCTTTAATACTTTGAAGAAGCATTTCGTGATCTCCTCCCGGAAGGTCTGTTCTTCCGATACTTCCTGCAAAAAGAGCATCACCTGTAAATACAACCTTATCTTCTTTACAATAGAATGCTATGCTTCCTGCAGTATGACCAGGCACATGCAATGCCTTATGGGAAACCGACCCGAATTGAATAATCTGACCGTCACTAAGCGATCCGGCCGGCTCGGGAGGAGTCTCCATAACAAGCCCAAAAAACTGGGCATGCTGTAAGGCATTCTTCCTGTTCACCTCTTCCATTGGGTGACATAAAGTTCCAAGATTGTATTTTGCCAGGAACATCCTGTTTCCAAAAATATGGTCAAGATGACAATGAGTATTCAGTAAAAGAACAGGCTTAAGTTTATGATTGTCAATGTAATCCGTAAGTTTTGCGAATTCCGTCTTATTATAGCAGCCGCAATCGATTATTGCACATTGACCTGAGTTATCAGCCAGAACATATGTATTGGATTTAATAGGAGAAAAGACAAATCTGAATATTTCCATTTCTTATCATTTATTGTTAACTAACCCTTTCAGCATAGGAACAAATACAAAATAACCGTGTGAGGAATATTCAAATTCATCCTCGCCGGTTCTGATGATGAGAGTCATCACCTGCGAATTGCTGTCACCCATAGGTACAACCAGGCGGCCACCTATCCTTAGTTGTTTCAACAGGTCATCAGGTACTTCCTTTGCGGCAGCGGTAATTACTATCCCGTCAAATGGACCATATTGTGGTTTCCCCGCATGTCCATCGCCATAAAAGAAATCAGCTGAATATCCGAGCGATGAAAGTATCCTCTGGGCTTTCAGGTAGAGCTCGCGAAAACGCTCAATGGTATACACTTTTGCACCCATTTCAGCCAGAATGGCAGCCTGGTACCCTGATCCTGTGCCAATCTCAAGTATTTTATCCCTTTTCTTAACCTGTAATAGCGACGTCTGAACAGCAACAGTATAAGGCTGAGAGATTGTCTGCCCGGAGGATATCGGGAAAGCTTTGTCAACATAGGCATGGTTTAAAAAGGCCGGATCCATAAAGAGGTGCCTGGGTACCACATTGATTGCCCTTAAGACCTCCTCATCAGTTATCCCCTTACTTCTGAGTTCTTCAACCAGCTTTTTCCTCTTGCCCTTGGCCTCGAATGTATCTGTCATCTAAAACTACGGTATCGGATAAATTTTAGCAAAAATAAAAAAATTGTCAGACAGGAATCAGAAATGATATCATAGGTTGATAAAATGTTCAAATCAAAAATGTCCTGCAAGTGATTTTTAATCTGAAACGGTTTCCTTACCTTCAAAAAATTAATACCTTCATGCATTAAAGGCTTAACTCTGCATCCCGGGCATGACAGTAGCAAAAACGGTTAAAGAACAGTCAGATACAAATATTAGTAACACTGAGACTTTATTGTGTGCAGTTCTCAGAAGATCCGGCGACATTCTTATATCTCTGTTTACATTGCTTGTGTTAAGCCCGTTTCTTTTACTCCTTGTTGCTATCATAAGAATTTCCGGAAAGGGTCCAATAGTTTATTTCCAGGACAGGATCGGAAAAAATGGCAGACCTTTCTTAATTTACAAATTCAGATCAATGATATATGATGCTGAGAAGGGAGAACCATTACTGTCAGGCAATAACGAGGAGAGGGTCACCAGGATTGGAAAGTTTTTAAGAAAATACCGTATAGATGAAATACCCAACTTTATTAATGTTTTGAAAGGTGAAATGTCGATAGTAGGACCACGACCCGAACGTAAATTCTTCATTGACCAGATAGTTAAAATCTCTCCTGAATATATTGAACTTCAAATTGTTAAGCCTGGAATTACTTCCTGGGGGCAGATAAAATACGGTTATGCATCAAACGTAAGCGAAATGCTGGTAAGAATGGGATATGATCTATACTATATGAAACACCGGTCGTTCTGGTTCGACCTCAAAATAATCATCTGTACTTTCGGTGTGATCTTGAGAGGAAAAGGAGTGTGATGGTGTGGGGCATGGAGCATAGAGCGTGGGGCAATTATTGTAATTTAAATTTCCCGATTGGTTTATAGACCGGTCCTGTGGGTTTCAGGATACTCTCGAAAAGGGTGACTGCATCTGCATGTACTTTCTGTATCCGGGTTTCCTTATACTTCTCAAGGGCTCTCCTGAGGGATTCCGGGTCTTTAAGGGATCTGATCCTTCCAAGAGTAATATGAGGTCGGAAAGGTCGTTCTTCAATCTTAAAGCCAGTATCGATCAGGCCTTTAACTATCACCTCATTAAGTCTGCTTATCTGTTCCGATTGTCCAATTCCTGCCCATATCACTTTGGGATCGCGGAAATTCCTGAAGAGACCTGCTCCGGTCAGCAGAAAATCAAATTCTCCGAATCCGGAACATTTCTGTTTCAGGGCAATATCGGCAATTTTAATTCTATCCTCTTCAGTATCACCCAGAAAAGCCAGTGTGATATGGATGTTTTGCGGGGAGACCCAGGTTATTTTTTCATTGCCCATCAGTGAAACCAGGGATGCATGCATCCTCAGCATGATATCTCCCGGTTCTATTTTCAGGGCAACAAAAATTCTTTTCATAAAGACAAAATTATACAGTAAGATATGATCCGGAAAAACAGAAGATGATCTTAGCTACAACCGACCTGCTTCTATTTCCTGGATTATGAACTCGATAACAATATCATTTCCATATGGATCATATTCCTCTTTCAGGTTCGTTCCGAAGATTCTGGCTATTCCCTGCCAGAAAGCAGCAGAAAGTCCACCACGGTATTGCTTAATAAGCTCATATGAAGTGTTTTGTGTCTCCCTGTCTATAAGTTTAAGAAGAAGGTGTCCCTGGGTCATTGTCAGTTGCTTGATATCGTCCTCATACTTGCCAAAAACCTCCTTTTCAACATCCTTTATATATCGCCTTCTTTCCCTGTCGTCGGATAATTCAGAGAGTTCCTCGTTGACCTCCCCAAGTTTTTCCCTTACAATTAAGGAATAAGGATATACTCTCTTCAGGTTATACACCAGCCTGTCGTATTTCCTGAACTGCAATGTTGACATTTGTGTGCTGCCATGAGGATAACCTATAATAGTAACCTCTTTTATATCTACTTCCGGAAGCGTTACCCCATTCCTGGTAACCTTCTGTAAAAGATAGAGACGCCCGGGGACGGTGTCATTTTTATTTTGCAGAGTATCTGCCTGGCCTGATACTTCCAGAAACAGTAAAAGCATAAGACATATCAGGATCGCTCTTCTCACAAATTGTTTTTTACAAAATTATCAAATAAATATCCTCAATTAACAACCATTGATTCAATCTAAAATTGTGCCACAAAATGATATATTTTTTCTTATTTTGGGCTTAAGAATGAAAAAACTAAATTTGGTAAAAGTTTTTTATGGCCCTGAAAGTGCAAGATCTTGAAGACCAGACAAGGTTCAGCCAGATCCATACTGTTCCTTTCAGTGATCTGATAAACTTTGTTCTGGAATATATTGGAAGAAAAACAGGCCTGATGTTTTTCTTCTGGTCTGTCTGTATTATTTTATTAGGATTAGCAATTACACTGAGGATTAATATTGCAGGATATTTTCCGGCAAGAGAAATCTTCATGCATACATTCCTTGGATTACTAATCCTTCCTCTTGCCATTGTCCCTGTCCATGAGATTCTCCATATTATTTCTTTTTTACTGACAGGTGCCCGAAGGATAAGGGTAGGTATTGATCTCCGTCAGTACATCTTCTATGTCACGGCACACAGGCATGTCTCAGGACCCTGTCAATTCAGGTTTGTTGCACTTATACCTTTTATAATAATCAGTGCCGGGTTGCTTATACTTATTTATATAATGCCCGGCTTATGGAAATGGAGTCTGTCCCTTTTGCTCTTTGTACATACAACAATGTGCGCAGGTGACTTCGCACTGCTCAACTTCTACCACATCAATAAAAAGAAGAAGATCTACACCTGGGATGATGCCGATAATAAGGTTACTTATTTTTACGAGGAAATAAGATAGATTTTATTTTGTAAGCCTGATTTCAGGAAAAACTATTGAAAGAGAGGGTGAAGGGGTGAAGGGGAGATAAAACTCTCTTTCACCCTTTCACCTTATGACTTTTCAACTCTTTTAAAACCTTACTTTTGCCAGTTTCAGAATGTCATCTTCATGAACTATCGGACGGATCCTGAATGAATACTCATACTTTTTATCCAGCAGGCGATACTGAGGATGTATCTCTGCTCCCCATGAGTCATCTCCACCAACACCCATTTGTCCGAGATCCACGTTAAGATTTACAAAATCTCTCGGCTTTACATCATTAGTATGAGTATTGGCCATTCCCGCGTCTTTCCTGTATGTCGATAATTTCCCTGGAGATTCAAAATCATCATGGATATTGTTCAGAGCAGCAAAGCAGAAAAGAGGATTTCCCGTGACAAGCAGACCTGTACCATTATCGTTTGTAAGAGTCAACCACCTGGTATCTGTCTTATAACCATTCTCCTGCGGACGAATATAAGGGACATATTGATCAGCTACAGTACTCTCGTACAAGCCGACTTCAGCCGATGTTTTCCTGTCAGCATAGTTTTCGTGCGGGCCTCGCCCCAGCCATTTCAGGTTTGAAAATTCTGCCGGAAGCTGCATTTGCATACCCATTCTCGGAATTTCCGGCAACTTGTCTGAAACCTTCTCAAATGTATTCGAGACGATAATATCGCCGGTTCCAAGTATTGTATATATTGTAGAATAATCAGCAATCTTTACACTGTCCGGTCCCAGTATGTTATATCTGAAAGCAATGACCACTTTGCCAAGATCCGGATGAGTGATATCAGCTTTTGTTATTACGCTCCACTCGCCTGCTTTTTTCCAGATAATCAACTTTCTGTTCATATTATAGCCATAATCGTTATCTGTTGGTGGTCTCCAGAAATCCGGTTCAGGCGCCTTGCTGATCATAGGAATGCCTTTAAAGACGAGCGACTCCATTCGTCCGGTCTCAAGATTGAATACTATTTTCAGATCCTGGCCTGCAACTTCCAGCTTATTTCCAACATTATTTGTTTCCAGTACCGCAAGTTGTTCTTCCTTTAAGTTCACTGGTGCCCCCTCAACAGGAAGTTTGAACTGAGCTGTTGCATAAACATGATTTTCGGGAACAATATTCCATTCATCTGTTCTGGAAACACGCATATTCAAAAAATATTCTGTACCGGGAGGAGATTTAATTTTATCAATAGGTACCATTACCAGTATATCAGATTTTGGTTTAACAGCCGGAACCGGGATCTTGCCTGACTGAATTACAGAACCATCTGCCATTACTTCCCAGTCGAAACTAAATTTTGAGAGGTCGGTAAAATCATATTTATTTTTTATTCTGATCAGGCCTGCTTTCAAGTCGACAGGCTCAAAACCAATATACTGATAGACTTTTTTAACCTCATTCAATCCGGGATGCCCAGTCCTGTCGGGCCATACAAGACCGTTGATACAGAAATTACCGTCGCTTGGTACTCCGGGTTCACCAAAATCGCCACCATAAGCCCAGAATTTTTCACCGTTTTCATCAGTCTTGAGAATACCCTGGTCGACCCAGTCCCAGACAAACGCGCCCTGTAGCTTAGTATATTTTTCTATCACATCCCAGTAATCCTGCAGATTTCCTGTTGAATTGCCCATAGCATGAGCATACTCACACATGATTAAAGGTCTGTCACTGTTTTTATCCCGGGCATATTGTTCCAGGTATTCGATCCGGGAATACATAGGGCAGACAATATCTGAATGCCTTTCATTGGTGTTTGTACTTTTATCGGCACGTTCATACTGCACCGGCCGTGATGTGTCTCTTCCTTTGGCCCACAAGTAGTTATTAAGTAAGTTATGTCCGTCACCGGCTTCATTTCCAAGAGACCATATTATTACTGAAGGATGGTTTTTATCCCTTTCCACCATATGTTGCATCCTTGCCATATGAGCTGCAGCCCATTCAGGCTTGTCGGCCAGTGTAACGTCCTTGTTATATCCGATACCATGTGATTCAATATTTGCTTCATCGATAAGGTAAAGACCATATTTATCACACATTTCATACCATAGTTCCTGCTGCGGATAATGGGATGTCCTGACAGCATTTATATTACTGCTTTTCATCAATCTTATATCTTTAAGGATCGTCGATTCATCAATTACATGCCCGTTTTTGTCGTCATGCTCATGCAGATCAGTACCTTTAAAGAGAATCGGTACACCATTGACCAGCAATTGAGAATTGATTATTTCCACTGAACGGAATCCGATTTTTGAGCTTACACTTTCAAGTATTTCCCCATCTTTATCTTTCAGACTTAAAACCAGAGAATAGAGATCAGGGGTCTCGGCAGACCATCTCTTGATCTCCGGAATACTCTTTTCAAATTTTACATCAGCTTTATTTTCAGCAATATGTACTTCTTTTGATTCGGAATAGAGTTTTTGTCCGTTGTCATACAATGATGCTTCGGCAATATAATCACCTCGTTTTCCATCGGCATTCTTTACTGAGATATCCAGGTTCAGCAATCCATCCTTGTAATTATTATGCAGGTTACCGATAGCAAAGAAATCGTTTATAAATGTTTTTGGCCTTGCATGCAGATACACACTCCTCTGAATACCGCTGAGCCGCCAGAAATCCTGGTCCTCAAGATAACTTCCGTCGCACCACCGGTACACTTCAACTGCAATAGTATTATTTCCTTTCCTGAGATATTTTGTTATGTTGAATTCCGCGGGTGTTTTACTATCCTGGAAATAGCCTGCAAGTTGCTCATTTACCCATACATAGAAGGCCGAACTTACAGCTCCGAAAACCAGGTATACTTCCCTGTTTTTCCAGTCTGAAGACACTTTAAAACTCCTCTTGTATGACCCGACAGGATTATAATCGTGCTGGATGTGAGGAGGATCCTTTTTGAAGGGGTATGTAATATTAACATATATAGGCACATCATATCCTTTCATTTCCCAGTTTGAAGGAACCTCAATGTTATCCCAATCGCGCGTATCATAGTCATCTTTGAAGAACCAGTAAGGTCTCTGATCAGGGGATTTAACAAGGTGAAATTTCCAGGTTCCGTCGAGTGACATGTAATTCGGTGAATTGGTTTTTACAGCCTCCAGAGCTGACTCTTCATCATTATAACTGATGAGCGTTGCATGAGGATCTTCAGCATTCTGAGAAATCATCTCCGGATTCTCCCAGTCGCGGAGTTCCTTTTCGGTGAAGACTATGCCCTCATACTTGCTGTATCTTTTACAGGCTGTAAAGGAAAGAGCAGTTAAAATGATGAAAATAAATGCTTTCTTCATATCAATATTATTTTATTACAGAGTTAAAGTTAATAAAATTGTATCAGAACCTTCGGGACTTTACACGATGAGCATATTAATCTGTTTAGTAATATTAATAATCCGGTCAAAAATCGTTCTTCCGTCTAAAACTATATCAGGTCTGAACCTGCCTTTAAGACGTCTGTTTTCTCCTCCTGCAAGAACGACTCCGGAAATATTTTTTATCATCAGAAAAGTCCTGTTATATTACCATCAGAATCTATGTCGATCTTTTCAGCGGAAGGATTTACCGGAAGACCGGGCATCCGCATTATTGTACCCGCAATTGGCACTATAAACCCTGCTCCTGATGACAGTTCTACTTCTCTGATCTTGACAGTAAAGCCCTGTGGACGGCCACGTTTATTCTGGTCGTCGGATAATGATTTCTGTGTCTTTGCAATGCAGACTGCGAGATCTCCAAGTTCAAGCTTAACAATCTTGTCAAGCTGATTTTTAGCCTTGACGGTGTATTCAACATGGTCGGCACCATACATCTTTTTACATATAGTAGATATTTTCTCTTCGAACGACCATGACAGATCGTACAGAGGCCTGAAGCTGTCATCACCATTTTTAATTGACTCAAGTACTTTGTTCGCAAGTTCTATTGCCCCGTCTCCTCCCTTTGCCCACGATTCATTGATGGCAACTTTAACGTTCTGCGATTTACAATGGTTCACAAGCAGATCCAGCTCATTATCTGTATCGTAATCAAACCTGTTTATTGCAATGATCGGGCTGAATCCAAAATAATTCATATTCTCAATATGCTTATCAAGGTTTGCAAAGCCATCCTGTAATGCTGAAAGATCTTCAATATTGAGGGAATGAAGCTTAGCGCCGCCATGGTATTTCAATGCTCTCGCAGTAGCAACTATAACAACGGCATTTGTTTTCAGCTTTCCGAATTGCGATTTTATATCAAAAAACTTTTCAGCGCCCAGCTCGCTTGCAAAACCAGCTTCGGTTACAACAAATTCACTCAGTGAGAGACCTGTCTTTGTAGCAATTATTGAGTTTGTGCCCTGTGCTATATTGGCAAATGGTCCTCCATGAATTATGGCAGGAGTCCCTTCGAGAGTCTGAACAATGTTAGGTTTAATAGCTTCCTTAAGTAAAGCCGCCATTGCACCATGAGCCTTAAGATCGCGCGCAAACACCGGTTTATCTTCGTAAGTATAACCAACAAAAATATTCCCAAGGCGCTTTTTAAGATCATCCAGGTTGCCGGCTATGCATAAAGTAGCCATAACTTCCGAAGCTGCGGTAATATTAAACCCTGATTGTCTGGGGACACCTTCATTGGTTCCTCCGAGGCCAATGACAATATCTCTGAGTGACCGTTCATTCATATCCATCACTCTCTTCCATTCTATTGTCCTGGGATCGATGCCAAGATTTCCATCCTTCAATTGTATATTGTTATCGATCAGTGCTGCAAGAAGGTTATGGGCTTTTTCAACTGCAGAGATATCTCCTGTAAAATGCAGGTTGATATCTTCCATCGGAATTACCTGCGAATAGCCACCACCTGCGGCACCACCCTTGATACCAAATACAGGACCCAACGACGGTTCACGCAATACAACGGTGGCTTTCCTGCCGATGCGGTTAAGCGCCTGGGCCAGACCAATGGAGGTAGTGGTCTTTCCTTCCCCAGAAGGGGTAGGCGTTATTGCAGTAACCAGAATAAGCTTTGAGGCCTTAATCTTTTCTTCATCAATAAAATGGAGAGGGATCTTTGCTTTGTATTTTCCATACATCTCCAGTTCATTCGAGGGAATACCCAAAATGCCGGCTATTTCACCAATCGGCTTTATTTTTGCTTCCTGCGCGATCTCAATGTCCTGCTTCATATATAATATATAACGAGTATTATTTTATAAGAACCCTGAAACTTTAACTTAAATTTTAAAATTAACGATATAAATGATTTTTTAAACTTCTGACCGACTATAAGCATGAGATTCTGAGCGCAACGAAGTGAAGCGAAAAATCTCCCTCTAATTTCAATAATTATACGTTTAGAAGATTTTTTTCGTAAATTAACAGTCATTCTTAACCTGTGATTTTACATTTAAAAACTATGTAAATATGGACAAAAAAATAACAGACTTGTATGAAGATTATAAGAAAAGAGGACTGAATCGTCTCGATTTCTTAAAGAAACTTGCAACACTTGCCGGAGGCAGTGCTGCGGCCTTGGTGCTTCTGCCAGTACTGGAAGCTAATGACGCCAATAGTGAATTATTGCCTCAGGAAGATCCCGACCTGGTAACTGAATTCATCAAGTACCAGGGAGCAACTTGTGAAATGCGTGCCTATCTTGCAAAACCGGCGGGTGGGAAAAAATTCCCCACAGTTGTTGTAATTCACGAAAACAGAGGTTTAGTTCCTCACATTCAGGATGTTACACGACGAATGGCTAAAGAAGGTTTTCTTTCCCTTGCCCCGGATGCATTGTCTCCTGTTGGAGGTACCCCTGACGATATAAGCAATGTAGGAGAACTGTTCAAACAACTTAATCCTGAAGAGACCACCAAAAATTTTGTGGCAGCTGTCAAATATCTGAAGACACATCCAAATTCCACAGGCAAAGTAGGGTGCACGGGCTTTTGCTGGGGTGGTTCCATGACAAACCAGGTAGCAGTAAATGCTCCTGACCTTAATGCTGCAGTCCCTTACTATGGAAGTCAGCCATCAGAAGAGGACGTCGCCAGGATAAAAGCCCCAATAATGGCACACTACGGGGAAAATGATGCCAGGATAGACGCAGGAATACCCGCTTTTGAGGCAGCACTCAAAAAGTACGGTAAGGAATATCAGATTTTCATTTATCCGGGGGCAGGACACGCTTTCAACAATGATACCAGCCCTGAGCGTTATAATGAAGCTGCAGCCAAACTTGCCTGGTCAAGAACTATAGCCTTTTTTAAAGAAAAGCTGAAATAGTATTTCCATAAAGAACTATTAACCATAGAGTTACACGGAGTTTCACAGAGTAAGGCACGGATGGAATCCATATATTAACCAATAATCCAGGATCTATTTACAATTTCCCCCCCTTTAAACAGTGTTACTCCGTAGCGACACTGTGCGACTCAGTGGTTAAATCGTTTAAAATTTCCCTGATGCAATCCGTATTGCTTCAATAAAGGGCTTGCAATGGATAAAGAATTGTTTATAACCACTACACAGATAATTGAGGCCAGGCTCACCGTCAGGTGTTTTAATAAACCTGTTTTTAGGACATCCCCCATTGCACATTACCCTCACATCACACTCCAGGCAAAATGCTGGAAGAGTCTCTGATTTGGCATTTCCGAAAGCTTTTTGTACCGGACTGTCAAGAAAATCTGCAAGCGATCCCTCTTTTATATTACCAAGAAGATGGTCCTTGTTCACATAATGATCGCATGAATAAAAATCCCCATTATGTTCGACAACCGGTACACCTCCGCAGTTAACCTTAAAAATGCAAAGAGAGTGCTCCTGGTTAAAAGCTGTTCTGACAGCTTCTTCGAAGATCTGGACCTTTATTTTACCAATATCATTTTCTATCCACTCATCAAAAATAGTTATCAGGAAATGCCCGAATTCCCCGGCAGGAACAGAATCGGCACTTGCACCGGAAATAGCAGACGGTTGATGCTCCACAAGTGGAAGAAAGGTTATATAAGAGGCTCCCAGCTGCTTAAAAAAATTATATACGGCAAGTGGCCTGGCAACATTAATGGCATTTACGACGCATAATATTTCCGTAGTCACTCCATGTTTTCTTAAAAGCTCGTAACCTCTCAGCGCCTTTTTAAATGAGAGCTTCCCTCCGGGAAAAAATCTATAGTTATTATGAAGCTCTTCCGGACCGTCGATGCTTATTCCAATTATAAATCCTTCATCAACAAAAAAGCTGCACCACTCATCATCAAGCAGTGTCCCGTTTGTCTGAATGCCATTAATTAACTCTTTCCCTGCAGGAAGATGCTTTTTCTGAAGCCTTACTGCCTTTCTGAAGAAATCCAGTCCGGCCATTGTCGGCTCTCCTCCATGCCAGGAAAACATAACTACCTGTTCTGTAGTTGCTTCGATTTGCTGAATGATATACCTTTCCAGGAGATCTTCATCCATTATGAATCTGTTCTTTCCGGGATAAAGATCTTTCTTGTCAAGATAATAGCAATAGCTGCAGCGAAGGTTACAAGTAGAACCAACAGGTTTGGCAAATACCTGAAATTCACGGGACATTTTTCTATAATTAAGAAATCATAATATTCGTCAGATGATTTTATTCTTTGTGGTACTTTGTGAGAACCTTTGAGCCCTTTGTGGTGAAATATTTTTTACCACGAAGGAACACAAAGGATACACAAAGAAACACGAAGTAAATCAAGGACATATATTTTTATTTATACCATTTTATTATTCTTTCTTTATCTGAAGATGATGTATCCATTCTGATTCTCCATTCAACCGGGTAGTAATTGTTAACCCGTGAACCAATATTATTTACAAATCCCAGGCATACTCCTTCATAACATACAATATTCCAGCCTTTTTGAGAATCTCCTGGCAAGATATTCCCCCGTCGCAAGAAAAAGAGGGCCCCGGTGTAATCCAGGTTAATTACAGGAAATGAGTCACTCCTGAAAAATATTGAGAGCGCAAGTTCATGTGAAGGTTTATAACTTCCGTTTTTTACTGTAAATAATCTTGTCCCTGATTTTATCGCCCTTAGATTTTTCAAAACCGGTAATCTGTCACTAATGTTTCCCGGAGCCGCGATAATCTCTTCATTCTGTTTAATAAGGTTGTCTGCAGAGAAATGTGTCAATTTTTCTGCTATATTCTTTTCTTCGCGGCTTATTCCACGATCACTTCCCTGCTTATACTTAACCTCCATACCTGTCTGTTTTTCCTTCTTTGATAAAACAGATACAAAAAGACCTTCTCCCTCCACTTTTCCCGGGTAAAAACCATACCCCCGGATACCTTCGTAATCAATTTCAGTAATGCTATTATAATTTGATATGTCAAGAGTTACTGACCCGGTTTTATGTCTTTCGCTAAGCCACTTAATGTTCTTTTCATTTTCTTCCGGATTAAATGTACATGTGCTGTAAATGAGAATCCCATTTTCCTTCAGCGCCGGCCATACTTCCCTCAGTATCCTTTTCTGCCTTTCCGAGCAAAGCAGAGTATTTTCAACTGACCATTCCTTTACAGCTATTTTATCACGAAACATGCCTTCTCCCGAGCATGGGGCATCAGCAAGTATAACATCGAAAAACCCAGGCAGTCTTTTAAAATCCGATGGGTCATTCTGTGTTACAATTACATTCGATAATCCCCACCTGGTAAGGTTTTCAGCAAGTACCGAAGCTCTTGTCCTTATAACTTCATTAGCCACCAGGAGTCCGTTCTGGCCGATCAGTGTTGACAGATGAGTGGCCTTACCGCCGGGAGCGCCGCACAGATCAAGCACCCTGATATTCTCGAGAGTTTTTACAGTTTGTCTGAATATTTTCTCCAGGAACATGCCTGAAGCCTCCTGAGGATAATAACATCCCGAATGGAATAGAGGATCAAGAGTAAAAGAAGGACGCTCTTTAAGGTAGAATCCGTCAGGACACCATGATACGGGTTCTGAATTAACCGGATTATGTTTCCATTTTTTTCTGTTTATCCTAATGGAAACTGGAGAACTTCTCTCAAGAGCTTGTAAAAGCTCCTCAGAATCTATGTATTGCTGTTGTTTTATTTTTAACCTGAATTCTTCCGGGAACATTTGTCTGTCGATAATTTTGTAATTGTAACCTGTGATATAAAATATCTTTAATATTCTCTGATCTATGATTATTGTTACAGTCCTTTAACAGAGAAGTAATTTAACCACAAAGGATCGCTAAGTGCAACACAAAGTAACACAAAGGGAGGTAATTAAACCATATTACTTTTTCAATAATCACTGATTTTCGCAGATTAGTTTCTCTCAACATTGCCATTTCCGATAAGGATAAAGGGCGACCAGTAGAGAGGCTGAGGATAGATTTTAATTATATCTCTCTGTGCAAGCGTTAAAGCTTCCTGGAGGTTATGATTCTCAAGGTACCGATAGAAGTTAGTCATAAGCAATGCTGTTGGATAATCAGCTACAGCCCAAAGGCTTACAATTACCGATGATGATCCTGCGAACAGGAATGCCCTGCTGAGCCCCACCAGCTCATCACCCTGACTAATGTTACCCAGACCTGTTTCACAGGCACTAAGAGTAACAAGGCTGGCATTTATGTTCATCTCAAAAACTTCATAAACATTTAACCTGCCGTCATCTTCATCGGTTGGTTGAAAAAGCAGATAGGAATAAAGAGGTTGTTCATAATTATAACTGCCGTGAGTGGCAAAATGTATAAAATTATAATCCGAAGCATTCTTTTTTACAAATGTTTCAGTGCTTTGCTTTCCAAAAGTCGAAATGTTGTTCGGGAAAAGAGACAATATCTTTTTCAGCTCATCTTCGGTACCGGGCAATCCTTGCTTGTTCTCCAGTACAATGTCGGAAAGAGCCATCCCCATGAATCTGGAGCCCGGTTTTGCCTTCCTGTTTTTACAAATCATGAAAACACTCTCCGATGGTTCATATATCAGGTTATACTTCTGAACCAGAAACTCACCGTTCGGATTTAACAACGCCTGAAACGGAAGGAAATGGAGTGGTCCGTTCGGTATAATAACCAGGTTCGTATATGAGGCAATTATATTTTCTACAGGCGAAATAAGCATTGAATAGAGCAGTGAGAGGTCATTATTCATCTCATTCATTGAGTTTGACTCTATTGCTTTCCTGGTTTTTTCAACAAGCAAGGAAACAGCCTTATCTCCTGTGGGATATGTTTTGCAGGTTATTCCATCTTTTGTTATCGACCAGCATATTAATTCATTGCTGCTTATCCAGTAAGCCAGGAGTGCCGTTTTCTCATCAAGGGCAGCCATAAGATCATCAATGTTAGCCGGTTGCACTGTAACCATTTCAGCATAAGCAGGATTATGAAGCTTAATCCTTTGAATAATATCCTCATATTCACCCTGTGCCGATTCAAGAGCTTCTCTCAGCTGTACCATACCTGTATTCCTTGATCCCTGATCATCTCCAGAACTAATGTATCCACGCTGAAGCAGCTTGTAAAGTTTCTGTATTTCCAGTCGTTTAGCCTGCTCGAGGGAGATAAGGTCGCCAGGCACTGAACCCTTATAATCAATTTTTTTATTTGATAGAATATCATAAAAAGCCCTGGCCCTGGCCTGTTCAGATATCTGAAACGCTTCTACAGGTTTATTAAGCTTAAGGAGAAGCCTGAGGAGCCTGTCATAGACTTCTCTTTTGTTATCGAAATAGATGCTTTTAAACTCATCGATGGTGAGGTTTCCCCGGATCTTTTCAATAATTGTAATTGAATTTTTGTACGAAACAACAGCTTCTTCATTCCTGCCGAGTTTCTCGTTCATCCTCCCGAGATGAAACCATGCCTGCCAGGCTGTTTCAGGGAAATCAACCGCTTTTGTTGCTGAATCAAGTAATGGGCGTGCGGCAGAAAGATTATTGCCGTCCACCAGTATCCGACCTTTATGAAGCTGTACATTTGAGACACCTTCCCTGTTGCCGGCTGCTTTAAATTTGTCTTCAGCCTGGTTCAGATAAATAAGCGCGCTGTCAGGCTTTCCTTTTTGTATAAGCATTTCAGAGATACGGAGCGACGAGATAGCTTCACCGGTATACGATCCCTGGGATGAAAAATATTCATTTGCCCTTAAAATTTCCCCCAGTCTCATATTAAGTGATGCATCAAGGCTTTGTGTCTTCATTTCAATATTCTCCTTAACCAGTCTTGCTTCCTTATAATACTTCTCTGCTTTATTAAAATTTCCGATATTACTGTATATATCTCCCATTCCAATCGTAGCCCAGATAACCTGTCCCATTATTCCTGCCTTTTCAGCCTCCTGCAGAGCCTTTTCCTGGAACCTCAGCGCATTTTCATATTCGCCTGACTGTGAAGCGATTGATGCCAGCAGCTGGTTATGAGCTGATGTTCCAAGACCCTGGTCAACAGCCAGCTTCATGGAATTTTCAACAAGGCGGCGTGATTCAGTTATATCCCCCTGATCCGATTTAATATTAGCTAGTGTGAGCATCGACTCCATCTCTCCCCTGGAGTCCCTGGTCTGTTCAAATAATGCCAGCGCTTTATTTGTGTAATTCAGGGCGCTCTCAGATCGTCCCATCACTGAATATAACTGTCCGAGCGCCAGGTAATTATCTGCGATAGAAATCTTATTGACACCTTTAAGGCTTTGATCCATCCCCTCGCTAAGTGCAAGAGACTTTTCAAGGGACCGTATGCCATTCTGACTTTGACCCATATATAAAAAGATCTTCCCTTCATGACGGTAATCTGCAATCCTGTTTATAAGGTTATTGTTTACTGAATCAATGTCCAGCGCCAGTCTCACCTGTTTGAAAGCGGATTCATAATCTCCTGTCATCTCATGGCAGTTGGCTATTTTTCTGCGGACATCCGATTCCATTGCCGGATTCCTGTAAATCCCGAGTTTGCCACTGGCTTCGAGCATCCTTTCATAATGATCAATTGCTTCCGGATAGTTATGCTGATTGAACAAAGCATCTCCACGGTTTTGTTCTCTTGTGGCAAGGATTGAGGGAGTCACGCAGGAAGAAATCAGGAGCATCAAACAGAAGCCAAAGAATAAAATTATATTGATCAGGCTGATTTTTTTACCTGCAACCATAATTCCGCGATGTTTTTAATAACTGGCTAAAAAACATACTGGATCATCATTACGTAAAGAGGATCAGCAGGTACGTTCTTTCCTTTCAGGGGTACTTTAACTGATTCTCCAAGTCTGAACTTCTTTACCTGGAAAACCAGGCCGGGACTATATGACAGAGCCCATGACGCAGGCATTCCCGGTGTCACTGTGTTATCAATTTCACCTTTTCCCTCGTGGTAAAAATTTAATTCATTTGCCAGGACTATCCATTCATTCAGGAGAAGATTGGCACTTAAGCCCCCTTCAAGATGATTCCCATACCTGAATTTTCTTTCCAGCATATCTGTCGTGTTAGTGATCTTTTTTCCTTCAAAGTTATATCTGTAGCCAAGGAAACCGGTGAATGAGTATGGATATATAATGCTTCTTGCAAAAAAGTCCAGTTCTGCGGCATATGTTCCATCACCGACAGGCAGATCGTACTGGTTTGCATCTTTGATATTTGTAGGATTCTTCTCTCCGGTAGGAAGGGAGACATTAAAAATACCTGTAAGGGAAACTTTTCTTTTTGATTCCTGCATCAGCTGATATTTAAATGAAACATGTGTGTCTCCTAAACCCAGCCCTTTGTGCTTTGCTTCAACAACCCTTGAGATATTCGTGGCAGCATCTGTTTCAGTGCTTTGATTCTCAATGAGGGTGTACATGTATTCGGTTATAAGATCTACCTGAAACCTGTCGCTTATACCATATTGCAGAGTAAGATTATAAGATGTGGTCGAACCCCAGGTGCTGGTAACATAATACTCTTTCTTCCCTGAATCAGTAAAGTATTTGTCGGCAATCCTGTAATTAAACAGTGTCCCTGCTCTGAAAAATCCCTTCTTTAAAGTAACAGGCTCCGTAACAAGCGTCTGTTGCTTAATATCGGCAGGTAATAATTGTTTTTCTGTCTGACATACTGCTGCTTCAGCATATGAAAGTATCAGGTAAATGATAATCAGTTTTTTTATATGAAAGCTAATATTCATTTACCTTAAAAATGGGAAATTACTGAATTTAATAGTTGTAAAAAGGTAGAAAGGAGCATCGCTGTTCTTCCCTTTTAACGGGAAGCCGGCAACCTGGTAAATAGTCAGCTTAGGAGAAATCTGTAATTCAAACCCTGGTTCCAGGGTAACAAGCCTTGTTTCCGGATTTGTGTATTTATTACCCCAGTACTCTGTCCATCCTCCATTTGTCTTCTCAAAGCTTCCATTCAGGTTTATATCAAACCATCCCGTAGCCTGGTAATGTAACGAGGTATTAAGAGTATAGGCATCGCTTAAAAGATACTGGTATGTCTTATCGTAATAAGAAAAGGCCTTGTCTACCAGTGTCTCTTCCCATCTTATGTTTTTCCCCTCTTTTTGGGGCGTTTTGAAAGTCCAGTCAGCTTCAGCGGAGAATTTTTTCACACTCATCTTTGCAGAGGCAGACAGAAGATAAACCACTACTCCGTAACCGTTCGTATAGTTATAATGATAGTTTATAGTATAGCTGTTTGCAGCAGTACTACTTGTAACCACAGAATTTGTTGGTTGTTTAGGTTCATATTTTGATGAAGGGAGGAACATTCCCCCTGTTACACTAAAATCAAACCATCTGTATTGTATGGGAGGTCTTACTGAAGCCATCAGGAGTATATCACCAAGTCCTTTTACCTCTGTTAGCTTATTGACTGAAATACGATCAGTGGAGGTTAAAGTAGTGGCAATGTAGGATGCTGATTCAGAGCGAATACCCCTTCGGATTAAATTGGTCTCAGCGGCCAGCTCAAAAAAACTTGTAACTCCATACTTCAGATCCACAAAATAATAGTGATACACTGAACCAGTGCCGGTATTTTTTAATTGTACGACATCGCCATCGGAATTATATGATTGTGTTCTTACTGCAAATTTATAACCGGCATAAACCTGAAGCTCTCCTCTGTACAAGGTAAGCGGACGCATATTATAAGGCATCGTAAAGAGTGTGTATTTATCCCTTTCCTGGTTAATAGCCTGACCTTCAGAGGTAACCGAAGGAGCAAGAAGTGTTGCCAGTGTCAGTGCAAATATGTACCTTTTAACCGCCATAACTCATTTCATATCAATTGGTAAAGTATATTTCACCAACCCCTTGCTGAAGAGCCCGAACCAGAGGTTCCCATCCTTATCTTCACTAATACAGTTAACTTTGTTTTCGAAGAACCCGTTGTATTCCTTGAAAGAGTCAGGTATTACTCCGTCATACCTTATTATCCCGTTGCCAGATGTTGCAAACCAGATATCTCCCTTCCTGTCTTCCCAAATATCCCTTACCAATATATTTGCAGTCCCGGTCATAAGATTAAGATCATGAATTCCGCTCCTGTCAATCCAGGAGACTGATTTTCCCGCATCAGTACCTACCCAGAGCCTTTCCTCCCGATCGAAATGCATTGCTGTAACTTTATTATCTGGTAATCCGTCTGCCATTGTAATATGTGAATATGCAATTCCGTCCCATCTTATTATTCCGCTATCTGTGCCTATAAACATATTATCCTGTACACCCTCCTCTATCGTATTTACGGTTTTATACGAATCTATTGGAACCTTTGTGTATCCGGATCCATCATTTACATATAATCCCTGATCCTGTGTTCCGACCCATATCCATCCGTTCGATGCTACCTTAATAGTATTAATATACAGGGTTGTTGCCGGTTCATAATATGAACTCCATACATTATTTTCAGAAAGTACAGAGAGGCCGTCGGCGGTTCCAAAGATAATACCGCCATCAGATGCCTCGGCTAGGCAATTAACATAATCATTAAGCAATGGTGTGGTCGCTGTCCTGTAAAGAGTCCATGTAGAATAATCATAACTGGCTGTTCCGTATCCCGGAAAAGAACACCACAGGTTATTCCTGCGGTCGAGCTGAATGTCGCTTACCTCGTTGCCCGGCAAACCATCGGCAGTTGTATATAAGGTCCATTTGCCGGCACTTTCGGGATCGAGTAATTCATAATCTGTCCTTTCACATGAATAGCCAATCATTAAGGAAATAACGACAACAGCAAAAGTGCCGGCTTTCTTGCAGAACATGATACCACTCATAATTAGTAATTTGTATTATTTATGGTTTAACAAATATTAAACTACAACAGTCAGTTAAAAGTTGCATCAATTTTTGAATTACTGCAAAAATTAAGCCTTATTTCTAATAGCAAGGATAAAAATAAATAATCCCAATAAAATAATGAGAAAGTCTTCAGAATTAAATACTGACTGCCTGTATCAACTAACTACCGGCTTCTGCGTCAGCCTCTCCTGATGTACTGGTATTACCGTTTTTATTAAACTTCCTCCAGAAGAAGAAAACCGGAATTCCGATTATTACTATTCCAAGTCCCGGAAATGTGTAATTTGGCTTATAGATAAGAAGAATGACCATTATGAAGACCGTGGTAAGAATATAGAGACCTGGTATAACCGGGTATCCGAATGCTTTATAGGGCCTCGGAATATCAGGCTTTTTAACTCTCAGTATAAAAAGAGCGAAGATTGTGATTGAAAAAAATAATAAAACTGCAAATATCACATAATCAAGCAGATTGCTGTATGTTCCTGATAGACAAAGCAATACTGACCATATTCCCTGAACGATGATTGCGAAGCCCGGCACTCCCTGCTTATTGATCTCACTGACTTTTTTGAAAAAGAGGCCATCCTTTGCCATAGCATAATATACCCGCGGCCCGGCCATTATAAGACCATGATTGCATCCAAATGTGCTAATCATTATAAAGATTGCCATTATAATTGCTGCATAATCACCGAACACCACGCTCATGGCAGATGTGGCAACCCTGTCGTCAGTCGCAAACTGGATGCCGCGGCTCAATACATCGGCACCGTCAGGAGAACCCGAAAGCGGTAAAATTTTTATGTAGATAAAATTTGTTAATAGGTAAATTACTGATACAATTAGCGTTCCAAAGAACAGACTCAATGGGACATTCCTTTTAGGATTGATAACTTCACCTGAAAGATATGTTACATTATACCATGCATCTGAAGCAAACAGGGAGCCAACCAGGGCAGTTCCTATTGCTGCAACAAGACTGAAGCCGACAAGTTGTATTACCTGGTTTCCAGGACCTACCTGGCTGGCCTGCCAGAAGACCTCTTTGTTGATCTGCAGCGAATTGATCCCTTTTGTTGCCAGAAACCCTATAGCAATAAATCCGAAAAGGGCGATCACCTTTGTAGAAGAGAAAAAATTCTGAACCGTTTTTCCTGTCACTATACCCCTGGTATTCAACCATGTAAGAAAAGAAATCATTGCAATAGCTATCACCATCGTTGAATTGATATTTAGACGGCCTACATGAAAAAGGATATTCTTCTCAGAGATCCATGGGAAAAGTACTCCTGAAAATTTTGCAAAGGCCACAGCAACAGCAGCAATGGAACCACATTGAATGACAAGAAAGGTAGTCCAGCCGAATAAGAAACCAATAAGAGGATGGTAGGCTTCCCTAAGATAGACATATTGCCCGCCTACCTGGGGCATCATGGATGCCAGCTCTCCATAGCTTAAAGCACCGATGATAGTGATAATTCCGGTAATCAGCCAGACTACCAGCATCCATCCTGGCGATCCTACATTTCTGGCAATATCGGCACTTACAATGAAGATCCCGGAACCAATCATTGCTCCGGCGACTATTGAGATTCCGTCGAACAAGTTGACACGTTTCTTGAGGAGATGGTTTTCGGACTGCATGCTTTTTTTTCGAATTCTAACAAAAGTAATTAATCAAATGAATTCCGATAATTAAAAATGCCTAATTTTAAAACTTCAATTAATCATATCAGCTATGAAAAAATATTTATGTTTAATTATTGCTGTCACCCTGTCCTTAAGTACGACAGCTCAGAAATTCGATCAACTTGCAAAAACTCCTCCAATGGGATGGAACAGCTGGAACAAGTTTCAGTGTGATGTCAGGGAAAGCCTGATCATGGGAATAGCAGATGCAATGGTCAGCAGCGGGATGAAAGATGCCGGTTATGAATATGTTGTCATTGACGATTGCTGGCAGGTTGCACGAGATGAGAATGGCGAGATTGTTGTGGACCAGGAGCGTTTTCCGCATGGGATGAAATTCCTTGCCGACTATATACATTCTAAAGGTCTTAAATTCGGCATTTATTCCTGCGCCGGCACGATGACCTGCGCGAGACGTCCCGGCGGCCGGGGACATGAATATCAGGATGCCCGTACGTATGCACGGTGGGGTGTCGATTACCTGAAATATGACTGGTGTAATACCTCCACGCAGGATGCACCTGCTTCTTATGCAACCATGCGCGATGCTCTTTTTGCTGCAGGCAGACCCATTGTTTTCAGTCTGTGTGAGTGGGGAAGCCATAAACCATGGGAATGGGCCGGTAATGTAGGTCATTTATGGCGTACCACAGGAGATATAGGCGACTCATGGAACAGTATGATCAATATCTTCAACCAGCAGAAAGATCTTGCCAGGTATGCGGGACCCGGTAAATGGAACGATCCTGATATGCTTGAGGTAGGAAATGGAGGCATGACAACTGAAGAGTATAAAACCCATTTCTCCCTTTGGTGCATGCTGGCAGCCCCGCTGTTAGCAGGGAATGATCTTCAGAACATGACCCCGGAGACAAAATCTGTTCTTCTTAATAAGGAAATAATAGCTCTCGATCAGGATTCACTGGGAAGACAGGCTACCTGTTACAGGGATAATGTTGATTATCAGATCTGGCTTAAAGCACTCTCAAATAACGAAAAAGCAATTTGCCTGCTGAATAAAAGCGATGAGAAAAAATCTGTCCTTGTCGACTTTGCCCTGCTGGCAAAAGCCAGTTCAGGCAGGCGCAGAGGTCCGTCAATGAGTCTCGATAATTACAAGGTCAGGGATCTCTGGGAACATAAGGATCTTTCGCTGAAGGAAACATCTGTATATGTAGATCTCCCTCCACATACTGTTAAGGTTTACCGTTTTATAAATAAATAATACAATTAGAATTGTGGCAGGGACGTTGGATGCAACCTCCCTGCCACCGATAATTGTCAGACTGTGGGTAATTTCCATGGATCCCTGTAGGTCGGAACCAGGTAGCTGTTTGCGTCTTTATCGTTTGTAAATTTTATTCCATCCCAGAAAAGTTTTTTCCCAGTCCGGTATGCGATGTTTCCGACAGCAGAGAATTTGGCAATATGTGCTGCTATATCAACATTTGCATTTGTATTCGTATTGCGGCTGGCTATACAATCGAGGTGATTTTGTACATGATTCTTGAGGCCTTCTCCTGTCCCTTTTTCCCACGGTACTGCTTCCATACGCGTTACTTTGTTGACGACTTCCGGAATAACTTCCCATCCGCTGCGGTCGACAACCAGGGTTCCGTTTTCTCCCACAAATCCTAAAACAGCACTCCTTGTATAACCACCATCGTTAATTCCTATCGCATGATCCCACATAACATTGAATCCATCAAATTCATAGATTGTTTGCAGGCTGTCAGGTGTTTCGCATGCATCATCAGGATAGCCATACTTGCCTCCCATAGCCATGACCGACTTAGGCGTAGTTACATCCATACCGAACAAAGCAAAATCCAAAAGATGAACACCCCAATCGGTCATCAGACCTCCTGCATAATCCCAGAACCATCTGAAGGTAAAGTGAAAACGGTTTCTGTTGAAGGGACGTGATGGTGCCGGACCGAGCCACATGTCATAATCGACGCCTGCCGGTACCGGTTCATCAGGAAGCATAGGAATTGAAGTATTCCATCCCTGGTATGAGTATACTCTTACAAGTCTTATTTTTCCAAGCTTACCGGATTTAATAAAGTCAACAGCATTGAGCCAGTGAGGATCACTCCTCTGCCACTGACCAACCTGAACAACCCTTTTATATTTCTTTGCTGCTTTTACCATCAGGTTGCACTCCTCTATGGTTCTTCCAATCGGTTTTTCACAATAGACATCCTTTCCTGCCTGGCATGCAGCAATCATGATCATACAATGCCAGTGATCGGGTGTTCCCACTATTACAAGGTTAATATCTTTATTGTCTATAACCTTTCTCCAGTCCTTATAAAGGTTGGGAGGTTTCTTTCCCCTGATCTTTTCCACATTAGCTGCTCTGCGGTTAAGGACACTCTCATCAACATCGCAAAGTGCAAGACATTCTACCTCAGGATGTTTGAGAAATTCGTTCAGGTCACTGAAACCCATGCCGTTGCAGCCTATCAGCCCTATATTTATCCTGTCTGAAGGGGCACATCCTGCCAGGGCTGTCGAAAATGCAGGAGCGAGGCCAATACCTGCTGTTGTAATTACTGTGTTTTTTAAGAATACACGTCGTGTTGTCATAATAAGAAAAGGTTTTAATTATTGATCATTATTTATCGTTCATTACTCAATTAATAGCAGTAATAGTTACAGGACCCAGCAATCCTGAAGGCAATAAAGGAGAATCGGCCTGGTAGAAAGCCTGTGTCGTATATGTTATTTTGTTTGTCTCATCAGGTTGCTGATCGCCTATCAGCCTGTTGACCCACAGGTTTTGGAAATTTAAATTGGAACCATAGTTTGCTTTCATTATTTGAGGCTGGCAATAATATATCGTTTGCAAGATCACCATCAGTAAGAGTGGTAAGATCAAATTTTCCTCCGCTGGAAGTGATTACGGGTTTCAATTCTGCCATACTTATTTCATCGGAAGGAACAGGGAAGGCTATAACTGCTATATCCTTATAGTAATCGGGACCCTGCACTTTTACATTCTGAAAAACTCCGCTATTAGATGGAGGTCTTGGCAACGTGTCGGAAAAAGTCTTTCCACCTTCAATCTCTGTTTCACTCCATACTATTTTTTTCATGGCATGATCAGGGGTGACCCATGGTCCGCCGCTCTCACTCCAGCCCGGTGAGCCGGCAATAGCCATTTCCAAACCCAGAGAATCGGCAAGCTTTGTTGTAAATCGAAATGAGTCTTTCCATTCAGGTGTCATGTAAATCAGCCGCTTTTCAACCACCTGTGGTATTGACAAACCTGCATCAAAATTCTGGAATCCACCAATACCTGTTCGTTTCATCCATTCCAGGTCGGCTCTAATACCTTTTTTGGTTATATTACCGTTCATCCAGTGCCACCAGACGCGCGGTTTGGCACTTTCAGGAGGATTCATAGATCCTTTTTCAAGGTTTTTCCCGGCATCACCTGATGGACCCGAGCAGTTAATAAGTACCATACAAGTTATAATAAGTATAAAAAGTACCGGTACTTTTTTTGTACTCTTAATTCCATACCTGATTTGGTTTAACATGATAATTGGTTTAATAAATTTTGAAGGGGTATAAGAATCCATTAATTGTCTATTTGAGCCTTCAAGTTATTATAAATAATTGATATATTTTTTCATAATTACGAGTTTGCCAAAATCATCAATAATTAGCTTTCCATTTTTTACTATTTACTACTCTTTCCGTACAATTAATTAGATCATAATATAAGAGAATATATACAAAAGGAAATCCGATATAAGTCTGTTTACCATAGAGTTACACAGAGTCTCACGGAGTTATACACGGAGTGTTTAGAAGACAGGATCAAACAGTGTCACTCTGATTATATTCCGTGTGACACGGTGGTAAAACTCTGAGATTAAAAATGAAAAGGGAACTCTGTTTGAAATTCCCTTTTCTTATCCGAAAAATAAATATTATACTACTTCAGGCAGCAGGTAAGGTGCACGGTATTCGCGGCTCAGCATTGAATTTGCTTCTTCCTCACCGGGACCAATAAAGCGTTCAGCTACCGGGTCAAACTGGAGCTGAAGGCCCAAACGGTATGAAATATTACCAAGATGGGCAAGCGACGAGGACAGGTGTCCTGTTTGCACAGGGCCGTTCTGGATGCTCATATCGCGTGCACGCATGGCATCAATCCAGTTCTGGAAATGGAGTGTGAGTTCACCTCTTTCTGATCGGGCTGGTCCTTCTTCACGTTTCTCTCCCAGGAATGTCTGGTATGAACCATAACCATTAACTACCAGGTAACCTTTATCACCGTAGAATATATTTCCAACACCGGCACCATCTTCAAGGTTAGTGCACCAGTTACGAACTTCAAACTGAATTATTTTCTTTTCTTTGGGATAATGATATACGGATGTCTGAATTTCCGGAACCTCTTTACAGTCGTCCCATAGGAATTTACCACCCATTGATGTAATGTGCTCGGGGAGTGATTTAACACCAAGACCCCACATGCAAAGGTCTGTCTCATGAATTCCCTGGTTACCCACGTCACCATTTCCATAATTCCAGTGCCAGTGCCAGTTATAATGCACAAGGTTTCTTGTGAACGCACGCATAGGGGCAGGTCCGCACCAAAGATCATAGTTGAGTCCCGGAGGTGTCGGGGAAATTCCCTTGTCACCAATATCCGGACGCCAGCGATATACCAGACCGCGGGACATGTACACCCTGCCTATCAAACCTTCTTCAAGATGCTGAACTGCTTCCCTGATAGCTACTGAACTGCGAAGCTGAACACCATGCTGAACAATACGGTTGTACTTATAGGCAGCCTCAATCATCTTTCTACCTTCATAGATATTGTGTGTTGCAGGCTTTTCCACATACACGTCTTTACCGGCCTGACAGGCCCAGATTGTTGCAAGGGCATGCCAGTGATTGGGCATAGCTACAGTTATGGCATGAATTGTTTTATCATCAAGAACTTTTCTTATATCCTGCTGAATCATCACTTTCCTGCCATATTTCTTCTCAAATTCCCCAGCACGTTTTTGCAATATATCCATATCAGGGTCGCATAAAACAGCAATCTCTACATTTGCCTTATCAGAGAGACCCATTATTTCTTCAATATGGGTCTGTCCGCGTCCATTGATACCACAAACAGCAATACGAAGGCGATCATTGGCACTTTTTGCACTCTGGGGAATAACTTCCGGAGCAATATTATCCCCTTTTGCAACAGCTGGGGCTACTGTGGGTGCTATTGCCGCAATGACAATCCCCTTAGCTGTCGTTTTAAGGAATGACTTTCTGGAAATTTGTTTTTTCTTTCCCATTATTTTCCTCAAAATCATCTATCTAACTGAAAATCTGTAGATTGTCTGAGTCTTTAAAGTGTCACCAGGATTAAGTACAGTACTCGGGAAGTTAGGATGATTAGGGCTGTCGGGGTAATGACCTGATTCTAGGCAGAAACCTGATCTGTAATTATAAGGTTTACCTCCATGACCTATTTGGGTCCCATCAAGAAAATTACCTGTATAAAACTGCATTCCCGGCTGGTCGGTAATGACTTCCAGAACACGTCCGCTGGCAGAATCATAAACTGTCACATCAACCGGGTCAATATTATCAAGGACAAAATTATGATCATACCCTTTACCAAGAATAAGCTGGTTATATTGTTCATTGATCCTTTCCCCTATCGCATGAGGTGTTGTAAAGTCGAAAGGAGTTCCGGCCACCGGGCGAATCTCACCAGTGGGGATCATAACAGAATCTATAGGGGTGAACGCGGAAGCTTTCAGGGTAAGAACATGATCGAGAATATCTCCGTTACCTGCTCCGTGAAGATTGAAATATGCATGATTGGTCACATTGACGACTGTCTTCTTGTCGGTTGTGCACTTATAATCCATTACAATCTCATTATTATCAGTCCAGGTATAAACAACTTCAGCATTAACTGTACCCGGAAAGCCTTCTTCCATATCGGGACTTACATAGGTAAACTTTACTGCAGGATATTTGCTGTCTTTCAGTATTTCAGCGTTCCAGACCACGCTGTGCCAGCCGGCTGGACCTCCATGAAGGGTGTTGGGTCCATCATTTAATGGCAGATTATTTTCAACCCCATCAAGAGTAAATTTACCCTTGGCTATTCTGTTAGCATATCTGCCAACAACTGCTCCAAAGTACTTATCACCTGTTATAGTACCTTCAAATGTGTCGTAACCGAAAGTGATATTATCCTTATTGCCGTTTTTATCCGGAACTTCAATCCAGTTTATCTTTGCACCGAAGTTGGTCAGTTTAAGAACATTCCCTTCTTTGTTTGTCAGAGTAAACATATAAACCTCTTTACCCTGTGTTGTTCCATAGATCTCTTGTTTAACCATTTCCTTATTTTTTGATGATTGGTTGCATGACGCAAATACAATAGCACCAGTAACCAGGGTTAGTGTTAGTAATCGATTTTTCATCATCTTCTTTTATTATTTATTTTTGCTAATTTAATGATATTTTCTCAGGATCAATACCTATGTTTTAAGTTCTTCAAAAAAACATTGCACATGGTGAGGAGGTTCCTCGAAAAGCGTTGCGTATGGTGGGGGTGATTCCTCATGCATAAGTATTTTCTTAACCAGCGCACTTTCATTCATTTAACTGTAGCTGGTTTTATTATTTTGTGTTTTTAACGATTAACTTATTTCCTTTATATGTAATTGTTATCGGTGCAGTAATGCCGGGATCAAAAGGAACAGGATTGTCCTTACTTATCCATACTACATTAAAAGTTCTTGATTTCAGCATACCCGGAAACTCACCCTTGCGATCACCAATTGTCAGCTCCCCTGAGGTATTATCGAAGCTGAACTTAATAGTACTGCATTCCCCCTTTTCATAGTTATAGTTGGTCCCTTCATCTTCATAAAGAGTAAAAGCACAATCTCTGCCTGTATAGACAAAGAGCTTCAAAGGATCTGCGGCTTTTTCGTCACTATATTGTATCTCAGGACCTGCAGGGATTATTGAACCTTCCCTGACAAAAAGAGGCAATTTCTCATAGGGAGCGTCAACTTCAGTTTTCTGTCTTCCTTTTATGTATCTTCCAGTATAAAAATCGTACCATCCGCACGAAGATGGAAAATAGACTTCACGTGTGCGTGCTTTATACCTGTATACCGGTGCTACAAGCAGTGATGGCCCAAACATATACTGGTCGCCAATGCTTTCGACATTCCTGTTGTCCGCGAAATCCATAACCATGGCACGCATTATAGTGTAATCATTGAAAAAAGTGGCTCCTGCCAGGGAGTATATATATGGCATCAGGTAATATCTTAGCTTATCATAATACACCATGCTTGAATAAGCAGGTGATCCCTCAGGAGAAATATTAAAGACTTCACGATAAGGATACTGGCCATGGCTCCTGAAAAGAGGACAGAAGGATCCGAACTGATACCATCGAGTATTCAGCTCTCTCCACTCATTTAGATCTTCGGATCCTTCCTTCGCCCTGGTATACCTGTTCTCGACACAGAAACCGCCGATATCAAATGTCCAGTATGGTATTCCCGCCATTGCAAAATTTAAGCCTGCCGGAATCTGTGCTTTCATGTCTTCCCATCTTGTTCCAATATCGCCGCTCCACGTAGCCGTAGAATATCTCTGAAGACCTGCAAACCCTGACCTTGTGAGGAGGAAGACCCGCTTATCAGGGCTAGCATTCCTTTGTCCGTAATAAATTGCAATTGCATTTTCAAGGGCATAAGCATTGAAATATTTTGTAGAAGGGCCGAGAGCAGTTGGCGTCGAAAGTAATTTCCTGTATTCGATGCTTGCATTGGATAGGATATCAGGTTCAGAAGCATCCATCCACCAGGCATCAAATCCTTTTATGTACAGGTTTTCTTCTATCTGTTTCCAGAAAAGTCCCCTGGCCGGAGCGCTGTATGCATCATAAAAGGATCCTATATAACCCATTCCTATCCAGTCTCTTACACTATCAACAACGGCCTGACGGTACATCCATCCCTGGCTGCTGAATTCTTTGAAATGTTCAGTGGTAATATAGAACTTGGGCCATACTGAGATCATGATCTTAGCATTCATCTTATGAACCTGGTCGACCATCCCTGCAGGATCAGGGAAGAATTTCGGATCAAACTTATGGGATCCCCATTCATCTACCGGCCAGTATGACCAGTCGAGAACAATATTATCGAGAGGTATATTTCGTTTCCTGTATTCCTTTACAACATCGAGCAGTTCATCCTGCGACTTGTAGCGTTCGCGGCTCTGCCAATAGCCCATAGCCCATTTTGGCATTATCGGAGCCTTTCCTGTTAGTCTCCTGTATCCGCTGATTACCTCATCAAAATTCCCGCCTTTTATGAAATAATAATCTATCTGATCGCCCATTTCCGAGAAGAACGATAAAGAGCCCTGTTCCTGAGCAGGTCGGGGACTGAGAGCTTTAAGACCAATATAGGAAACTCCGCCGTCGGGCCTCCATTCAATTCTAAGAGAATAGCGCTTCCCCTTTTTCATTTCCCTGGTAAACTTATATGTATTCGGATTCCAGGCTGTTCTCCATCTTTCCGGAACAACCAGCTCGTTATCAATATATAACTTAGTATATCCTGCATAGTAAAGCTTAAAATGATATAGTCCTGTTTCCTCCGGTTCTATATCACCTGACCATATAACTTTAGATCGTCCGAGATTAACACCATGAGGGAAATTCTTTATTGTTGTAAGATTCTCATAATCAAGTATTGAATCTCTTTTCTCTAAAAATACTTCAGTTGTATCCCGTAAATTACAATAGGTCGCTGTCAAAGCTCCCTCTGCGCCATTCTTGTCAAAAAGTTTAAACAGATTGATTTGTGAATAATCGCGCGGGTCACCAAATTTTGTTAGTGAATAATTGTCCCAGAGAATACCGTAATTGTGGTTTGAAATAATAAAAGGTATTGAGACTTTTGTATTATACTGGTAGAGACTTTCATTCTTTCCTTTATAATTAAACTCATCCGACTGATGCTGCCCTAATCCGTAAAAAGCTTCATCGTCAGGTGATCCAAATACCTGGCACATAGTATAACCATTAGTCCCCTCAATAGAAAAAGGTGAAAATGATTTCCCGCCACCCGGTGATTCTTTCAGCAATATCCTGCCTGCAGAATCTCTGAAAATAACCTCCCCTGTTGTAAGTGAAACAGCTGCTTTAATCTTTGATGTGGCAAGAGTAAGAGTATCATTTGATTCTTTTACAGTGAACCCGATCTTATTACCGGCAGTTCTGATTACACACAGGCTGTTATCTGCAATTATCTTTTTACCGGGTGAGGCTACAACATGGATGATCTGATCATTTATGGGCTCCAGTTTCATCATTTTTGCCCCATGACCGGTCCTGTCTTTCAGTCTTATTATAACTCCATTATCATAACTCTCCCAGGCATGCTGATTACATGAGGTAAAAATAAAAACAGCAGCTGTAAAAAACATGATTTTTTTCATCATGATAATGCGTTAGGAATCTGCTGAGACAGACAAGAATATCCAAGACTTGTAATTTTCTCATCCTGAATATTTTATAATCCCCAGAATTTAGAGCGCCCTGGTCATTTTGTATGCCCTTACCTTGCTCTGATAAGCTATGGCAAAAGCAGGAAGAGTGTGTGCAGCTTCTGTTATAACTGGAAACCAGACCATCATCTGTCCCGGCCCCCGGTTATTCCACAGAGCATAAGGGATAAGCGTTACAGGTTCTTCAGGAAGCTTTTCTATTGTGCCATCAAGTCTCTTTATTGTCTGGGACCCTGATGTTTTAATAACCTCGGTGCCCTCCAGGAGCGATGGTTCAAATTCAGCCGTCAATGGTGCATTATTATCTATCAGCAGATCCAGTACATTACCTGTATTATTATCAGGCCATTCAGCACAGTAAATTACAGGGCCCCGCTGGATGGCTATCTTACCCATGTCGGATGTTATCCTGTCATCAGCCACAACTTTCCTGGCCGCCATCGGAAAATCAATATCGATCTTGTCTCCCTTTTTCCATTTTCTTTCTATTTCAACGTATCCGTTTTCAGTCTTCCAGTCACCGGCCTCACCGTTGAGAAGTATTTTATACTGCTCATCATTCTTATCTTCAAACCTGTAAAGATCACCCGGCATTGCCTCATTAACAGCCCATCCCGGAATTCGTATCTTCATTGAAAATTTCTCATCTGATTCGGGAGAAACAGTAATTTCAACTTTCCCGTCCCACGGGAAATTTGCTTTCTGCGATACCTGCACTTTCCTTTTACCAACATTGATATCGGCATCGTTGGAGATGAACAGGTTAACATACAGATCCCTTTTTGAAACAGCATAAACGTACCCAGGTATCGCCGGAACAAAACGTGCAATGTTTGAAGGGCAGCATGCACAGCCGAACCATGCCTGCCGCTGATGCTGGCCATTTGACTCGAGTGGATTATCGTAAAAAAATCTGTTTGCGCTTAAAGAGACACCTGATAACATTGAGTTATATAGAGTCTTTTCAAGTATATCAATGTACTTCGATTCTCCATGAAGCAGGAAGAGCCTGTGATTTGTAAAGATATCACCTATTGAGGCGCATGTTTCGCAGTATGCCGACATATTTGGAAGAACAAACGGACCGGCAAACCCTTCATTACCCCCCGTAGCTCCTATTCCGCCGGTTATATACATTTTTTTGTTTACAATATCTTCCCAGATCATAGTAATGGCATTGAGGTATGCAGGGTCGTTTTCGATGGCAGCAATGTCAGCCATTCCCGAGTACATATAAGTGGCTCTTACAGCATGGCCTTCAGCTTCAGTTTGATCAACCGGCTTCTTGTCGGCCTGGTTGTACGGACTACCTTTTGGCCCTCTGATATCGAGGAAGAATTTTGCCAGGTCAAGATATTTCTTTTCCCCGGTAACCCTGTACAGTTTAACAAGACCCATCTCTATTACCTGGTGACCGGGATATACTTTAACCCTGTCCCACCCGAAATCTTTATTGACCAGGTCGGCTGATTTCAGGGCAATATCGAGGAGGCTATTTTTACCGGTAGCCTGGTAGTGTGCTACTGCTGCCTCGTACAGGTGTCCAAGGTTATAAAGTTCATGGCTGAGAATCGAATCAAGCTCCCACCTGTTCTTACCAGCCCATTCATGCAGACCCTTTCCTCCATTCATCTCTGCGATTGTGCGGTTTGTATAGAGGTAACCATCATCTTCCTGTGCCAGACCAATTTTATAAATGAGAGTGTCTAGGTATGCTTCAAGATTTGGATCAGGGTAAGTCTGGAGCGAATAGCTGGCCCCTTCTATGATCTTGTATATATCACTGTCGTCGAATGGGAAAATGGTCTGAAATTTGCCAGTGTCGAGCCCGGCTGCGATTTCAAAGTTCTTCACCCTTCCTGTGGTCTCACAATATTTAAATGCAATAGGGATAGTAATTGTGGCATTCTTCTTAATTCTTGGAGCCCAGAAATTGTCTGTCAGCTTGACCGAAGTAAAGGGAACCGGCTGAATAGGGTAATCTCCGTAACCGGATTTCTTACTGCAGCCTGTAAAGACAATTACCCCGATTGAAATTGTTACTAATAGAATAGTTATATTTCTCATATTTCTTTGATATCCTTTATTTCAAAGTATGCAAACGGATTTATTAAAAGTCCAAAATAATGGTTACACAGAGGTATTATGCTTTTTCAAACATAATACCTCTGTGTTTTCTCCTGATTTCCTCTGAGTAAGTTCTTTATCGAACTCTTTACAATTCAATATTATTATTTAAACAACTCCTTTCAGAGGAAGACTATTTTTTTAATTCAAGAACGACAACTGATTTTGGCGGAAGGGTAATTGTCAGTATATCCTCTTTCAGTTTGAAACCGTTGAAAGAGACTGGCTTTACCATTTCAGGTTTTTCAAAGCTGTTATAAGCTGCCATTTCCTTTGCGGTTAGCACCTCTCCTGCAACTGTCTTATAAGTATCACCAATTATTGGACAGGTAATTACGATCTCCTTATTTGGATTGAGGTTCGCAAGGGAAATATGCATCTTACCTTCATTATCGAGTGATGCAGAAGCCGAAACAGCCGGTATTTTCTTATCCCCGAACACATAATTTTCACAACGGAGATCAGTATTCAGCAATTTTGCCTCCTGGTGGACCCTGAACATTTTAAAAACATAGTATGTGGGTGTGAGCACCATTTTTTCGTCCTTAGTAAGTATCACTGATTGAAGCACATTTACAATCTGTGCCAGGTTTGCCACTTTCACCCTGTCGGCATTCTCGTTGAAGATATTCAGATGAATAGCAGCTGTGATGGCATCTCTGAGACTGTTCTGCTGATAAAGGAACCCGGGATTTGTACCAGGCTCAACATTAAACCAGTTGCCCCATTCATCAACCACTAGACCTTTTGTCTTCATCGGGTCATACCTGTCCATGACAGCTTTGTGTCCTTTTATTATACGATCGATATCATAGTTCAGCCTGAAGGTCTCAAACCATTCACGTTCATCGAATTTTGTGGCTGATCCTTTGTATCCCCAACCATCAACAACGGTGTAATAATGTATCGAAATTCCCTGAAACATATTACGTGATTCTTCGTCTTTCATCAGAGTCTCTGTCCACTGGTAATTATCACCGTATGGACCGCATGCCACCCTGTAAAGTTGATTATTGGAGTAGTCTTTCAGAAAAGTGGAATATTGTTTCATGGTATTGTTATAAAAGTCGGCTGTCATATTCCCTCCGCATCCCCAGTTTTCATTTCCAATGGCAAAATATTTAACTTTCCATGGTTCTTCACGGCCATTTTCTTTTCTTAACTTAGTCATCGGGCTCCCTGAACCGGAGGTCAGGTATTCTACCCAGTCAGACATCTCTCTTACAGAACCAGAGCCGACATTCCCATTTATATAAGCATCACAGCCCAGGAGATCTGTCAGTTTCATAAATTCATGGGTGCCGAATGAGTTATCCTCAGTTACGCCACCCCAGTTAGTATTTATTATTGATGCCCTCTGTGACTGCTGTCCTATACCATCTCTCCAGTGGTATGTATCCGCAAAGCATCCTCCAGGCCAGCGGAGGTTAGGTATCTTTATTTCGCGAAGTGCAAAAAGAACATCATTCCTGATACCATAAGTATTCGGGATCTTAGAATCGGGTCCAACCCATATTCCTCCATATATACATGTACCGAGATGTTCGGAAAAATGTCCATAGATATCCTTGCTGATTACCGGTCCAGCATGATTTGCAATGATTACCAGCTGATTAACAGCAGGTGTATCCTGATTCTGGGCTGGTGAAATAGTACCAGCAAAAAGAATCAATGAAGATAAAATCAGATTTTGTTTCCACATATATTTTAGAGTTTAGTGTAAATAGTAAAATTCTTCCCTTTATCTGTTTTGTGAAACCTTTGAGATCCGTTATGGTTAAAATTTTTTACCACAAAGTAACACTAAGGTATTCACTAAGGAACACAAAGTGTTTATTTGAGCTCGTGTTCAACAAATGAGCCAAGCTTTTTATATTTTGCATAGAGCATATCATATTTTTTTGCTTTGACAGGGTCGGGTTTGTACTCCATTTCAAAACCTCCACCCATAGCCTTCTGAGCTGCAGCAATATCTTTATGTACTCCTGCCACAACTGAGGCAGCCATAGCTGATCCGAGAGCGCAGGTTTGATCCGAGGAGGCAACTTTTATTGGCATATTAAGAACATCGGCAACGATTTGCATCACAAAAGGGTTCTTTTTGGCAACACCACCAATTGCAATTACGCCATCAATCCTTACTCCTTCTGATATAAATCTTTCATTTATCATTTTTGACCCGAACGCTGTTGCCTCGACGAGGGCTTTAAAGAGCCTGGGAGCATCAGAACCAAGTGACAAACCAGCTATTGCTCCTTTTAATGACTGGTCTGCATCGGGTGTACGCCTGCCATTTAGCCAGTCGAGGGCTACGACAGCTGTTTCATCATCTGTTATAGATGCAGCCTGCTTGCTCAGTTCAGTAATTATACTGTCGTTTGTTTCCGATTCGATTTTCTCTCTAACCTTTTTATCAAGCCATTCCATTTTAGAAATAATTTCACTTACAGGCCATAACAGCAACTTACCAAACCAGGCATAAATATCGCCAAAAGCAGATTGTCCTGCTTCAAGGCCAAGCATCCCGGGAATAATAGATCCGTCGACCTGCCCGCATATTCCTGCAACAAGCTTATTTCCAGCCTCTTTCATTGGCGCCACCAGCATATCGCATGTGGAGGTACCCATTACCTTAACAAGCTGGTATGGTCTGATCTCTCCTCCTACAGCACCAAGGTGAGCATCGAAAGCTCCTGCTCCAACTTTTATACCTTCAGGTAATCCGAGTTTCTCTGCCCACTCCCGGGTGAGAGTCCCAACAACCGTATCACATGTATAAGTTTCACTATAGAGTCTCTCCCTGATACCCGAGAGGACAGGATCGAGTTTTTCAAGGAATTTTTCATCAGGCAGACCGCTGAAATCATCATGCCACATGGCTTTGTGCCCTGCTGCACAACGGCTTCTTTTCAGTTTCAGCGGATCTGTATTCCCTGTTAGTATTGCCGGGATCCAGTCGCAATGTTCAACCCAGGAATAAGCATTCTTCCTTACTTTTTCATTGTTGCGCATTACATGAAGGATCTTGGCCCATAACCATTCTGAGGAATATATCCCGCCCTCAAATTTTGTAAAATCTGTACCTCCCCAGGAACGGGCCAGGTCATTTATTTCAGATGCTTCCCTGACAGCAGTGTGGTCCTTCCAGAGTACAAACATTGCATCAGGATCGATCTCAAATCCGGGTTTCATTGAAAGAGGGACACCTTCCCGATCGACAGCCACAGGTGTTGATCCGGTAGTATCAACAGTAATTCCTGCAATATTACTAATGGTATCACTGTCTAAATCTTTTAAAGCACCTCTGACCGACTCCTCGAGTCCTTCTATATAATCGAGAGGATGCTGTCTGAACTGGTTAATTGCAGGGTCACAGAATAATCCTTTCTTCCAGCGGGGGTATTCAAAAACGTAAGTCCCCACAATTTTACCATTACCGGTATCAGCAACTACTGTACGCACTGAATCGGTTCCATAGTCAATCCCGATTACAAATTTCTCCGTCATCATTGTATATTATTTATTGTCCATAATATGCATCTTTACCATGTTTACGCTTAAAATGCTTATCAAGCAGATATTGATCTATCGGTTCATTTTTACCGAGAAGAATGGTATAAAATGCCATCCTGGCTATCTCCTCAAGAGCGACAGCATTATAAACAGCCTTTTCCGCATCAGTTCCCCAGCAGAACGGTCCGTGACAGTTAACCAGTACGGATGGCACAGCAAGAGGATCAGTATCTTTTAATGTTTCTATTATTACTTTGCCTGTATTGATCTCATAGTTATCTTTTACCTCCCTGCCAGTCAGTTTTCTTGAACATGGCACAGATCCGTAGTAATGATCGGCATGGGTAGTCCCGAAAGGAGGAACTGACTTGCCTGCCTGGGCCCATGAAGTCGCATAAGTGGAGTGAGTATGGACAATACCTCCGACTGAGCTGAATGTTTTGTAAAGCAATAAATGCGTAGGAGCATCGGTAGAAGGTTTGAATTTACCCTCCAGCACTTTGCCTTCCGGGTCAAGGACCACCATATCGGCAGGTTTCATCGAATCATAGCTTACGCCCGAAGGCTTAATAACAACCAGACCCGTTTCCGCATCCCTGCCGCTTACATTTCCCCAGGTATGGATTACCAGTCCATGTTTTACCAGATCAAGGTTTGCCTGAAATACTTTTTGTTTTAATTTGTCGAGCATAATTATCGGACTTTCTGGACAAGCCTCCCTGAGGCAGGCTTTGTAAAACTCTGCAGGCTGCAACATCGATACTTTCATCCTGAACAACTAGACCACCTGCAAGCGACCATTTGCCCTTTCCTTACATGACTTGCCCTTAATTTTGTTTAGAATTTACTTCCGGCAATGTGATAATATATCTCATTCCATCTCAGCTCTTTCCTGAATGATGTGAGATCACATTTGCCATTAATAAGGACATACTCAAGCCCAAGCATCCCTGCGAAATCTTCAAGGTACTCTGAGTTAATTGCAGTACTGAAGCCAGTATGATGAGCCCCACCGGCCAGTATCCAGGCAGCAGCCCCTGTCTTCAGATCAGGCAAAGGTTTCCATAAAACGCTTGCAACCGGAAGCTTTGGCATATCAGGACATTTAACAACTTCAACATCATTAACTATCATCCTGAATCTGTTCCCAAGGTCGATCACGGAAACATTTATACCCATGCCAGGCGCTGTCTTAAACACAAGACGTGCAGGATCAGCCTTTCCTCCTATTGAAAGCTGATGAACTTCAACAGCAGGTTTGCCGGACGCGATTGACGGACATACCTCCAGCATGTGAGCTCCAAGGACTCTCATTCCTTTCGGATCAAAATGATATGTATAGTCTTCCATAAAGGAGGTTCCTCCTTTAAGGCCCTGTGCCATTACCTTCATCGACCTGACAAGTGCGGCAGTTTTCCAGTCACCTTCGGCACCAAATCCATATCCTTTTGCCATCAGTCTCTGTACAGCCAGACCCGGAAGCTGTTTAAGGCCATACAAATCTTCAAAGGTTGTTGTGAATGCCTTGAAATTGCCACTCCTGAGAAAGGCCTCCATGCCGAGCTCTATCCTCGCGGCTTCCTTAAGGGTTTCAGAATTTGCAACAGCCCTGGTCAGCTTATATTCTGAACCATATTCTGCAAGAAGTTTTTTAATTGCACCCGGAGATACTTCACTGACAGCTTTAACAAGGTCGCCTACTCCGAAACCATATACAGAATATCCCATTTGTATCTGTGCGCTTACCTTGTTCCCTTCAGTAACAGCCACGTCGCGCATGTTGTCGCCAAAGCGTGCAACTTTCATATTTAGGGAATCCTCATAAGCCGCTGCTGCCCTCACCCATACTGCAATTCGATCAATAGCTTCAGCATCCTGATAATGACCAACAGCTACCTTTCTGTTCAGCCTCATCCGGGTTCCAATAAACCCGAATTCCCGGTCACCATGTGCCGACTGATTAAGGTTCATAAAATTCATGTCTATGCTTTCCCAGGGGATATCCCTGTTGAGCTGGGTATGAAAATGGAGGAAAGGCCTGTTAAGGATTGATAATCCCTTAATCCACATTTTGGCAGGCGAAAAAGTATGCATCCAGGCTATCAGCCCGATACATTTCGGATTATTATTGGCTTCCGAACAAAGCTCATAGATGGAATCGGGCGTTGTCAGAACAGGTTTAAAGATCACCTTCTGAGAGATCTTTGAAGATTTATCGAGAGCTGCTGCAATTTTGGAAGAATCTGCAGCAACTTGCTTAAGTGTCTCAGGACCGTATAAATGCTGACTTCCTGTTACAAACCATATCTCTTTGCTTTTTAGTTTGTCCATATTTTCAATTCAATAAATCAATAATCAAATCTTAAATCCTACCAGAAATAAATATAGAATACGACTATCACGGCTATTATTAATCCTGAGAACAGGAGATCCCAGTTATTGTAACTGGCCCTTGTAATAGCCTTCTGTTCAGCAGTAGCAGATCCGAAGTACAAACCTTTAATAGCAACCTGGTCAGGTTTTGGGGTTACCATACTGGTAACAATCATAATTACAATAACCAGAAAGAACAGGGCTATCTCATAGTGAAGCCAGTTCGGTTTAATGAATATCTTATAAATTATTCCACTCTGTCCTACAGAACCTTTAAAGACATTGAGCGTCAGCCTGATCATACCAAGTACGAAGCCCGAAACCAGACCATATAAACCTGCCTTGGGAGTCGTTTTTCTTGAGGCTACACCTAACAGAAATACTGCAGCGATTCCGGGGGCCAGAAGGGACTGTACATCCTGGAGGTATGCATAGAGTACTTTACCAAGTCCTTTCATCACGGGTATCCAGAGTATGCCAAGGACCACTACAACCACAGTTGCTATTCTTCCAACCCGCACAAGCTCTTTTTCCGGTGCTTTAGGTCTATATTTCTGGTAGAAGTCGACGGTAAACAACGTTGCTGACGAGTTGAACAATGATGCAAGAGAACTCATAAGAGCAGCGAGTATTCCGCCAACCACCAGGCCTGTAAATCCTAAAGGAAGAAGATCCCTGACAAGAATAGCAAAAGCAGCATCGGAACTTTCCATTTGTATCATACCTTTCTGGGCAAGTGCAAAAGCTATCATCCCGGGAATGAGAAAAATGAATACAGGTGTAAGCTTAAAAGCCGCACCAAGGATGGCTCCCCTCCTTGATTCTGTCTGATTTCGTCCTGAAAGAACCCTTTGCACAATAAACTGGTCAGTGCACCAGTACCAGAATCCTATTATCGCCGAACCGAGAATTACCCCTGTCCAGGGATATTCCGTATCATGAGCCGATCTTATAAGGTCAGTCATTGAATCACCAAAATCATTCACAGGTACTGCACGACATATCGCCATCATTTCATGCCAGCCTCCAAGCTTCAAAAGACCAATCACCAAAACAGCAAGCGAACCTATAAGAAGCACCGGAGTCTGTAGTACCGAGGTCCATAATATTGCTTTCATCCCCCCCAGGGTAGTATAGATACCTGTCAGGACAACCAGACCTACCGCACTAATCCAGAAAAAATCTATCCCAAAGATTGACTCAATACCGAAAACCTGCTTAAAAACTATACCCCCCGCGTATACAGTAACGGCTACTTTTGTGAAAATATAGCTGACGAGGGATATTATGGATAAAACACTCCTGGAGCCTTTATTATATCTTTTCTCAAGGAACTCGGGCATTGTAAATACTCCACTTCGTGCATAAAAGGGAACAAAAAACCATCCCAGGATAAGAATGAGCCATCCATGCATCTCCCAGCTAGCCATTGCCATACCACTTGAGGCTCCGGCTCCGGCCAGTCCGACAAGGTGTTCCGAACCAATATTGGAAGCAAAAATTGATGCTCCAATTGCTAGCCAGGTGGCGTCACGTCCGGCTAAAAAATAATCTGTGGATGTTTCATCTTTTTTCCTGGTGACCCAGACGATAATACCTATCAAACCAAGACAAAAAATCCCTAAAACGATCCAGTCTAATGTTCCCATAAAAGAGGTTTTAAATTAATAATATATTATCAGGTAATCCTTTTTTTTGAATAATTAACTCTATCCCAATAAAAACCATACTCCCATTATTCCTCATCACATTATATCTGCAACTCAACAAATCTAAAAAATAAAATTTATTAAATTTAAAAAATGCAAAAAAAAAACAAAAGAATGATGGCAAGGCAGTTGTTCGATTTTAACACACTAAACCCCAATGTTTTACAATTTTATTTATGCCCTGACTCCCACTCCTTAAGCGACGATTGAATGAAATCGATGATCCTCTGGTTATCATCTTTACCGCAACCGGTTACAACAAACGGTTCACCAAACTTAAAATAAATCGGTTTATGACGGTCGATGGGACCAAGTTCTTTAATGATTTTTCCATTCCCCCAGAAGTCTGTTTTCAGTGCAACCGGAACTACTTTTACTCCTGCCTTTTTCGCAAGCTTTACACCGAGTGAATTGAACTCTTCGGGAATAAATTCCCTGCTTCTTGTTTTCTGAGGAAAGATAATCAGTGAGATACCTGTTGACAATAATTCCATCCCTCCGTTCATGACTGCTTCAAGATCTTTTCTCGGATCTGTTCTTCCAACAACTATAGGGTTTCTCGACCTCATAACATTGCCAAACAGAGGATGTCGTACCAGGCTCTCCTTCACTACGAAGGTTACTCTTCTGAGAGGTGAAACAATTCCCGGCAGTATCATAGTTTCAAGAGTACTCATATGGTTAGCGATAAACAGCACTGGCTCTTCAGAGGTTGTAATATTCTCCATTCCTGAAATATGAAATTGTCCGCCGGTTTTTTCGATTAACCTGAAAATGTAAAAAGATGAATCTGCCCATTCTTTATCACCATATTTACCTCTTTTCGCCTGTTTCCTGGTCTTAAAAACAATTCCTGCATACTTAAATATAAAGTACAAAGGGTTGTTAAGGCGAAATCTTTCAAGCAGATTATATTTATCCTTTTCAGGTGTATCGTATTTGTCTGATTGAAAATAACCCTTTTGTGTCATCCCGCTTTCCTTTTCTTATTCATATTCCTTTTTTTTCCTATTATAATAAGGTATAAGGTACTTTTCAAGCAAAACAGGATCATGGGTCTTTGCCCAGCTGGATGTAAGGTAATATTGCTCCTGAAGCTTGTCGAAGTTAAACATCAGAAAATCCTGTTTAAAATCAGGTACCCAAACATAGGTCAGAGGAATAAGTTCCGGAGCTTCTCTGGAAAAATCTTTAAGTCGTTTTATGAAGCCTTTTTTCATAATATTGTCGAATGATACGCCAAGATCATCAAATATCTTCCTGTCATTTATCCCAAGAGCACTCAATTCCTCGCTGACAGCCGGAATGCTGTCGCTTTTACGGCTTATAATGTAGATTCTTTCAACTCCTTCGCCCCTGTATTTTTCGAATTCAAGAAGAGCATGATAAGGTATATGATCGTCGCCTACACCGCCATCGACATATTCCACATCAGGAATTGTTTTTGCGTTTTTAATTCTAACCTGAGGAAATGCAACTGGAAATGATGTGGATGCCATAAGAATATCTACAATACTCAAAGAAAGATCTGTCTCATCATTAATTTTTCGGCTGCACATCCTGTATACTTTTGCTTTCATATCAAGATCCTTAAGGTTCGTTATCGAGATCTCCGTCATAAAAGGCAGATCGCCCATTGTATGAAAGCCCAGTCTCTTCTCCACTATATTTGTGAGCAGTTGTCTTTCAGGGTCAGTATTTACGGGCAGCCTTTTCCCCTCCTGAATGAATATATCACTGTTCCGTATCCCGAAAAGGATCTTTTTATACTCATCCCACGTCATCTTGCCAGAAAATATTCCATTAAGCGCCAGCGAATTGAGAGCTCCTGAGCTGACTCCTGAAATAAATACAACGTTATTCATAAGTCCTCTATTGCATAGTTCTTCCAGCAAAGCAGCTTCTTGTGGTATTCTTGCAGCTGCACCTGTCATAACAATTGCGGTACCGCTTCTCTTTTGGAAGGTTTCATTTTTGGAATCATCTTTTTTGAGACTTGCCACAATCGAATAAACAACAATTACAAAGATCAGACTTATAGGAACAGCCAGTTTTTTCATCTTCGAAAGTAAATAAATATTATTTTGTGATTCTCAATTTTAATTCACAGGACATAAAATTAATACTGAAAAATAATAAAATCATTATTAAGAAAGAGTTATTTTTAAATCATTAAGGAAAGTGCAAAATTTTTGCCAATAAATCCGATTTTGCTGGACAATAAAAAAAACTGTATAAATATGATAAAGAAGCTTTTAATAAGCAAACTGATATTTCTTATCCCTTTCCTGGTTGTGTCGTCGCAGTATAAAGGTAACAAATGCATTGTCGGATCTGAATTCATTCTTAGTGTTGCTGATGTAACTTTCCCAATCTGTCATGCCTCAACAATTATTCAGAACGGCAAAGAATTAATCTCTGCATGGTTCGGTGGAACAGCAGAACGTAATCCCGATGTGGGAATATGGGTCAGCAAGTGCACTGATGGGTCATAAACACTACCTGCTCAACAGCGGAAGGATCAGAAGAGCAGCTGATAAAGCAACAAGAATAACTACAGATCCCCAACCGATAAAGTTGGTGATTTTTCCGTTTACATAAGTCCCCATGATCTTCTTTTTGTTGATGAGGATCATCATACTGACAAGAACAACAGGTAAAAGGATACCATTAATCACCTGCGACCAGAGAGAAATAGGTATCAGTGGTGCTTTGGGAATGAGGATAATGCCTGCGGAGATTATCAGGATACCTGTGTAAAGCACATAAAACTCCTTAGCTTCATCCCATTTCTTGTCAATGCCTGCTTCAAAACCGAAGGCCTCGCATACAAAAAATGCTGTTGCAAGAGGCAATATTGTTGCAGAAAATATTGATGCGATGAATAGCCCGAAAGCAAAAACCTGAGAAGCCAGGTTACCGGCAAAAGGTTTTAATGCCATCGCTGCATCTTTGGCTTCATTTATCTGTATGCCATTGGGATGGAGTGTGGCGGCGCACGCAACCATGATAAAGAAGGCAACTACCACAGTAATAACACATCCTACAATAATATCTGCCACGGTATAATTGTAATTCTTCATCTTAAGGCCCTTCTCTATGACGGTAGATTGCATATAGAACTGCATCCATGGGGCAATCGTTGTACCGACAAGTCCGATAACCATAGCCATGCTTTTTGTAGTAACTTCAACCTTCGGATGTATAATTGATGTGCCGATCATATGCCAGTCAGGTTTCCCCATTATTGCTGAAACAACATAAGTAAGAAGTGACAGACTGAATACCAGGAATATACGTTCAGCAATCTTATATGTTCCTTTCACAACGAGTATCCATACGAGAAATGTAACAACAGGTACCGACAGATATTTACTGACTCCAAAAACCTCCATACTGCCGGCAACACCTGCAAATTCGGTTGTTGTATTTCCGATTCCTGAAAAAAGGAGTCCCAGGAAAATCAGAAACGTGATCTTAATGCCTGCGTTTTCCCTGATAAGATCAGCAAGGCCTTTACCGGTGACAATCCCCATCCTTGCATTCATTTCCTGTATTACCAGCAGTACAACAAACGAGGGAATCAAAGTCCAAATCAGACCATATCCGTATTGTGCCCCTGCAAGTGAGTAAGTTGTAATACCACCGGCATCATTATCGACACTTCCGGTTATGATACCAGGTCCGAGTATCATAAAGAAAACAGCGAGTTTCCTGAATATGTTTTTCCTGTTTATTCTTACTCCTGTCATGACACGTCGCTATTTTCTTTTCTTCGTTCTTCTTTCACTCATAAGATCTTCGACAACATCATCTACAACCACCATCCCCTGGAGCTGATCTTCCTGATCAATCACAGGTACTGCCAACAGGTTATATTTAGATACTATCTCGGCAATTGCCGATGTTTTCTGGTCGTCGTACAATGATACAGGCTCAGATTTCATTATCTGATTTATCTCTGTACCGGGTTCTGCAACAACAAGATCACGCAGGGTGAATGTGCCAATTAGCTTTTCATCCTTTTCAGTTACGAAGAGATTATACAATTCTGCCGGTTCAGGTTTACGCAAACGGAGTTCTTTCAAAACATCCTCCACAGTTTTTGTACCCGAGAATGACATATAGTCAGTTGTCATGATGCTTCCTACAAGATCGTCTTCATATTCAAGAAGTTCCCTGACCTCCTGCGAAGATTCCGCCTCCATCTCATTTAGAAGCAATTCAGCTTTATCATCCTCCAGTTCATCGAGGATATCAGCAACCTCATCGGCTGGCATCTTTTCAAGAACATCAGCAACTTTATCTACAGGAAGGCTCTCTATAATATGTATCTGAGCCCTTATTTCGAGCTCTTCCAGAACATCAGCAGCCTTTTCCTCATCAAGAGCGGAGAAGACAGATGTACTCGATTTTTTCCCCAGATCTTCCAGAATATCAGCAAGATCGGAAGGGTGAAGAGTATGCAGCTTGGCATAACTTTTCGACAGCTTGATGTTCAGGTTTGAGAAATCGATTGCCTGAACATCATCCCATAATATATATTTTGTGGGAATACTTATTTTGAATAGAGAGAGTACCCTTTTAATCGGCATCGTGATTCCAATCCTGCGTAAAAGGCCATCAATCCCGATGTCGACAGCGATAACAAATGTCCCTGTGGCCAGGGTTACCATCCTGACATCATTCACCCTGACCAGCTTCCGGCCATTCAGATCGACAATCTGTTTGTCGAGGATATTTTCGACAAGAAGCATTCCATTATCAATTTCAGATTTTTTAAGCTCTAACAATGACGAACAGGCAACATTCAGCATTTCACGGGCTTTTACAACCCTGAAAGAGTTAAAAGAATAGTACCCGGTCTCTTTCCCGATTTTGAGTTTCACACCTATAACAAGCTGTGAATTAGGATCATTCTGACCTGATGGCACAGTATTGATAAGCAAGTCCTTAATAATACCGATAGCATCGCCGTCAGCACCAAAAGCCTCCTTGCCAATTATTCCGCTTAAATAAAACGTTGTGAATGATGTCATAGGCACCTCCTTTCTGTAACTGATACTGAAGGAAGTGACCATAACGGCCCTCTATCCTTACAGATCAGGATATAGAATAATATTTCTCGCAGGGTCGTCGTCCATTTATTCTCAAAAATTGATTTCGGCCGTAAAAGTAAATCTCATCTGAAAACTTTCCAAATAAAACGGGAAGAAAGTGACTAAAGTGCCTGGAGTGTCTGGAGTTATAAGTTCTTAACAACTTTAGCTCACCTAAACTTTTCTAATACTTTAAGCAATTCCCCCCTATATAATAAAAGGTAAAACTGCTTTCCTCTTTTTCGGGTAATCCGGGAAATGAGCTTTATACCATCTGTGTGAAGTAATGGCTCTTGGAAACAGATTAGCAAAGGTAAAGATAAAAAATGCCAGTCCCGGCAACGACCAGGTCATTATAGCCCAGCCTGCCCATTCAATCATTTCACCAAAATAGTGGGGTGATGAAATATACCTGAACAACCATTCCCGAGGTATCACATAATCCATAGGGCTTTGATTTCTCAGACTTCTGAGTTTTTCGTCGGCGGTTTTATTTATGAAATAACCTGCTATAAAAAGTATCATTCCAGTGATGAACTGCCACGAAAAAAGCCAGGAAGAAGTATATTCGTGCAGGTGAAAAACACCATATCCGTTCACAAATCCATTCAGGAAGTTAAAAACAAGTGCCATAAAAACAAGAAGGAAGGGATATGACTTATTCTTTCCTGACTGGCGGAAAGGATAAATAAAAGTTCTGTGAAGGTAATGCAATAACCAGCAAGTTATAAAAATAATTTGCGGCAGGTTTTTCTTTCCGGAAACAATAAAAAAAAATGTGACCAGAGCCGGAGAAGGAAATTCCATTATCAGCCAGGCCCATTTGCTTTTTATTACAGGGCCCCACCCCTTTCTCAGGAACTTGCCGTATGGAGCAGAAATAAAAAAAAGCAGAATAAACACCAATACTGCCATCCCAAAAATAAGAAACAAAAAATATTTGTATAGATCTACCATGCAGATAACAGTATTCCAGAAACAGTTAATTCCAGGGAAATGCTTTCTTTCATGCTCAAAAATAATTATATCTGTCAGTTTACATTCATTTTTTCATTAATTAAATCCTATTTTTTTTGTTTTGAATCAGTTTTTTCTTTTTTATATATATTTGACCCATCAATTATAATCTATAACCCTTGGGACTATTACAGGAAAAACTCTCAAAGTACGATGCCCCGCAGAAAGCGATGGCAGCGGGCATTTATCCCTACTTCAGGGAAATTGAATCAGATCAGGATACAGTAGTTAAAATCAAAGGAAAAGATGTTCTGATGTTTGGTTCGAACAGTTACCTGGGTCTTACAAATCATCCGAAGATCAAGGAAGCGGCTAAAAAGGCTATTGACAAATACGGCACAGGATGTGCCGGATCGAGGTTTCTGAACGGGACCCTTGACATTCATATCAGGCTTGAGGAAAGGCTTGCCGAACTGGTCGGTAAAGAGGGTGCTCTTTGTTACAGTACCGGATTTCAGGTCAATCTTGGGGTCGTATCTGTACTAACGGGGCGGAGAGATCACGTTTTTCTTGACGAGCTGGACCATGCTTCCATTATTGAAGGAAGCCGGCTGTCATTCTCTAAGGTTCTCAAGTTCGCACATAATGATATGCGTGCCCTTGAAAACAAGCTTAAACGTTGTACTCCGGAGACATTGAAACTTGTTGTTGTTGACGGGATCTTTTCGATGGAAGGGGATATTGTCAAATTACCCGAACTGGTAGAGCTGGCCGAAAAATATAATGCAACCATTATGGTTGACGATGCTCATTCAATAGGTGTGCTGGGGAAAAACGGTTCAGGTACATCTTCTCACTTTGGACTGACTGATAAAGTTGACCTTATCATGGGTACTTTTTCAAAATCACTTGCATCGCTTGGAGGGTTTATCGCAGCTGATAAATATACAATCAACTTTATAAAACATAACTCTCGTACTCTTATCTTTAGTGCCAGCATGACGCCGGCTTCAGCAGCATCTGTACTTGCAGCAATTGACATAATGGTCAGTGAACCTGAAAGGATCAAACATCTGTGGGATTTAACTCATTATGCACTTAAGGGATTCAAAGAGATGGGATTCGATACAGGATTATCCGAAACACCCATTATTCCTTTATTCATCCGTGACGATATCAAAGCTCTTCTGCTTACTCAGAAATTGCTTGCTGAAGGTATCTTTGTGAATCCTGTTGTATCACCTGCAGTGCCAAAACATGACTGTCTTATAAGGTATTCTTTAATGGCGACTCACACAAAAGAGCAGGTTGCAATCTCCATTGAAAAGATAACCAGGGTAGCCAGGGAACTTGGGATTCTTAATTAAAATCCCAATATGAAAAAAATTATCCTCATAACCGGTATTTCTTCAGGCTTCGGAAAGCAGTCATCTGAGCTTCTTGCAAAACAGGGATATACCGTTTACGGAACTATCCGAAGGGATTGTGAGGTCAGCAAACTGGTTAATGTCCTGAGAATGGATCTGACAGATTCATTATCAATAAAAAAAACTGTTGAGACGGTAATCGGTAAAGAGGGCCGGATAGATGTCCTCATCAATAATGCAGGAATGCATACAGGAGGACCCATAGAAACATCACCATTGGAAAACATTAAGCTCCAGATGGATACTAATTTCCTTGGAATGGTTATCCTGACAAAAAAGATACTTCCTGTGATGAGGAAGCAGGGAGGGGGTACTATTATTAATTTCAGCTCTATAGGTGGTTTAATGGGCCTGCCTTTTCAGAGTTTTTATTCTGCTAGTAAGTTTGCTATCGAGGGATTCAGCGAAGCGTTAAGGATGGAAGTAAAACGGTTTAATATTAAAGTAATCCTGATCAATCCGGGTGATTTCCATACCAGTAATTCAGTCAACCGACGGAATTTCCTTGCACCAACCGGACCAGAAGATCCATATAATGAACAATTTACTACGACTCTTGCTATTATTGAAAAAGACGAAGCAAAGGGATGGGATCCTGAAGTATTGGCAAGGAAGCTTGTTAAAATAGTCCGATGCAAAAATCCGCGTCAGAAATATATTATTGGCTCTTTCGAGCAGAAACTGGCAGTGGTTCTTATGCATATCCACTCGGGAAAATTATTCCGGTGGATACTGGAGGATCATTATAAAATAAAATAATTATTCTTTCCCTTTAATCCACTGGTCAACAGAACTTTCTACAGGTAGTACAGGGGCCAGGATTTTTTCTGGAGTATATCCTCCTGCCTCCTCAGAAGTCAGCTGATGACTCCATGCAACACGTTGTGAAATATCTGCCCCGGGCCCGGTATTGCCATATTCGGCATAATAAGCAGTTTTATCCCTGCCGGTTCCGGACCAGTTCGACCAGCCGGCCGGCTGGATTTGAGAACCCATTTCACAGTGAATAAACACGACTTTTGCATAGTCTCTCCACTGCCGTCCCAGATAAACCTTCTGAACACCTTCTGCTGCCGTTAACCTGCAATTGATGAATACATAACCGAAAGGCTTGCCCTATGGTGTGCTTGCTGTTGTAATATATGAGTTGCTTTTACTGCAAATTGTACAATTGTTGAAAAGAACAGTAGCTGCCCCGAAGATAAAATCGGTTGTACCTTCGATATAACAGTTATCAAAATATTGCCTGCTGCTAAGACCGTCAGTATAAAGAGTGTCCTGATTCCCGGTTATCCGGCAATTCCTGAATACACACCTGTCACCTTTTACAGAAAGCGCCAGGGCCTGGCCGACAGGACCGGCACTATTCTCAATAGTAAGGTTCTCAGCATAGAAATCATCTGCCTCAACATCCAGCGTAGCAGTATAAAATGTACTGTTTCTGCCCCTGTTGATCTTATTGAAGTAGTCGTCCCAGGTTATTATTGTCTTATCCACACTTTCTCCTAAAATTGAAAGACGGGTATTGCAGGCCGGAACAACAATTTTTTCCCGATATGTGCCATCCCTTACATAGATAGTAACTCGCTGATCAGGAAATGATCTGGATGCATCTATAGCTTGCTGAATTGTTGTGTAATCACCTGTACCATCCTGGGCCACTGTTATTTTGTAAACGTCCTGGGAGCTTGATTTGCAGGGAATAAGATAAAAAAGGATAACCAGGATTATCAACTTATGTAACTTGAATTTCATCACAGAATTTAATTTTATGGCAATTTAATAATAAAGAATGTTGAAGAAAGTTAAAATTCTTTATTATTTTCTTGCATATTGAACATATGTTCATTATCTTTGTAGTGAACTATCGCTCATATTATATGTCGCCACGACCATTAAGACTCAGAAAGATAAGTAATCCGCCCATTATTTCAGGCTTTAAGCCGTATGGGAATAAAAGAGCCGGTAAAACGCCGGAAATAATTTTTCTCAAGTATGAGGAATATGAATCTTTGCGTTTATGCGACCATGAGATGCTTAATCATCATCAGGCATCACTAATAATGGATGTATCACGTCCCACACTTACACGCATCTATGCAAGGGCAAGGCAGAAAATAGCTGAATCCTTTGTATTCGGGAAACAGATAATTATTGAAGGCGGAAAGGTCTATTTTGATAGTGAATGGTTTTCCTGCAGGGCATGTGGTTGTTTTTTCAATAATCCGGAAAAACAGAACAAAATAAATGAGTGTCCTCTGTGCAGAAGTAAAGATTTTGAGAATTGTAATGATGTAATGGATGAGGATGATGAATTTACGTTCCGTTGCAGCGATATGTGTATTTGTCCGGAGTGCGGACACGAACAACCTCACAATTTCGGGAAACCCTGCATGGCAGAAATTTGTCCCGAATGCGGTCACAGTATGGTAAGAAAAGGAACTCCACACAATAAAAAATTAATAAAAAACAAAAGATATGAAAATAGCTATAACAAGCACAGGAAACAATTTGGAAAGTAAACTGGATCAGCGATTTGGTCGTTGTTCCTTCTTTGTGATTTACGATACTGAAACCGGAGGAATGGAATATATTCCTAATCCGAATAAAGAGGCCCAGGAGGGTGCCGGTCCGGCATCAGTACAGGTGGTTGCATCGCGCGATGTAAAGAAAATAATATCAGGGGAATTCGGCATAAAAATTAAGTCACTGCTCGACAGCCTCAAAATCCAGATGATTGTGTTGAAAGAGCCTGAAAAGAGCATTAATGAGATAATTAAAATGTTAAACAAATAAAATTTATAATTATGCCACATTTAGATGGAACCGGGCCTGAAGGAAAAGGTCCGAAAACAGGTCGTGGCCTTGGAAAAAACAAAGATTTATCGGGCCAGGAGTTATTAAAAAAACTTGGTAAAGGATTAGGTAAGCGTCGTAAAACCGGTGGCGGAACCGGTAAAGGGAAGCGTTTAAAAAGCGGATTAAATAAATCAAAATAAATAAAGGAGGTAATTATGCCAGGATTTGATCAAAGAGGCCCTGCAGGACAAGGTCCAATGACAGGCCGAAGAATGGGTCGATGTACTAATTATGGAGCAGGTAAAGGTCCCGGACCTTCCTCTCCCCCTGATAATCAGGAAGAAAACCAACCAGAACAGTTTTTGGGCAGGGGTCCTCGCCCAGGTTGGGGAAGAGGAATGAGGCCACGTGGTATGGGACGACAAAACCGTTTCAGATCCGGATTTTAAATGTATCGAATTGTATTACAGGGGATGTTGAAAAAGTCCTTTGTGAGCCTTAGTGCAAACCTTTGTGTGCCTTTGTGGTAAAATCTAATTCATTGAACCACAAAGGATCACAAAGGACACACAAAGTACCACACAGGGAGATAATCAAATCATTCCACTTTTTCAACAGCCCCTGCAATGCAACACACAATTTTAATTATCAATTTATAAAAATTATATATGAAAAAATGTATTGCCATTCCATTGGAAAATGGAATATTATGTTCGCATTTTGGTCATTGTCAGCAATTTGCAATAATTGAGACTGAAAACAAAAATATTATCAGTCAAAATTACGTTACACCTCCCCCACATGAGCCGGGCCTGCTGCCGGGATGGCTGGCTGAAAAAGGAGTAACCGATGTTATAGCAGGAGGCATGGGGCAAAGAGCCATCAATTTGTTTAATCAGCAAAAAATAAATGTCTTTGTGGGTGCACAGATTAAAAGTCATACAGAACTGGCTAATGACCTGTTAAACGATACACTTGCCGCCGGAGCAAATTATTGCGACCATTAATATAACGGGGTAATGATATCTGATCACCGCTGCTTCTTTTGCTTGACCAGGGCTTTTGAAAAACTGGTTGAAAAAGAAAATATTCCCAATGAAGCAAAGAGCCGTTTTACACACGAAATGATTACCCTATACCAGAATAACTGGGAAGGGTTGACTGCTCCGGAATTTTCCAGAGAACTGCATGGCATCTTAAAAAGCTATACAAATAATCCTGATCCCTACAAGGATGTTAAGAAAGAAAATAATGATCAGGCTTTGAGTTTTCTTCCTGAATTATCAAAGTTTATATCACAATCGCGCGATCCGTTTGGCGCAGCTTTGCGTATTGCTGTTGCAGGAAACATAATGGATTTCGCTGTAAATGATAATTTCAACCTGAAAGCAACTATTAGTAAAACACTCGATGCTGACTTTGCCATCGACAATTCTGCAAGGTTAAAAGAAAAGCTGTTTAAAGCTGAATCAGTTCTCTATCTGGGAGACAATGCAGGAGAAATTGTTTTCGACAAATTATTTATCGAAACCATTAAGCACCCAAACCTGGTCTATGTAGTAAGAGGTTCCCCGGTAATTAACGATGCCACCATGGAAGATGCCGAATACGTTGGGATGAAAGAGATTGTCAGTGTAATATCTAACGGATATAATGCACCTTCAACTATTCCTGAAAAGTGCAGTACTCATTTTAAGGATCACTTTAGCAATGCCGATCTTATTATTTCCAAGGGACAGGGCAATCTGGAGGGCCTGGCTACTTTAAATGATAAAAGGATCTTTTTTCTTCTTATGGTTAAATGTAATGTTATGGCTGAATTTCTACATGTAAAAAAAGATAGCCTGGTAGTTTATAATCCTTCCTGATAACAAGATCAGTCATAAATGAAAGAATTTAATTAACCAATGATAAGTTTCGGTCCCGTGCCATCGAGAAGATTAGGCAGAAGCCTTGGAATAAACAATATTGTTGCTCCTAAAATTTGTTCATATAGCTGTGTTTATTGTCAGGTTGGAAAAACAAGGAAACAAAGCATTGACAGGCAAGAATATTTCAAGCCTGAAGTAATCTATAAGGAAGTAAGTAAACATCTCCGGCAAATAAATCCGGCAACTTATCCTGATTACCTGACTTTCGTTTCAAATGGTGAACCAACACTGGATATTAATCTTGGCAAATCAATTAAATTACTTGCAGGATTCGGCATCCCGATTGCTGTAATAACAAACGCTTCGATGTTATTTCTTAAATCTGTCAGAGAAGACCTTCACTTTGCAAACTGGGTATCTCTGAAAATTGATGCCGGTGATCACAATACGTGGCAAAATGTAAACCGCCCCTTTCCCGGCCTGACATTCGAAAGAAACATTGAAAATATTAACCTCTTTGCCAGTGAGTATAATGGTAAATTGTGTACGGAAACAATGCTTATTGAAGGGTTAAACGACTCAATTGAAAATATAACAAACGTTTCAGAATTAATAAAAAGAATCGAACCGGAAAAAGCGTACCTGGCTATTCCGATACGCCCTCCGACAGAAAAAACAATCAGGCCACCGGACCCTGAAAAACTGAATATGGCATGGCATATATTTAACAATAAACATCTCGATACAGAATTGCTTACAGGTTTTGAAGGTGTTGGCACAGGTTTTACAGGTAATATATATGAAGATATTCTCAATATTACAGCAGTTCATCCCTTAAGGGAAGATTCACTGCAAAACCTGTTAAAAAACGATAATGCAGATTCTCAGGTAGTTAAATCGCTAATCAACCAGCGACTTATAAGAGTAATAAAATATAACGGCTACAAGTACTATTTGCGTGAATATCATCATAATATATAAAAAGGCTAAAATTATCTGTCACTTATGTTATATGAAGAATTAGATAAGGATGTCCGTTACATTGAAGGATTGAAGGCATGCCTCAGTTGTGGTGTATGTACTGCAATTTGTCCTGCTGCAGAGGTGAGTGATTATGATCCACGAATGGTGGTAAATATCGTACAACAGAATGATGAAGATGAGCTGGAGAAGCTACTAAAAAGTGATACAATCTGGAGATGTGGAGAGTGTTTATCATGTAAAACCAGGTGTCCGCGTGGAAATGTTCCCGGTTACATTATACAATCACTCAGGGCCCTGTCAATTGAAACGGGATTGTTTATCGAGAGTGAACAGGGAAGAAAACAGCTGGCTGTTAAAAGGACCGTAGGCGACCATATTTTGAAATATGGTTACTGTGTATATATCGATGAGGTAGATAATGATATGTATCCCGAGCAGGGTCCTGTATGGAGCTGGCTTAGAAAAAACAGGGAGTCCATGCTGAAACGCCTTGGAACGAGCTACAGAAAAGACCTCTCCGGAACTCTTCGTAATACATCACAGGAATCACTTGATGATCTAAAAAAGATTTTTGATGAAACCGGCGGCACTCGGCGGTTTGAAAAAATTGAAAAGTTCTCAAATGCCAAAGCAGATGAACTTGATATTGATTTCAAAGAGGGAAAAGATGATTATTTTAATTATCTGTATAATGAATAATTTCATCAACTGTTTCATTATTAAATAGTTTGCTCTATGACGACACGGAAAAATGAGATATGGTCAAATTATCAGAAAGAGATAGCTGATGATCATTATTATTTTGCTCGAAGTTGCATCAGGCAGAATTTTTTTCCTGCAGCCGAGAATCTCTATATCGACATCCTGCGGAATGTCCTGGGAAAAGATGTTTTCGACGATGCAAGGCAAACCACATGCACTGGTATTGCCTACCATTCGGGATTACTTCCGTTTGAAACAACTATGACTGTAATTGCACGTCAATTTGCCCTGATGAACGAAGCCGGTTATGAAAATTTTGTTGTCTCCTGTGTTACTTCTTTTGGACTTTATGTTGAAACTTTGGAAACATGGAAACATTTCCCGGAAACAGAACATAAGATCCGGAAAGCATTAAAGAAGGCCACAGGAAAAACCTTTGAGATTCCAAAGAATCTTGTACATGCCAGTGATGTTATATATAAGTTTCGTGAAGGATTAGCTGCTAAAATAGAATTAAGACTGATAAATAAAAAGACACATGAACCTCTTAAAGTGGTTGACCATATTGGCTGCCACTATGCCAAGATTTTTCCACAGGCAGGAATTGGAGGCGCCGAATATCCTTATGTACTGGCAGGATTAATTGATGAATGGGGAGGAGAACAGGTTGATTATCCTGAACGAAGGCATTGTTGCGGGTTCGGGTTCAGACAATATCTGCTGAAATCAAACAGAGGCTATTCAGTTACAAATTCGAAAAAGAAATTTGATTCGATGTTACCCTATAAGCCCGATCTTATTATTGCCAACTGTCCGGGATGCACTTTCTTTCTCGATCGGTGGCAATACGTTATTGCTGAGCAGGATGGCAAGACTTATGGTGAAAATGGTTATGGAATCCCGGTTTTGACTTATGAAGAACTGGCCGGGCTCCTTCTCGGTTACAACCCCTGGGACATTGGCCTGCAAACTCACCAGGTTAGCGTTGAACCGTTATTGGATAAGCTGGGAATCAAATATGATCCGGTTATGAAATATAAAGGTTTAAACGGTGAAGATTTAGGTAAACCCGAACAGCCATTGGTTTTGAAATGCATATAAATATCTATATATCAATAATATAAAATTCATTATAATGATTTAAAATGAGAACAACAGATGTTTTAATTATCGGAGGAAGCGCTGCGGGAATGGTTGCCGCTCTGACCGGAAAGTCATCATGGCCAAAGAAAAGTTTTATACTCGTTAAGAAACAAAAAGAAATGATGGTTCCCTGTGGGATACCTTACATATTCGGAACACTTGACAGCATCAACCAGAACATAATGCCGGTTGACACTTCACTTGAAAAAGCTGGTATTATTTCTTTAGTTGATGAAGTAACTATTATAAACAAAGACAATAAAACTGTCAACCTTGCAAGCGGAGAAACAATTCAATACGAGAAACTTGTAATTGCAACCGGGTCAATCCCGGTTAAACCAAAATGGTTGGTAGGAGGAGAAAAAGAGAATGTCTTTGTAATTCCAAAAGATAAGGTATATCTCGATGAAATGCTTCTCAAACTGAAAAACCTTAAAAAAGTTGTTGTAATAGGAGCCGGATTCATTGGCGTTGAATTTTCTGATGAACTTATAAAAAGTGGACATGAAGTAACCCTGGTCGAAAAACAGCCTGCTATCCTCAGTCTTGCTTTTGATATCGAAATATCTAAAAAGATAGCGGAAATACTTATTCAGAGAGGTGTCAAAATAATAACAGGAAATGGCATCAAAGAAATACTTGGGGAAAAGAAAGTTGAATCAGTAAAACTCGAAAACGGAGAGTTGGTTGAATCTGATGCGATGATCCTGACGGTAGGCTACAAACCTAATACTAAATTGGCCCGTGAATCAGAGATCTATGTTGATGAAAGCGGGTTTATCGCAGTGGATGAATACATGCGCACACATGTTAAGGATATTTTTGCCATTGGCGACTGTGCCCAAAAGCGTGATTTCGTAACCCGCAGTCGCGTCGCCACCATGCTTGCTTCAACAGCATGCGCCGAAGCCCGCATTGCAGGAATGAACCTCTTCAACCTGAATGTTGTGAAAACATTCAGCGGAACAATTGCAATATACTCGACTGTTATAGGAAGCACCGGTTTTGGAACAGCCGGAGTTACCGAAGCCAGGGCTAAGGAAGAAGGCATTGATTCAATAACAGGAACATTTGAAGGCATGGACCGGCATCCGGGAAATCTGCCGGATTCTCACAAACAACTTGTAAAACTTATTGCAGCCCGTCAATCCGGTGTAATAATCGGAGGTGAAGTTATTGGAGGACTGAGTGCGGGAGAACTTACAAATGTTATTGGCCTGGCTATTCAGAACCGGATGTCGGTTAATTCACTGTTGACATCCCAAATCGGGACACACCCATGCCTTACTGCCTCACCTGCAGGCTATCCGTTAATTAAAGCAGCAGAAATAATTCATAGTAAAATAAGAAACAGTTAATGAATCCATTTCAGACAAAATACAGGGTTTCATATTCCGATACTGACCAGATGGGATTCATGCACCATTCAAATTACCTTAAATACTATGAAACTGCCCGTTGGGAACTTTTCAGAAGTATCGGAATAGCTTACCCTGCAATAGAGAATGAGGGTATCATCTTGCCGGTAATAAACGCTTCGTTGAAGTTTATTAAACCAACTTTTTATGATCAGGAAATAATGATCAATACCCGTATAAAATTATTGAAGGGAGCAAGGATAGTTTTTGAATACCAGGCAATAAATGAGACCGGGGAGATCATTAATGAAGCACAGATTACTGTCGCCTGCGTTAAAAAGAGCACAGGAAAGGCCTGTTTCCCATCAAAAAGGATATCAGATACCCTGAAAGAACTGATTTACAAATAACTGAATTATGGAAATAATCAAAATAGGCATAATCATCTGCAACAGGTATAAAACCTGTACCGGAGGTAAATGCTTCAGGGCAGCTGCAAGACGTGAAGGGGCATTCTCAATCTATTAAGATATGGAAATCATTGGAACACACCCAATACCTCAGAAATATTATATCACCCATACCAACCTGAATAAATGGAAAAATGAATTTCTAAAAGAGTCGGTAAAATCCACTCTCGCAGATGAATCAACCCGTCTCAGATATGATTAAAATTGCAGTAGCCAGTGGTAAAGGCGGAACAGGTAAAACTTTTATTTCTACCAACATTTTCTATACACTTTTGAGGTACAACTACAGTACTATTCTGGTTGATTGCGATGCTGAGGCTCCAAACGCCGTTGCATTCTTTGAGACAAAAGAGACCTCAAAAAATGAAGTTACCCAGCATGTACCGGTGATAAATACTGAAATATGTACTTTTTGCGGGAAATGCCACGAATACTGTAATTATAATGCCATTTTCATTCTTCCCCCGATGAAAATAATAAATGTGATAGAGGATCTCTGTCACGATTGCGGAGCTTGCAGCGTAGCATGTAAGGTCGGAGCTATCACAGAGAAACCGGTTTCACTTGGTCAGGTTACAACTTATTCCCTTAAAGGAGTTCCTTCTATCATTGAAGCGCGAATAAACGTTGGGGTAATGTCGCCTGTCCCTGTAATAAAAGCTGCAATAAAACAGATTGATAATCAATCTGATATTGCGATTCTCGATTCGCCTCCGGGAACATCCTGCCCGTTTGTACAAACTGCAGCAGCATCCGATTATGTAGTGCTTGTAACAGAACCAACACCATTTGGACTCAGCGATCTGAAACAGAGTGTAGAGACTCTGAGAACAATTAAAAAGCCTTTTGGGGTAATAATTAATCGGGCAGGTCTGGGTAATGATAGAGTATTTGAATATCTGACCCGGGAAAAGATTCCTTTGTTACTTGAAATTCCATTTAATAAAGAAATTGCCGTACTCTATTCAAACGGTAAACTGATATCTGAAAGCAATGAAATATTTTCACAGCAACTTTTTTCAGTATATAAAAATATAACTGATAATCATGGAAATAGCAGTAATCAGCGGCAAAGGGGGAACAGGTAAATCAAGTATAAGCGCTGCATTTGCAACTCTTAACACTGAGGTAATACTTGCTGACTGCGATGTGGATGCAGCCAATCTTTATTTATTGTTTAATCCATCCAGTGAAGAGGAAGAGATTTACACCGCCGGGCATAAAGCTGTTATTGATTATTCAAAATGCACCAGCTGCCAGATATGCTCAGACTATTGCAGGTTTGATGCAATATCTGTTCAAAATGATAAAGTTATCATATCGGAATTATCGTGCGACGGATGTTTCCTCTGCTCACGCGTATGCCCTGAAAATGCCATTGAAATGGTGCCAAACAACAAAAGTCGTATGTATTCAGGCTCTTTCCGCAATGGGAAAATGGTGTATGGAAGACTGGCTCCTGGTGAAGAAAACTCAGGAAAGCTGGTGAACATGGTACGTTCCAGGGCAAAATCAGTATCGGAAGAAACAGGGATAGAAATCATTATACTGGACGGGCCTCCCGGTATTGGCTGTCCTGTTATTTCCACAATCACAGGAGTCGATAAAGTTGTAATAGTCACAGAACCAACTATCTCGGGCCTTCACGACATGCAACGCGCACTGGAGATTGTGAAGAAATTCGCTATTATACCATCGGTTATCATCAACAAGGCTGACCTCAATACTTCTATGACAGATCAAATTAAAAAGTGGTGTGAAGAGAGCGGGGTGAAGGTGAATGGAGAATTGCCTTTTGACGCAAAAGTCGTAGAGGCAATGATCAGTGGAGAAAGTATTATTGAATATGATCCTGACCTGGCAATCAGTAAAGGGATACTTAAGATTTGGAATAAAGTATTTTATCAGGACAATTTTCAGTAATTAATATTTCATTGTTTTAAAATAATATTACTTTTACATAAATTCGTATTACGATGAGTGTAGTCCGTTTCAGTATAAGTCTCGAAGAGGAGCTGATGAAGGAACTTGACAACTATGTTAATACCAACAAGTTCTCAAATCGTTCCCAGGCATTAAGACACATTATTGAAAATAATATAGTCGAAGAGAAATGGCAATGCAATAATATTGTCGCCGGAGCGATTATTATGATATATAATCATCAAAAGAAAGATATCCTGTCAAAATCGACTGTAATACAACATGGATACCATGATGTTATATTATCATCACAACATTATCACATCGATAAAGAGATGTGTCTGGAAATTATTGCTGTAAAGGGTAAGGCAAAAAAGCTTACCGAACTATCAGATAAGCTGATCAGCATAAAAGGTATTAAGCACGGGAAACTGATCATGAGTAAAACCAAATAATTTTTTTATGAACAGAATAACACCTTTTATAATTTTCGTATTATTAAAGTCAGAATAATGAAAAAACAACTTATTTCGCTGATTACTGCGATAATTATTTCTTTTCCGGCTTCAGCGCAAAAAAAAACAGTTTCCTTATTACAGGATACAATTAATCTCGATGAAGTAATTGTAACAGGAACAACCGTGAGAGTCAATAAAAGAAATGTACCCATGGCGGTTTCTGTTGTCAATAGCCTGCAGATATCGGAAAGCAATGAATCCGCTATTTTACCAATATTAAACGGACGTGTTCCCGGTTTGTTTGTAACCGAGAGAGGAGTAATGGGATTTGGTGTGGCAACAAATGCTGCGGGACAAATATCGATTAGAGGAATTGGTGGCAGTCCTACCACGGGAGTTTTAATGTTGATAGACGGGCACCCTCAGTTTATGGGTATTTTCGGACATCCTCTTGCTGACTCCTATGTGGCATCTGATGTCGAACGGGTGGAAGTGATACGGGGTCCTGCTTCAATTTTGTATGGTTCCAATGCAATGGGAGGAGTTATAAATATTATTACAAAAAAACAGACCAGGGAGGGATTCAGCGGAGATGCCAGTTTAATGTACGGTTCATATAATACACAGAAGTATATGGCTTCCACAGGTTACAAAAATAAAAAATTGAGCCTGTTTGCTTCTGTCAATCATGATCAAACTGATGGTCATCGTCCCAATTCAGATTTCACCATAACAAACGGTTACATTAAAGCATCGTACGAAATAAATAATAACCTGCAGGTAAACAGCGACTTCAGTCTTGCACATTTTAATGCATCAGATCCCGGCCCCGACACTCTCAATGCAATACCCGGCAGTAAACTTAATATTACAAGAGGTTATTGGGCCTTTACCATTGATAACAATTATGAGAAAATTTCAGGAACCGCAAAGCTGTTTTATAATTTTGGCGAGCATAAAATATCTGACGGTTTCCATTCTACAGATGCGAATTATGGTTTTAATATATTTGAATCCATAAAACTTTTCAAAGGAAATAATATCACTCTGGGAGCAGATTACCTCACATACGGAGGCAAAGCTGAGAATGAATTGGCAATGGGTGGCCAGGGTATAATATTCAAGGATACTACTGTATATGATGCGGGTATTTACGGTTTTCTGCAACAAACATTATTTAACAGATTAACTCTGAATGCCGGTCTGCGTCTTCAGGATCACCAGGTTTATGGAACCGAGTGGATCCCGGCTGGTGGTATAGCTTATAAGATAACTTCAGGTTCTACAATAAAGGTATCAATTGCCAAAGGATTCAGAAGTCCTACTATTCAGGAGCTCTATATATGGAATCACAACATGAATCTGAAACCGGAAACAATTATGAGTTACGAAACAGGTTTATTGCAATCTTTTTTAAATCAAAAACTAAAATTTGAATTAACAGGGTATATCATCAAGGGTAATAATCTGATTATCAGCGTTCCTCTTGAAGGCTTACAAAATGCCGGAGAGGTATTTAACAAAGGAATTGAGTTTTCAGCCAATGCAAACCTGATATCTAATCTGGATTTAAATCTGACATATTCATATATACACATGAAGAGTCCGGTATATGCCACTCCCAAATACCACCTGTTTTTAAGCGGTAACTATCATCCGGGAAAATTCCAGTTCATGACCTCAGTTCAGTATGTAAACCATCTTGATACTGATCCTTCAGCGAATACCAGTTATCAGACATATGTACTTTTAAACTCTAAAATATCTTACATAGTATGGAAATTTGCGGAGTTATTTTTGAGCGCCGAAAATATTCTGAATCAGAAATATGAAAATAATATATATTATCCAATGCCCGGGATAACCATGTTCGGAGGGATGAAACTCAGGTTATAAAAAATCTGTCCGACTGATCAGAAATTCATAACATCTCCTGTTCTGACCAATGATATACCAAAGTTTTTGTGAAAAGACGATAATGCCGGAATATCAGTACAATGTGAAGGATAGACATTTTTTACTCTATTCTTTTTCAGGTATCTGATTGTCTCCTTTGTCTGATTATTATTCTCTTTCAGATGGAATCCTCCCATAATGCCGCAGATTTTATTTACCCCCGTGACTCTCTTTGTATGCTCCAGGGTATTAACAACACCGGCATGACCGCACCCGGTAACAACAAATAACCCGTCGGGCAGTATAATTGCCAGGGCACTGTCGTCTATCACATAATCGGGAAAGCCATTTTCAAGAATAAAAGAAGTAGTTACAGATTCAAAATCAGTTATACGGGGTATTTCTCCAAGAAAGAATATTTGTTTCGTTATTTCATAAGGCTCTGTAGAAGTATGCAGCGAATATTTTTCTACCAACTCCTCTTTTGAGTTTTTTAACCCGATATACGAATTATCAGATTTCCCATATCGTTTTACAAAACAACCCGGGTGACACAGCAAACTGAAGCCGGAGAGATATTGCAATCCATTACCATGATCAAAATGGCCGTGACTGAGTACGATCATATCAATATTCGCCATATTGATATTCATTGCATCTGCATTTTTTATGAACATGTCGCTTTGCCCGGTATCGAAGAGCAATCGTTTTCGGTCATATTCAATTAAATAAGAGAGCCCATGCTCTGCCGGTGTATGTGCACCAGGATTATTGTCAGTTAATATTGAAATGATCATATTTTTTATTCAAATTTAAATTATTTTTAATGAATAATTGCTCAGTCAATTTAGCACTTAAATCTTAAATCAGCAGATGAATGTAAAGTTTATTGAGATAGTTTTTAAACCAATAGGAATTATACATACGCCTCACAAATCAGGAAATAATATTCCTATTCAGCCCTCAGCCGCCAAAGGAGTAAAAGGTATGGTTGAAATTTATCCCGAATATTCAGCAGGGTTAAAGGATCTTGATGGGTTTTCGCATATTATTTTAGTATATAATTTTCATCTGTCGAAAGGTTACCGTCTGGAGGTTAAGCCTTTTCTCGATGAAAATATACATGGTGTTTTCGCGACACGTGCACCTGAAAGGCCAAATCAGATAGGCTTATCAGTTGTTCGACTTGTCAAAATAGAAAAGAATATGATCCACATTGAGAATGTTGACATTATAAATAATACACCATTACTTGACATTAAACCTTATATTCCTGATTTCGACTCTGCGGAAGATGTTACATTAGGATGGCTGCAAAAGTCAAAGCATCAGTTTTCAACTAAAAAATCGGATGACAGATTTAATCAAGAGAGTATATAAAAATGATCGTGATGTGCTGAAACAGCTTTTCAGACCGAAATTCATTGCGATTAACGCTATAGTTAATAATGCTTAAACAAACTGTTATCAAAGAGTGCAAGTCGTTCTGCTCTATAAAATAGTCTCTCCACTGCATTTTTTAAACATATGCCGAGTAATGCTGCGAATTAATAATTTCGCGATATTTATAGACAACTTTCTTAAAATCTTCCCATGTATCGTGTTTTAACAAAGGATCGCGGAGCAAAGCTGCAGGGTGGTAGACTGGCATAGCCAGCCTGTTTTGCCAGTTAAACCAAATACCACGTTCCCGTGTAATCCTGTGTTCAGGTCCTGCCATATATTTTAATGCAGTAGACCCCAATAATATAATTATTTTTGGATTTATCAGTTCGATCTGTTTTAAAAGCCATGGCATACAGATGGCAGCTTCACCGGGAGTTGGCACCCTGTTTTCAGGTGGCCTGCATTTAACAACGTTGCTTATAAAAACATGTTCATCACGGGTAAATCCGCATGCAGCGAGTATTTTGTCGAGCAGCTGGCCCGATTTCCCTACAAATGGCCTTCCCTCCAAATCTTCATCTCTGCCGGGAGCTTCGCCAATAATAAAAATCCCTGCATTAATATTACCTTCTCCAAAAATAACATTATGGCGCAGGTTGGCTAAATCACATTTAGTACAAAACATGATCTCTTTACGTAATGATTCGATATCCGAGCTCATTTTTAATTTATAGAAATATGAATTGTCTATAAAATTTTCATTATGCTACGTATTTATGATATTAATAATCAAAATACTAACAATAAACAATAAAATAATTTCCTGAGTATTTACTATTGTCTTTCAGCTTTTAATAATCTCACGTATTTTTTAAGATAGAGATGCTCACTGAAATTTACAAAACCATAACCTTTGAGAATATCTTTCCAGTTGCGTTTAATATAATCAAAAGCATAAATACACTCAACTTTTTTAAAAATAAAGCGATGAAGCGCTGGCATTTTATCCATATCAAATTCCGCAAAATCGAGGATAAAAAATGCTCCATCGGGTTTCAGGTGACTAAAAGCATTTTTTATTACGGCATCTCTCACTTCATGAGGGAAACCATGAATGACAAAGCTTATAAAAACCTTATCGAAAGTCTTCTGCAGATCAAATGGCTGGTCAATTCGCTTGTTGATAAATTCGACTCTTGTATCATTCTTAAATCTGGCTTTGAATTGTTTTTCCATATCTTCTGATATGTCAAGCCCGGTGATCCGCCCTTCATTACTTAAATAAGAGTTCATTAGTCCGGCATTACGTCCTGTGCCACATCCCATGTCAAGTATCTGATCGCCAGGGGCTATTCCCATTTCATGGATTACCTTATGAATGAAACTCCTGTACATTCCAAGCGATCCGATGTTCATCACTTTATCATAATTTTTTGCTGTGAAAGGTGTAAGTTCAACACCTGATTCGGGGTATATTTTTTGCTTCATAACAGAACTCATGGCTTAATTATTTTTATTTCCGAGGTCATTTTCATCGCTTTTCTGTATGAGGCACTTACTCCACAATACCTTTCCTCAGAAAGGCTGACAGCTTTTTGAAGCTTATCCATGGGAAGGTCTTTCCCGGTAAATTCATATATAACATGCATTTTAATGAAGTGCTTGGGATGCTCCTCAGTGAGATCTCCTTCTACTCTTACATTAAAACTATCAATTTCAACACGCATTTTTTTCAGGATTGAAATTACATCCATGGCTGTACAACCTCCAAGTGCGAGAAGCATAAAAGGTTTTGGGCGTGGCCCCATATTCTGGCCTCCAACCATAGGATCAGCGTCAATTATTATCTTGTGCCCGTTGATTTCGCTCTCAAAGGCCATGTCGCTGAGCCATCTTGTATTTACTGTTTCTTTCATCCCCATGTTAAAAATATTTGTGCAAAGTTATTCTTTAATTTAGTTCAGGTATAGAGAATAAGGCTTAGAAATAGAAATGGGACCTTGAAATATTTCAATAAATTAATTGTTTTAATTCATACCCGGAATACTGTTAAATTAAGAATTAAATATAATAATGTCCATTAAATTAATTAATTTTAATTTTCAGGATAACCGGCCCGTAGCTCAGCTGGCAGAGCACGTGACTCTTAATCATGGGGTCGAGGGTTCGATTCCCTCCGGGCCGACACTTACTTTATTCAATGAGAGATATATATCGGGCGATTAGCTGTTTTAATGTGCAATAAAATTCTTTTTAAAACAGCAAAAAGAAGCATGCAAGGTTAAATATTCAGTACAGAGAATTTATGGTTCAGATTGTGTTTTGAATTAAAAAGCATTTTAGCAAGTACATCCTGTTCCTTCCGCGTTTTTTTCAACATATAGTAAAAAGTATTGGCAACTGTTTCACTCAATTCGTTTTCGGATGCTAAGATGTTATATATTTTAATAAGACAATCGTCAAAATACAATTCTATTTTAATTAGATCTTCCATAGTCACTACAGATTCCGGATTAATATTGTTCCTAAAACATTCAGTTATCTGATTTGATAGTTTATCACATGGAAAATCTAACCAGCAATTCATCGCTTCAGCTATTCTTTTATGACGGAAGAGATATTTACCACGGTCTTTTTCATGGGAATAGAGGTCAAATATCAATGATTTAATCTCCTGGTCTTCAGCCATTTCATAAAGTTCATGGTATAACCTTGCCACCTGCTCATGATAAGATTGAATTTGCTCAATAATTTCGCTTTTTTGTCTATACATCGCTTATCTTTTTTTCTCTATACTGTACGTACATCAAAAGTACTGTACATAAAATCTTTATATAAAGTTATGCATTTATCTTATTAATTATAAGCGTTTTAATGACATTAGTATCAAATAAAGCATTGATATTTATCAAATTATTTTTTGAGCAGATTAAATAATAAAACCTGAACGGCCCATCTGCTTTTACAGGATACTTTTAAAAAGTTAAAATGAATTTTTACACCCGGGGCGTGGGCGTATTATATGCCTGTTATCCTTTCTGGTTTATTACCTTTAATCGTTCCAGGTCCTTAATTTCAATTCTTTTACCTTTCAATTCAATTATTTTTTCATCGCTGAAATCAGCTAAAATCCTTACAACACTTTCCATTGACATTCCCGATAATTCTGCTAAATCTTTTCTGCTGATATAAGAGAATATATCTATTCCTTTAAACTCATCTCTATTTAAATATAACAAAGAATTTGCAAGTTTGCCATTTAATTGCCTGAGACCTAAATTCAGGCACTTGGTAAGCATAATATTATAATTTTTACAATACCAGTTGGATAGTTCACGGGAAAATTCGCAGCATTGAGTTACTAAATCTTTAATTGCTTCACGGTTAATTGAACAAACCCGTGTCTCTTTTAACGCAGAAGCAGAAAAGTAATATGTATCATCCCCAAACAATGATGTCAAGCCAATAAAATCATCAGATTTAAGCAATTTAATGATAATATTTTTATCGGGGCTTTCAATATAGACTTTAACTAAACCATCTATGATATAAGTTATATCAGTTACCTTGATTCCTTCTTTAATAATTGTTTCTCCCTTTTTGTAGCTGATATGGGTCTTCTGTAATTTGTAAAATCCCTCGGCGTTTTTTGTTCTTTGAATAAAACATTTAGAACTTGAATAACATTCTTCACAATTGGTTTTTATTAAATACCTGTCCATTACAGAAGTTCGTTTTGAAATATTAAATTGACAAACAGTAAATTAAGTCAATATAACAGTATGAAGAATTTGATAATTCACAAATAATCAATATTTTATTTGACAAAAATCAAAAAATTATTCCTTCTAACAAAGTTACAAATAAGAAATCTGAATTAAAAGGATGTTTTTCAGGTAATGCTCCTAAAAAAAAGGCTTATTATGACTAGAAATCATTCGGGTAAGGATTCCATTCCCTCCGGCCGATAGCAAAAAATCACCCGTTTGAGCTGATCATTAACAACAATTTCTTATTCAGAATTTCAATTTTCTTACCTGAGATTCTGATAATCCCGTCCTTTTCAAATTCAGCAAATACTCGGCTTACGCTCTCACGCGATGAATCAATAAGATTCCCGATATCTTCCTGATTGAGAGGTATTGTTAATATCTTTGAGTTATAAATATAATCCGACATCTCCAGTAATACATCTGCCATTTTCCCCCTGACCTGCTTTTGGGTTCGGTTAGCACATCTGGTAAAGACTTCAAGTTCATTTCTGCATAACTCTATCATGATTTCATTTGAGAAACCAGAATTTATACTAAGCAAAAAACGGAAAGTGCTAATATCTATAAAGCATACCTCGGCTTTTTCAATGACAGTTACCGAATATTGATTTATTTTATCTCCAAAAGTTGTCGGTAATCCAAGGTAGCTTGGAGCCTTTACAATGCGGACAATTTGTTCATGATGTGGTCCGGCAATATGAACCTTGGCAAGACCGCTGCGCAGGTATGCCACATTTGTTGAAAATGTTCCTTGTTTAATTACCTGATCACCTTTACGGAAATTAACAAGAGCGCAATTGCCTGATAATTTTTCAATTTCCTCTTCACTTAATTTTAATGCCGCTTCCGATTTTATATTACAAAATTTACATTCACTTTTCATTCTCCAAAGTTATAAAATTGTGAGATATATCACAAAATTTAATAATCAACCTCACAATCAAAATGAAGGCACATAACTAATCATTTACTTCCTTTGTGAATTAATTAACAATAAAAATATTTATTATGGAAAAGAAAAAATTATGTCTGGCACTTTATACAGGTAGCGTCGATAAACTGACAGCCGCAGGAGTTATCCTAAGCGGAGCAGCAGCAGATGATATGCAAGTAGATATCTATGTTTTATTGCAGGGAGCAAGAGCATTCAGGAAAGATATCGGAGATAATCCTGCTAAACTTCAAATGGCTGAATACCCAAATTTGAAAGAGGAATTTTTACAATCGCTGAAAAATCTTAAAGTAAAAACATGGGTGGAATTTTTTAAGGAGGCAAAATCAATCACAGACGTAAAAATTCATATCTGTGGCCTTGCTGGTAAAGTATGGGGAGGGGAAAAACTTGATGACTTTATTGACATAGCAGATGATATTTGTGGTATAGGAGCTTATATTACATCAGCACAGGAAGCGGATGTAAATTTATTTATCTGATATCTGTTAAAAATATTTATTTGCCATATTCATCTTATTTAATATCAACTTATTAAGCAAATAACCATTTTATGCCACAAGAAATACACGATCAATTAAAACAGATTCAGGAACAAATAGAGGCTTTAAAGGGGAGGATCACTTTGCTGGAGAATTCGCGGAAAGATCAATTGTCTATAGCAATCGTTTCCGGTGATATGGATAAAATTTTAGCTGCAATGGTTATCTCACTGGCAGCTGCTGCAATGGACACCAAGGTAAGACTCTTTTTCTCATTCTGGGCGCTTTCTGCACTCAGAGATAAAAAGAAAAAAGCAAAAAGCAAAGACTTCATTTCAAAAATGTTTGGTATGATGCTTCCCAGAGGAAAAGGCAAGTTGAAATTATCAAAAATGAATATGATGGGGATGGGTCCCTTAATGATAAATTATCTCATGAAAAAGCAGGGAGTTTTGTCGCTTGACCAGATGTTTAAAGAAGCCGGAGAACTCGGGATTGAAATTACTGTCTGTGAAATGTCGATGAATCTTATGGGATTCAAGAAAGAAGAAATGATTGACTATCCTAATTTAAGATTTGCCGGAGCTGCAACTTTTGTTTCCGATGCCAATGAAAGCAGTATTCAATTATTTGTTTAACTATAAGAAAAGATTTCACAACTTATTGCAGATATGGTTTTTGATCATTATACCTGCTCAATTGAAAATTTCAGAAAACATTAAAATCTACTATTATGACAACAGAAGAATTAAAAAAATTACAGGTTACAAAATCAGTCGATGCCAGAGGAACTGCATGTCCAGGTCCTCTTCTTGAAGCTAAGAAAGCTATTGGTACAATCAAAGCAGATGAAATAATGGAAGTTCTATCTGCCGATGAAGGGACAAAAGTTGATATCCCAAAGTGGTGCACAAAACAAGGGCATGAATATCTTGGAACAATTGAAGAGAGTGGCTTTTACAGGATCTTCCTGAAGAAAAAATAGAAAATAAAGATGGCAGGCATAAATAGCAAAAATGCCAGGATCCTGGTGTTTTCAACTGAAAAGATCTCTGATCCCGCCATCGATATGGCGGGATTATTGAAGTTGCATTACCCGCCAACAGTTTATACAATTTCAGTACCCTGCTCAAGCGGAATAAAATCGAGATGGATCTTACATGCTTTTGAAAAAGGGTTTGACGGCGTATTTATTGCTGCTGACGGCAGTGACTGTCCTTACGGAGAATCCTGCACAGAAAAAACAGGTAAGATAGTCGGCCGCACTCATGAGCTGATGAAAACCAGGAACATCGAACCTGCCCGGCTGCGGATGGCTGCAATATGCTCGGTCTGCAGCGAATCTTTTGTAAAACAGATGAAAAGCTTTAACGAGTATTTACTTAAAAATCCAAACGAAGAAATATGAGCGGGAAAATAATAAATGCTTCTTTTGATGCACTTGTTATTGGTGGTGGTATTGCCGGAGGTGAGGCTGCTTTAAATCTGGCCAATAATGGATTCAAAGCACTGATAATTGAAAAAGATCTTTCTGTAGGCGGAAAAATGATTTTGCTTAGCAAGGTATTTCCTACTTTAGATTGCTCTGCATGCATAACAACTCCAAAAGTTTCAGAAATTTCGAGGCATCCAGGAATTACAATTTTTACAGAAAGTGAAGTAAAAAATATTATAAAAACCGGAGAAATGAGCTTCAATGCTGAAGTGATAAGAAAGCCCCGATACATTATTGCTGAAGATTGTACCGGCTGTCAGCTTTGTGAAGAGGCTTGTCCGGTGATTGTTCACGACCAGTATCAATATAACATGGTAGGGCGAAAAGCGGCTTATATACCCTTCAGTATTGCAAGCCCGCGGATCGCAGCGATAGATATCGAAAACTGCACATTATGCGGAGCCTGCGAAAAGGTATGCCCTACAAAATGTATTGACTTTACCCAGGAAACCTTAGAATACCATATTAAAATAAAGACAGTTGTTATTGCCACAGGTTTTAACCTGTTCGATCCTTTGAAAATTCCACGCTATGGATTTGGCAAATATAAAAACATAATTACTTCCATGCAGATGGAAAGACAACTTGCTCCCACTCGTCCATTCCATACCATCCTAAGGCCGGGTGACGGGAAGATGCCTGACAGGATAGCTTATGTTCTTTGCACCGGATCGAGAGATGTAACGGTTGGGAACCCCATTTGCTCACAAATATGCTGTATGTATTCAATTAAGCAGGCACAATTGCTGATGGGGGCCCTCCCAATGGCTGATGTGACAATATACTATATCAACATCAGGTCGTTTGGAAAGGGTTTTGAAGAATTCTATGATCAGGCTAAAGGCATGGGAGTAAACTTTGTTAAAGGCAAAATAGGCAAGATCACTGAAAAAGAGAACGGGAACCTGCTGCTACGATATGAAGATATTAATGAGAGTATCGTAAAAGAAGCTGAGCATGACCTTGTGGTACTTTCAGTCGGTGTCCTTCCAAATCCCGATATTAAATCGTTCTTTCCTGAAAAAGAGCTGGCACTGGATCCTTTCAGCTTTGTGGACCAGGCCGATCCGCTTGCAAGTCCTGCCAGAACAAGCATTGAGGGAGTCTTTGTTGCCGGAACAGCTTCAGGACCAATGGATATCCCCGACTCAATACTATCAGCAGGTTCAGCATCTGCCGAGGCATTAAGTTATTTAACACAGAAATAATGAACAGTAAGATAGGCGTTTATATATGTCATTGCGGTGGTAATATTGCCGATTATGTTGACGTTGAAAAAGTCAGGCAATCAATTGAGAAAGAAGAAGGAGTTGCTGTTGCCAGAACCACAATGTTTGCCTGCAGCGATTCAGGCCAGAAGGAGATGGAAGATGACATCAAAAAAAGTGAACTGGATGGAATAGTAGTTGCATCATGCTCCCCGAAACTCCACCTGTTAACCTTCAGGGCAGTTGTGGAGAGAGCCGGACTGAATAAGTATAATTATGTCCATGCAAATATCAGGGAGCAGGCTTCCTGGGCTCACTCAGACAATAAACCCGGGGCAACTGAAAAGGCCATTCAGCTTGTAAAATCAGCTATTGCCAGAGTACGGCTCTCCAGGCCACTGGACCCTATTGTTATTCCTTCCAAAAAGGCTGTTGCCGTAATCGGAGGTGGCATCGCAGGGTTGAGAGCAGCTATTGAATTATCCGATATGGGCTGTCCGGTTACATTGATTGAAAGAGAACATTTTATAGGGGGCAGGGTTGCACAGTGGGATGTCCTGTTCACCACCAATCAGACAGGGAAAGAACTGATTACCAATTTGTATGATGATGTGGTAAAGCGCGATAATATTTCGTTGTTAACAGGAGCTGAAGTAATATCAAGTACAGGCAACATAGGTGACTTCAAGTTAAAAATAAAAATAACGCCGCGATATATTATTGAAAAATGCAATAAAGGGCATCTGCAAATGGCTATTGATGCCTGCCCTGTTGAAGTGCCTGATGAGTTCAATTTTAATATTACAAACAGAAAAGCAATTTATCATAATTTCCCAAGTGAATACCCACAGTACCCTGTTATTGATATAAAAAACTGTACCAGGTGCGGTGAATGTGAAAAGATTTGCGAAAGTGTTGATTTTTCACAGAAAGAAAGAATAATTGAAGTCAATGTTGGTTCAGTTCTTATGGCTACGGGATTCGATTCTTACACGCCTGCTGAAGAAGAATTTGGCTATCAGACATTTAATAATGTAATAACGCTCCCTCAATTTAAAAGGATTATCGATTTAAATGATAAAACCCTGATTTTCAAAGGTAAAGAAATAAAAAATATAGCTTATATATATTGTGTCGGCAGTCGTCAGACAGAGGGAGACAATAAATATTGCTCCCGTTATTGCTGTACTTCAGTAATTCATGCTTCAATACAAACAAGAAAGAAATTTAAAAATATTAATAACTACCATTTTACAAGGGGAATAAGGACTTACGGCAAACAGGAGGTATTGTACAATGAATCACTTAAAGCAGGTGATATTTACATGCAGGCTTATGAAGATAATCCTCCGGTAGTGGCGGTGGAAGATGGAAATACTGTTGTAAAGATTAATGATATTCTTACCGGCAGGAGAGAGATATCAGTAAAAGCGGACCTCGTGGTGCTTGTAACCGGGATGGTGCCCAGGGGAGATAATTCAATAGCATCGCTCTTCAAATTACCCAGGGGCCGTGATACTTTTTTCAATGAGATCCACATGAAATTGCGCCCGGTAGAAACTGTTATTGACGGCATAACTATCAGCGGAGCATGTCAGGGTCCGAAAAATATTATGGAATCGGTAAACTCTGCGCTTTCAGCTGCCACCAAATCATTTTCGTATGTTAATAAAGGGAAACTTGAACTCGAACCTATAATTGCTCAGGTTGATAAAAATTTATGTACCTGGTGCGGAGAATGTGTTAAGGTTTGTCCTTTCGATGCCATCAGAATGGTGAAAGATGAGAACAAAGATATGGCAGCCATAAATACTTCTGTATGCAAAGGATGCGGGATGTGTTTGCCGGTATGCCCTGTTAATGCAATTAACTTAATTGCTTATTCAGATAATGAAATTGAAAGTATGATAGATGCTCTGGCGGGGTAGATAAATTATTGTTTTAAGACGAGTGTTTGAAAAATATTAACAAGGTGGCTGAAAATATATTATTTGTTCCTTCCCTGAAGGGCATAATTGATTACAAGGACTAAATGCATTTATAATAAAAGAATATACCATGGAAGTTGAGAAAGGCAAAACATATAAATACCTGAGGGAGAAAATGGAAGTCTCCCAGGGAGCAAAAGATAACATGAAACAGTTCAGTAAAATAAAAAAAACTATCATGGATGCTCTTCAGGAAGATGAAATGACAATTGATCAGCTGACACAAAAATTAAATTTGCCAAAAGACGAAGTGGTATTTTACCTGATGTCTCTAATAAAATATGGTTACGTGCAGACCGGGGCGATTGATGATATGGATGAATATTTTTTTTATAAACTTAAAAAGTGATGGCTGAGATTAATCCGGAATTTGGCAAAGAGTTAAAAAAATATGGTGCATTCGATTTCAACGCATGCTATAACTGTGGCAATTGTACCGCTGTGTGTTCATTATCGACTGAAGAAGATTCATTCCCAAGGGAAATGTTACGATTCAGTACTCTGGGGCTGCAGGATGAAATAAAATCTTCACTTAAGCCATGGCTCTGTTACTATTGCGGGGAGTGTTCAACACATTGTCCGCAAAATGCCAATCCCGGAGAATTGATGATGTCGCTCAGGAGATGGCTTACCACGGTTTACGACTGGACCAGATTATCCGGTTTGTTATACCGCTCATTGTCGTTGACGATTATAGCTATGGTTGTGTTAGCTGCCGGAGTGGTTGCTTATAGTTTTTCTGCCGGTTTCGAGCTTGAAACAATTATGCATAATGGCCATCTGTTTGAGATGGTGGCTATCGCATCGGTTTTTGGATTTATCCTGTTACCCAATCTTGTAAGGATGTGGTGGTTTATCATTTTAAAACCGGAGACTCAAGTGCATATCTCTAAATATTTCACAGGGATGTGGGAATTAATTGTCCATATGTTCACACAAAAAAGAGCTTTAGGATGTGATGATAATAAATTCAGATGGTTTGAGCATTTTATTATTGTAATAGGATATTTAGGATTGTTATTTACGACAGTTTTTCTTGACTGGTTTTCGAGTGCGAGCTTGTTTGTTATTATCCTAGGTTATGTGATGAGCATAATAATATTTATTGTTACCATTGATTTTGTATCGGATCGTATTAAAAAAAGCAAGGAGATAAGCAAGTATTCGCAGCCATCTGACTGGATGTTTGTTATCTGGCTTTTTCTGATGGGGTTGACTGCTTTTATTGTACGTCTGTTCATTGATACCGGGCTTTTGGGAAATAACAAATGGTTATATCTTGTTCATCTTATCATTCTCGTTCAGTGGGCGTTAATAATTGTCCCGTTTGGCAAATGGACACATTTTCTGTATCGTTCATTTGCGATATATTTTGCGAAGCTTAAAAGCTGACGCAAGACATCGTCGGCAGGTTATTTTTCTGGCTGTTTATAAACAGTTTATAGATTTTCAAAGCCCTTATGCGAGGATAACGGTTCAGTTTTCACATAAAGATGTCTTATTTATATTGATTCTTAAAAGAGTATGATTCTCCTTTGATATTCATTCTCTTTTAACATTCATTCTCCTTTAACATTCATTCTCCTTTAACATTCATTCTCCTTTAACATTCATTCTCCTTTGATATTCATTCTCCTTTAATATTCATTCTCCTTTAACATTCATTCTCCTTTAATATTCATTCTCCTTTAATATTCATTCTCCTTTAATTATGATTTCTTTTGGAGAATGATTATCTTTGGAGAATGAACCTTATCAGAGAATTAAAATCTTTTAATTTACTTATCAAATTGATTATCAATGGTAAATAAAACAGTGGTGAAAATGCTCGTCGAAAAAGGACTGAAAGTAACACCCCAGAGAATAGGGGTACTGGAGGTAATCTTAAATATGAACAACCACCCTACAGCAGAAACAATTATTGATTATATGAGATTGAGCTATCCTCATATTCAGATGGGAACTATATATAAAATACTCGATGCATTTAGTAAGGTAGGTTTGGTAAACAGAGTCAAAACTGATAACGAATTATTCAGATATGACGCCATAAAGAAGAGACATCATCATTTATATTGTGCTGAATCGGAACGAATCGAAGATTTTTATGATGATGACCTTAATAAGATCCTCGATGAGTACATGAAAAAGAAGAAAATACCAAATTTTGAAGTTAAAGATATTAAGCTTCAGATAGTAGGGAAATTTACTGACATAAAAAAAGTAAAATAGCCACTTTAAAATATCAAACCATCAAGAATAGAAAATTAACAATCAGTTCGGTAGCTCCGGTAGTAAATAATCAGAGCATTATAACGGACAGAAAAAGTGGCCCGAGTTTATTACGAAAGTTTGTGTAATCATTGATAAGCTGTCCGTAATTTAGATTCATATACTATTTTAAATGATTATTTATTAATTGAAATATACTAAAAATGGAAAATAACTCAAACAACGGCAGCCAATGCCCTGTTACCGGAGCAACTCATAAGCATAGTGTTGGAACCAGCGGTACAAAAAATCGCGACTGGTGGCCTAATCAGTTAAAATTGAACATATTGCGACAACACTCTTCTGTATCTAACCCTATGGGTGAAGATTTCAACTATGCTAAAGAATTTAAGAGTCTGAATTTGGAAGCCATAAAGAAAGACCTTCACAAGCTAATGACTGACTCCCAGGATTGGTGGCCTGCCGATTTCGGCCACTATGGACCATTATTCATCCGTATGGCCTGGCATAGCGCTGGCACATACCGCACAGGAGATGGTCGTGGAGGTGCAGGAGCCGGACAACAGCGCTTTGCCCCGCTTAACAGTTGGCCAGATAATGTCAACCTCGACAAAGCACGTAGGCTGCTTTGGCCGATCAAGCAAAAATATGGTCGGAAAATATCCTGGGCAGACCTTATGATACTTGCTGGTAATGTAGCCCTTGAATCAATGGGATTCAAAACCTTTGGATTTGGCGGTGGGCGTGAAGATGTATGGGAGCCGGAAGAGGACGTTTTCTGGGGTTCCGAAACAAAGTGGTTAGAAGCAGACAAACGCTACGAAGGGGAACGCGACCTTGACAATCCTCTTGCAGCCGTGCAAATGGGATTAATTTATGTAAATCCTGAAGGCCCAAACGGAAACCCTGATCCGGTTGCCGCGGCTAAAGATATTCGCGAAACATTTGCCCGTATGGCCATGAATGATGAAGAAACCGTGGCACTTATTGCCGGCGGACATACCTTTGGAAAAACCCACGGAGCCGGTGATGTGGCCCTTGTTGGACCTGAGCCTGAAGCTGCCGACATTGAAGCGCAAGGCTTAGGCTGGATAAGCAAGTTTGGCTCAGGAAAAGGAGGCGACACAATCTCCAGCGGCCTGGAAGTTACCTGGACTCAGACTCCAGCCAAGTGGAGTTATTACTTCTTCGAAAATCTTTTTAAATACGAATGGGAACTGACAAAAAGCCCGGCCGGTGCGCATCAGTGGGTTGCAAAAAATGCCGATGGTGTCATTCCTGATGCCCACGACCCGTCTAAAAAGCATGCACCAACGATGCTTACAACCGACCTTTCTTTGCGTTTCGATCCCGTTTATGAAAAAATTTCAAGGCGTTTCTATGAACATCCTCTTGAATTTGCAGATGCCTTTGCCCGTGCATGGTTTA
>CAZGKI010000005.1:0-20847 GCA_964526345.1 uncultured Rikenellaceae bacterium
CACCTTCCTTAATGACCCGTGGATTCATATCATCTTCAAAAAGATGGTAATTTATCGGGATCCGAACCAGGTTTAATCCCAGACTGTGAATGTATTCTGCGTCAGGTTCAGTGAAATAACTTTTGAGAAAAGTATCAAAGAAAAGATTGTATTTTTTTTCTCCTAATACTTTCAGCAGACCTTCACGCATAGTTTCTTCATTAAATGGATAACCATCAATGAAATTCTCCATATGAAGCATTCCACCCAGTCCGAAACCACGTAAATAAACAGTATCGCCCTTTCGGTTGATTATTAGATTACCCGAAACCCTAAGCCAGTTCTCATTTGTCAAACTCCTTTTATTTTGTGTTTTCTCAGAACAAGCGGATAACAAAAATATGACCTGCAGGATTAATAGCAGTAAGAAATTTGTTCGTCTCATTGTTGTTTAGGTTAAAATGTTAAGATTAATTAAAATGCTTCAAACATAGAACAGAATAACTTTTTTCATCATTCAATCAATATTGTTTATTTTAAAATTGTTCGTTTAATAAGGTAAATCTGAAATATGCCATCCCCAAAAATCAGGTTTATGATTAATCCCACCCATCACTCTGCAATCGATACACTCATCTTTAGACAAAGAAGCGCACAAATCACCATTATATGGGTTTATCGAAATGGTAATATAAACCGGAGGTTCAGGAAAGTTTCTAACAGACTTAATTACATTATATAATAGATTTATAATTTCCTGTTCTTTATCAGTACAGATTCCATAACTGATACATGATTTTGGACCTATTTGATTTCTGACAAAAGGATTTTCTTCAAACACGTGTTTTACAGTGCAGGAAGAAACCCAGAAAAAGCCCAGCACCTTCTCATCGGGATCATTGATATTAGATATATTCGATTTAAGCTGGTTAGGTTGAGTTGTGTAAATCTGACCTGACTCATTTAATTCAACCTCTTTTTGATGCCAATAATCATACGCGTCTTTATTCATTGCAAATTGTCTTACAGTTGCGCAGTATTTGATTGTCATATCCGGTGAAGAGTACCGTTTAAAATGCAGAGGTATTTTTTTTATAACGTTATGCGATAAGTTATTGGTTGAGTATGTGTAAATTCCTGTTGCGGTTTTTGTGTTCCAGCAATAAAAAAGACTATCTGATGGCCAACTATGAACATCCAATCTTATTGTCTTTCCGTCATAAACACCGTATATAAAATACCAGGCATGAGTCTCCCATGTTTCTTCTATTTGCCACCTATAGTATGTGGATGCATCATCGGGGGCATCCAGATCAACATAAAACTGAAGTCCCTTCGTATATTTGACAGAATCGGATGAATAGTGGTATTCTTTGATACGGTAAATACTATCAACAGGTGGAGTTTGTAAAAGCATCTGATAATCCGATTCATAGTTCTCACCTGAAGAAGTGCTAAACACAAGTTTATATCGGTTATCAAAGTTGAGGAGTGCATCATTAATATTTGCCACATATTTGCCTTGTGATTCTTCAGTAAAAGCGAACTCATTTCCTGAATCATCCATTATTTTGATCTGGCAGTTTTCTACAGGCTTGCGTTCAGGTTCTGAAATGAACGAAGATCTGGAGATATATATCACCTGTGTTTGAAGGCCTTTAATTAAACTACCGTCAACAACCAGCATATTATCTGCTCCCCTGTAATTGGGTTCGAAGGGGCTGATGCAACTTAAGGTAAACAGGATGAGACCCGTAAGGATTATGGTGAAATGATTATTTTTTTTCGATTCCCCCCCTTTTTTTTGATTCCTTTTCATGATCTATAATCGAACGATTTAATCATTAAAATAATCTTCTGGTTTGTAGTTACATAAAAGAGTCAAAATTGGAACGCCAAAATTCCAATTTTTATAAGTTCCCAGTGTGATCATTTGACTGAAAAAAAGCATTTCCCGTATATTTCGTTTCCTTCCTTGCTGTTTTTTCCCCGGATATAAATGATATATTCTCCTTTACAATCAGATGTTTGAAATGAAATTGTTGTTTGTGTGTCAGCAGATAACTGAATATCCGGATTCCAGTATAAAAGATTCCTTCTGTCAGGTATTCTTGAATCAAAAGACTTTGGGCTAAAATCGCAGGCAGTATCTATTTCTGAAAATAACTCGTATGTAAAAAATGTGCTGTTTTTGTTCAGAACTAATCCGGCAAAATCTTTTTTTCTGGAGTAAATGCTTATTATGCCATTGTATTTCATGTCACCAACTATATAGTCCAAGTCAATTAACTCCACTCTGTCAATTCTGTTCAAAGGCGTTTTAATAAGCCGGTCATCATTGCTAACCTGGACATTGTCGATAAAAACCAATGGCTGATAATCTGAGAGGCCCGTTCTGCGCATGTTTATAAAGGAGGCCTTCCCTTTTTCATTTATTATAGTTGCTTCCATAACAACTTCATTGATGAATTCCTCGATATTCGGCAATTCAATATATTTTTCTGTTGAATATACTGCCTTTTTGCTGCCATAAAAAACAAGAGGTTCTGCTTTTGTTTGTTTGGAATCTGCTAACGTATCTTTATTAGTGAGGAATCTTTCACTAAGTTGCATATTTATGACCATCTCCTTAACAAAATCAATTTCATCTTTATCCAGTTTGAAAGCAATGTAAGGCAACTTCACAGGTTTGTTGCAAAAGCCGTTGTCGATTTCTATTTCTGAAGGTATTTCTGCCTGAATAAAGAAATCATGTTGTCCCGTTATATCCGGAAGCGAAAAGTGAAATCGTCCCAAGTCATCTGTCTGATAAACTGAAAAGTATTCACCATGCTGAGTTTCTGAAAGACTTACAAAAGCTTCTTTTTGCGAGAGTTTTGTGGATTTGTCGAGAACTTCACCTGAGATTGTAATTCCCCTGATCTCTGGTAAATATTCTATAAAGGAGAGGTTCCTTTCCTGAGAGGATACTCTGGACTCATAATACTGACCGGTTGTATCAATAGCGCTGACTTTTGCAACAGAAACGCAATACCTGTCAAAGTCAACTAACTTCCTGTCGTTTATAAGAATCGAGACTTCTGTTTTTCCCCCTGGATTATATTCATTCTTATCCAGGGTGCAGCTGATTCCATTAATCAGAGTCTTCTGTACCGGCTTGAGCAGTGCTGTTCCGGATGGAGCCGATTTATCTGTCGTACCTTCATCTGTTTCGGAACTGAAAGGATTAACAATCTTAACAAGCTGGTAAGCATATTCCTGAACAGGATAATTCCGCATCCATTTTGTGTAAGCACGCAAATAATAATTACCGGAAAGTAAATTGCCCGGGATTTTCATATTACCTGGCGTTCCCGGCCTGGTTAGTTTCAGTTTCATCTGCATCAGCCTGGTCCCATTCCATTTGATCAGTTCGACATATAATACATTGCTCCAGGCAAGAGAATCAAGTTCGGTTATACATGAATATTCAGCAGTGAAATATATTTTCTCATTCACGCAATAGATACTCCGGTCAGTGAAAAGCTTTATCTTTTCGCCCGAAACAGCAGGGACATGCGGGTATTTCAGTTCCGATTGTCCTGCCTGACTATTAAGAGTAAGGTTAATCAGAAAAAATAGTACACAGAAAAGAAAAACTTTTTTAATCATTCTATCATCATCATTTATTATTAGAATCGTCTGGTCATAATAATGGATCTCTGATTCAAGTTATTCCCAAAAATCAGGTTTGCTAGTACTTCCACCCATCAATCTGCAATCAATACACTCATCTTTAGTAAAATATACGCCATTGGGGGTTGTGAAATAAATAAAAACCGGAGGAGGTTTGGGAAAGTTTTTGGTGCGCGCTATTAAAGTATATAAATAATTTATAAGATCCTGCCCTAATAAATTTGTGCTGGAACCAACAACACTACAACTTTTTGGACTTAAAGCATCTTTAATAAAAGGATTCTCCAGGAACAGGTGTTTTTCAGTATATGATGAAACCCAGAAAAAGCCTAATACCTTTTCATCTGGATTACCGGTATTAGAGATATTCGATTTGGCCTGGCTAGGTTGTATTGTGTAAATCTGACCTGATTCATTCATCTCAGTCTCTTTTTGATGCCAATAATTATAAGCATCTTCATTCAATGCAAATTGTTTTACAGTTGCACAGTATTTTATTGTCAGATCCTGTGAATAATGTGATTTAAAATGCAGTGGTATTTTTTTAAGAGTATTATTCGACAAGTTAATTGTTGATGTTGTGTAAATTCCTGTGGCAGTCTTTGTCCCCCAGCAATAATAAAGACTGTCCGATGGCCAGGAAAATAATTCTATTGTCTTTCCGTCATAAACACCGTTTATCTTCCAGGTGGCATGGATCTCCCATGTTTCTTCTATTTGCCATTTAAAGTACCTGGATGCATCATTTGGAGCATCCAGATCCACATAAAACTGAAGTCCCTGGATATCTTTTAAAGAATCGGTGTTAGAGTGGTATTCCTTGATACAATAAATATTGTCAACAGGTGCATTTCTTAAAAGCTTCTGATAACCGGATTCATATTCTTCCCCTGAAGGAGTGCTGAATATCAATTTATACTGAGTGTCATAATTAAGGTGTGCATCATCAATATTTGCCACATATTTACCTTGTGATTCTTCAGAAAAAGCGAACTCAGTTCCTGAGTCATCCATTATTTTAACCTGACAATTTTCTACAGGACGATATTCAGGTTGTGAAATGGATGATGATCTGGAAATCCTTATCATCTGCGTTTCAAGACCTTTAATTAAACTTCCATCGACGACAAGTAAATTATCCTCTCCCTTGAAATCAGGTTCAAACGGGCTGATGCAACTAAGTGCAAATATCGTAAGGCCCGTAAAGATTAAAATGAAACGATTCCTTTTCTTTGTCACAATTACTGTTTTAATATGATTTCTTTTCATGAACTGGAATAGGCTGTTTATTCATTAAGATAATTTCCGAATTTGAAGTTCCAGGAAAGCGTCAATATAGGAACGCCAAAGATTGCCAGTTTATGGCCTTGTACTTTACCGTTATAGGAGTCAAAATAAACTGAATAGGCATTTTTACGTCCCAGAGCATTGTATAAATTAAGCGACCAGAAACTATGAATAGGTTTTTTCCTGAGGAGGTTTCCTTCAAGGTTTATGGATAGATCCAGCCTGGCATAAGCAGGTATCCGGAATTCATTTCTTTTCGAATAATACAGTAACTGCTGGCCCTCAGAATAATAAACAGATACCGGATAAGTAATAGGTCGTCCTGTTGTATAAACAAAATTAACTGAAGTACTTAAGCGACGATTAGTCTTGTAATTCAGTACAAAGTTCAGACTATTCGGCCGGTCATAATTTGAAGGATATTCCATGCCATAATTGATCTGATTTTCAGGAGTGCTGCCATCAACTTTAATAAAAGACCGCGAATAACAATATGATATCCATCCTGTGGCCTTGCCAGTAGTTTTGCTGATCATTACTTCAATTCCGTTTACACGTTGTTTTCCCTGTAATACCTGTGTCTCTATGGGATCGGGGGAAGTAAAATCGGTACCGTCCTTAAACTCAACCTGATTGTTGATCCATTTATGATAAATTTCTAAAGAGGCATTAATACCCCGGTTACTGAGATTCCGGTAATAACCGGCGGAAATATGATCTGCAACAGGTGGTGTGATGTGATAATCACATAATTTCCATTTATCATTAGGAGAAATGGCAATGGTATTTCTTAACATGAAAATATACTGGTACAATCTGTTGTACGAGGCTTTCAGTGACCCATTTGTACCAAGATTATAATTTAAGGAAAATCTGTATTCAGGTCCGGAATAAGATTTAATGCGTTCTCCTTTTTGATAAACCTTGGTCTCTTTGATATTTTCAACTGTCCTGTTATCTTCAGAATTATAGATATTAATTTCAGCGGGACCATATAGACTGAAGAGACTGTATCTTATTCCTGCCGAGAGGGTCAGAGTCCTGAACAAGGCAAAATCATCGGAAAAATAGAGTGCAGATTCGAACCCTCTCTCTTTACCATAACTAACAGGTATCCTCTCTGATAATTCACCAAACGGAGTAATATTACCACGGTCCAGGTCATAATATATTTGGCTAACTCCGAAATCTATTTTGTGATTTGTTTTGCTTAAAACTGAAAAGTCAGCCCTGGTTTCATAATGACCAATATTGTACTGTTGCATATAAGCACTGGAAAGGTTGGTCTTATCGACATTTTCAAAAGAGTAATTGCTGTAAATAAATGTCACATTGGCCGATAATACAGAAGAAAATATGTGTTTCCAGTCTAATGATGATCCTCTGTTCGAATAATCATAATCATTGATAGTTGACAGCGAGAACTTGTCTCTGCTCATATAGGTAAAAACCTTCAACTGGTTTTTATCATTAATTGCGGCATTGACAGAAAAAGAACCGTCATAAAAATAAGCGCTGCTATTCTTTATGTCCTTGTCTTTTATATTTTTTAAAATCCAGTCTGAATAGGAGCTCCTGAAACTGGTAACTATTGACAATTTATCCTTAATTGCCGGAATTTCAACTGAGAAATGTGCCGTAACAGGACTTATTCCCCCCTGACCATAGTATTTCTTCTTGCTTCCCTGCCTGGTTGTTATATTAAATACTGAAGACAGCCTGCCGCCATAACTGGCGGGAATATTACTTTTATACAATGAGAAATCATTAATGATATCGGGATTGAATGAAGTAAAGAAACCGAACAGGTGGGATGTATTATAAACAGGGATCTTACTGATATAAAACATATTCTGATCTTCAGCGCTGCCTCTTACATTGAATCCTGATGAACCTTCACCCACATTCAGCACACCAGGTAACATTTGAGCAACTTTAAGGACATCTTTTTCCCCGAAAACGACCGGAATTTCCTTTATTGTTTTCACGGAAATCCTTTCAAAACCCATCTGCATTCCTTTTACATGATCGTAACGACTGGCTGTAACCTTAACCTCATCCAATGCAATGAGCTCTTTTTTCATTTCAATAGTAACTGAGCCTCCTGAATATACCTGAAGGTAATATTCCTGCTGTTTCATTGACATGTAATTGAAAATAGCCTTATATTTTCCCGGCTTCAGCACCAGTTTAAACCTGCCGTCTAAATCAGTAGAAACGCCATTTTTCAATTCTTCAATATAAACTGTAGCACCGATAAGAGGCTCTGAATTAGATTCGTCGACTATTCTCCCATTGATAATACACGTTGAAATGCCGGCAGTCTTCTGCTTGTCACCTATTTCCAGTACTTCAATTGATGAAATCATCTTGCCTTCAATATATCTTCTTTCAGTCTCGGTTATGTTTTCTAAACTGCCAGTATCAGTATGCTCAACCCATGATATCTTATAAGATGGTAATTCTGTTGTAATTCGCTCACCAGGATATATGTATATGCTATTGCCTTCAATAAAGAGTTGGAGGCCAGCCTTCTTTAACGGATCATTGAGCACCTGAGCAAGACTGACATCTGCGCCCGAAAAGGAGATTTGAATATCTTTTATCCGATCCTGCTGATAATAAAATCTCAGAGGAGTTTTCATTTCGATTTCCTCAACAAAATCTTTGAATGGAGTATTAATAAAATTACCGGATACTACTATATTATCGGGCTGCTGTGCAGATGCTATAAAATAAAGATTCAGGCTCAACCAGGCAATAATAATCTTTTTCATTTGATAAATTATGCAGTAAAAGATAACCTTTATGGTCTATAATATAGAATTACAATAGGTTAATAATTCCGTTACTCTTTCATCACTGATTTTAGTTACTTTAATATGGTTCGTTTTTATGTACTGCCTTACACTGCCTTTAATCTCCTTTGGAAATAATTCGGTGAATGACCTGTTATTTTTGTATTTTTCAAATAAGCCGTCAATCTTAAGGTAATTCTTTTTCTCACTATCGCCAAAATCAGTGGAACTGGAATTTCCACCATTAGAAGTATCGTGTATTTGTTTAAACCAGTAATACAAACATTTCAGTTTTTCTGTATCAAAGACAACCTGGTAAAATCCTGGCTCTCCCTGGATGATGTATTTTGAGAAGAACTTGTCACCAAGACTAAAGGTTGAAATAAAATCGTTTGGGGGAACAATCCAGACTACTGAATTATTGTTCTGTATATATAGTATTAACTGTTGATTGTAAATATCGAACTTCATTTCGATACTTTTGTATTCTTTCCCTCTATACATTAAAGTACCCTTATATAATTGGTCCTCCAAAAAAAAAGGGTGACCAACCTTATTCCAGTATTTATCTTGATAAAAAATACCGTTAACCAGTACCTGATCAAATCCGTATTCCTCCGTAACAACTTTGTATAACTTATTGTAATCAGTACTGGCATCATGAGGTAGTGCCTGAGCAAATACATTGGGATGGAAGGACAGGACAAACAGGAAAAGTACAAAAAGGTATTTCATGAAAATCTGATCTCAATTTTGCTATTGATAAAGCAAATATAAATATTATTTAAAATATATCTGTCTTGTTCAAGGAAATCAGTTAAAGCATGTAGAATGAGTCGCCAATTTTGTAGAGGGGCTGATTTATTTGACAACAGAGCGTTGGAAAGTTTTGCCAATCTGCCTTGGGTGCAGGAGCATTTGCCTGCAGGCAGGGCAGGCAGGAAAGTAAAAAACGTGACAACACGGTTTTTTATTAAAATTATTAAAGCTTAACTATTAGCCAATCAATAGTTTTCAGTACTTATGCATATCTAATATAATTTATCAGGCAGCATTAATAATTTTAATCTGTCTTTTATTCATTCTGCAACTAATAAAATTAAGAATCATGAAAAAAAATGTTTTTCCCTCTCTGCTAACCTTTAGCCTGGTTCTCATTTTACAGACTTTTTGCAAAAGTTATGCGCAGGATTCCCCTGTAATAAGTGATTCCATTTATTCCAGTATTTTGAAAGAAGAAAGATCAATTAAAGTACTTTTACCTGATACCTATAAGCCCGGATCAGCAGAGAAATATGAAGTTATCTATTTAACAGATGGAGAGTGGGCTATGGATCCGTTTTCCTTTGTATACAAATTTGCAAAAAATGAAAACTTTGTTCCTCCTGCTATAATAGTAGCTGTTCCAAATAGATATATTAATACAGCGAACCAACGAGACAGGGATTTTTTACCGGTACATGTTCCTGAACCAGCAATATCAGGCGGAGCAGGTAATTTCCTTTCCTTTTTTAAAAATGAACTGATCCCATATATTGACAAGACATACCCGACTAATGGAACTAATTCACTTTATGGACATTCTTATGGCGGTTTGTTTGTGTTGTATACTTTACTTTCTGAACCTCAATTATTCGGATCCTACTATGCAACAGATCCTCCTTTCCGATTTAATGATGATTATCTGATTAAAATGGCAGCCAAAAAACTTGAGAATCTGCCACCCGATAAAATTTTATGGCTTGCTGGTAATGAGTTAACCTACAAAAGCCAGGGAATCGATCGTTTGGATTCGGTTCTGAGATTCAAAGCACCAGCAAGTCTGCACTGGAAAATGGTTACATTTCCAAATGAAACCCATAATTCAGTAAGATTAAAAGCGATGTATGACGGAATAAAATTTTCATATTCAGGATATTCAAATGCTTCTGTCAGTTTCCATCCGATGAATGGTATTTTATTAAAGGACGAACCAACTCTGATAGGGGTTTTAAACAGTAGCCTTGAACTCAGGTATACAACTGATGGCACTGAACCGGATATGACATCCAAAAAAGTAGTGAATTCAATGTTTACAATAACAGGACCGGCTCAATTAGTACTAAAGGCAATTTCCACCAGTGGAAAATACGATAAAATAATAAAAGGTAATTTTGAATTAGGTGAAGCATTGCCTTCAGTTCCACAACCAAAAAAGATTAAACAAGGTGGCCTGAAGTATTCATATTACGAGGGAAGTTGGGAGAAACTACCTGATTTCAAAAAACTTAAACCAATCCAAACCGGTCTTGCTGATAGCCTTTTTAATATTAACAAGCTCCCGGGCAAAACCAATTTTGCTTGTCTGTTAGAAGGTTACTTTGAAATTCCCAGGGATGATTATTATGTTTTCGGGCTTGTTTCAAATGATGGTTCAAAACTATTCCTTGGGGATAAACTGATTATTGATAATGATGGTGTTCACACTACGGAAAGTGTAAAAACATTTATTCTTCCTCTGAAAAAAGGTTATTATCCTGTCCGAGTCGAGTACTTCCAAAAAGATGAAAGCAGTGTTTTTCAATTACTTTACGTAAATATGAAAACCTGGAATGCGACAAATTATCCTTTCAAGTTTCAATATTTTAAGAATTAGACTATGGTTTTTCCGGTACAGTATCTTGATATTTAAGTATATATAATACAATTTTATGAATATAAGCTATCATTATATCATCTAACTTCATTTTATTATCCACAATAGTATCAACCTTCAATATCTGCGATTGGGATAATATTTGCTTCAGGTTATTCTCATTAAAAGGTTGGTTTTCAAAACCAACCAAACAGAATGGTTCATCATTTTTAAGGACTTTACCAATAGAATCAGTGGTATACAAATTGTGAAAAACATCCATATTAGTAAATGATATAGTTTGTTCATTCTTAAACCAATAATTTTTTATATCGGGATTGCTATATTCAATAAATGGCCCTGCACTTACTTCAAAAACATGAAATATTTTTTTTAATTCAGGATATGTTTTGTGTAAATATTCAATCGATTGCTTATAAGGTCCGTATGAAAAGTAGGATGCTTTTAAAGAAATGACAATTCCACATATCAGAAGTGTCGTTATAAGTACTCCTTTTAACCATTTCTTTTTAATAGTTATAAAAAATAGGGTCGGGGGTACTATTAACATAGTAACAATATTCGTTATGTACCGATGGTATAAAACAGGTTGAGAAAAAAGTGAAATAACGGCAGTAGTCAATATTGTAAATCCAAAAATGAACAACGATAATCCCAGGACTATGCCTTGGTTATCTTTTTTAACAATGTAATTTCTATAGATTACCCATAATGTTATACTGTAAACAATAATTATCATAGGCAATGAGTATAACGATATCCAGAATTTCTGGGTAAAAGGAAGGACGAAGCAGGAAAAAATGGTTTGCAATGTCAGGGCAGGCACCCAGAACCCCCCCTGGGCTTTTATAGTATGATGAAACAAAACGAACATCCAGGGAAGATATAATAATGCAGCAACAAATGAATATCCAAGATGAATCCGCCAACTTGAGTTTTTCCTGGCAAATAGCAATGTCGCAACAAAAACATTAGCCCAAAAAGCAGCTATTAAACCATAATAGTGTATGTAGGCAGCTGCTAATGAAAAAACCATCAGAAAGATCAGATCTTTTCTTTTATTTGAAGAAATATATAATGCAGCGTAGAGAAATACACCGGTAACTGAAAAAGCTCCCCAGGTATACATTCGGGCATCGTGCGAATATGAAGCAAGCATTGGCAGAGATAAGAGCAGTAAACAAAAATACAGGGCACCGGATTTTCCAAATACTCTTTGGCCTACTACATATCCTAAAACTATAATTGAAAGAACACCCAAGACCGAAAATGCCCGTAGAGTAAAAGTGCTCGAACCGAAAATTGTGACAAATATTTTTAGCCCGAAAAAGTATAAGGGCGGATGAAAGTCGTTTTTGAGCAGCCCTATCATATCTCTGAATGAATGTTCTACTAATGCTTTGGAAAAGGTTTCATCAATCCAGATATCACTATAATTTATATTGAATAAATAGAAAAGCGTGGATACTAAAAAAATTAGCAAGAATGCGATCCTTTCTTTTTGTAAGATCAATTTTGCTGATATTCTCATATTCTTATTTTATAAATAGTGTCAATATCTACCACCGCAAATGCACCATCTTTTTCATCAGAAATCACTATTTTTTTATTTCCCGGTAATTATGAACTAGTGGGTTGCACTCCTGGAAGGTCAGGATTAGATCAGCGACTTCATAGCCTTTCCAAAAAACAATACAGGCAGGGTCATAATGATTGATCCTCCTGCTCCAAATGCAGCATAACAGCTTAAATAGTTAATGATAATTGTTAAAAACCGGAGAAACAATAATTACTGATTCCCGATCAGTGTTATCATCACTACCCCGTTTGCTCCTCTTGAGCCGTATATGGATGCATCTGAACCTTTAAGGATCTCAATCGACTTTACCATACTGGGTATGATATCATCGATCGATGAAACCACAATACCGTCAACAATAAGCAGTGGATCTGTGGAATTAACTGAGTTTACACCCCGGATTGTAATCTTTGTTCCGTTCACCTGAACGCTTGGAACCTCCCGTAGCATTTCATAAATGTTTTGGTAATTAGCGTATTTCTTCCTCTGACCTTCAATTTTGCCGACGCTGGTTGTAAGGTCTTTTTTTGAAGCATATCCATATCCGATATTTATTTTCTCATTATCAGGTTTTTCCTGATTCTCAGTTGTCTGAAGCGGGGTTTCCCTAGTAAGCCTGAAATTGATAACTGTCCTTCCGTTTATTTCTTCATCAATTAGTCCGTTATTCGGTTTTAAAACAGTGATCATTGTTGCATCAGTTTTTACCCTGACCTTGTACATACCTTTGGCATTAGTTACAACTTCAGTATTATGGTTGTCAATCAGCACTATAGCACCGGATACCGGCTTGTCATTAATGTCAATGACCTGTCCGGTAATATAATATTTCTTTCCTGGCTTTTGAGCAAACAGGTTACAAGACAACAGCAGCATCACGATCATAAGAGAAATAATTCTTCTTTTCATAACTGGCAGATTTTATTTTACCCAAAATAATCATTTTGTATTAAATAATACTATGTTTAAATCAGAAAATTTCACCTGTGAGTGTGGCAGATGTGCATTTTTAAATCATTTGTTCCCCATCTCTTTATCCAACCATAAAAATGCATCTTTCTGCATTTGAATATTAAACTCATGCTTTGAATCATAGATATTTGTGATCAGGTTACTGCCAGCATTCTGTGAATCCCATACCTTTCGCATCTTGGTAAAAGCTTCTTTAATTGTCTCTAACGGGAACAGCGGGTCATGGCTGCCGCAACAGAACATCATCGGTTTTGGACAGGCAATGCTGGCTACATCGGGATAGTCTAAATAATGAGACAAGCCCGGATGGGTCATAGTGAAAGATGACTGACCTCTTGACAGGTTGCTGCCAGGATACAATATCCCATTGTGAGTCGTCATCCAGCATACTGATACTCCCGCAGCAATATGCTCCGACAATGCTGCCAGCTGCCAGGCACGAAAACCACCCGTTGAAAGTCCGACAGCAGTGATCCGTCGCGGATCGACTTCTTTCTGTTCAGACAAAAAGGTCGCAGCCTGAAGATCCTCCCAGGCAATAAGTCCGGCATACGAGGAACCCATGTTAAGAAGGTTCGAGGCAATGGCCTGCTGCCCCTCATAGCCCCCTCCTGCCCTGTTGTTCAAGCAATTTCCCGTAAAATACAGGCAGGTTGTTCTTAACTCCAACAGTATCATAATTTGCCAGTTGAGCCTTACACGGTAACAGAAATCCTGACAGAACAACCAGTAAAATAAAAGGCTTTTGCATAAGAGGCAAGACAATTTTTCTCATAAAATAATTTTAGAATGAAGTATAAATCAGGTCAAAAAAACAGAAAAGCCGGAATATGCTTTTCCCGTGTTTTATTTAAAGCGTTTTTGTTTCTTCACCGAGTTAATAAGTGTATAAGAGACTGACGCTCCGATTTCAAACTGATTTAATTTAACCGAATTATCAATATAAAAATAATCGTTAATCAACATATCGTTTGTGCGACCTTTCTCAGGATTTGTAACACTATTCAGGCCGCCATAATACCTGATATCCAAAAAAAGCCTGAGGTTTTTTATCTTGTACCCGATACCTGCACCTGCAATCCATTCAAAGGTGTTCCGGTTTCTCATTCCCAGCATATTGATCTTTCCTGTTGATGCAGTGGAATCAATATTCGTATAATGAATGGTTGCACTGCCACTAGCCTTTGTCATACTAAGCCAACCCATCCCTGCAGTAATATATGGCAATGTGTTTTTCCCAATATGAAAATATCTTTTCAGATAAACGGGGATCTCGACATAATTGTCTGTCTCTGAGAAATTAAGATCAAAGGTTGATTGTTTATTAAAATCTCTGCTAAATTTTGTCCACTTAAAGATCAGATCGGCATTCAATGAAATATCCCTGTCAAATTCAAACTCAGCCCAACCATAATACATTAAGCCAAAGCTCGTCAGGATCCCTTCAAGCTTCTGGTTATATGATTCACTGTAATCAAGATCATCAAGAACAGAATAAATCTTTGTAGTTTTAAAATGCACCCAGTCTGCTGTATTACGGATTCCTATTGAAAACTGTGGGTGCACTTTATATTTCCTCACCATGCGGTTATACACTTCTGAATTATCCTCTTCCTTTAACTCATAATGAGGAAAATTTTTAAGCATAAGGTTTATTGTCGCGTCGGCTTTTTCAGGGTCATCTGTCTCGACATAAGCTTTTGCAAGAATTCCCATAGCATGTTCCCTCTCACTTTTTGGTAGTTTACAGGTACTTAATGCTCCTTCGAGTGCAGCTATACATTTATCATACAGACCATCCTGAAATAACCTGTCAGCCTCCTTAACGACTGTAAGACAATCGCTGCCCGTATTTGTACCAATACCTGCAGTCTGACCTCTGAGGAGGCAATAACTTGAAAACAAAATCAATATGAATATTATCCGTAACATAATTTAATATCTCCCGTTCAGGGCTTTCTGCTGCAGGTATTTTCGTATGGTATTTCTGCACCTACCATTTCATTCCATTCCGCACTTGTCATATCCCTTTTTACAAGATCACAGATCATAGAGGCAAGCTTCGCTGAGGATGTTTCCCAGATATGGATACTCTTATCCGATAACGCACCAACCAGCTCGTTATTACCGGTGAATATCAAAGACCTCGTCCTTTCGTTCAGATTCTTAATATGTTCTGCCCCACCGACAGCATTTTCAAGTTCAAAAAACTCATGATAATTATAAAATTTAATAGTTTTATCCCAGCTTGATGTGGCTAACAGGGAGAAATCGGAGTTAAAGGCGATAATATCAATTCCTGCTGTATGTACAATGTATTTTGCAGGCGGTGAGGATATTCCCTTAATCATATTAAACAACAGTAAGGTTCCGTTTGAACATCCTGCAAACAGTATTTTTCTGTTTTCATCCCATGCCAGGCAGAGTGGTTTCTCTGTTACTGAGGTGTAAAAAGGAATGTTCTTATTAAGTTTTATATCCCATAGAATAATATTTCCATCTTCCTGTGCGTAAATCACACTATCTGCATTGCAGAAGATTATTGTTTTTACTGCAGACATAGTTTTTAAGCTATTTATTTCAAGAGCAGGCGTCTCATTAATATTCCATATTATAACAGAACTGTCCCTTCCGGCAGTGGCCAGGTACTTTTTGTCGCTGCAGAATGCAATGGTACTGACATGCCCGTTATGTCCTTTTAATTCCTTATAAGTAAGATATTTAGCATCTGATGGTTTTATATCCCATAGTAATAAATCATTATTATCATGCTGGGTAATTATCTGTTCACCGGCCGGATCGGAACCAATGAAATTAACCGGAGAGGTTACAGGAAGCGAATACATTTTATCAACAGTTCCGTCAGGATTCCATATTCTGATCTGGCCATCGAGATCAGCGCTTAATAATCCATTATGTGTTTCTCTGAGGACCCTGATTTCATTTGGAGAGCCGTTAAGAACAGAGTGATGTGAGCTATCAAGAGTTGAATAAGCTTTTGTCAAAGCTTCAAAGATGATAGGGTCTTCGGGTTTCCCCTGGTTGTTTTTATTAAAGGTAAATGCCTGAACAGCAAGAAGGCCCATCAGTTCAGGATTTTTTTCCAGTGTCGACGATTTTAATGCAAGATTTTGGGCGGTTGAAAGAAAGCCAAGCTGCCTGGCTTTTGCTTCTGCGATGATAGCTTTTGATCTCTCCTGTTCAGCTTTAAGCTTTTCTTCTGTTGCTATCTGAGCCTGTTCATTTGCCTGTAATGAAAGCCCCTCAGCTCTTCTCTTCTGTTGTAATGCATATTCACGTTCAGCCAGAGCCTCTTTTCTTGCTTCATCGGATTGTTTTTGAGCCAGAATTGCCTGGTTCTCCTTTTCAACTGCCAGGTTCTTCGAAACCAGGGCTTCCTGTCGGGCCAAATCAGCTGCTTCTTTTGCACTCAGTGCTGAATTCTTCTGCACATCGGCAAACTGTCTTTGACTTATTGCGTTGCTTCTCTCTCTTAAAGCCCAGATTGAAAAAAACGACAATACCGTAATAATGATCACTGCGACAGCTATTAATATATTCTGTCTTCTTCGCTTGGCCTTCTGAATCAACCATTTACTCTGCGAGATTAACCTTAATATTTTTTCGTTAAGGAATAATTTATCTTCATAGGGAGCAATGTACTTAAGATCCTCATCAGTAAGATATAGTTGCCTCTTTTCAAAATTGTTGAACGCATTTTCAAGAAATTGCCTTATCTCAAGCAATTCTTTTTCAACCAGTGTGATCTTTTCATAGATCTTTGAAGCAAGGCTGTCATGGCGAAGCTCATACCTGTTGTTCTCATCTTTATCACGAAGAATTCTTAATCGTATAAACTTCTGGATCAGGTCTTTAACTGTTTCCCTGTCAATATCTTTACCCAGGGTCTTTGAATATTCAATAACTTCATCTTCAGTAATCTGATGCCTGGTACCTTTAACAGATACGAACGACTTTAAGATTACAAGGCCCATGTCCGGGTCGTCGAGCTGAGATATCTGTTCTTCCAGAAATGTTCCCAGCAGGTCCTTTACTTCTCCAGCCTTGTCGAGTAAGCCTTTATTTATGCTAGTCACATCTTTTCCATCAGGTGAGGCCAAATGAAAAACTTTGTCCAGGTAGACCTGCAGATAAGTTAATTCTACATCAGGATTATCCGGATTAAGTTTCTCAAGCAGCATCTCTGAGAATCCCGGTTCTACATCAATATTATTTGCCAGACAGGGGCCTTCAATTACTTTGATGGCATTTTGCCTGGTCATTTTTTCAATTCTTATCCTGTTGGACAGAAATGAAGGTATTACCTTTTCAAATTCCGTAATACCTGCAAGATATTCTTCTCTGACAGAGAAAATAAATCTGCACTGGAGATCAGAATCAATTATTTTTTTAATGTTTGAGATCAGTTCATCTTTCTCTTTGTTTGTGCCAAAAATGAAGAGCTCTTCGAACTGGTCAAAAATGAGAAAGAGAGGTTTAAAATGGTCAAGATATACTGACCGAATTATCTTTACAATATCTTTTGTTCTTTTTCCGCCATTATCATTCTTCCCGGATGATATCTTTGTCAATCCGGCTCTCTCCAGACTGTCAAAAAGACTCTGGTTAATATCAATCCCTCTTCTTACGCTTATCGGCAGCCAGTCTGAATCATTGAATTTATTGGCAAGTCCGCAGTTGATAAGTGATGATTTACCGGTTCCCGAAGTTCCATAAACTATAAGAATCCTGCTTTCGAAAACTCGTGAATGAAGCTCCTCGATCTCTTTGTCTCTTCCAAAAAAGATATCCCGGTCTTCTTTTGAGTAACTGTCCAAAAATTTAAATGGACTCTTTTGCATCGTAAGGATTTAAAAAAGATTGTTTTACTTCACTTCTGTTTCTCCGGAAATTATTGATAACAGTTGTCTGAATTCCATTAATAATGTTTCATAATTCTTCAATGACCGCAGGTCTATCTTTTCAGTGACCTCTGTCCCCAGGTACATCAACTGGTCATCACGGAATTTTGAGTACATGAATATATCTTTTTTGATCTCAAATTTTTCCTTTGTATCGAGAACTTCTGTGCTGGTATCAATAATAAGGGGAGATAAATTCAGATATTCATCGATTGATTTTATACTTTTCATTAGCAATACGGAATGGCTTTCAGTAAAAGTTGATTCCTGGAACTCATTTGCCTTGAAATCGGAATCGGAACTGTTAAGAAGGTCAAATACATGGTGAAATGCTGCCTTTTTTATTTTAGACTTGATTACTTTTATCTCCTTCACAGACACCAGTTTATACTTTGCAAGAAATGAAATTCTCTGAAGTATAAATGTCAGCTTCTCCTCATACTCAACGCATCTCTTTTCTATCTCTTCCTGAGTTAAATTTATCTGGTAGTGTCCTATTTCGTTGCGTTCAGGTACCCAGAAATCGAGTGCTCCATAGAACTTATTATCAAAACATTCCGACATTTCAGGCATAAACCATTCTATTTTCTGCTCCTGAAAAAGATTACCTATGGCCCTGATCATCCAGGAAAAATTGCCAAGACTCAAGACAAAAAATCTGTTTTTGAATTCGTTCCTGAAACTTCCCGGGATCTCAATACTATCTTCTTCCCGGGCTTTTGCAAGCTGAGCCAGCATCACAAAACTAAGAAACTGCATAGATCGCTCAATAGTCTTAAAGATCTGATCAAGTCTCATGCGGTCAAGCTGTCTCATCGATCCGGAAAAAAGCCTTCGCAGCTCTACTCCTATTGGCCAGGGAAAGTTTCTTATTATAAGGTCGGCAAGTATCCTGTAATCCGGTAATTCTTCATCTTCATCCTCATCGTCTGTTGTAACCATTTTCGACAAAGATGTTTTATATTTCACCATCTCTGCAAATACCTGCCTGATTAAAGCCTCATTAATGTTTGACATACAGAAGTTGCTGGTATGAGAATATAAATTTACGAAATCAATCTGGTAAAACGAAACATCAATTATTTGCTCAGCAATGCATAACAACACCATAAAACCGGGGCCTGCCCGTGAAAGTCTCCTGCCACACGGGGACGATCATAGTAATATTGCTTGTCGTTCTTTTTGCCAGTCCCTACACAAACTTCTGTCACATCGTCATTGCAGTTTATGTGTGTAACAAGAGCGAGCCATGCTTTCCTGGCAGCCGGGGCATATACTTTTTTATCAAGCCAGCCTTTCTTTACACCCGCAATCATTGCATATGTGAACATGGCAGTGCCGGACGACTCAGCCCAGAAATCAGGTTCATTGATCAGCTGGTTCCACATCCCGGCTGGTGACTGAAATTCCAGAAGGCTTTTCATCATCAACCTGTAACCCTCCAGAATTCGTGGTTTATCAGGATTATCATCCGGAAGGGAACTAAGAAGTTCAGTCATTCCTGATGCCATCCATCCATTTCCTCGTCCCCAGAAATACGGAACATCCGATGCATGGAAGAATAGCCCGTTTGGCTCCTGTAATTCTTCAAGGTACATTACCATTTCATGTGCTGCCCGGTCGATATACTTTTTGTCGCCGGTTGCCCTGTATGCCTGCGACTGAACGATGGTAATCATGAACATATCGTCGATCCAGAGCCGGGTTTGCCATGTATAGCCTTTGTCTGCCCAGGCTTTTTGTTCAGCATCAGGATTTTCAGGTAAAGTCCATTGAGTATCGGCATAACGCAATCCAAGGTCAAGATATCTCTTATCATGTGTTATCCTGTAGATTTCAAGCGGGAGGCAGCCAAACATGTTATGATCGACATGGTTTAACGGCGGGAGATAAGATTCTTCCAAGGTAAAGAGCGGTTCAAAACGTTCCATTAGCTTTCGTTCAAGATTTTTCTCACCTGTGACTTCAGCAAACCGTAAAGCTCCATACCAGGTACAAACCTCAGCATAATGAATCGACTTGCCATTTAAAAAGTGTTTTGTGGGCAGAAAATGTTCACTCAGACGGTTTCCTATCTCTTTAGGAGCAAAACCTTTGGGAAAATGCTTCAAATCGGCGCTTTGAGGCCATCCAGTATTGTAACAACACACTGTTAGTAATAATAGAATTATAACCTTTTTCATTTTTTTTATTTTATGAAACATTATAACTCAAAAACTGTTTTTACAAGTTCCACATTTTACAGATCCATACCTGATAAAATGAAGATCATTAAAATTAAAATAATTTATCTTATATTTCGTTACAAATTTATCGGGGTAATTCTTTTTCTCCATATAAAACCTTTTACAATTATGATTAAATCAGCAATTAGATTTGTATTTACCATTGTAATTTTGATGGCAGGGATAACCAGAGGAATAAGTCAGACTGCCATCCCGGACGTACTTGAGAAGGGTACTCTTCCGGACCAGATGAACTACCTTGAAGAAAAGACAAGGATTTATGAGAATTACCGGGCTATCCGGGAGGATATATTCCAGCTGGCAAAGAAAAATGCCGTTGATTCTTTAGCAAAGGCTAAGAATAAGATCGTTGAGTTAGCAGGAATAAGACGGAATCTTAATATCCGTATAGATTCACTTAATAACAGCCTGGGGAAGACGAAAGATCAACTGGAGGAGATGACAAGTACTAAAAACAGTATACGTGTTATTGGCATCGAGATGAATAAGATTGCTTATAATTCCCTGATGTGGACAGTAATAGCAATTTTGCTTTTCCTGCTGGGGGTCGGCTTCCTTGCATTTAAAAGAAACAGGGTTGTTACAATTGAAACAAAAAAAGAGCTTGCGGAGCTCAAATCAGAGTTTGAGATGTACAGGACAAAAACACGTCTCGAGAGGGAGAAAATGAGTATGGATCACTTTAATGAGATAAAGAGATTGAAAGGAAGGTAAGTATAGCAATTAACGTTTGGTAAAAGAAATACAGAATTTC
>CAZGKI010000005.1:20947-43819 GCA_964526345.1 uncultured Rikenellaceae bacterium
AGATTTCGGATTGAAACCCAAGTTAAATATGCTGATGCTTTTAATAATTAACTGTATTCTTTCTTATAAATCCGAAATCTAAAATCCGCAATCCGAAGTACCATTAAATGGTATTCTGTCCCTTAAATACCCTTGAGTTATTAACTGTTTTCAGGTGACCGACCCAGGAAAGCCTGCCGGGTGTCGTACTAGTGATGGTTGCTGTGGCATTATTATCAGAATTGACTATCATAATAACATCATATTGACCTATTTGTGTCTGAAGATTAAAATAGACCGTATAAGTCATTTTTTTGGGATTTCTGTCGATTTTCCATGACCCAATAGTGCCGGAAGCAGTAACTCCCCCAACGCCATTATATCCCTGTCCGCTGTAAGAACCTGTCTGCAAAACACCATCAGAACCATTAACCCGTATGAAATTCAGGCTAGAATTAACTGGCATCATGTCACCAAGCTTGTCCTGAAGAAAATCTGCTTCAAGTACAAAGCTTCGTGCATTGAAGAGAGAATCCAGGATATTGTAGTTAGCATTCATCTCAGCTTTCCTCACCTCTTTCTTTTCCTGACGACTTAACTTTGTATTCTGAGCAATACCGTTATAGGAAATAAGAAATAATCCAAGTACAAGAACGAGGCTCACCTTAATAATTTTTTTTGTTTTCATAACCTCTTGTATTTTAGTTTAACCATGTAATGCAAATAATATACCATATTGAAAATAATGCTGATCAGAAATTAACATTTAACAATAATTTAAGATTTGAGTATAGTTCAGCGCAAGTTTACGGCAATTATATTTATCACTTTTTATAATGCAAAAACATATTAGATTTCATAATCCGCGTTTATATTTTTTAAAGTCGCTTATCATAACTTCTCAGGCACAGAATCATTAAATTTGTACCCTATGATAAACAGAATATTTCTCTTAATACTTATTTTTTGGCTTGCTATTATATCTCAAGGATTTTCGGAAGATGGCACTTTGAAACCGGTTATAATCAGTGGTTTTATCAGAGATTCCAGGAACGGTGAGTCATTGAGCGGTGCCGTAATTTATCTGAAAGAAAATCCGTCAGCAGGTATTTATTCCAATTCCTATGGATATTATGCCCTCACTCTCCCGGCAGGTAATTATACTTTAATAGTTCATTACATGGGATTTAAGACAAAGAGTATTTCGCTGGATCTTAAAGATAATCTAACTCTAAATATCGACCTGGAGGAAGAATCAATTGCCTTAAAAGAAATCACAGTTACAGGTGAAAAAGATAATAACAACGTAGTTTCCAATGAGTTAATATCAAATATTAATGTCAGGGAAATCAGGAATATTCCTGTGATCTTTGGTGAAAAAGACATCCTTAAAACTATTCAGCTGATGCCCGGAATATCGCCGGCAGGAGAAGGAAATTCCGGTTTTTATGTGCGTGGCGGAGGTGTTGATCAGAATCTTATCCTGCTTGATGAAGCCCCGGTATATAATCCATCTCATCTGCTCGGATTCTTTTCAACATTCTCCTCTGATGCAATTAAAGATATAACTGTTTATAAAGGTGGTTTCCCTGCTGAATACGGAGGCCGCCTTTCATCGGTAGTTGATGTCAGGATGAATGAAGGTAATAATAAAGAGTTTCATGTATCGGGCGGCATAGGTCTTATCTCTTCACGGCTTGCAGTTGAAGGTCCAATTGTGAAGAACAAGGGGTCATTCATGATAACAGCACGAAGGACTTATGCCGATGTTTTTCTGATACTGCTTCCCGGCCGGGGAGCTGATTCCACAGCAAAAAACTCGACTCTCTATTTTTATGATCTTAACATGAAAGCCAACTATCGACTTACAAAAAAGGACCAGCTATATTTTTCATGTTATCTCGGCAGGGATAATTTCAACCTCGGCGGAAATCTTGGACTGAACTGGGGTAATTTCACCACAACAACCAGGTGGAACCATAATTTAAGTGATAAGATCTTCTCAAATACATCATTAATTTTCAGCCTCTACAGTTATAATTTTAACGTAGCCGTGGAAAGCAAAACCATGAGAGTTAAATCAGAGATCCGGGATGTGAACCTGAAAGAGGACTTTTATTACTACCTGAATTCAAATAACACAATTAAATTTGGCTTCAATACCATTTTTCATACTTTCGTCCCCAGCAAAGTAGACAATACAATCTTCTTGCGCGTCAAATCCATGGATAACAGGTATGCACTTGAGAATGCGATTTACCTTTCAAATGAACAAACCATAACCAAACATCTTAAAGCAACCTATGGCCTTCGTTTTTCCCTTTTCAGCTCAATTGGTCCTGGCACAGTTTACACTTATGATGAGGTATCGGATATTGTTGACTCAGTATCTTATCCTAAAGGAAAAATTTTCAACACTTACGGTGGATTGGAACCAAGGTTACTTCTGAGTTATATTATAAATGATTCAAGCTCAATTAAAGCTTCTTATGCACGAACCCGTCAGTATATCCACCTTTTATCAAATACTACCTCTACCACACCTTTTGATCTGTGGATCCCAAGTAATATAAATATCCTGCCTGAAATTGCAGATCAATATACGCTGGGATACTTCAGAAATTTTCTGAATAACAAGTTCGAGACCTCAGTGGAAGTTTATTATAAAAACATGCAAAATCAGATTGACTACAGGAATGGAGCCAATCTGATCCTAAATAATAAAGTTGAATCACAACTGGTATTCGGTAAAGGATGGAGTTATGGCGCCGAATTTCTTGTGAGAAAAAAATATGGGAAACTGACCGGATGGATAAGTTATACTCTTTCCAGAACCAGAAGGCAGTTCAAAGATATAAACAATGGCACTCCGTTCCTTGCAAAACAGGACAGACCTCATAACATTTCTATTGTTGGTATGTATGAAATCAATCCTCATCTGACATTATCCGCCACCTGGATATATTATAGCGGTAATGCAGTGACATTTCCCAGCGGTAGTTATATCGTCGATGGTAATATTGTCCCGTACTACACAGAACGAAACGGTTATCGTATGCCTGACTATCACAGGCTAGATCTTGGACTTACATGGCAAAGGGAAAAAAGAAAGCGGAATGAAGGAAGCTGGAATTTTTCAATTTATAACGTATATGCACGCGAAAATGCATATGCTATTAATTTTCAGCCCGACCCGGACAATCCTGCAAAAATGCAGGCTGTCCAACTGTCGCTTTTCAGAATAGTACCTTCCATTACATATAACTTCAGATTTTAAAAGTATATCAGAAATGAAATTAATAATGACAAAAAAAATATTATGTCTGTTTCAGAGTATTATCGCTGTTTTTATTACTATAATAATCTCAGGCTGCCAGAAGGTAATAAATGTTGATCTGAATGAAGCAGAGCCGCAGATAGTCATTGAAGGTCTGATAAATGACAGAGATGGTCCATATAAAGTAACTATCAGTAAATCTGGCAGTTATTTCTATCAGCCGATTTTCCCTGCTGTTTCCGGTGCGGAAGTGATAATAACCGATAATACCGGTACAACTGATACGCTGAAAGAAACAAAACCGGGTATTTATTTTACATCAAAGACTCATGGAATTCCCGGAAGGACATATACGTTGAGAGTAAAAAGTGAAAATAAAGAGTATACCGGGTCTTCAACACTCCACAGTAATGTACCTGTAGATTCGCTGATATTAGTAAAAGATTTGTCAACACATTTTTATTTTGGCGGAGATCCGCGTAACAGAGACCGTATTGAATTACATTGTCTTTTCCGAGATCCTGAGGAGAAAAATTTTTACAGGATAAAGGTTATTATAAACGATACTATCAATGATGAAAGTTATTGGCTATATGATGACCAGTACACTAACGGAGAGTACACAGAACTCAGCGTGGCACATGTGACCGCAGGCGATATCGCCATTGTTGAAATTGTTTCTCTTGACCAGCAGACATACTGGTATTACCGCACACTGGCAAATGTACTTTATGCAAATCCGGTTTTCGGATCGACACCTGCGAACCCCAATACGAACCTGGATAACGGAGCGTTAGGATACTTCGGGGCATGTGCAGTTTCAACAAAAACTATTATCATCACCCAGTCGATGATTGATAATGCACAGTAATCTAAAAGAAAACCTTTGTATTACTAAATATACCCTGAAATCCCTAAACCTGTTCAGGAACTAATTGTAAGAAGAGTGTCTGAAACGGAACGTTTTTTAGTATTTTTAACATTATTATGAAGGTCCTGAGAAAAAAGAATAGACTTTTTAACTAATTCATGTTTAAATGTCATTAAAAATCCATGTAAGAAAATAAAATTATTAACAATATTCTTTTCTATAGTAATCTACTCTTTATATAGGTGAAAAAATGAATGCCTGTTTGAAAAAATTAATCCTGATAATAGCATCTCTTCTTCTGCTTATCGATCTCAAAGGGCAGAAAGCGGATCTGAGCGGTGAGGCTGCAGGATGGGCAACATCAAATTATAAAGATGGATTCGCCCTGCAAACAGGACTGAGATATATTCCTCAACTCTCCCTGAACCTTCCAATGAAAAACAAGCTTTCCCTCGATGGCGAGTTCTCAGCTGACGCCTATTTGAATTATACGATGTTGTCTGACACTGCCAATATATTTGATGCAAAGGTAGCTTTCTACCGTTTCTGGTTACGCCTTTCAGGCGACAGGTTTGAGATAAGGGCCGGACTGCAAAAAATAAATTTCGGATCTGCTTCAATGCTCAGGCCGCTAATGTGGTTTGACAGGATCGACCCGCGCGATCCGCTTAAACTGACGAAAGGGGTTTATGGTCTTCAGGGAAAGTATTTCTTTAAGAACAATGCAAATATCTGGTTATGGGTTCTTTACGGCAATAAAGATACAAAAGGATGGGAAACCTTACCGTCAGTCTCAGGCAGGCCTGAAATAGGTGGAAGAGTACAGTTGCCAATCCCTAAGGGTGAGATTGCTTTCAGTTACCACAATCGTGAAGCTGAATTTCCTGAAGATTGGCAACCACCTGTAACCGGCAGCAGAACATTCCCTGAAAACCGGTTCGGACTTGACTTTAAACTTGACCTTGGAGTGGGACTCTGGTTTGAAGGAACGGTCACACACCAGAAGCAAGATGAGTCTCCACCTTTTACAAAAGCAATTACTTTGGGCGCTGATTATACTATTGGCATAGGCAACGGATTGAATATTAATGCAGAACATATGTTTTATAATTCATCCGAGAGACTCTTTACTAACGGAACCGGACTATCATTCACAGGGATATCAGCAAGTATCCCGTTGTCAATAATTACCAGGATCAGCGCAATTCTGTTTTACGACTGGAAAAACAATGGATTCTATCGCTTTGCCAATTGCTCTTTTACATTTGATAATATTGCTATAAATCTTATCGGCTTCTGGAATCCTGAAAATTTCAGTATATTTAATTATAATTCAGGTCCAAATATGTTTTCAGGTGCAGGGGGGCAGGTGATGGTGGTGTATAATTATTAAGTTATTATTCAATTATCAAACTTATGGACAATTCGGAAATCATTTCAATAACAAATCTCACAAAGAAATTCCCGATGGGGCTGGGCGAATTCACGGCATTGAACAGCATAGACCTCACGTTTTTAAAAGGCGAGTTTTCAGGAGTTGTTGGCCCGTCAGGGTCAGGAAAAACCACTCTGCTTAACATCATCGGATTGCTGGACAATCCAAGCAACGGAGATGTGATACTGCTGGGAAACAGGAGCACAAAGCTCTCTGTGAGGCAGGCTGCACTGGTACGAAGAAAACACCTCGGTTTTATCTTCCAGACATATAATCTTCTGCCTGTTTATACTGTCTTTGAGAATGCTGAATTTCCGCTTCTGCTTCTCAGTATGACTGCCCAGGCAAGGCGAAAGGCTGTTCTGGAAGCTCTTGAATGGGTCGGGCTTACTGATAAGATAAAATCAAGACCTGCTCAGCTCTCTGGTGGTGAGTGCCAGCGAGTTGCAATAGCCAGGGCAATGGTAAAAAGACCTGAGATCGTACTGGCTGATGAACCTACGGCAAACCTTGATGCTGATAACTCGCATCATATATTGAAGACGATGGAGAAGCTCAATAAAGAGCTTGAAACAACTTTTATCTTTGCCACTCACGACGACAAAGTTATCAGTTATCTGAGACGCAAGATAACACTGATCGATGGCAAAGTATCGCGCGACGAACCCATTACACGATAATAAATATTGATATGCTTGCTTTTAAACTCGCAATAAAAAACCTCTTAGGTGCAGGTCTGAGGACATGGCTTAATGTTTTTGTTCTTTCGCTTGCGTTTGTAATGATAGTATTTCAATCCGGCATTATCCAGGGCTGGAATATTCAGGCTAAGACTGATATGACAGAATGGGAGGTTGGTGGTGGTGAATACTGGCATAAACTGTACGATCCGTATGATCCGCTGACTCTCATTGACGCACATGGCATCCTTCCAACCGAAATTAGTCAACAATGCGAAGATGATCAGGCTACTCCAGTCCTGGTTACTCAGGCGTCTGTATATCCGGATGGAAGAATGAGAAATATACTTCTGAAAGGCATTGATCCTTCACAGGATATAATTAAGCTCCCAACAGCTATGATGAAGGGAGACTCATCTGTCATAAATGCACTTATAGGAACCAGGATGGCTGAGGCTACAAAATTGAATATCAACGATATGGTTACATTAAGATGGAGAGATGTCAATGGTACATTCGATGCTGCAGAGATCAGGATAGCGGGAATATTCCATACAAATGTCCCGGGTATTGACAACAACCAGGTATGGATACCACTTGAGAAACTTCAGCAGATGACCAGCATGGATGGCCAGGCGACTTATATCATCCTTAAACAGGGAATTACATCAACGCCAACAGTTCCGGGCTGGATTTACAAAGGACATGATGTGCTTTTCAGTGAGATAGACACGATTATAAAATCCAAGTCCATCGGAGGACTGGTGATATATCTTATACTCTTGTCGCTGGCACTGCTTGCAGTATTTGACACCCAGGTGCTTTCAATATTCAGAAGGGAAAAGGAAATAGGTACATATATTGCCATGGGTATGACCCGCTGGCAGGTGGTATGGTTGTTTACGGTCGAAGGAGCTATGCATTCGGTACTTTCAGTCGTTGCAGCAGCTATCTGGGGGACACCACTTTTATACCTTGTCGCCAAAAACGGGTTTGCAATGCCTAAAGGTACTGAAGGATATGGACTTACAATTGCGGAAAAAATTTATCCGGCATATGGTGTTGGAACCATTTTAACGATGGCTTTAATAGTTATGATAACAACAACTATTGTAAGCTATATACCTTCCAGAAAGATTGCAGGTATGAAACCAACTGAAGCCTTAAGGGGGAAAGTACAATGATAAAATTTCTTATTAAAGGATTGCTGAGAGATAGTCACAGGAGCAGGCTCCCGATGTTAGTTGTAGCAATCGGTGTTATGCTGACCGTACTGCTGACCACCTGGATAACCGGAGTGCTGGGAGATTCTATTAACCTGAATGCCAAGCTTTCTACAGGACATGTCAAAGTAATCACGAAAGCCTATCGGGAAAACATGGATCAGATCCCGGTCGACCTTTCTCTCACCGGGGCAAATGAACTTCTGAATGAGCTGAGAAAAGATTATCCGGATGTATCCTGGGTCGAAAGGATACAGTTTGGAGGACTGCTGGATATTCCGGATGAGAACGGGGAGACGAAGAGCCAGGGGCCTTTCGCAGGTCTTGCTGTCAACTTCTTTGACCCGAAATCGGGTGAATCTGAAAGGCTCAATTTAAATAAGATCCTTGTTGAGGGTAAGCTGCCTTCGGGAGAGGGAGAAATACTGGTAAGCGATTCTTTCGCAAAGAAGCTGGGGATCCATTTAAACGATAAAGTCACCTTCATCGGTTCAACTATGTACGGTGAAATGACAATAGTTAATTTTATTGTCACAGGCACTATCAGATACGGCATTGCTGCTCTTGATCGTGGCTCGGTGATAATGAATATTTCAGATGCCAGGAAAGCCCTCGATATGGATGATGCCTGCAATGAGATACTTGGCTTCACAGCAGTCGATTATTACGACGATGCGAAAGCCACCGAACTGATGAAATCATTCAACAGCAGACATCCTGGCGGGGATGATCAGTTTGCCCCCGTAATGATCAGACTTCGCGATCAGAACGACCTGGGAAGCCTGATTGACATGATGTCGGATATAGTAGGAATTATAAGCTTCGTATTTATACTGGTGCTCTCTGTCGTGCTATGGAATGCGGGACTTGTTGGAGGATTACGCCGGTATGGCGAGGTTGGATTAAGGCTGGCAATAGGCGAAGAGAAAGGACACATATATCTGTCTATGATAGGGGAATCACTGATAATTGGTATCGCGGGTTCAATCATAGGAGTGGCAGTGGGTCTGATACTTTCGTACCTCTTCCAGCAGAAGGGTCTTGACCTGAGCAGCGTTATGCAAAATGCAACCATGCTGATGCCCGGTGTTTTCAGGACAAGAATTACACCCGAAGCATGGTATATTGGATTCATCCCTGGTATCTTCGCAATAATTCTCGGGACAATGCTCTCGGGAATAGGCATATACAGAAGACAGACCGCCAGACTTTTCAAGGAACTTCAATCATAAAAAGATCATATTCAGAAACTAATTATTTTATGATGAAATCATTTATTTATCTCATAATCTTCTCTTTAACCGCACCATTGCTGTCACAGCCATCAGGTAAAGAGATCCTCAGCCTGATAGACAAAAATATGACCGCCAAAACACGTATCATGTCTGCTAAAATGGTCATAAACGGAGCCAGGGGAAGCAGGACAATTGAATTCAATACCTGGGCTGAAGGAGAATACAATGCTTTTACAGAATATACCAGTCCTCCCAGGGAGAAAGGCACAAAAATGTTAAAGCTGGAGGATAAACTGTGGATTTACTCACCCTCAAGCGACAGAATAATCCAAATAACCGGACAGATGCTGCGCCAGTCGGTGATGGGATCGGACTTGTCATATGAAGATATGATGGAAGATCCTGAACTGACAAGCCATTATTCGGCAACGGTAACAGCATCCGATACTGCGCAGAGACGCAAATGCTGGATTCTGCAGCTTAATGCCCTGGCTGAGGGTGAAGCATATGAAGTTCGCAAATTATGGGTCGATCAGGAAAGATATGTACCTTTAAGAGAGGAACTTTATGGTAAAAGCGGTAAATTGCTTAAGCGAACTGAGCTATCAGACGTAATAAGTATTCAGGGACGGTGGTACCCAATGAAAATTGTATTTAAAGATATGCTTAAATCAGGTGACGGAACTCATTTCATAATAGATAAGATCAAACTGGATGATCCGATACCGGAGAATATGTTTTCAAAGGCAGTGCTCAAATAGATTAAAACGCGGATAGATTTGAGAGATTCCGGGTGCAACTTAATTCTATTTAGTGAATCTTAGCGCCTTTGCGGCATTTTTTTGCCACCAAGACCCTAAGTCACGAAGTATCACAAAGAATAATTATTATTGCGTAAATCAAGCTTTTAAGATTATAATAAATACTTTGAATATGGATCGCAGGAATTTTTCAAAAAAGGTAATAGCCGCAGGTATAGCAATACCTGCATTAAACAGCTCTACGTTTTCACAATCTATCAGTGAGAGCATTGATAAAGAAGACATTAAAAAGCTTCCGGCCAGAGACTTTGACGTTATAATAGCCGGAGGAGGTACAGCCGGTGTTGTGGCAGCTATTGCAGCCGCCAGAAATGGCGCTAAAACAGCTTTAATTGAAGGCAAAGGATATGTCGGGGGAACAGTTGTTGAAGGAGGAACTGCACTTCACAGTTTCTTCAATCTATGGAGAGCTTTTCCGGGTGTAGAGAAACGACAGGTAGTAAGAGGCATTCCACAGGATATCATCGACCGGCTTTTACTTATCGGAGGAACAACTGGTCATACTGAAGTTACTAACAGGTATGATTATGATTCTGCCTGCACAGCAATAGATACTGAATTATATAAACTCGTCGTATTTGAGATGCTTGCGGAAGCAGGAGTTAATATTTTCACCAATACTCTTGTTGCAGGTGCTTCCAAAAAGGGTTCAGCCATTGAAGGAATAATCACCCAGAGCAGGATGGGAAGGGAGTTCTTCAGGGCAAAATGCTTTGTCGACAGCACTGCTTACGGGGATCTTTCAGCCTATGCTGGTGCAGAATTCATTGAACTGAATGATCATCCTGTTTGTAACAGTATGGGTATTGCCAATGTGAACATTGAGAAGCTCTATACCTACCTTACAAAAAACAATGCTCTCGGGGAGCTGGCATTTGGGTTACGCGACGGTAAAGATGGACAAATTATAAGATTTGGCAGCGAGAGCGGTTACACTATCCACGACAAACTTCCGAAGGAGTTTGTAGATGGAATTGTGAAGCTTGGATCAGGTCTTATTACAACAACAGTACACGATAATTACCTTATGTTCATTAAAGTAAATTACAAACTGCCGGTGAGCCCGACAAACAGGGATGAAGTGGCAAAAGCAGAACTGATAATCAGGCAGAACCAGTTCAGGACTCTTGAATTATTCAAAAAATACCTGCCCGGCTGTGAAAATGCTTTTATTGCCCGTACCAGTCCTTCACTTAATATCAGGCGGGGGCGTACGATTACATGTGATTATGATATTCCACTGGAAGATATTATAGGAGGCCGGCATTTTGATGATGATATTATGGCCTACGGGTTTCATGATTCTGCACCGAAGTACCAGGTTAAAAATGGTGGTACCTACGGGGTTCCCTACAAAGCACTGAGAGTAAAAAATATTGATAACCTACTGGCTGCCGGCATGCTTATAACATCTGATTTCCAGGCACATATGTCGACACGAAATACGGTTTGCTGCATGGGACAGGGACAGGCAACAGGGACAGCGGCGGCTCTCTGCGCAGCAAAAAAGATCGGAACGCGCGATCTGGCTTATATTGACCTCAGAAGGTCGCTTGAAAAGGATAATGTTTACTTTGAGAGCTGAAGATATATTGAACAGGAATTAACAAATCCCCGGAAATTCAGGTATTATGTCAATGCAACATTAAACTCTTTCTGTAAATAAAAAAAGCTGCTATAGCTGCTATAGTGGCCAGAGTACCTGCCAAATATGAAATCCCGGCTGAGAGTGAGAACCCTTCCGGGGCAAGCAGCAGGTAAGTTGAAGTAACAGCTGTCATAAATGCAGCTGGCACCAAAGTAATCCAATAAAGTTTATATTCTTTTGCAAGGTAAACGGTAATTGCCCAGAGTACGATCATTGCAAGTGTCTGGTTCGACCAGGCGAAATAGCGCCAGATAATACTAAAGTCGATTCGTGTCAGCAGGAATCCAATTACAAATAGTGGTATGCTGACCAATAAGCGGTTTTTTACAGGACCCTGTTTGAATTTCAGAAAGTCAGCAACAATAAGACGTGCGCTCCGGAATGCTGTATCGCCGGATGTTATTGGCGCTGCTACTACTCCAAGCAAGGCAAGTGCTCCACCAAATTTTCCCAGTAATGAGTTTGAGATTTCATTAACGAGAAAAGCAGCATTCCCCTGTTGTGCTGTCATTGCGTCATTAAGTTCTCTTATTCCACCATAGAAACTCATACCTATTGCCGCCCAGATCATTGCAACAACTCCTTCAGATATCATAGCGCCATAGAATACTCTTCTACCCATTTTCTCATTCGTAATGCAACGTGCCATCATTGGCGACTGTGTGGAATGAAATCCTGAAATTGCACCACAGGCAATTGTAATGAACATCATCGGAAAGACCGGAAATTTTTCAGGATCCACATGATAATTTCTAATATTGCCGATACTTAACTCCGGGATATGATATCCTTTTGCAAATAAGGCTATTATAAGCCCAAAAGCCATGAAAAGGAGGGCAAAACCAAACACCGGGTATAACTTCCCGATTATTTTGTCAATTGGAAGTAGTGTAGCCAGTACATAATAAATGAATACTACAATTACCCAGAAAGTCATTGTTAAAAAATCGGGTGTCACCCCCGAGAGAATTTTTGCCGGACCCATTATAAAGACAGCTCCGACCAGAACCATGAGTATGACGGTAAATCCACGCATAAACTGTTTGATACCAGTGCCCAGATAGATACCAACAATCTCGGTAATGCTAAGGCCATTATGCCGTATGGAAAGCATACCTGAAAAATAATCATGAACAGCACCTGCAAAGACCGAACCTAAAACTATCCATAAGAAAGCCACAGGCCCCCACATAGCACCTGCTACGGCTCCGAAAATTGGTCCGAGACCGGCAATATTTAAAAACTGAATAAGAAAAACCCTCCACCATGGCAAGGGTACATAATCGACACCATCATTTAATTTGTAGGCAGGAGTCTTCCGGTCAGGATCAATGCCTTCAATCTTTTCGATAAACCTGGAGTAGATTGAATATCCAAAGATTAATAATAGTATTGAAATGAAAAAGGTTATCACTGAATAATCATGATGTCATAGTGTCTTTTCACTATTGTGCGTTAAAATTCACTTTACTACTTCAGACCAGGCTTCAGCCATCAGCTGGGCACCTGCCAGCGTAGGATGAACGCCATCGCCAGTGCAGTAAGCACCGGGAGCCCTTGCAAGTGTCAAAAATAAATAAAAAGCATAGTAGCATTAATATTAAAATCGATTTGAATATCGTTAAATACCTTTTATCTCTCTTTTAATCTCTTCGAGATATTGCTTAATTTTTTGTTCTTCTTCTTTCCTGATAATAAGAAGAGCATCGTCGGTATCGACTATAATATATTCGTTAAGCCCCTGTATAAGAGCCACTTTCCCTTGTTTTATACTGAAAATATTTCCTTTACTATCGTGAGAAAATGGCTTTCCGCTCACAATAGCATTTTCGTCAGCATCAATATTTAAATGAGCATATAATGAACTCCAGGTACCCAGGTCCGACCAGCCAATGTCCGCAGATAAAACATATACATTCTTTGCCTTTTCCAGCACTCCATAATCGATGGAAATGTTTTGTATGGAATTATAAGTCCTTTCTATAAAAACTTCCTCATCAGCAGTTCCGAACAGGGTTTCTCCTTTCTTAAAGGCATTAAAAATGTCGGGCAGGTATTTCCTGAGTGCATTACTTATGGCGTCTCCTCTCCATATAAAAATGCCTGAATTCCAAAAATAGTTACCGTTTTGAATAAATGAAGCTGCAGTATTTAAATCAGGCTTCTCAGTAAATGCTTTAACCTTAAAAAAGTTATTATATTCTCCTCTTAGCCCGGGTTCATTATCAACCTGAATATAACCATATCCGGTCTCAGGCTGATCCGGTTTGATGCCCAGGGTTATAAGTACCTCATTATCACATGCAAAATTTAATCCGGTATTAATTATATTCCGGAATTCTTCTTCTTTTACAATAAGATGATCAGCCGGAGTAACAGCAATAACTGCATCAGGGTTTTCTGTCATTATCCTGTAAGTTCCATAAGCAATACAGGGGGCAGTGTTTTTTCGGAGCGGCTCTGATAGTACTTGTTCAGATTTTATACCCAGCTGCTCAAGTACGAGCTCTCTATGGTCGTTGTTTGTAACCACAAAAATATTCTCGCCGGGACAAACAGATTTGAATCGCCTGAAAGTCTGCTGAATAAGGGATTCTCCATTTCCAAGGATATCAAGGAACTGTTTTGGTTTTTTACTACGGCTCAATGGCCAGAAACGGCTTCCGATACCGCCTGCCATAATTATGGTATATCTGTTATTCATAGGAGATAACAATTGCGTGTCAGTTTTATTAATGTTTCGGTACTGACCACCAGAAAGCATACAGAGAAATAAAACAATAACAGCCTAACGGGACAAGCATTGCAAGAGCCATGCTCCTGGCCGCTATAAGTCCCATTAAAGGAGTGAATACCCCACCTCCTATTATTGCCATAACAATTATCGATCCTGCAATTTTCGTATTGGCTCCAAGTTCTTTGATTCCCAGTGCAAATATTGTCGGGAACATCAATGACATAAAGAAGCTGGACAGGAATATAGACCATACACCAAGCCATCCCGGGAATATTACTGCAATAGATATGAGAAAAATATTCATAATAGCATACAAACCCATAAGCTTACCCGGTTTAATATATTTCATGATTACGGTTGCTGAAAATCGTCCAATAAGAAATGCAACCAGTGTACCGGTAAGAAAAAGGCCCGCTGATTTCTCTGCTATTCCCGTATAATCCTGGGAATATTGAATAAAATAACTCCATGTTCCGACCTGTGCCCCGACATAACAGAATTGTGCCAGTACGCCCATAAAAAAATGTCGATGCTTAAGCAATTCGCGCGGATTACCTTTGTTTTCACTTATATCTTCTTCAGCTGCAATGCCCGGAAATTTTGTTCTGATAATCAAAATAGCCCACAGAAATACCACCACACCAAGAGCCAGGTATGGACGCACAACTCTCATAGTTTCAGACTGCAGAAAAGCCGAATATTCACCAGCCTGCTTCATTGCCGCAATTTTCGCCTGATCTGGTTCAATTCCCGAGAAAATAAAGATTGTCCCGATAAGCACACCAAGTATTGCTCCGAAAGGGTTAAAAGCCTGGGAAAAATTGAGTCTTCGCTCCGATGATTCAGGATTACCCAGGCCTGCAATGAACGGGTTGGCGCCTGTTTCCAGGAACGATAGTCCGCTGGCGATCACAAATAATGCGCACAAAAAGAAAACATATTTCCCGGAATGTGCTGCCGGCCAGAAAAGGAAGGTCCCCGTACTGTAAAGAAACATCCCTGTAACAAGTCCTACCTTATAACTGAATTTCTTCATTATCACGGCAGCAGGTATTGCAAGCAGGAAATATCCCATATAGAAAGCACTCTGGATAAGACCCGCCTCCAGGCGGCTTATCTCAAATGATTTCATAAACTGTTTTATAAGAATATCATTCAGGTTATTGGGAATTCCCCAGAAAAGGAATAATGCCGTAACAAGTACAAAAGCCATCCTGTTCTCAGGGGCTATCAGTTTTGACTTAAGTCCGGAGATCATAATATTATAATTGTTTTAATTGGGTCTAAAATTAAAATATTTTGACTAATGAGTGTTACTTTCGGAAGTCAGAAGCTGGAAGACGGAAGTCAGAAGTTGAAAGTTGGAATAGCCTTCTCTCTTCGGTCTTCTTCCCTCTATTTCCTGAATTCAATTTTAAAGCATGTTACCTGCCATTCAGGCAGTCTTACAGGTTTCTTTATTATCAGTGCTTCATTACCCTGCGACCATCTTAGCTTAACATCACTGCCCAGCATTTTTACCGAAGTGACTGGTTTTCCATAAAATTTTGATTTTTTACCCAGTGATCTGACGATAATATCTTCTTTCGGAGTTCCAAGACAGAAAGCATATAAATTTCCATCCTTTGTGGTAAAGCGTAAATCTTTTGAATTGAATTTAAAGTTTTCGTTGAATCTGCCCGGTTTTACTGCTTTCGCCTCTTCTGATTTCTCGCCATAGGTTTTCCATGGACGGGTTCCGTAAATTCCCTCTCCATTGACTGCAGTCCATATACCTATCTCGTTAAGTATCTCGAGCATATCAGGTTCAAGGTCCCCTTCCGGTGTCTGAACTACATTTATTAAAAGATTACCGTTTTTGCTTACAATATCAACCAGCATCTGAATTACCTCATTTGCAGTTTTATATTTCTGTCCTGTTCTGTAATACCAGTCGCCTATTGATGTATCAGTCTGCCATGGATAGGGGCTTATAGAATCGAGAACACCTCGTTCAACATCCTGTACCCACATACCCTGAGATGGCTGTTTACAAGTATATACCACCCCGAGATTGCCATTATTCCTGGTGATATCCTGGTTGTAAAAATGAGATATAAGTGTTCTTCCCACATCTCCGAAAGGCATCTGGCTGTCTGAATATAGAAGATCCGGATAATAATTATCCACGAGTTCTTTAATGCACCTGTACCATTCGAGCTGAAATGCCGGATTGGTGGTGAGCCATCCTTTATCATCAGGTAAAGTAGCTGCATGATAGAGATCCTGGTAATCGAGGTTTGCTCCATCGTATGGGACACCTGCCCTGGGGCCCTCTTTATCAGATAAATGAGCTGATTGAAACCACGTATAGCTTGCACCCAGATGTTCAGAAACGCCAAATTTCATACCCTGGTTTTTTGCAGCCTGCTGCCAGAGTGCAACCACATCTTTTTTAGGACCCATATTTACTGCATTCCACCTGTTGATCTTTGAATTCCACAGGAAAAAGTTATCATGATGTGAACCCATGCTGACAAAATACTTTGCACCGGTCTTTTTGTACAGAGCCATAAGCTTTTCCGGATCCCACTTCTCTGCTTTCCAGAGTGGAATAATATCCTTATAACCAAACACCGAAGGATGGCCATAATGTTCAAGGTGATATTTATAATCCCGGCCACCCTCCTGGTACATCAACTTTGCATACCAGTCGCCCTGCCTTGGAACTGCCTGAGGCCCCCAGTGTGCCCAGAATCCAAGTTTAGCATCGCGGAACCATTCTGGATACTTGTATTGCTTCAGCGACTCGTCAGCAGGTTTGAATGGTCCTTCTGCAACAGGTGGTTTCTGTTGCTGAGCTGAAATTGCGACAAATGCTACAAATACAATTATTGTGGTTATAAAAACCTTTCTTACAAATAGTTTTTTCATATCTGAAGTTTTATGTTTTAAAATATATATATTAACTTTTATCGCTCATTCTCCCATTCATTCTTTTAATAGCGTACCTTAATCTTAATCGCTCCTTCAATCTCCCTATCCGAAACCACAACCACATATCCGCCACCAGCACCTGAAGTAATAGCGCCAGGGTAATTGTTGAAGTATTTTGTTTTCAACTCTTTCATAATATCGTCAGGCACTGTCAAAGGAAGTATTTTTTTCCATGAAATTAATGTATCGGTCAGTGCTTTTCCTAAACCATTAATATCTCTTTTAAGTATACTATCCCAGCACAAGTCTCCGGCTTCACCGAGAACTTTGATATAAGATTTTTCGAGATGCATCTCTTTCAGAGGATTATAGCCGTCAGGTCTTGGCTTCAACTTCACCATATGAATAACATCAGAAAGCCAATCGCAAATCTCTTTTTCAGTTGTTGATTCAATTCTCTCAGGCCAGTAACCGCCGTTATAATAAAGTCTGTTAACCCCCGGGTAAAGTAATCCAATCTGATCCTGTGACCCTGAAACGTATTCCTTACCGGGAGGATTCTCAGCACCGAAAAGGATCTTTGCATTTTTTTCATGATCACCATCGGGGTATCTGTCGCCCCATATCTGAATTCCAAATTTCCTTGAACTTGTAGCCAGCCCTGATCTGTTATTAAAATCCATCGTTGGCCATATCTGGGTTACAACTACAGAGCCCGGATGTATCTTGGATACCCATGGCTGATCAATCCAGCCACCCGCCAGACATAGTCGGTATGGAAAACGCAGCTCACGCTTTGACTCCGAACTTGAGCGCACCGGAAGGCCAGGCTCAGGAATACGGTCGAGGACTAAATATTCGATTCCATTTTTTTTACAAAGAGCCTTTTTATCGGCAGTATGCCCATCTTTATTTACAATGAAAATATCGGGTTTTATTTTAAGAATATCAGGTTCAAAATCGAGTATTCCCGAACCTGATGCAAGAAAAGCTTCACTTACATATTTTATTGAACTGACTATATAGAGTCGTTCTTCCTGCGAAAAAAATGGCCGTTTACCCTTCAGCTTAAGAAGGTTATCATCTCTGCCGACACTCACATAGAGTTTTCCATATGATGCAGCTGACTTAAAAAAAGCAATATGCCCGCCATGGATCAGATCATAACAGCCGCTGACCAGTACTTTTTTTTCTTTCATCAACTGATGTTTATAAAAGAGTGGTATTATTTAGCATGAATTTTTTAACCACTGAGTCACACTGAGTTAGCACTGAGTAACACGGCTTAGTTTTTTATTTGATTTACTCCGTGATTTATTCCGTGAAACACTGTGTAACTCCGTGGTTAATAATATTCTATTAATATACAATATCCAATCTACTTGTTAAAGCGATTAATATCTTTTTTGCTTCTATTCTCACTTTTCATCTGATCTTTTATCCAGTCATAGGTCTTTTTCATCCCTGTTCTGAGAGGAATAGAAGGTTCCCAGCCAAGGTATTCCTTAATAAGCGTATTTTCTGAATTACGGCCTCTTACACCTTTTGGTGCATCAAGGTCATATTCCCTCTTGAGTTTATATCCTGCAATTTCTTCAACAATATCAACGAGTTGATTGATTGAGACCATTTCACTGCTGCCAAGGTTTATCGGTTCAATAATATTGCTGTACATTATATCCTGAATACCTTTTATACAATCGTCGATATACATGAAGCTGCGTGTCTGATGCCCGTCGCCCCATATAGTGATTTCTTTATTTCCGGTTATGGCAGCATCAATAACTTTCCTGCAGATTGCAGCAGGAGCTTTTTCCCGTCCTCCATCATAAGTGCCGAACGGTCCGTAAACATTATGAAACCTGGCAACCCGTGTAACCAGACCGAAGTCTTCCATGAAATGACGGCACATGCGTTCACTGAAGAGCTTCTCCCACCCATAGCCGTCTTCAGCAAGAGCAGGATATGCATCTGATTCTTTTAGTCCCGGATTATTTGGATCAGTTTGTTTTTCACCATTATAAACACATGCCGATGAAGAATAAAAAAACCTGTCAATACCGCAATCGCGCGAGGCAATTAAGAGGTGGGTATTAATGAGAACGCTGATCATGCACGCGGCTTTATTGTTTTCAATGAAGCCCATTCCTCCCATGTCGGCAGCCAGGTTAAACACTTCATTATACCCGTTTACAGCCTGATAACAGTTCTCTTTCATACGCAGGTCCAGCACAAGATTATCTGCTTCCGCAAAAACCTGGTACCAGTCGTTCATTGGTTTAATGTCGACAGCTCTTACGCGATGACCTTTTTTCAGCAACTCCTTTACAAGATGGCCAGCGATAAATCCACCTGCCCCTGCTACAACAATTTTTTTCATAATTCAAAAAATTAGACATTTACTTACGCGATAACTTACGCGATAACTTTAATGGCTTAAAAGTAATTATTTATTTTTCTATGTCAAATTGTTCAATAAATTATTCTCATAAATCCAGCAAAACCAGGATTTAGTATTTTCATCATATAATAATATATTTTAATGGATTCTGTATAGTCCTGCTCCATGAGAATTGATCTTCACGGCAAAAACATTTGCAAATTTACCAAGGTTATGACCGACCCAGAGATCTCGTACGCTATGAGTTCCGGTTAAACCGAGTTGTTCAAATTTAACTGATATTTCTACCGGTACCTGAGAATCAGAAGTGTTAAAAAGCGCCACGAACTTATCGCCAGTTTCAGGATCATCTGCAGTCCAGACAATACTATCATTCTCCCTGAATAATTGTTCGTTATTGATACTATTCCTGTTAACTTCGAGTACCTCCCTGTTGGTAAGCAAAGAGAGCGTAAACTCATCATTGTCAGGCAGATTTCCTCCAAACATAAGTGGTGACCTGAAAATAGAAAAGAGAGACATCACTGTAATTTGTTCGTCCTTTGTAAATCCGCTCATTCGCGGATTACCTCTTTCGGCCCTGATCCCGATCTTTCCCAGCGGAAGCATGTCAGCGTCGGGATAATGACCTTCCCCGGTATATTGTGCCCACCGGTTGCATACTTCGAATTCTCCTTTAAGCTGCTTCCAGTTATCCCAGAAATCACCCACTGTTCTCCACATATTGGCATTTTGCATGATATGAGCTGCCTGCACCAAAGGAGTTGGACCAGGAGAGGTACTCAGTACTATTTCTCTACCTGTGCGGTCAATAGCTTTCCTGATCATCTCAATCTCTGCAGCATGGTAGGGAGAGGACAGATCGTCAATTTTCAGGAAATCAACTCCCCATGAAGCATAAAGCTCCATTATCGAATCATAGTAATCCTGTGCTCCCGGTTTATCAGCATCAATGGTATACATATCATGAAGCCATCTGCACTGGCCTTTTTCAGAATAAATATCACGGGCAAAGTACTTGCTGCCAAAAATCGGTGTATTCTTTTCGACAGCTATTACCGGTATTCCACGCATAACGTGAATCCCAAATTTCAGTCCTTTTTTATGAATATAATCTGCAAGGTGTTTAAATCCATTTTCATCATCTGCAGAGGGGAAACGGTTCAGCGCAGGAGTCAGCCTGCCATATTCATCCATGTCATATACAGGATCGTTCTGGTTATATCCTCCGGCTTTGTCATTTTCCACATACCACCGTATATCGACAACAATATACTTCCATCCAAACCTTTTCAGCTGTTTTGCCATATAATCCGCATTGGCTCTCACCTCATCCTCAACCACCGTCGGACCAAAACAGTCCCAGCTGTTCCATCCCATCGGCGGAGAAGGTGCCCATTTGTAAAAATCCGGAACTTCCTCATGCCTTGGTTCCGCTTTAATCTGGCTCAGCGCAATGGAAGAAGCAGAGATAAAAATAAGTGTAAATAATACATTTAATTTTAATCTGTAATTCATCGATTCTGAGAACCTAATAAAGGATAATATTTTTGCTTTCATATTAAATAGTTTGACGTAATATACGAATAAATTTAAAAAGTTGAAGGGGATTGAAGGGAGTCAAAAAAAGATTATTAAATACGGCAATCTCCTTCATCATACGCATATAGTGGAAAATAACGGAAGGTCCGTTCCCGCTGTAAACAATGAAGACTTCACCGCCTATTTCAAAGCTCTGAAGAAAATCAACTACTGTGATCGTATGTCAAGAGTGCAACTGGAAGAATTCTGCAGGACAGGCTGCTCCTGCACCGCAGGCTATGAGATCGCAACTTGCAAAAATTTAAACGTATAGGTTAATGAAGGAAGGTTACATCACCTACTTTTACAAAATACCCTCCATCAGCATATCGACCTATAACTTTCCATACATAAACTCCCTGAGGAGCTAAATTTCCGTTTCCAAAATAGCCGTCCCAGCCTTTAAAAATGTCGTTACTCTTATAAATCAATACCCCCCACCGGTTAAATATTTGTAATTCATAGGTTGTTACATTACTGAAAAATGGCCTGAACACATTATCATCTAACTGATTTTCTGTCCAGTATCCTCCCGTAGGTCCCGATTTATTCCAGTTAAATGCATTGGGAAATTTAATATCACCTGTCTTAAAGTCAACAATTATTGGAGATTTATATCTCATGGAATCAATGCATCCATCTTTTGAAGTGACTATTAATGTGACATTATATACTCCTGCATATTCATATTTATGCCAGGGATTTTCTTCAGATGAAAAATTGCCATCGCCAAAATCCCATTTAAGTGAAGCCGCAAAAAATGAAAGATCAGTAAATACCACTACCTGGGAATTATTGATGACCTCTGTCGGATAAACATTGAAGATTGCAGCAGGATTCTGATATACAGTAATTAAGCTGGTGTGGGTCGATTCTCCTGAAATGTTTGTAACTGTCAGTTTTACAATATAATTTCCAGGTATAAAATAGGTATGAGACGGATTCCGGTCTGATGAAAAAGTTTTGTCACCAAAGTCCCATAAGTAACTATCCCCGGAAACGCTTTTATTAACAAATTGAACAGATAACGGAGAACATCCTACAGTATCCGGCTCAAACATAGCAAGAGGGGAAGGTGGCATAATAACCTTAATATGAATTGTATCCATACCACTACAGCCATGTTTATCCATCATTGTCTGATAAGTAATGATGTGAATACCTTCACCAGCAGCCGAAGGATCAAAAATATTATTAATCATGCCATCCCCGGTCCAGGTCCCTCCTGAAGGTGAAACACTGACAGCTACTGGCGGATCATTGATATACATTGTGTTAACAGGATTTATTTCTGCTGAAGGAGGCGGAATAACTGTAATAGTTATCTGGTCGATATCAGAACAGCCATTTCTGTCAATAATTTCATAGCTGATTATATGATTACCCACACCTGCAAGAGGGGGATTGAATTTTCCGCTAATTACTCCGTCTCCTGTCCATTTTCCACCCTGATCATGAGCATGCAGAGTAACCGGGTCGCTTTGCAGGCATAGTGTATCAACCGGTGTAATCGTCGCATCAGGATATGGTACAATTAATATTATAGCCGTGGTAACAACTGGCGGGTGGTCGCCGTTAACCGGATCTGATGGCGGACCAGGAATATCTGGATCGTCATATGGATTGCAATAATTCCAGTTACGTAAGGTTACCTGGAAATATTGACCTGTCAGCTTATCGTTAGCAATGTTGATTATTTCGGAATATACTCCTGATCCAGTAACAGGACCAGGAAGAGTAATAATCGGTCCCGAAAACGGGAATTGTCTTAATGAACCGTTTATTGTTACCGGAGTGCCGGTCATGGTTATATCAGTTCCATATATCCACTGTATCCATCGTGTATAGAGATTTGGTACGTCGTTCTCCTGTGGTGGAACACAATTAAACCGGGTTAAATCCTGAAACCTGACATTGGCACTGTTGCCCAGGCAAACAGGAAAAACTGTGGGGTTTATATGCATCTGCCCTCCATTATGATCATCATTATCCCATACAGTAACAATCTGCTGCTGAGTTGATGAGGTGCATAAAACGCCATTAACGACCAGGGTTGCTTTTGGCCGGT
>CAZGKI010000005.1:43829-124323 GCA_964526345.1 uncultured Rikenellaceae bacterium
TAATTACATTTATCCCCGTTAGAAGTATATGTATGATTTGAAGTTGCCTGATAAAGACCTTCTCCTGAGCTTAAGGCCGTTACTGTTTGAGCAGAACCATCATCCCAGTCAAATTGAATCTGAACACTGGAACCTGAATTAATCACTCCGGTATAACTAACCTGCCATCTCACAGTAACAGGAGAACATAATTTATCTGGTAAGATGTTGTTAGCCTTGGACAAAATGCTGCAATCCTGGCTCTTGAGGCCAATTGAGATCATTATTAGAGATAAAGAAATGAAAAGAAATTTCATCCTGTTAAATAATATCCCCTTAAAAACACTTTGTCCCTTTCGGTGAAGTATGGTGACTTTCAGTCAATTTTTTAAACGGATTTAAGGTCTGAATGTTACATTTCTCCAAAAAGATTTTAACCATGAACCGGCCGCGTGGCGGCGGCCTATTAGTAGCAAAAAAATGGTTCAATGGATTACCAAACCACTTAGTGGTGGCATGCTGGCAGGATAGGGTTATTCAGTAATGAATTTAATAAAGGGAATCAGAATTGGTTTACCCTTATCAGCAATGTATGATACTTTGGTGACTTTTTCAGTATCTTCTCCCCGGCTTTGCTCACTTACAGAAATTACATGAATATAAGGATTCATTTTACTTATAAAAGTCAGTGCCCGTTCTTTTGCCACATCATTGTATCTGGCAAACACCGGATAAACAGCCTCAATAAGATCCGGAAGTTCTGTTTTACTGGTTATAACAGTACCTTTTGGCCATACAGGAACATTTTCTTCCTGCGAAATGACAACAGTACCACCGGAAGGTATCCAGTTCAGCCAGTTCATCTCATCGCCGGGATCTTTTTCATTGCCATCTCTTATAATTGCCTCAGCATAGTACATCTTAAGGCAATCCTTAAAAAGCGTTGGAAGTTTTGTCGCATTGATATAGCCGGATATAAGCTTGCAATTGTTATAGTGCCTTACATTAAAATTATAATCATCTGTCACGAGTCGTCCCCTGTTATTCACAAGATGGGAGGTAAAAAGACTTATGAGTGTCTTAAATTCAACTGACGAAGAGTCTGCCTTAGGATTATTTTTCAAAATATATTCCCTTATTGTCTTTGCATAGTATTGAGTGTCAGAAGGGGGTAGATTGAAATCATCATATGTTGTTTGTATTTCTTTGGGTATTTCCTCCAGTCTGGATACTTTAAACGCAGGTCTGACGACCAGGGTCCTTAACCTGTTATCAAGCAATGGTTCATTGATAAATGAACTATCAGGTTTTATCTCCTCTGCCACAATATCGAATGAATCTGAAGCAAGACCGCTTGCAGATACTGTTACATGTATTTTACCCGGCACTCCTGTCGACCTTAAAACATTTGATACAGGCATGTCCATATACCAGACTCCCTCCATTTCATGATGTTTGTTAATATCTGTCTCATAGTTGGACGGACCGACTAGAGTTGCAGGACCTGAAACATTCCATTTTAAAGTATTGGTCGCGCCATAAACATGATTCCCATCAGCATCGTCTATATCAGCAGTTAAGATCACGACAGAGCCAAAGGCAGCAGTAATTTTCTCATGTGAACCTTTAAGCACCAGCCTGGCAGGGTTTCCTGCCATTACTACATTTGTGGTGACACTCTTCCCATCTTTAAATGCAACTGCGCTCAATGTACCCTTTTCGACAGGAATATCCTTAAATGTTACACTATGGAAGTTTGATTGATCAGGGATCTTGATTCCTTTGCTAACGCCATTTACTTTAAGCTCGACTCTGTCGCAGTTGGAATTTACAACAAAATCCTTCTTTTGTCCGAGATATTGAGACCTCCAGTAATGGGGCTGGATAAAAACCATAGGTTTATCATGGTAAGTAGCCTGCCAGAAGTAATAAGCATATTTAGGTATCCTGTATACATCAACATAACCTTTAGGGTTCACATGAAGCAACGGGGAGTTAAGATATTCACGATCGGCACCATGATCTTCATATAGCCATATACAAAGATTGCCTGTTCCAAACCGTCCACTGGCTTTAAGCATGTTCTGCTGGTGTTCTTCGGTTCCACATTGCTGGGGATCAGATGGTTCCAGATCTTTCACGTCCTTATTATACCATCCACGTATCGTACACCGGAGAAGGCTTTCAATTGCGAGATTATCATCAGTGTGCTTTACATAAGCTCCGGCAGATCCATCCGTTACCCGTCTTGCTGTAAGTATTCTTGTTGTATCTTCAGCTACTGCATATTTAGAGTCGACTGCATGATTGGTTTCGTTACCCATGCTCCAGAACATTATGCTCGGGTGGTTACGGTCGCGACGGATCATCTCCTTCATTTGCTGTTCCTGAACCTCCGCAGAAAAGAGTTGATTTTTGATACTGGGTGATTCTTCATCAACTATAATTCCATATTTATCGGCAAGTTCATAGACAAGTTTATCGTTGGGATAATGAGCTGTCCTCATAAAATTATAATTAAGGTTTTCTGCAATATCCTTAAAATCCATTTCTGTTATCCATTTTGGAATAGCATCGCCAAGCCATGGATATTCCTGGTGTCTGTTACCGCCATGGATAACCATTTTTTTACCATTCACATAGAGGAAGTTCTCATTATAATCCCATCTGAACCACCTGAATCCCAAAGGACTTTCATAAGTATCGACTACTTTTGAGCCATCATTCACTTCTGAAAGCACCATATACATGTATGGATCTTCATGCGACCATAGATGCGGATTTTTTATCGGTTTTGAGGTCTGGTCAAATTTGTAAAGCTGCCCGGGAGCAATTGTATATTTCGACCTCAGGGTCTGAATCTCCTTTCCGTCAGCATCGACTATTATTGAATTTAGTATGCATTCCCCAGGTGATTTATTATCATTCTTCACCCATGTCTGTATTCTCACAATACCTTCTTTCTCTGATACTTGCGGAGTCGTAATAAATGTTCCTCCTTCATGAGAAGCAGAGCCCTGCATCGGTATGTAAAGCTTATCTTTCAGAACCAGGGTAACATCACGGTATATTCCACCATATACATTAAAATTGCCGGCAGCCATAGGAGGAATTGCAAACTTGTCTTTTCGCAGGTTATTCACAGCAACTGCGAGAACATTATCTTTTCCCCGGTTTATATATGGCGTAAGATCAAAATCAAATGAACCGTACCCCCCTTTATGATCGCCAAGATACCTGCCATTGATCCATACTTTGCAATATTTCTGAACCCCTTCAAATTCAACGAATATCTTTTTATCAGAATATTCATGGTTTATAGTGAAGTGTTTCCGGTACCATCCCCATCCGGCCCACCAGTAGGGATTATCGCTCTCCGCCGCATTTCGAATAAAGGGATGCATCTCACCTGTTGTCTCATATGTGCTCCAGGTATGAGGAATACTTATTGCAGGCCATCTGGAGTCGTCGTAGCCGGACGATTCATAACCTTCGTCGGCACTCTCCTCAGGGAAATAATTGAAAATCCACTGTGAGTTGATCACTTTTTCAAAACGTGGTCCTTTTACATTTCCGGATGGTTTTTTCTGGGCACTCAGTATTATTATGGATGTTGTCAGAAGGATTAATATCAATAATTTCTTCATAGTTTGAATTTTCACTCAATAAAATTACAAGAAATCTCATGGAAAGAGACAAAAGAATGATAAAAAAAAATGAAACGATAAAGGTAGTTCAAAAATGATCAGACCATAGTGCCTGGATCTAAGAAGAAGGCTTAATAAAATGTAAAAAATATATAAAAAATAGCATTTTTGTTTGATATATTAAAAATAATTGTACTTTTGTCCATCAATTTCACAAGAAAACGTTGAGAAGTTTCATATTACATATTATTGTCCTCGTCCTTATTATTGTGCCCAGCGCATGATCCGGGAGTAATATGTAATATTATTTATATACAGAAGCTTTCCGGATAACCGGGAAGCTTTTTTGTTAAAAGGTTTTATATGAAGAATCCGCTTAGAAGTCTAAAAACGATCACCGGCAGAAACATGGCTGGAGCCAGAAGCTTGTGGCGTGCAAACGGGATGAAGGAGGAAAATTTCGGCAAACCTGTTATAGCAGTTGTCAATTCATTTTCACAATTTGTTCCCGGACATGTTCATCTTCATGAAGCAGGTCAGTTTGTAAAAAAGGAGATTGAGAAACACGGTTGTTTTGCTGCTGAGTTCAATACGATAGCTATCGACGACGGGATAGCTATGGGCCATAACGGCATGCTCTATTCACTTCCATCGCGTGAACTGATAGCCGATAGTGTTGAATATATGTGTAATGCGCATCTTGCTGATGCAATGATCTGCATAAGCAACTGCGATAAGATTACTCCCGGTATGATGATGGCAGCTATGAGACTGAACATACCTGCTGTGTTTGTATCAGGCGGCCCAATGGAGGCCGGGTTGTATGGTAAAAGGTATATCGACCTTATTGATGTGATGATAGATGGCGCTGACGACACAGTAAGTGATAATGAATTAAGTGAAATAGAAAAACTCGCATGCCCAACATGCGGTTCCTGTTCAGGAATGTTCACCGCCAATTCAATGAATTGCCTTAATGAGGCGCTTGGCCTGGCATTACCAGGAAATGGAACTGTTCTTGCCACTCATGCTAACCGTCTGAAGCTAATTGAGAAAGCTGCCAGTCTTATTGTAAGAATTGCTGACAGGTATTATTTTGAAGGCGACAATAGCGTGCTTCCACGTTCCATAGCAACGAAAAACGCTTTTATGAATTCCATGGCGCTTGACATAGCAATGGGAGGTTCAACAAATACCGTGCTTCATATTCTGGCTATTGCACATGAAGCGAAGGTTGACTTTACGATGAAAGATATAGATGCATTATCGCGAAAAATACCAAATATATGTAAAGTGGCACCCAGCTCTCATTATCATGTACAGGATGTGAACCGTGCAGGAGGGATAATGGCTATCATGGGTGAACTGGAGCGCAGTGAACTCATAGACTCTTCGGTGAAAAGGGTAGATTATCCGACATTGCATAACGCAATTTCCGACTGGGACATCATGGGAGGGAAAGCTATACATGAGGCTTTCAATTTCTTCAAAAGTGCTCCGGCAATGAAAAGAAGTCTTGTTATGGGTTCTCAAAATATTATGTTCAAAGAGCTTGATACTGACAGACAAAACGGTTGTATCAGGAGCACTAAATATCCTTATAACAAGGATGGGGGGCTGGCGGTACTATATGGTAACCTCGCAATTGATGGCTGTATAGTTAAAACTGCCGGTGTTGATGCTGATCTTTTTACCTTCACCGGAAATGCAGTGGTATTTGAATCACAGGAAGATGCAGTTGAAGGGATACTTGCCGATAAAGTAAAAGAAGGCGATGCGGTTGTTATTCGTTATGAAGGACCTAAAGGAGGACCAGGGATGCAGGAGATGCTTTATCCTACTTCATACATAAAATCCAAAGGTTTGGGCAGAAAATGTGCACTGATAACTGACGGGAGATTCTCAGGAGGCACTTCAGGCCTCTCTGTCGGACATGTCTCTCCGGAAGCGGCTGCAAAAGGAGCCCTGGCAGTAATCAAAAACGGCGATATTATTGAAATAAACATTTCAGAAAGAACAATAAATGTTAAACTATCTGATGATGAACTTGTTCAAAGATTAAAAAAAGAAGCAGATAAAGGAGAAAAAGCATTTAAGCCAAATGCAAGGAATCGTGAGATTTCTACATCACTTAAAGCTTATGCCGCAATAGTAAGTTCGGCAGATACAGGTGCAGTAAAGATAATTTAAGATAAAAGATACAAGATAAAATAGACTATATAATTGATAAAGTAGTACTTATGAAGACTGAAAAGGAAACGAAACAGCTGACGGCACAGGTAAATGGTTATGAAAACATTACCGGAGCAGAAGCTTTACTCAGATCTCTCATTGAAGAGGGAGTAGATTCAATTTTCGGGTATCCAGGAGGAGCAATAATGCCAGTTTACGATGCTCTGCTTGATTATAAAAATAAGCTCAGCCATTATCTGACCAGACACGAACAGGGAGCTGCACATGCAGCACAGGCTTATGCAATGGTAACAGGAAAACCGGGTGTATGTTTTGCAACATCAGGGCCGGGAGCTACTAACCTTATCACAGGTATTGCCAATGCTTTTCTTGATTCTGTACCAACAGTTTTTATAACCGCCCAGGTGGTATCGAGCCTGATAGGCACGGATGCTTTTCAGGAGACCGACATTCTTGGCGTCTCGATGCCCGTCACAAAATGGAACTGCCAGGTTAAGAAAGCTGAGGATATCCCGGATACAATTGCCAGGGCTTTCTACATTGCAACAACCGGAAGGCCGGGTCCGGTCCTTATAGATATAGCAAAGGATGCACAGATTGATAAGCTTGACTACAAATACAAAAAGTGTACGTACCTGAGAAGCTATAACCCCCAGATTCCTTTGAATACCAGATCGATCGACTCAGCTGCCATAATGATAAATCATGCTGAACGCCCGTTAATACTTGCAGGACATGGCGTATTGCTTTCCGGAGCAGAAAAAGAGCTTCGTGAATTTGCTGAGAAGACAGGAATACCTGTGGCAGTAACTCTTCTCGGATTATCATGTTTCCCTTCCGGCCACAGGTTGTATGCAGGATTCCTGGGCATGCACGGCAATTATGCGCCCAACATGCTTACCAACCAGGCCGATCTGATAATAGCAATAGGGATGCGCTTTGACGACCGTGTCACCGGCAACCTTAAAAAGTATGCCAAACAAGCCAGGATAATACATATCGAGATCGACGAGGCAGAAATAAACAAAAATGTCCAGGTCGATATTGAAATACATAATGATGCAAAAGAGGCGCTCAGATACCTGATACCCATTGTAAAACAGAAGTCTTATGAATCTTGGATAAGGGAATTCAGGATCTGCGACAAGACCGAATATGATGCAGTAATTAAATCAGAGACAAAGCCGGAGTCAGGAAAAATAAGGATGGGTGAAGTAGTGAATCTTGCATCAGAACTGACAAATGGTGATGCAATAGTTGTAACCGATGTCGGACAAAACCAGATGGTTGCAGCTCGTTATTTTAAATTCTCCGAACCCAACAGCCTTGTGACATCGGGCGGTATGGGGACGATGGGATTTGGACTTCCGGCAGCTATAGGAGCTAAGATTGGAAAACCTGATAAACAGGTAATTGCTTTTATCGGCGACGGAGGATTCCAGATGACCATACAGGAGCTGGGAACAATGCTTCAATATAAGATACCGTCTAAAATCGTAATCCTGAATAACAACTACCTTGGTATGGTAAGACAATGGCAGGATATGTTCTTTGATAAGAGATATGCCTCCACTGAACTTGTCAATCCAGACTTTATAACAATATCAAAGGGGTACGGTATCCCTGCGAAAAAAGTCTTCCGGAGAGAAGATCTTAAAAAATCTCTTGAGACTATGCTTGCCGCCAAAGGACCCTATGTTCTTGAAATAGCCATCGAAAAGGAAGCCAATGTATTTCCTATGATCGCACCGGGGGCATCAGTATCAGAAGTCACGCTTAACTATAAATCAAAAAAATAATGATGAAACAGGAATTTACATTATCAATATTCAGTGAGGATCATATCGGGATACTGAACCAGATCACAATAATCCTTACCCGCAGGCAAATAAACATTGAAAGTATAACAGCCTCAGAATCTGCTGTTAAAGGTGTTCACCTGCTAACTCTTGTTGTAAGAACCTCTTCCGACATGATCAGGAAGATCGCACGGCAGATAGAAAAACTTATTGATGTTCTGAAGGTTTTTGTCCATACTTCCGATGAAATAATTTACCAGGAGATAGCTCTTTTTAAAGTAACAACAAAAGGACTGATGTCAGGCAGCGTTATTGATCATGTAGTGCGTACACATCAAGCAAGGATACTGGATGTTTCTCCCGAGTATATAGTAATCGAAAAAACCGGACATAAATCTGAAATAGAAGAGCTGTTTAATCAACTCGAGCCATACGGTGTGTTACAGTTCGTACGTTCAGGCAGAGTGGCCATAACCAGGCAGGTTAAAGAGCTTAACTCCTACCTGCTGGAGATGGATGAAGCAAACAGGCTTAAGCCTGAAGAAATGGAAACATATAGTAAAAATTGAATTGACAGAAAAGAAAAGTAAAACATAATTTTTAAATTTAATATCATGGCAAAAATTGATTTCGGCGGAGTAGTGGAAGATGTAGTTACAAGAGAAGAATTTCCTCTTTCAAAAGCTCGTGAAGTGCTTAAAAACGAGATTGTTGCAGTTATTGGTTATGGTGTCCAGGGACCTGCCCAGGCGATGAATATGAAAGATAACGGGATAAATGTTATCATCGGTCAGGCGCCAGAGTTCAAAGCCGACTGGGATAAAGCAGTCAGAGATGGTTTTGTCCCCGATAAGACATTGTTTCCCGTAGAAGAAGCTGCGACAAAAGGAACGATAATCCAATATCTTGTTTCGGATGCAGCTCAAAGGATACTATGGCCAAAAATCAAGCCCTGTCTTAAAAAAGGAGACGCTCTCTATTTCTCTCACGGCTTTTCAATAACCTACAAAGAACATACAGGTGTTATCCCTCCGTCAGATATTGATGTAATCCTTTGTGCACCAAAAGGTTCAGGCACAAGTGTAAGACGTAATTTCCTTGCCGGAGCCGGGATCAACTCGAGTTTTTCTGTTTTCCAGGATTTCACGGGCAGAGCTAAAGAACGAACTTTAGCACTGGGTATCGCTATTGGCTCAGGCTATCTTTTCCCAACTACTTTTGAAAATGAAGTATACAGCGATCTGACTGGAGAGCGGGGTGTGCTGATGGGTGCACTGGCAGGGATCATGGATGCTCAGTACGAGGTGCTTCGTGCAAACGGACATACTCCATCCGAGGCATTCAATGAAACGGTAGAGGAGCTTACACAGAGCCTTATACGCCTGGTTGATGAAAAAGGGATGGACTGGATGTATGCCAACTGCAGTGCTACAGCCCAGCGCGGTGCTCTCGACTGGCGTCCGAAATTCCGCGATGCCACTCTTCCTGTCTTTACTGAACTTTACAAGAAGGTGAAGTCGGGTGAGGAATGCGTAAGAGTGCTCAAATCAACAGGTTCTGTAAATTATAAAGAACTGCTTGATGCCGAGCTTAATGAACTGGGTAATTCCGAGCTATGGAGAGCAGGAGCTGCTGTAAGAAAACTGAGACCGAAAAATAAATAATTTTTACAAATAACTTTTAGACATGGACGAAAAGGTCATTATCTTCGATACAACCCTGAGAGACGGGGAACAGGTGCCGGGATGCCAGCTGAACACAATCGAAAAAATTGAAGTTGCCCAGGCACTTGAAGCTCTCGGTGTCGATGTTATTGAAGCAGGCTTTCCTATTTCTAGTCCCGGAGATTTTAATTCGGTGGTGGAGATATCAAAAGCTATTTCCAATCCGGTCATCTGTGCACTCACCCGTGCAGTAAAGAAGGACATTGAAGTCGCTGCTGAAGCTCTTCAGTATGCAAAAAGAAAAAGAATTCACACAGGTATCGGTACCTCCCCTTTTCATATTAAATATAAGATAAAGACAACACCCGAGGAGATACTTAAAAGGGCTGCCGATGCAGTAAAATATGCCAGGAAATTTGTTGAAGATGTGGAGTTCTATGCCGAAGATGCCGGACGAAGCGACAATAAATACCTGGCAAAAGTTATTGAAGCTGTTATCAAAGCAGGGGCAACGGTAGTTAACATCCCTGACACAACGGGTTATTGCCTGCCTGAGGAATATGGTGCAAAAATAAGATACCTCAGGGAGCATGTTCCGAATATAGATAAAGCAACTATTTCAACTCATTGTCATAATGATCTTGGAATGGCAACTGCCAACACAATGATGGGAGTTATAAACGGGGCAAGACAAGTTGAGGTTACCATTAACGGTATAGGAGAGAGAGCAGGGAACACATCCCTGGAGGAGATTGCCATGATAATTAAAAGCCACCACGATCTTAAGCTGAGAACCGATATCAATTCCAAGCTTATTTACAGCACCAGCCGTCTTGTGTCAACACTTATGAGCATGCCTGTGCAGGCAAATAAAGCTATCGTTGGAAGAAATGCCTTTGCACATTCATCAGGGATTCATCAGGACGGAGTACTTAAAAACAGGGAAAACTACGAAATAATTGATCCACATGAAGTAGGTATAAGGGAATCATCTATTATCCTGACCGCGAGGAGCGGCAGAGCTGCACTTAATCATCGTCTGGAGATGCTTGGATTTAATTTCGGCAAGGAAGAGCTCGATGATATTTACCACCGCTTCCTGCTGCTGGCCGACAAAAAGAAAGAGATCAACGATGAAGATATCAGGATCCTTACGGGAGAAGTATTCCAGGGAGAAAAATCACTTAAGCTTGAGCTTCTGCAGGTTACATGCGGTAAATCAGCATTGCCCGTTGCAACTGTTGGAGTAAGGATAAATGGTGAAGTTCACACATCAACAGCTTCAGGCAATGGTCCGATAGATGCAGCATTTACTGCAGTTAAACATCTGATAAGCAGGACCGTACATCTCGAGGAATTCCTCATTCAGGCCATTACCAAAGGTAGTGATGATCTTGGCAAGGTTCATATTCAGGTGGAACACCAGGAAAAGATCTATTACGGATTCGGAGCAAATACTGATATTATAACAGCTTCCGTGGAGGCCTTTATAGATGCACTTTCAAAAATTAAATGATGGAACCAAAAACACTATTTGACAAGATATGGGATAGCCATGTGGTCCGCTCTATAACAGGAGGCCCTGATGTGCTTTATATCGACCAGCACTTCATACACGAAGTGACAAGTCCCCAGGCCTTTGAAGGACTAAGAAAGAGAGGTGTTACTGTTTTTCGTCCTGACAAGACCGTTGCAACAGCAGATCATAATATCCCTACTAAAGACCAGGATCTGCCCATCAGGGAGGAACTGTCGCGTATTCAGGTCGAGAAGCTGGATCAGAACTGCAGGGAGTTTGGTATTGATTATTTTGGACTCAATCATCCCAAAAACGGCATTGTACATGTTGTCGGGCCAGAACTCGGGTATACACAGCCAGGCATGACAATAGTCTGCGGCGACAGTCACACATCAACACATGGAGCCTTTGGTACAATAGCTTTTGGTATTGGTACCAGCGAAGTTGAAATGGTTCTTGCAACACAGTGTATCCTTCAGCCAAAACCAAAAAAGATGAGAATAACCATCAATAGGAAATTACAAAAAGGGGTCACTTCAAAAGATATAATTCTATATATAATTTCCAAAATGTCAACAGGCGGCGCTACCGGCTATTTTGTGGAATACAGCGGATCAGCCATAGAATCTCTGAGCATGGAAGGAAGGATGACAATATGCAATATGAGTATTGAGATGGGGGCCCGCGGCGGATTGATAGCTCCGGATGATACTACTTTAAAATATCTTGCAAAGGTCGAGTCACTTTCGACACTTCCTGACTTAAGTTCGTTGCTTGAAAAATGGAAAGGATTTAAAAGTGATCCGGGTGCAATTTTCGATCATGAACTGAAATTCGATGCCGGCGATATCAAACCAATGATAACATACGGAACAAATCCGGGCATGGGAATGTCGGTTGATGCGACAATTCCAGGACTTGACTCTAAAAAAGAAGGTGCTGCATCTTTTGCCAAATCACTTGATTATATGGGATTTAAGCCCGGAACAAAGATACTCGGTCACCCTGTGGATTATATTTTCCTGGGAAGCTGTACAAATGGAAGGATCGAAGACCTGAGGTCTTTTGCTAATTTTGTCAGGGGAAAGAAAAAAGCTTCAAATATAACAGCATTGATAGTTCCCGGATCAAAGAAAGTTGAACAGCAGGCAGTAAGCGAGGGGCTCGACAGGATACTTAAAGATGCAGGTTTTGAACTGAGGCAACCAGGATGCTCATCGTGCCTTGCTATGAATGAGGATAAAATACCTGCCGGGAAGTATGCAATATCTACTTCGAACAGGAACTTTGAGGGCAGACAGGGGCCCGGAGCCAGAACACTTTTGGCCAGTCCCCTTACAGCAGCTGCTTCTGCTATCACGGGTAAAATAACCGATCCCAGAGATTTATTGAATGAATAGAACACCTGCAATAAAATACTTATATGTCACAAGTTAAATTCGATATAGTTGAGACAACATGTGTCCCACTGCCTTTGGAGAATGTTGATACTGACCAGATAATACCTGCAAGGTTTCTGAGTGCCACAACAAGGGAAGGATTTGGAGAAAACCTTTTCCGCGACTGGAGATATGATAAATCCGGAAATAAAAATATGGATTTTGTGCTTAATAATCCTGCATTCAAAGGGAAGGTGCTGGTTGCAGGAAAGAATTTCGGAAGCGGTTCAAGCCGTGAACATGCAGTATGGGCCATCTCCGACTGCGGATTCAGGGCAGTGGTCTCAAGTTTCTTTGCCGATATATTTAAGAACAATTCACTGAATAACGGACTTCTTCCGGTTGTGGTCGCACAGAGTTACCTTGATTATCTGCTGGACCTGATACAGAAAGAACCTGATACCAGGGTACGGATAGACCTGGGTAACCAGTTGTTTTCTGTCCTTCCTTCAGGGGAATCAATCAAATTTGAAATTAATCCGTACAAGAAAGAGTGCCTTATGAAAGGGCTCGACGATATTGATTACCTGTTAAGCATATGGGATACGATAATAGCCTATGAATCAGGAAATACTGTAAGAAAATGATAGTTGAAATAATGGATACAACCCTGAGGGATGGTGAACAGACCCAGGGAGTCTCATACACACCGTTCGAAAAGCTGCATGTAGCTAAATTACTTCTTAAGGATCTGAAGGTCGACCGTATTGAGATTTCATCAGCACGAGTTTCGAGCGGAGAATTTGAAGCTATAAAACAAATAACAGACTGGGCCCGTCATAATAACTATCACAGGAAAGTTGAAGTACTTGGATTTGTTGATGTAGATCTCTCCCTGAACTGGATAAATGATGCAGGGGGAAAGGTGGATAATCTTCTTTGCAAAGGTTCTCTGAGGCATCTGGAGAAACAGCTGAGGAAAACTCCTGAAAAACATGTCAGCGACATCAGGGAGATAATCCATAAAGCTGAATTAATGGATATACATGTTAATATTTATCTTGAGGACTGGTCGAATGGTATGATCAACTCAGAAGATTATGTCTTCTTTATGCTGGATTCCCTCAAGGATGAAAACATAAAAAGATTCATGCTGCCTGATACCCTCGGGATCCTTAATCCTGAACAGACATATGCGTTTTGCAAAAAAGTGAGAGACAGGTATCCCGGTCTACATTTTGATTTCCATTCACATAACGATTATGACCTGGCAGTGGCAAATGTCTTTTCAGCCGTCAGGGCAGGGATGAATGGAATCCATACAACTATCAACGGGCTGGGTGAGAGAGCAGGGAATGCGCCCTTATCTAGCGTTATAGGCGTCCTTCGCGATCAGTTGAATGCAGAAACAGGGATCAATGAATTTGAAATTAACAAGGTCAGTAAGATTGTCGAAACATTCAGCGGCATTCGCATCCCTGTAAATAAACCGATAATCGGGGAGAATGTCTTTACACAGACTTCAGGTGTTCATGCCGATGGTGACAGCAAGGACAACCTTTATTTCAACAACCTCCTGCCCGAGAGATTTGGAAGAAAAAGAAAATACGCACTGGGGAAACAATCGGGAAAAGCAACTATCAGAAAAAATCTTGAGGAATTTGGTTTGTCTCTCAGTCCCGGCTCTATCGAAAAGATAACTAACAGGGTTATTGAACTTGGCGATAAGAAAGAAAATGTGACACCCGATGACCTTCCGTTTATAATTGCAGATGTGCTCGGAAGTGAACAGATAAAATATAAGATCTTCATAAAAAACTATTCACTCTCGCTTTCCTATGGTCTGAAACCTTTTGCTAGTGTCCAGATCGAAATAGACGGAAACCTTTACCAGGAAACCTCATCAGGGGACGGTCAGTATGATGCCTTTATGAAAACAGTCAGGAAAATATATGACAAACTTGATAAGCGATATCCGTTACTTACCGATTACGAGGTATCGATACCTCCGGGAGGAAAAACTGATGCACTGGTAGAGACTGTTATAACATGGAACTTTAATGGCAGGGAATTTAAGACAAAAGGCCTCGATGCCGATCAGACAGAATCTGCCATAAAAGCCACCGAGAGAATGCTGAATATCATTGAGGGCCTGCATGAAAATGAGAACAGCCATCTGATGGCTCATAATCAAATAAATGTAATTTAATTTTAACACTTCAAAGTAATAGAAATTTATGAGTAAATCGTACAATATTGCCGTTATACCTGGCGATGGTACCGGCCCGGAAGTCGTGAGGGAAGGTAAGAAAGTACTAAGCGCTTCTGCTGCAAAATTTGGATTTAAACTTAATTACGAAGAGTTCAGCTACGGGGGAGATCGTTATCTGAAGACAGGTGAAATCCTTCCTGATAATGCTTCTGATGAACTTAAAAAGTTTGATTCTATCTTCCTTGGTGCCATAGGGCATCCTGATGTTAAACCTGGCATTCTTGAAAAAGGAATTCTGTTAAGACTTCGTTTTGAACTTGATCAGTATATTAATCTTCGCCCCATAAAACTATATCCCGGTGTAGCGACTCCTCTTAAAGATAAAGGTCCTGAGCATATCGATTATGTGGTTGTCAGGGAAAATACCGGTGGGATCTACACCGGTATCGGAGGCATAAGCCAGAAAGGTTCCCCTAACGAGGTTGCCATTCAAAGCATGGTATATAACCGCATGCAGGTAGAACGCTGCATCAGGTATGCATTTGATTATACAAGAAAAAGAAAAAGGAAAAATACTCTTGCCCTCTGTGGAAAGACAAACGTATTAACTTATGTCTATGATCTCTGGGAAAGAACATTTCATGAAGTAGGTAAAGCAGATTATACGGATATTACGAGAGAGTACTACCATGTGGATGCAACAGTTATGTGGATGGTCAAGAATCCCGAATGGTTCGATGTAATAGTTACAGGGAATATGTTCGGAGATATTATTACTGACCTGGGAGCTATAACACAGGGCGGTATGGGGATCGCTGCGGGTGGAAATATTAATCCTGAAGGGGTCTCAATGTTTGAGCCTATTGGTGGCTCTGCTCCCAAATATACCGGAAAAAATAATATTAATCCTCTGGCTTCCATTGCTTGCGGAGCTATGATGCTTGATCACCTCGGTGAAGAAAAAGCTGCCCTGGCAATCGAAAATGCAATAATGGACGTTACAGCCAACAAACTTAAAGACATGGGTGCCGGAAAGATGGGATATTCAACATCAGAAGTGGGAGATCTTGTTGCAGAGAGAGTCTGATTATATTTTGATCATACTGAACAATCTTTGCGATTTCTTAGTGCCTTTGTGACAAAAAATAATAGCCACAAAGACGCGAAGACACATAAATTCATTAAGATTTTGTTAACTTTTTTCGTTCAACTTGAATAATATATTAATTTTTTACTACTTTTGCGTTTAATAATTTAAAAAATGTATTTGAATATTTCACATCATCATTATTTTCACACTTGCTTTCAGGCGAGGAGATAATGATGTGCATATATGTAAAAATATCATAAACCCGTCTGAGCATAACCAGACGGGTTTTTTAATTCCGGCAGGTTGCTCAGGCATAAAAATAATAAGATGAGCGAACTGAAAATAGCAATTCAAAAAAGCGGACGACTAAGCGAAAACTCACATAAGCTATTAGAAGAGTGCGGAATAAAATTTTCAAATGGCGCCGGTGTTCTGAAAACGCGGGCAAACAACTTTCCGGTAGAAATATTGTTTCTAAGGGATGATGATATACCCCAGTATATCGAACAGCAGGTTGCCGATATAGGGATCCTGGGTGAAAATATGGTCTTTGAAAAAAACAAAGATGTCAGTATACTTGAAAAACTTGGTTTTGCCCAATGCCGCCTCAGTCTTGCCATTCCACGTGAAGACTCATATACAGGTCTTGAGTATTTCAATAATAAGAAAGTTGCAACAAGCTACCCGAGGCTCTTATCCGAATATTTTTCAAAGAATGGCATCACAGCTGAGATTGAGGAGATCAGCGGAAGTGTTGAGATTGCTCCCGGCATTGGCCTGGCTGATGCAGTTTGTGATATAGTCAGCTCCGGCAGTACCTTGCTTACCAATGGATTGCATGAAGTTAAAACTATCCTAAAGAGCCAGGCTGTTATAATAGGAAATAATAGCCTCTCCGATGCAAAAAAGGAGATCCTTAAAAGGCTGCTGTTCAGGATAAGGGCAGTCAAAAACGCTAAAGAGAATAAATACATTCTCCTGAATGCACCTGAAGAATCAATACCTGTAATTTGTAAAATACTTCCAGGAATGAAGAGCCCGACAATACTGCCGCTGGCAGAGAAGGGATGGTGCAGCATGCATTCAGTAGTTAAGGAAGATGAATTCTGGGAAAGGATCGACCAGCTTAAAAATGCCGGAGCTGAAGGAATCCTGGTAATACCTATCGAAAAAATGATCTTATGATGAATATAATTGAGTACCCTCCCAGAGAATCCTGGGAAAGACTATGTATACGCCCTGTGATGGGAATTTCTAACCTCGATATTCCCGTGCGCACTATCCTGGGCAGGGTAAAAAAAGAGGGAGATAAAGCTATTCGCGATTATTCGAGGCTGTTCGACAGAGTGGCTCTTGTCGATATTAAAGTTCAGAAAGCTGAAATTGATGGATCTTACAGCCTGGTTCCCGACGACCTCAAAAGAGCAATTGACATAGCAAAATCGAATATAGAGAAGTTCCACAAATCACAGATCGTAATTGAAGAACCTGTTGAAACAATGCCGGGAGTAAAATGCTGGAGAAAGAGTGTGCCTGTAGAGAAGGTTGGATTATATATACCTGGCGGCACTGCTCCCCTCTTCTCAACTGCACTTATGCTTGCGATCCCGGCTCTGATAGCAGGCTGCAAGCAAATAGTAATGTGTTCGCCACCCAATATTAACGGGAAAGTAAATCCTGTTATTCTATACTCTGCCTCATTGATTGGAGTGACAGATATTTATAAGATCGGAGGTGCACAGGCTATTGCAGCAATGGCATATGGTACTGAGACTGTTCCAAGGGTCTTTAAAATATTCGGTCCCGGAAACCAGTATGTCACAAAAGCCAAAGAAATTGTACAGTCCGAGGGCGTTGCAATCGATATGCCCGCAGGTCCCAGCGAAGTTCTTGTTGTCGCCGATTCAGAGGCAGATCCTCAGTTTATAGCGTCGGATCTTTTAGCGCAGGCAGAACATGGACCAGACAGTCAGGTAGTACTGGTTACTGACTCAGATGAACTGCTGGTAAATGTAAGAACTGAAATTGAAAAGATGCTTGCAGAGCTGCCAAGGAAGAATATAGCAGCAAGGGCCCTGGAGAATAGTCTCTTCTTATTATTTTTCAGCCTGGAGGAATGCATGGAATTCAGCAATATGTATGCTCCGGAACATTTGATAATCAACACACTAAATGCACCATCTCTAATGGAAACAGTTATTAACGCAGGTTCCGTTTTCATTGGAAAATACAGTTGCGAGAGTGCAGGTGACTATGCGTCAGGAACCAATCATACCCTGCCTACAAACGGTTCAGCCAGGAGCTTCAGCGGTGTCTCAACTGACAGCTTCACAAGACAGATAACTTTCCAGGAACTAAGCAGCGAAGGAATAAAAAACATTGGTCCTGCTATTGAAGCGATGGCCGAGGCTGAGCTTCTTCACGGACATAAAACAGCAGTAAGTTTGAGATTAAATAAATTAAGAGATGTTTAGTTTGGATAACCTGGTCAGAGCCAATGTCAGATCACTCACCCCATATTCATGCGCACGGGATGAATATGCAGGGAAAGAGGGTATTTTTCTTGATGCCAACGAGAATCCTTTCGGGACCCTTAACAGATACCCCGATCCCTATCAGAAAGAGCTGAAATACAGGATAAGCAAAATTAAAGGTGTCCCCATGGAAAAGATCTTCCTTGGAAATGGAAGTGACGAGATTATTGATCTGTGTTTCAGAATATTCTGCATTCCGGGAAGGGATAAAGCGCTCACCTTCACACCTACCTATGGTATGTATGAAGTATCGGCATCAGTAAATGATGTCGGTATGATAAAAATTCCCCTTGACACTTTATTCCAGATAGATTATCCCTCACTGGTTCCACGTCTTTCAGATGAGAGACTGAAACTGATTCTGATCTGCTCGCCCAATAACCCGACAGGCAATTTAATGAAAAAGTCTACTCTCGAAAGAATAATCGGCACTTTCAGCGGGATAGTGCTTGTTGATGAGGCTTACATCGATTTTGCCGATGAAAAATCATTAAAGGATTCCATTGACAGATACCCAAACCTTATTGTTATGCAGACCTTTAGCAAAGCTTTCGGTCTTGCTTCGGTCAGGATCGGAATGGCTTTTGCCAATCCATCGATTATACATTATTTTAATAAGATGAAGCCTCCTTACAATATCAGTACTATCAACCAGAAAGCTGTGCTGAATAAACTGGGTAATATTGAACTATTCAGGAATCATGTGAGGAAAATAAGAGATGAAAGAGGAAGGCTTTCTGCTGAGCTGGAAAAATTTTCATTTACAGAAAAGATATTTCCTTCCGATGCAAATTTTCTCCTTGTAAAGGTGAAAGATGCATTAAAGATCTATAATTACCTCATCGACAGTGGAATAGTTATCAGAAACAGGAGCAGTGTTATCAAAAACTGTATAAGGATCACAATAGGTACCAAACTTGAGAACAATAAGCTGTTAAAAGCATTAACATCATTTAAATTATGAAGAGTGTCCTTTTTATTGACAGGGATGGAACAATCATAACTGAACCGGAAGATGAACAGGTCGACAGCTTTGAGAAGTTCAGTTTTATTCCGGGGGCAATTACAGCCCTTGCAAAGATAGCGACAGAGACTGACTTTGAACTTGTAATGGTAACTAATCAGGATGGTCTTGGTACAGAATCATTTCCTGAAGAAAATTTCTGGCCAGTACAAAATAAAATGATAGAGATACTTGAAGGTGAAGGAATTCATTTTGCAGAGGTATTTATTGACAGATCCTTCCCCGGAGAAAATCAGCCTTCGCGCAAGCCGGGTACAGCCATGCTGGTAAGATATCTCACAAAAGGTATTGATCTTGATTCATCATATGTCATCGGTGACAGGAAGACAGATGTCGAACTGGCAAAAAACCTTGGCTGTAAATCTATCAGGTTCGGCAACGAACGGGATCCTGAAGCCTCTCTATCTGCCAGCGACTGGAATGATATTTATAAATACCTGAAATCCAGACCCAGAGCCGCCAGAGTTGAAAGAAAAACAGGTGAAACGGATATCCTGGTTGAGCTGAACCTCGACGGTACAGGTAAAAGCAATATCAGAACAGGAATAGAATTTTTCGACCACATGCTCGATCAGATAGCTCGTCATGGCAGCTTCGACTTAACAATTGATGCCAGAGGTGACCAGGGTATTGACGGGCATCACGTGATTGAGGATCTTGCAATATGTCTTGGCGAGGCTTTTCAGAGAAGCCTTGGAAGTAAGAAAGGAATTGAGAGATACAGCTTTGTGTTACCAATGGATGACTGCCTTGCCCAGGTAGCAGTCGATCTTGGCGGAAGGCCATGGCTGGTCTGGGAGGCCGAATTCACCAGTTCAAAGATTGGAGAAATGCCAACCGAGATGTTCTTTCATTTTTTTAGATCATTCAGCGATAACGCAAAATGCAACCTTAATATAAAAGCTGAAGGCTCCAATGAGCACCATAAGATAGAAGCAATATTCAAAGCTTTTGCAAAAGCACTTAAAACAGCTGTAAAACAAACGGATAATTACAAATTGCCTTCAACAAAAGGAAAGCTATGATCGCTATAATAAAGTATAATGCAGGGAATATCAGGTCCGTACAGAATGCTCTCTACAGGCTGGGATACAACTGTATAATTACCGAAAGCAAAGAAGAAATAATGAAGGCAGAAAAAGTTATCTTCCCTGGTGTCGGAGAAGCCAGCTCAGCAATGAAATACCTGAAAGAGAGAGAGCTTGACAGTTTGATACCGGCTCTTAAACAGCCTGTTATGGGCATCTGCCTCGGATTGCAGCTAATGTGCAGATATTCAGAAGAGAGGGATACAGAATGTCTGAAAATCTTTGATACAAATGTGCGGATGTTTCCCCTCACAGATAAGGTACCCCATATGGGCTGGAATAATTTTTCCTCACTGAAAGGTGAACTCTTTAATGGAGTTTCCATTCAAGATGATGTTTACTATGTGCATAGTTATTATGCGGAAGTATCTTCTTGTACCTTAGCTGTTTGTGAATATATACTACCCTTCAGCGCTGCCATGCGAAAAGATAATTTTTATGCAACACAGTTCCATCCCGAGAAATCTGCTCTTATCGGGGAGAAGATACTTAAAAATTTCCTTGAATTATGAGAGTGATAGTTGCAATAGATATACTTGGTGGTAAATGTGTCAGACTTACCCGTGGCGATTATAATTCGAAAACGGTTTATAACGAAAATCCGTTAGAGGTCGCAAAAGAGATTGAAGCCAGCGGAGTTAAATATCTGCACCTTGTCGACCTTGATGGTGCAAAAAGAAAGAAAATAATCAATTACAGGATACTGGAGCAGATCTCCGCAAAAACGACTCTCAGGATCGATTTCGGAGGTGGCATAAGGTCCTGGGAAGATATAAAGATTGCCTTCAGCTCAGGCGCTCACCAGGTGACAGGCGGAAGTATTGCTGTTAACGCTCCCGAACTCTTCCTGGAATGGCTCACCAGGTTTGGAAATGAAAAGATAATACTGGGAGCTGATATTATTGACCGGAAAATTGTTACCGGTGGCTGGACTGAAAAATCAGATGAAGATATAATCAGATTTATTACCGGCTATTCTGCCAGGGGAATAAAGTATGTTATCTGTACCGATGTTGATAAAGATGGCATGCTTATGGGGCCTGCGACTGAGCTGTACAGGGAGATACTCGGATCAGTCAACGTTAATCTTATTGCAAGCGGAGGTATTACATCTTTAAAAGATATAGAAGACGTTAGAACGTCAGGGTGTAAAGGAGCCATTATCGGGAAAGCGATGTATGAAGGCAAAATAAAACTCAAAGATCTGAGAGACTTATGCTGAAAAGAAGAATAATACCATGCCTTGATATCAGACACGGACGAACCGTTAAAGGGATCAATTTTGTTGATATCAGAGATGCAGGCGACCCTGTTCAGCTTGCAAGACTGTATGCTGACATGGGTGCCGATGAGCTGGTTTTTCTCGATATCACTGCAACAGTAGAGAAACGGCAGGCTCTTGCTGCTCTGGTCGAAAGGATAGCTTCTGAAATTAATATCCCCTTTACTGTTGGCGGAGGTATTAACAGTATTGATGATGTCGCTCTCCTGCTCAAGGCAGGGGCAGATAAGATAACCATAAATTCGGCAGCAGTAAGGCGGCCAGGGCTGGTGACTGACATTGCACATGAGTTTGGAAGCCAGTGTGTTGTTGTGGCAATCGATACGAATCTGGTTCACAATGAATGGATGGTTTATGTCGACGGTGGAAGAACCCCTGTAAAAAACCTCCATACAATCGACTGGGCAGAAAATGTGACTGCTCTGGGGGCTGGTGAAATTTTACTTACTTCGATGGTGAATGATGGAACAAAATCGGGTTTTTCGATTGAAATAACGTCAGAGGTAAGCCGCAGAGTCAATATACCTGTTATTGCATCAGGAGGAGCCGGCAAGATGGAACATTTCAGCGAAGTGTTCCTTAAAACAGGGTGCAGCGCCGCCTTAGCAGCAAGTATTTTTCACTTCGGGGAAATAGATATCAGGGAGCTGAAAAAATACCTTAAGAATGAAAAAATATTGATAAGATTATAACCTCTGTGTTACTCTGTGCATTTTTATCCGCCGTAGCTTAAGCGAAGGCGGACTCTGTGAATCTCTGTGAAAGTTCTTCAATATATTTATTACACAGAGAGAACCACAGAGAAAACACAGAAGGCCCACAGAGAATTAAAACAGAATCGAAAAAATTGAATTATATGAACCAGATTGATTTTGAAAAAGGAAACGGCCTTGTGCCGGCAGTGATCCAGGATAATACTACTCTCCAGGTACTTATGGTTGGATTTATGAATGAAGAAGCCCTCAAGAAAACCATTGAAGAGGGCAGGGTAACATTCTTCAGCAGGAGTAAAAACAGGCTCTGGACTAAAGGGGAGACATCAGGTAACTTTTTAACTGTTAAAGAATTAACAACAGATTGCGATAACGACTCTTTACTAATAAAAGTTGATCCTGCCGGACCGGTTTGTCATAAAGGAACAACATCATGCTTTAATAACGACGCTCCAAAGGGGTTTCTATACAAACTTGAACAAATTGTAAATCAGCGCATTGATGATAATGTTGCAGATTCTTACACAAATAAAATATACAAAAAAGGCATTAATAAGGCGGCTCAGAAAGTAGGTGAAGAGGCAGTTGAGCTTATCATCGAAGCCAAGGACAATAATATTGAACTTTTTAAAAATGAAGCTGCCGACCTGCTGTACCATATGCTTATCCTGTTAAAAGTAAAAAACGTACATATATCTGATATTGAGGAAGTTTTATATAGCAGGCATAAGCCTCCTGAGAAATAGAAGGTTGTAATTTATAACCTCTGTGGTTCTTTATGTTAGCTATCGGGAACGCAGAGAGCCACAGAGAATTTGTTCTTAATAGGTGATATATATTAATATTTTATAGTTTTTTATCAATTTTGGTTGTTATTTTAAAAAATCAATTACTTTTGTTACCCATTATAACCATAACAATGAATATTGTACATAATTATTTTGCCCCTTATTTTTACTTCTTTTTTTATTTTAAAAGGAGATAAGGGGATTTTTGTGTACAATCGATAAAGATATTACAGATACAAAGTCCCCGGGAATGGGGACTTTTTTTTTTAAAAAGAATAATATGAGAATTTCTATCCAGGGAGAAAGTGGTAGTTTTCATGAAGTAGCTGCCAGGCAATATTTTGCAGATGATACGATCGATATTGTTCCATGCATGACATTTGATCAGACATTAATGGCCGTAAATGAAGGTAAAGCTGATTTTGCAATAATGGCAATTGAAAATGCCAGATCCGGAAGCATACTATCAAACTATACTCTCATCAGGGAGTCTGGCATGAAGATACTGGGAGAGATCAACCTTCGTATAAAACAGAATCTAATGGCCCTGCCGGGTCAGACAATTATTGCTATAAGGGAAATCAGGTCTCACCCGATAGCTCTGTTCCAGTGTATGACCTACCTCAGCCAGCTTCGCGGAGTGACTCTTGTAGAAAGTGATGATACAGCCGGGAGCGCAAGATATATAAGCCAGAACCAGATGAAAGGAGTTGCTGCAATAGCCCCGGAAAGAGCTGCTGAAATCTATGGCCTGAACATCCTTGCCCCGGGTATAGAGACCTATAAAAATAATTATACCCGTTTCCTTGTACTTGGAAATGAAAAGCATGCTAATGCCGATGGCAACAAGGTCTCTATCTGTTTTTCCACAGGTCATCAGCCAGGTTCACTTGCTGCGGTGCTTGTGAGGCTGGCGGAACTGGAAATTAACCTGTCGAAAATCCAGTCGGTGCCACGGCTAAACGGAAAATGGGAATATATGTTCTATACCGATCTGGAGCTTAAACCGGACCATGATATCGCGCTTATCGAAAATGTCCTGGAAAACTACACTACCAATCTTGAGGTTCTTGGCATTTATAACAAAGGAGAAATGTTATATGAAAGTTAAGCCTGCAGATAGAACCAATAGTGTCAGCGAATATTATTTCTCTCAAAAACTAAGACAGATAGACCAGATGCGTCGCGCAGGAGCCAATGTCATTAACCTTGGCATTGGGAGTCCCGATCAGCCGCCATCTGAAAGTACTATCAGGCGTCTGGGTGAAGAAGCATCAAATCCTTCAGCCCATGGATACCAGAGCTATGCAGGAATACCTGCCCTGAGAAAAGCTTTTTCAGAATGGTATAAAACATATTTCAATGTTGACCTCAATCCCGAGGGTGAGATACTGCCTCTGATGGGAAGTAAAGAAGGCATCATGCACATAAGCATGGCATTTGTCAACCCTGGCGACGAGGTACTGGTTCCTGATCCCGGATACCCGACCTACTCTTCAGTCACAAATCTGACAGGGGGCACCATAAGATATTACGCTCTTGAAGAAAGCAACGGTTATATGCCTGATTTTAAGATGCTTGAAGAGAGCGATCTTAGCAGGGTAAAACTAATGTGGGTCAATTATCCGCATATGCCAACAGGTACAAACGGATCTATTGCCATGTTTGAAAAACTAGTAGCATTTGCTTCCAAATACGGCATCCTGCTCTGCAATGATAATCCCTACAGCTTTATACTGAATAAAGATTACATAAGCCTTCTGGCTGTTGATGGAGCAAAGGAGATCGCCCTGGAACTTAACTCTCTCAGTAAATCCCATAATATGGCAGGTTGGAGAATCGGTATGGTTGCCGGCCAACGTGAATATATCAATGAAATACTGAAAGTTAAAAGCAACATGGACTCAGGGATGTTCCGGGCCATGCAGGTAGCTGCTGTTGAAGCACTTGGCAACCCTCCATCGTGGTACGATTCTGTAAACGAGGTTTACCGGAAACGTCGTATAATTGTTGAAGAGATAATGGGAATTCTTAAGTGCAGGTTCGATGTCAGACAGACCGGATTATTTGTTTGGGGAAGGATACCAGAAGAGATCAGCAGCTGTGAGAATTTTGTAGAGGATATACTTAATAAAGTACATGTTTTTATTACACCCGGCTTTATCTTCGGAAGTAAAGGAGACCGGTATATAAGAATTTCCCTGTGCGCAGATGAATCAACATTGAAGGAAGCAAAAAGAAGGATTGAATCTTACCTGAATCAGGGGAATACTAAAAAATAACGAGACAATAAAATAATAAAATATATGACAGTCGCAGTAATTGGAATAGGACTTATTGGCGGTTCACTGATGCTTGATCTTCGAAAGCGCAATTTTGCAGATAAGATTATAGGCGTCGACATCAGTCTTCAGCATAAAAATATAGCGCTTCTTTGTGGAATTATTGATGAAGCTGACACGCTTGAAAATGCTGTCGACAAGAGTGATCTGATATTGCTTTGCACTCCTGTCAATACCAACTGTGAAATGCTTCCGGGAATACTGGACATGATTGACGGTACTTCCAAGGTAGTTGCTGATATGGGTTCAACAAAAGCCGGGATTGGACAGATTTCAAGAAACCATACTGCACGGGGAAGATACGTTGCTGTTCATCCCATGGCAGGCACTGAGTACTCAGGCCCTCTTGCTGCTATTGGAAAGCTATTCGATTATAAAACGGCGATCATCTGCGACCCTGAGCTCAGCAGCCCTGATGCACTGGAGCTTATAAGACAGATGCTCGGAATACTTAATATGCGTCTTGAATATATGAACTCAATAGTACATGATGTTCACGTGGCTTATGTTTCGCATATTTCTCATATTACTTCATTCTCCCTCGCCCTTTGTGTGCTGGAGAAAGAAAAGAGAGAAGAAAATATTATGACACTTGCCGGTGGAGGTTTTGAAAGTACGGTCAGGCTGGCAAAAAGTAACGGAGACACCTGGGCTCCTATATTTGTTGAGAATTCAGAATATATTATTGAAGTAATTGATACATATATAGAAAAGATGAAAATCTTCAGGAAAATGATCTCCGAAAAAGATACCAGGGGACTTAAATACCTGATGGAAGAAGCAAATAAGATTAGAAAGATTTTGAACTAATCTTATTTAGGATTGTCTTTACAAAAATTTAACAATACATAATATGGTTTTAGAACTGGAAACATCGATGATTAAAGACTGGGCCGGATATAAGGGCAGACCTTTTCTGATAAGCGGTCCGTGCAGTGCAGAGACAGAGGAGCAGGTGATGGAGACTGCAAAGCAGCTGGCAGAGCTGAATAAGGTAAGTATATTCCGGGCAGGTATTTGGAAGCCGAGGACCAGGCCCAACACTTTTGAAGGAGTAGGGATTACAGGACTCAAATGGCTCAGGAACGTTAAGCAGGAAACAGGCCTGATGGTAAGCACTGAAGTAGCTAACGAAAAGCATGTATATGAAGCATTGAAATATGGAATAGATATGCTCTGGATTGGTGCCAGAACCTCTGTTAATCCTTTCACAGTACAGGAAATAGCTGATGCATTGAGAGGTGTCGACGTAATGGTAATGGTAAAAAATCCAATAAATCCTGATATTGAATTATGGTTAGGAGCCATTGAACGTGTTGCAAAAGCAGGTATTAAAAGGCTTGGGGCAATACACCGGGGGTTTTCTACTTATGAAAAAACTACCTACAGGAATCAACCCAACTGGCAATTGCCTATTGAACTAAGAAGACGGATTCCGGATATGCCTATAATCTGTGATCCTAGTCACATAGCCGGCGCAAGGGAATATATTCATGAAATATCACAGAAGGCATTGGATCTGAACTTCGATGGATTAATGATTGAATCACATATCGATCCTGATAAAGCTCTGAGTGATGCATCTCAGCAGATTACTCCTAATGACCTTAAAGAACTTTTAACCAGGCTTATACTTCGTAATCCGTCCCCATCAGACCCCAGACTGCTGGATGTTCTGGGAGAGCTGAGGCAGCAAATTGATGTGTACGATGATCACCTTATCGACCTGATGGAAAAGAGAATGAAAGTGTCTGAAACTATCGGACGTTACAAAAAAGAAAATAATATTACTATCTTACAGAGCGCCCGCTGGGATAAAATAGTTAAAAATGCCATGATTAAAGGAAAATCCAAAGGTCTGAGCGAAGAACTGATAAACAGTTTGTTCAAGGCTATTCACCAGGAGTCTATCAACCATCAGATGAGGATCATGAATAATGGTATTGACAAGTATATCGAGGAATAAGAAAAAAATTAATGGAAAGAATAGTAGTACCGTCGACGGTTAAGGGCATAATCAGGGCTCCCTCATCAAAAAGCATGACCCAGAGGGCAATAGCAGCTGCCCTGCTGGCCGGGGGCGAGAGCTCTATTATTAATCCTTCATATTGCGACGATTCACTTGCTGCCATGAATATTGCTGTCGGACTTGGAGCAAAAATAAAACCCGAAAACACGGAAATGAAGATCACCGGTGCAATTGAGCTTAAAGAAACTAAGCTTAACTGTGGTGAATCCGGACTTGCTATCCGCATGTTCTCTCCTGTTGCATCATTGTACAAAACAGAGATAGTGATAACCGGGTCCGGTTCGTTGAAAAAAAGACCAATGTCGATGATTGAGGAGGCTCTCAGACAGTTTGGTGTCAGTTGCAGCACCGCGGAAGGATATCTTCCACTGACAATAAAAGGACCTCTCAGTGGTGGTTCATGTGAGATCGACGGATCAATAAGCTCTCAGCTTCTCACCGGCCTGCTGATGGCACTGCCGGTTGCCTTTAAAGAGAGTGAAATAAAAGTCAACAACCTGCGAAGCAAACCTTATATTGATATGACGCTCCAGGTATTGGAAAAATTTTGTATTGAAGTTAATAACAATAACTACTCTTATTTCAGGATCCCTGGCAATCAGAAGTATAAAGCGACCTCTTTTGACGTTGAAGGTGACTGGAGCGGTGGAGCTTTCCTGCTCGTCGCCGGAGCCATAAATGGTGATGTCATCGTGGAGGGTTTGCGCGCGGATAGCCGTCAGAGCGATAAAACTATTTTATCAGCACTCGATAGAGCCGGAGCAAGGTTAAGCATTACTGAAAACTCAGTAAGTATTAAAAAATCGGACCTGAATTCTTTTGAGTTTGATGCTACTGAATCACCTGATCTCTTCCCTCCCCTGATTGCCCTGGCGTCTTACTGCAGCGGAATATCAGGCATTAAGGGAGTATCGAGGCTTAAGCATAAGGAGAGCAACCGTGCCGAAGCACTCCTGGAAGAGTTTAGCAAAATGAATATCAACCTGGAGATAAGCGGTGATTATATGCTCATTACCGGCGGAAAAGTGTCAGGGGCACATGTTGATTCACATGAAGACCATCGTATAGCTATGGCTGCCGCTGTTGCTGGTCTGGGCGCTTCCGACAAGGTTTATATCAAGGATTCACACTGTATAGCTAAATCATACCCTGGTTTCTTTGATGATCTCAGGCATGTTGGAGCTGTAATTTATGAATAGATTGTAAATCACTAATATTTAGCTACTTATTTCCAAGATGCAACCCCCTTTCCTGTTTCCCCCAAGGGGGAAATGTAAGGAATTTCACCTTCCCCCATGGGGGAAGGACGGGATGGGGGTAAGTTTTACTTTAAAAAATTTATATTCTTTTGTGCTGAATTAAAAAATTTATATAGATTTGCTGACATGAAAACAACGAGGGTATATAACTGGTCTTGGCGCACCTCATCCGCAGATGCTGTGAGACAAGCTATTATATAACCCCGATAAGATAAGAGATTATAAAGGCACGCTGTTCACAGTGTGCCTTTTTTATTAAAAAAATTTATTAACCCTTATAAATTTAAAACAATGGAAAAAACCAGAAAAATTTTATTAAGTGAAAATGAGATACCACGCCAATGGTATAATATTCTTGCAGATATGCCCAATAAACCATTGCCTCCGTTGAATCCGGCAACTCGTGAGCCTATAGGCCCTGAAGCGCTTTCTGCAATATTCCCGATGGAGCTTATCAGGCAGGAAGTTTCTCAGGAACGTTATATCGATATTCCCGATGAAGTTCTTGATCTTTACAAGACGTATCGTCCTTCACCTGTGTTCAGAGCATATTACCTGGAGAAAGCTCTCGGTACAAAATGTAAGATATATTACAAATATGAGGGAGGAAACTACTCCGGTTCTCATAAAGCAAATACAGCAATTGCACAGGCATATTATAACAAGAAAGAAGGCATAAAAAGGATCACTACAGAGACCGGAGCCGGTCAGTGGGGCAGTGCAATGAGTTTTGCCTGCAATCATTTTGGAATTGAACTGCAGGTCTTCATGGTAAAGGTAAGCTTCCAGCAGAAACCCGGCAGAAAAATCATGATGAACATCTACGGAGCAACGGTCGTCGCATCACCAAGTACACTGACTAACGCCGGCCGCGTAGTTCTTGCCAAAGATCCCGATTCACCCGGAAGCCTGGGAATAGCAATCTCCGAAGCAATAGAAATGGCAGTAAAAGATCCGTTTACAAAATATTCTCTTGGCAGTGTGCTGAATCATGTACTGCTTCATCAGACAATAATTGGACAGGAGGCACTGCTCCAAATGGAAAAAGCAGGCGATTATCCCGATATCGTTATCGGATGTTTCGGAGGAGGATCTAACTTTAGCGGAATAGCTTTACCATTCCTTCGCGAAAACCTGGTAAATGGTAAGAAAACAAGACTTCTTACGATAGAACCATCATCATGTCCAAAGCTGACAAAAGGAAAATTCATGTACGATTTCGGAGATACAGCCGGTATGACTCCATTATTACCCATGTACACACTGGGACATAATTTCATTCCTGCAAAGATACATGCCGGGGGACTAAGGTATCATGGAGCCGGTGTCATTCCCAGTCAGCTACTGAAAGACGGACTTATTGAGGCAAAATCCAAAATGCAGCGTGATTGTTTCGAAGTGGGGGTACTATTTGCCCGCACAGAAGGGATCATCCCTGCGCCTGAATCAAACTATGCAATAGCAGGGGCAGTTGATGAGGCTAAACAGGCTGATAAAGAAGGGATTGCAAAGACTATTCTTTTCAACCTCAGCGGCCATGGTCATCTGGACCTCTCGTCTTACGAGAAATATTTTGAGAATAATCTTCCTGATCATGAGCTGACAACTGCTGAGATCGAGGAATCTCTGGCAAGAATGGAAACAAGCGTATAACTGCGAATCACATTTTATCTACGGATATCTGCGCGATCTGCGGGAATATCATTTATGTTTCCCGCAGACAACGCTTATTAACGCAGATTCAATACTAAAAATCCGAATAGTCTGTAGGGTGTAACAGATATGGATTAATTTTGGAAGTGGTATTTTTATATTCCTCTTTACCTGAGAGAGTCTTCCATTCATCAGAGTTCGTGAAGGCAGTCCAGTGACCATCATGTGATTTCATGTCAGCATAGGTTGTCATGTACATCAGCCTGGGCTTCCTGCTTCCAAACAATACCTGGCCATAAAAAACAGCATTGGAGCCAATTTTCTCAAATATCCCTATCTCACCTCCGTCATTGAACATCTCTATTTTCTTTGCAGCTTTGGCCTCCGTGGCACTTTCATAGCTGCGAAGCTCATAAATCCTTTCTCCCACCGGCGTAGTACAGGTAGGAAGCCTGTATTCAGGCATATTCTTAAATGCCTTGAGAAAGATACTCTCATACCTTACAAACGGAGGATCATTATATGGAGCATCAAGAAATTCTTTACCTGCCTGCTGGTAAACCTGGTCATTTTCGAGGGCATTAACCAGGCTAACATACTGATCGACTGTCTCATAAGGGATAAAAACATAAATCATCTTCCCGTAAGCTGTATCCGTTTCAACCGGTTTGAAAACTCCGACTATGCTTATGCCTGCTCTGTGAACAGCCGGTATAAATGCATCTTTAAGGTAATTGTCGATAGTTTGTGCCTGTGAAAGCTGGTTAAACCTGTAAATCTTTATCTCATAATACATCTGGCTTGCTGGTGCCGGATTAGCGCAAAAAGCTGGTAATGAAACAGTAATTGCTAATAAAGTTGCAAGTACTGCTAGTTCTAAAAATTTTATCCTTTTCATAATAATCTGGGTTATTTTCCTAAAAGCATGAGGCTTGTCATCGCCTATAAACCTCATTATGAATAGTTAACGTAATCTCTTGAGTAAACCCCCTGGCACCCTGAAGGGGGTCTGTTAACTGCCCTTAATTAGCAGGGCAGAGATCAATAAGCTTTTGCAAATGAATCAAATATCTTCTTTGCGCCTTCAGGTGTCAGTTCTGAGCCTGACTGAACATAAAATCTGTGATAAAGAGTCATCGATTCCCCTTTTTTCAGTGTATAGCTCACTTTTTCCTGTTTAGGATCATATGAATTCTGCCCGAGATTATTCACAGAAAAAAGTCCATATCCACGGGCATGTGAATAGGCAGAGAATCCAGGATACTTCGGATCATCAAAAATAGCGAATGAAATTGGTGTATTATCTTTTATTCCGGAAAGGATAACCCATTCATTTCTTGTTCCCCATACAGCATCGCCCTTATTACCATTACTTGATATGTACATCCCTGTAACGCCGATATTATCAGTAGCTTTTACAGTTGTCGGGTTACCTTTATCATCTGTGAAAATCAATGATTCATTTGACGGCATCTCGAATGCCCGGTCAACCCTGATGGCAAACATTCCCTCTTTGTTGTCGTCAAAAGTAACCGGATCTTTAGCAGGAGTTAACGTTGACATGTGATCTCTTGTTCTGCTGTTCTTATCTCCGGAGAAGATATATTTGGAATTTTCAACAAGTATTGTCTTGCCATTGTTGTCATCCCAGTTGGAAATGACTTCAAGAACACCTTGCTTTCCGCTTTTTGCACTTACAATTTTCTGTACTACAATATGCCCGTATTGATCTTTCCTGTTTGCTGGTATTGCTGAAGAGTTATTCCAGAAATCCAACCCGTTAACATTCCCATGGTTAAACCAAATTCCGATATGATGCGGGTGATCAATGCGCTCCCCTTTTCTTGGTTCAATCGGGTAGCCTCTTGTGATGACCGACCCGTTGGGAGCATATACGGGGAACAGGAATGGCTTTTCAATATTCGACGGATACTGGTATGAAGTAAATAATTTTCCATCAACAATAACATCAACTTTTTGTTTTGTATCATCACGTACAAGCTTGACTTTTACTGCCTGCCCGTAACTCAAGGTTCCGGTTAGTACAAAAAGAACAACTGACATAATTATAATTAAAAATCTTTTCATTAAAATAAGATTTATTTAATTAGTAATAAGTTTACTTCCCTTCAGACTTTTCATGCCGGGGGTCATCATTGTAAAATAAGCTGGGTCCCTCAATAAAAGTACTTTAAATCCGTTAATGTCCACTATTAAAAATTATACTTTTTTACAATCTTTACTTCTTCAACCATTTTTAACAGATGTATCCACTGATTCTTGTATTTTTGTTACTAGTACCATTGAGAAACGTAAATCAAAGCATAATGACGTTCTAAAAAAGTCTTCGGACGAAATTTAACTTAAATTAACCTCAGGAATCTGCGGGAGATATTATTTTTTCTCCCAATCATCTCTTCACCCCTTTTCCGCTTTGCGGAATCTTCACTTCGTTCCGATCTCCCACTCTTTCTTAAACATCGCCTGTCATCTGTTTTAAAATTAGATTTGATATTTAATCGAAATCCAACTGCTTGAAAGAAGAAAGATCCAAAGCTTTTTTTCTATACATTTTATGGTTTTCCCTGTCATTTTTTGCCTTGCTGATCCTGCTCAATCCGAAATATGCAAAAGATGTAAAATCATTCCCAAAATTTCCAAAAATGACTATTTCTTTTATCCCTTCATTATATAAAACCTGAGCCTTGTCGAGATTATGATATTTTTTTTCCTGTATAATACCTTTAAAGATTAATAGCTGTGCCTGGTAATATGAACTTTGTGTTTTCCCTGAGGAAGACTCAATAAGTTGTTCTGCCTTATCATATTGCCTTTTCAATAAAAGATTCTCGATAAACAATGCCTGATAGCATACATTAGAAGGATATGAAAGATAAAGAGCCTTGCTGATATCATAAGATTTTGTGAAATTATTTTCAAATGTCATATATATCCAGGTAAGAAAAAATAACGCTTCAGCTTTAAGTACAATTGATTTTTGAGCTGCTATAGTAAGATCATTTAATCCTTCATCAATATTGCCTCTCGGAAAAAGCATAGCCAGGGGTTTATAAACCGGGTATACTCTAGGGTAGGCTTCCCTGTAGTATTTGTAAAGTCCTGTATAATAATAAAAATCAGCATATGAACCAGTATTTTCGAAAGCACGCCTGATGTACCAGTAGGAACTAATTGCCAGGGGAGAAACATCAGAACTCAGGTTATTATCTGCATAAAACAACAGAAGCAGTCCCCTGGCACACAAATTTGTCAGTAAATATTCCGGATCCTCTTTCTTAACTGATTTATCACACAATTCAATACATTTTCGCAAGTTATTTTCAAAGGTCATCCTCGATGGAGAGGTGGTGATAAGAGGGTAATATTCCCAGTAGGTTATCATTCCCTTAAAAAGATACTCCGCCGGATGTCCCGGCCATTTCTGAAATAATAACTCACACTTATGCTTTGCGTCACTGATCTTCAGATTATAAATGTCGTCAATACAGGAATGAATCATCCGTAATGACGCAGAGTCATTCAGCATCTGTGCATTTGCCGGTAAAATACTTACCAGGCATGTAATTATAATATTTTGAACAGACAGCCTCATTTTGTGAATAAATGCCGATGAACACTATCCGCAGTTAAGTTAGCATATTTTATCGTGAATATATTATCAATGATTCGATTCAGGCTTATTTGATTACTCTGAATTTACAGCAATATGATCTTTAATGAGCTGGTGAGTATAAACAAGATATTTGATTTGATTGAATTACTTCGGAATATTCTATTATCAATATTAGGAAAGAATTTAACTTTTATAATTCATATATTTTGTCCTTCGCAATTTTGCAAAAAGAAATCATTTTTTAGAGTCTTCAGGATTAAGATACTTTAATTAATCTTTGCCATTTAGGATGCCGGTTTATTTTTGGCACTTAATCTGTTTTACACCCTCCGGTAAAAAAGAAAATTATATATTTGTTTGAGCCCAATTAGAACAGACATTTTAAAATGATTCGCAAATTTTTATTATTTGGATTACTTTTTTCACAGGCTGTATCTGCACAGCAATTAGCATGGCCTGAGATAACAAGAGAAAACAGGCCCTGGACACGCTGGTGGTGGCCGGGAAGCATAGTAACACAGAATGATCTTACAACGGCCATGGAGAAATATAAGCAAGCCGGTCTTGGTGGTCTTGAACTTACAGTCATCTATGGAGTTAAGGGTGAAGAAGATAAATTTATAAATTTCCTGTCACCAAAATGGATGGATATGTTCACCTGGTCACTAAAGGAGGGTGAGCGTCTTGACCTGGGAATAGACATGGCAAATGCATCAGGCTGGCCGTTCGGAGGTCCGTGGGTCGACTCCACGGATGCATGCAAGGACATTAACTATAAGACATGGACCCTTACAGGAGGGCAAAAGCTTTCTGAAAAAGTAGAGTTCATCCAGCAACCACTTGTAAGAGCTGTTGGCCAGAGACCTGACATTACAAAGCTTATTTATCCAATTGGTAGAAATAAGGACCTGCAGCTCTATGCTCTTGACCAGATCAGGTTTGAAAAGCCTCTTCCATTGTATGCCCTGGTTGCCTATTGCGACTCAGGCCGGATTTTTGACCTGACAAATATGTTGAATGCCAAAAATGAGTTGGAATGGACTGCTCCTCCCGGGAAATGGGAGCTTTATGGCCTGTTCCAGGGACGGCATGGGAAGCAGGTAGAAAGAGCAGGCCCGGGTGGAGAAGGAGATGTGATTGACCATTTTTCGGGCCAGGCAATCAACGACTACCTGGCACATTTTGATGAAGCTTTCAAAGGTTATGATATTAAATATCTTCGGGGTTTCTTCAATGATTCGTATGAAGTAGATGATGCATCAGGTCAATCCAACTGGACCAGCAATTTGTTCTATGAATTCTTTATCAGGAGAGGCTATGACCTGAGAGAATGCCTGCCGGCACTATTTCAGAAGGATACTCCTGAAAAAAATGCAAGGGTGTTATCAGATTACAGGCAAACCATTTCTGACCTCCTTCTCGATAAATTTACCAAAAACTGGACACAGTGGGCTAACAGGCAGGGAAAGACCACCCGCGATCAGGCCCACGGCTCACCGGGAAATATACTTGACCTTTACGCTGCTTCTGATATCCCTGAAACTGAAGGAAATGACCTGACGAAAATCAAATTTGCCTCATCGGCAGGAAATGTGACAGGAAAGAAGTATGTCTCATGCGAAGCCGCTACATGGCTGGAAGAACATTTCACCTCCAAACTGTCGGATGTAAAAAAGACAGTTGACCTTTTCTTCCTCGGAGGAGTAAATCATGTTTTTTACCATGGAACATGCTTCTCCCCGCAAAATGAACCGTGGCCGGGATTCCTGTTCTATGCATCTGTAGAGTTCACACCGGTAAATAGCTTCTGGAACGATTTCAGGGGACTGAATGATTATGTTGCTCATGTTCAGTCTTTCTTGCAAAAAGCCAGACCCGACAACGATATCCTTCTTTATTTCCCGATATTTGACCGTTATGCCGATTACGATCGCGGGATGCTTGAACATTTCGATGGAATAAGTCCAGCCTTCAGAGGTACTCCATTTAAGACAGCTACAGATACGATGCTCAAAAAGGGTTATGCCTTCGATTATATCTCTGATCTTCAGCTAAAAAACACCGAAAGCGATGAAGAAGGTCTTCAGACTGAAGGTAATATTTACAATATACTGATACTTCCCGGGTGTAAATATATCCCCCTGGAAACATTCTCCCGGATACTTCAACTGGCTAATAACGGAGCTAAAGTAATAGTCTTAGGTGATATGCCTGAAAATGTTTCAGGATGGGCTGATCTGGAGAAGAAAACAGATGTGTTTAACAGATTGAAAGCAGGAATACATTTTGAACAAACCAACAATCCTGCAGTAGTAAGGGCCAATTTTGGAAAAGGTAAGATTTATATGGGTAAAGATATTGAAGCATTACTCTCATTTGCCGGAGTAAGGCGTGAGTCAATGACCGATAAAAACATAATGTTCAGCAGGCGTGAAAGCATGACAGGCTTTTACTACTTTATACTCAACCAGGGCGACAAGTCATTTGACGGCTGGCTGCCTTTGAACGTTAAGGCCCTTTCTGCAGCAATTTTCAATCCGATGACCGGAGAATATGGTATCGCAAAAGGACGTAGTAATAATAATGAATTTGAAATATATACCAGGTTGTCGCCGGGAGAATCTTTAATAATTTCAACATTTAACACACAGCAGACCGGTAACCCTTATAACTTTTATGATCCTGCTTCCGGATCAAAAGAGATCACAGGTAAATGGAAAGTAACTTTCAAGGAAGGAGGTCCTGTATTACCGGCTGCAGTTGAAACCGACAAACTTGTCTCATGGACAGATTTCGGAGGCGATGATGTTATAAATTTCTCAGGAACGGCAACCTATACCACCACTTTTACCAAACCCTCCGGTAAAGCCGATGCATACTCTATTAATCTGGGAAAAGTATGTGAAAGTGCCCGCGTTAAGATAAATGGCACAGAGGTTGCGATATTGATTGGTCCTGATTTTCAGGTTATTATCGACAAGAAGCAGCTTAAGGGTACAAATACTCTTGAAATCGCAGTTTCGAATCTTATGGCAAACCGTATAGCATATCTGGACCGTATTAAGGTAGACTGGAAGAAATTCTACAATATCAATTTCCCAGCCAGACTTCGTGAAAACAATAAAAACGGAATATTCGATGCATCAGCATGGCAACCAAGTGAGTCTGGGCTTATTGGGCCGGTGACGATAACGCCATTACTGAAAATGAAGTAATAAACCACGAACACTCAATAAATGACGGTGTGAGTGAAGGGGAGATCGGAACGAAGTGAAGATTCCGCAAAGCGGAAATGGGTGAAAAAAGAAAATCTTCCGGCAGTGCCGGGGTCGCGATGACGATTTAAGTAATATAGTTTTTTTTCTCCTGGATCTTCCTTACCATCTTTATAATAAACTCTCTGGGGAAAAACCTTACGCCAAAAGCCATGAATTTGTTTTTGATTCCTGGTATGACAACCGGCTTCCCTTTCATCATTGCCTTGTATCCTGCCATGGCAACCTCTCTTGCTGAAGCCTTTTTTCGATCAGTTACAAGCCTGCTGTCGCCAAGTACAACAGCATGGAAATTACTTTCTGTGGAACCGGGACAAAGTGCTGTCACAGTAAGACCTTTATCTTTTACTTCATTATTTATTGCTTCGGAAAAATAGAGGATAAAAGCTTTTGTGGCAAAATAGACTGACATTGTCGGTCCCGGCTGAAAGGCAGCTGTTGAGGCAACGTTTAATATTCTGCCTTCACCCCTTGTTATCATATCGGGCAAAATGAGTCGTGTTAAATGAGCCAGGGTAGTTATATTAAGATTTATCATATTCTCCTGTTTGGTCCAGTCACTCTCAGCAAAAAGACCAAAGTCTCCAAAACCAGCATTGTTGATTAAATAATCTATAGAGATATTCTGACGCCGCAATTCATCATAAACTTCAACAGCTGAACCTTTTACAGAGAGATCTTTTATTATATTATAAACCTTTATTTTAAATTCCTGCTCCAATTCATTTTTAATCAGGCCAAGTTTATCTCCGCTTCTTGCCACCAGTACAAGGTCATCTCCTTTTGAAGCATGAATACGTGCAAGTTCGAGACCGATGCCTTCTGATGCACCTGTTATCAGTGCTGTTTTATTCATCAACTAATATTTCTATTTTAGCTCTATCTCCGAATTAACCGGATGTTAATCATTCAGGCTTTGATATACCATAGCTTTGAATTTATCCTGTATCTCTGAATGAAGAAGAGGGCTCTGCTGCATGAAAAGCAGGCATACAAGACCTTCCTTCGGATCCGCCCAGTAGGTAGTAGCGAAATAGCCTCCCCAGGAAAATGATCCCTCCGAGATACCAAGTAGTGACTGACCCGCTCTGGTGGTGATCTCGAATCCGAGTCCGAACTTATCTTTACCAAGATTCAGGTCTCCAATCTGGTTCATCGTCATCAATTCAACTGTATGCCGCGATAAAAGTCGTTTACCGTTGTATTCGCCATTGTTAAGGAGCATCTGAAGGAAAATTGCATAATCAAGTGTGGTAGAGCTGAGCCCGGCTCCGCCTGAAAAATATGTGCCATTTAAAAGCGGATAATCAGTAAAATCAGATAGTACATTATCCAGATGATGATCTTTATTCACTGTTTCAACTTTTACCAGCCTTTCAGCTTTTGAAGAAGGCAGATAAAAATAGGTGTCACTCATCCCAAGAGGTTCAAAAATATGTTTGTGAAAAAACTGGTCAAGGCTTTCACCTGAGACTACCTCAACAAGATAACCCAGGATATCCAAATTCAACCCATAAGTAAATCTTTCGCCAGGCTGATGCACCAGCGGCAATTTACCAAGCGCTCTGATCTTGTCGCCAAGCACCATTTTATCAGTTCCAAATCCTCCGGGGATATCGTATTTTGCGTATATGGCTTTCATCTTATACGACCCGATGCCGGCATAATCAATACCCGATGTGTGTGTTAAAAGATCTCTAATGGTTATCTCCCTTCGTGCCGGGATTGTTGTAAAAGTCGTATCCTTCTCATTAAACTGATCGACAACCCGGGGACTGGCAAATTCAGGGATATACTTTGATACAGGGTCATCAAGAAGAAATTTCCCTTCCTCAAATAACATCATTACTGCTACACTGGTTATTGCTTTTGTCTGTGAAGCAATCCTGAAAATATCATCCGTTTTCAAAGGTGTTTTGGCTTCAATATCACTTACACCAAATGCCCTGTTATAAACAATTTTACTATCCCGTGCAATAAGCCCGGCAGCTCCTGCGATCCAGCCGCTGTCGATTGCCTGCTGAAGCATGTTGTCAATACGGCTCAGCCTGTCTTCTGATACTTTTCCTGAAGAGGGTGAAGCTTCTGTTAAAACCTGGTTCTGTGTACAGGATATTGCTGTAAAAAGAACAAGAAAAAAAAGTTGGGTTATGAAACACTTTTTCATTTTACTATTTGTTAAAGTTGTTAAGTTTACTTCTTTACCATTCCCAGCAACAGATCCGTCAGATTCTCTGCGGCCTTACGGTTATCAAAGCTTTCCGGAAGGCGGTCATGATCAATGTATTCATTATAGATCCATGGATCGCCTATTGCAAAGACATATCCTTTTCCAAATTTGTTTTCAGCCATCAGAACTTTGCCGTTTTCTGTCAGGATTGGTTTTGCTGTTCCTGAAATGTTGATATCCGAAACCTCCTTGATATAGATCTTTGTTACCCCTTTGAAAAGTGGATGGTCCGGAAGATTAGTACTTGCCCCCATCTCGAAATTTGTACCGGTAACAGGGTGGAGTGTAACATGATTAAAAGACATTCCAAATTCTCTTGCCAGTTCGTTGAGATGGGTAAATTCACAATTCGGGCCATCATTGGCAAGTATGGCAAGGACACCGCCTCTCTTAACCCAGTTTCTAATTGCTTTTATGTCATCCGACATGATATAATTAGGAACCTTCGACTCGGTGGTGGTATCAGGATCTACAATAATGTATACATTTATCTTGCTCAGGACTGAAGCTAAAGGTTTTTCCACGGTCGTTATCTCTGCTTCCCTCGACTTAAAAATATCACCCCATCTTGAGTATCCGCTGTTTTCACTATCTGTCCATAAATAATGAAAGGGCTGCCCGGTCTTCACATTTGTTTCGTGATTAAACCAGTTATCGAGACCAACAACCGGTTGCGCAGACAAGCTCTGAAAAACAAATCCTGCAAAGAGTACTGTTATTACAAGTAAGTTTCGTTTGGTGTTGTTACGTTTTATCATGATTTTCTTGTTTATTCTTTCAAAAATAATAAACAAATACGATGAGCAGTGTCTGATTTCCCAAAAAAGAATAGAAACTGGTCATTTAAAATATCTTATAGTTTTTTTTAATAATATTATTCCATAATGAATATATAGAAAAGATAAATCCATGTGATATGTGGCCTGATACCGAATGCAAACATATTAATGTACATGGCGGAGGCATCCTGATGTATTTAAAATATATCAGAAGTTTACAGTCAGATGCAGTGATATGACAGGGGGATAACGCAGAACATTCCACTTCTGGTCAGAGGGTGAGTTCATGCAGTTCCTTAGAGTTTTATATCTTTGTATTAATTCAGTATATTGAACCGATTTTATGTAAGATTGTTCTAATAACAGAATCGCAGTAATAAATTTTAATCCTGAATATGATGAAGAACCTTGCATTAATACTCATTACTTCAATCATATTTATTGCATCTGCATGTAATAAAAATGATAAATCACAGCGGTTTAAGTACCTTACAACACCAACATGGACTTCAGATACCCTCTATGCCAACGGAGTCGACGCAAGCGGACCGGGTCAGATTCTTGAAATATTCAAAGGAGACTGTAAATTTAATGAGGACGGAACAGGTAATTTTGTAGACTATACAGGAACCTGGATATTTAATACTGATGAAACTAAAATAACAATTGTTACTCAATCCCTCTCATTTCCAATTACATGTAATATCGTAGAACTGACTGCCACATCTTTTAAAGTAACAACATCTGTCCCGAATCCTTTAAATCTTTCTGAACAACTGGCTATCCGAATGACATTCAAGGCAAAATGATGCGTTCGATCATCATTGCAGTGGCTCTCCTTTACTGCTTTGCAGCTGAGGCTGATGATCTCAATGGTATCATCAAAGGGATAGTAACTGATAAAACCACTCATGAACCTCTTGCAGGTGTATATGTCATTTATGGTAAAAACCTGGGCATTACCACTGGCACAGATGGCTCTTTCCTTATAGAAAATGTCTCGGGAAATATAACCATTACTTTTCAGTTTATTGGTTATGTGCCTTTTACAAAAGATATATTTATTAATAATGACGAAACTGTTGAACTGGATATTAGTCTGGAAACAAGGGTTCGTGAAATGGATCAGGTGGTTGTAAGTGCAAACCGAACTGAACAAAGGATAGCTGAGCTGAGCGTTTCAATGGATATCATCAGATCCTCCTTCCTGACGGATAATCATATAACAGATGCCCAGGAAATTATGAATATGACCCCGGGCATTGAAGTAATGGACGGACAGGCTTCTGTAAGAGGTGGCAGCGGATACAGCTATGGAGTAGGCAGCAGGGTGCTTGCCCTTGTAGATGGTCTCCCCATGGTGTCGGCGGATGCAGGTAATATAAAATGGCAGTTTCTGCCTCTCGAAAACCTTTCACAGATAGAAATAATAAAGGGAGCTTCTTCTGTCTTGTATGGTTCATCAGCATTAAACGGTGTTATCAATTTTCGTACTGCCGATGCTACAAATATTCCTGTCACACAATTTTATATTGAAACAGGGATTTTCGGTAAACCACGAAACAAAGACATGGTATGGTGGGATACTCCCAGGCTCTTTACAAATGAATCATTCTCACATCTTCAAAAAATCGGAAATACTGATATCAGCCTGGGTATGAACCTGTTGATTGATGAAGGTTACAGGAGACTGAACGGCGAAAAACTTGGCCGCATAAGTCTTAAACTAAAACATTTCAACAGCAGGGTCGAAGGATTGAACTATGGAGTGAACCTTACTTCAGGCTATACATCAAAAACAGATTTTTTGCTCTGGGAGGATGCAGATTCCGGGGCACTTAAGCAATCTGAATCAACGGCTACTGAATTTCATGGAACCTATATTGCAGTCGATCCCTTCATCTCACTCAGGAAAAGCAATCGGTACCAGCATGATTTCCGGGTGCGCATCCAGTCATCGCTTAACAGGTTGCCGCAAAGCCCTGGAAACAATAGTGACGCAATCTCGGTTTACTCCGAATACCAGGGATGGTTCAGAATTTACAGGTTTCTGGATCTGACAGCCGGAGTAACCGAAAACTATGCCTGGGTGAATTCCAATTTCTTTGGCGATCATAAATACCTGAATATTGCCGGCTTTACTCAGTTTGAGATCAGACCTTCAGAAAAACTGAAAGCAGTAGCCGGGTTACGGATAGAGAACAATTCACTTGATGGCATAAACGACAGGATAGTTCCTGTTTTCAGAGCCGGACTCAACTGGCAGGTGGCAGATTATACTTTCCTCAGGGCGTCATTCGGACAGGGTTACCGATATCCTTCCATAGCCGAAAAATTTGCTGCCACAACTCTCGGTTCTATAAAAATAATCCCGAATCCTGATATTCTTCCGGAATCGGGATGGAGCACGGAAGCAGGCATCAAACAGGGTGTCACCTTTGGAAGAATTACAGGTCTGACGGACCTTTCATTCTTCTATATGCAAAGCTCCGATATGATCGAGTATGCTTTTGGAGCATATCCGGATCAGGGATTTGGCTTTATGGCCATAAACAATATAAGGCAGGCCAGAGTGTACGGATCAGAAGTTGAATTTCAGCTATTGCGTTCTTTCGGAGAATTTAAAACAATATTCACAGGTGGTTATACATTTATTTACCCTGTAGAATATGATACCTATACAAAAAAGAATACAGATACTTACCTGAAATACAGGAGAATGCATTCAGGGAAATTATTGGTAAAAACAGAATGGAAGAAATTTGATATTGATCTGAATTTCTATGTCAGTTCAAAGATCCTAAACATAGATGATGTGTTCCTTACAACATCCATTCTTCCCGGGTTCGATGAATACTGGCCAAAGCATAATACTGCTTACGGAGTGATTGACGGTTCTTTTGGGTACAAATTAAACAATAAGTACTCCCTTTCATTTGCTGTTAAAAATTTAACAAACACTGAATATATGGGTCGCCCCGGGGATATACAGCCCCAGAGAAATTTCAACCTGAGGTTTTCCGGGAAGCTGTAATATATTCCTCTTTTAAAATTCAGTTTCGTTTCAGTTATAGTAACACTTGGGGATGTCGCTATGTTTTTTATATGCAAAAAATCGCTCATCGCCTGTCGCTTAGTGCCATTTCTTAAATCCATTTTTTATTAGCAACCTAAAGAAAAAAATTCGACCTGATTTCACAGGACCCTCCAAACTGTTAATTATCAATATACTGGATTAGACTATTGCATAATTCAAATATTTATATACATTTGATGAGTTTTTTTTGCCATGAATCAATTAAAAAATAACTTTTGGGGATTTTTACAATATATTTGCAGGAGTCTCTGAGTTTAAACTTAAAACCTAACGTATGAGAAAATTATTGACTTTTATCGCCGGATCGTTGATCTCCGGCTCTCTCCTCGCAGGCGGACTGGTTACCAACAATAACCACAGTGCCATGTTTACACGGCTATTGAACCGTAACGCCTCAACTGACATTGATGCAGTCTATTTCAATCCGGCAGGTCTGACAAAGCTTAGCGATGGCTTTTATTTTTCATTGAACAATCAGACAATCGGACAGACACAGACAGTCACTAATAATTACGTCTATCTTAACGGTACAAATGGCGGTACAAAGCCGAGAGAATTTATCGGAAAAGTAAGCGCTCCGATTTACCCTGCAGTTTATGTGGCCTATAAGAAAGGCAAACTGGCTCTTTCTGCTGGTTTTAACCCTATTGGCGGTGGCGGCGGTGCTGAATATAAAGATGGTTTGCCTTCATTTGAAATGCGTGTTGCTGACCTGGTCCCCGGACTACAGGCACAACTTGCACCTCTCGATCAGGGTATTCTAACTGCTACAGGAACCGACCCTTACTTCAGAAATGTAACCGGTTATTCCTCTGACATATATTTTAAAGGATCGTCAATATATTTCGGTTATCAGGCAAATGTTTCGTATGCGATCAATGATATGCTTTCAGTAGCTGTAGGCGGAAGATTTATATCTGCAAAGAATACCTACGAAGGATATATACAGGGCGTTACAATCGCTGCACCAGAAGGTTATGGAGGCTCACAAACTCCGGGTGATTACCTGAGATTTGTTGCTGCTGTTCCCGGAGTACCTGCAGGTACTGCCGCAGTGCTTAATGGAACGGCACTTTACCTTGATGATGCAACAACCGTTGATGCTGATGCTGTAATGAAAGGTACTGGTTTTACTCCGATTCTTTCTGCAAACATCTCTCCTTCAGAAAAACTGAATATTGCACTCAGGTACGAATTTAAAACCAAACTAAATCTCAAGACAACCGTTAATGACGGAAAAGATGCTGAAGGAATGTTCATTCAGGATTCGGTGGCAATTGCTGATATCCCCGCTGCCATCTCTCTGGGTATTAATTTCAAACCGGTTGAAAGACTTTTACTATCCGGCAGCTTCAGCTATTACTTCGATAATGGAGTCGACTATGACGGACAACCTGATGTCAGCGTCAACATGATTGATAAGAACTTCCTGGAATTTGGTATTGGCGCCGAATACGCTGTAACTGAAAAACTGAGGATCAGTGCAGGCTGGGCAGCAACAGCTACCGGTGTCAACGATGAATATCAGAGCGACTTGAATTTCAGTACCAACACTAATTCAGTTGGTGCAGGTTTCGGGTATCGTATAAATGATATGATCGACCTGAACGTTGGGGCAGAATATGCTTTCTACGCAGAAGGGACTAAAGACTTTAATCATTATTTAGATGCAACTCATTCAATTCCTGTAACTGAGACTTACAACAAAAAGACATGGCTTGTCGGAGTAGGTCTTAATTTCCATTTCGGGAAATAGTTAACAGTATATAATATTATAAAAAGCTGATCCCTGAGGGTCAGCTTTTTTTTATGATGAGCCAGATTTATCTGGAGATTATCTTCGGTGAGTCCTTCTGCCTTCCGTCGGATTCTGCACCTCAATAATGTCATTTATGACACCATGCTATTAATATGCACAATCTATGGAGGTTGAGATCCCTCACTGGTCACCTTCGCTAAAGCTACGGTGCCCAAAGCGTTCGGGATGACAGGGCAAATGATAGGGAACATGGTCAGCAGCGGTGATTTGCCCGGGCAAATCACCGCTGCTGATCCTCACTTAACCTAAAAAATTGTCATGCCGAATGAAGTGCAGCGAAATGAAGCATCTCAAATTAAAATAAACTTTTAGATGAAATCTTAAAAGAAAAATCTGTAAAAACATAAAAATAATTCCCATACTCATCTAATATTTTATTCCCTTATCGTTAAGATACCTTATGAACTGAGATGTTCTTGGTGCACCTGAAGACTTCAGTTTATTATACCATTCCGCTGCTTTAGCAATGTTTCCTGATTCCTGAGCAATTGTGATAACATTTAAATAAAGCAGTCCTTCAATTCCAAGGTTTTGACTATCAATATTATCAAGGATATTTTTAAAAACTGCGATATTATCATCAGGCTTTCCTGTTAAAGCAATAGAAAAAGCTTCATCAAGTTTTTTATTCAGGTTATTATCGAGTGTAACACCGTAAAACCAGAAACAATTATTATTGCAGTCTTCCACGATATCTACCCATTTTGTACCACTCTTAAGCGGAGGAAATGTAAGTATGAATGACAGTTTTTCTCCTATAAATTTGAATTTATAAGTTTCCGGGCACACCGGGATCCCCTTTGATTCCTCCAGCTTCAGCTTTTTGCCTTCAGGATCGATCATATAAATATCCCTGTCAGCACAGAAATATCCTCCTTCTCTCCGATTCTCCACCGACAGGTAGACTATCGTCTTTGCAGGCATAATTTCAATTCTTAAGATCTCAAGTGTTTCGTGGCTTTTCAGGGCAAAGTTGGGTTGAATAATTGATTGTGAATATGAATTCATTATACAAATTCCCAATAATCCGCTCATTATCAGAAGTTGTTTTTTCATCTTTCCGCAGCTTAATGGTTGCAAGATAAAAAAAACTCCGTGAACTCTGTGTAATCAGAAGATAAACACAGAGCCACAGAGTAATTAAACAACCTTGCTATTGGTAAGCTAATTTTGGAAAATCATCGGTTGCATGGTTGCCTTATCTTCTTAATAATCTGTATTCTGAGGATCAAAATTACACCATCCAGTTGTCCAGTCTGTGCTTCCAAAAGCACCAATATAAGAAACGGTCTTATCGAAGAAAGTAACATCGGCATTTCCGGTAAAAGTTGGAGTGGTCGTAAGAAGTATATTACCTGCAACGGGAAGCAATGTTGGAGCAGTAAGTGAAAGCGGGTTTGCTCCGATAATGTCAGCTACAGTTTTGTTATCAAGGTTGCCGCGTGAAACAGCTTCAAAATAATCCTGAATCTGAGCCACAGTGAATGGTGTTACAGGATTTGATGCATCTGGAACTTGCTCAAAGTTGGCACCCATCCCGGCAAGAATACATTTTTCAATCTGAAGTGTATTATTTGTAGCCATTGTCGGAGTGTTTCCGACTGTGCCGTCAAGAATCAGACCTTTGGGCCAGCCTACAAATACCGAATTGTAAACTGAAAGCTGCGAAGACCGTCTGATGTGCATTGCTCTTTTAAAAAGGGAGTTAATATTATCAGTAATCACTGCATATGGCCCATAAAGCGTTATGTTTGAGAATACAGGTGCCGTTGTCGGTGTCAATGTTGAACCGTCTGCATCATTATCCGATTCGAAGCCGTTGGAACCTGACTGATCGGCAGAAACAGGATCACGCATACCAAGAGCAAACTGGATTTTACCTCTGAAACCATTATCGGTATCATAATCATCATCCCAGCCTCTTAAAGCAACAAGATACTTGCAGTTAACTGTTCCCCCGAACCATTCGTATGAATCATCACCGGAATATGATACCTGGATATGATCAAGGGTAGTTCCTGATCCAACAGAGTAAAGTGTCAGTCCGTTAATCTCGCTGTTGGCAGTAGATGTGAGTGGAATACCGGGGAATTCTATCCTTACATACTCCATAATTCCTGAATTATCTGCATCATCTGTACCTCCATATTCTGAGCCAATACCTCCTTCAGCAACACCAACACCTGTACCATTGTCGTGTTTGTTTGTAGTAGCCTTGCCGCAAAGTACAACGCCACCCCAGTCGCCATAACCTCTCAGTCCTTTCTCCTTGTCAGAGGTGAAAACGATTGGGTTTGTACTTGTACCCTGTGCCATTATTTTTGAGCCTCTTTCAATTATCAGAGCAGCTTTTGTTCCGGAAATACCTTTAATAATGGTTCCTGGTTCAATTGTCAGAGTTGCATTGCTTTTCACAAATACAAAACCTGAAATGAAATAACGGGCATTGGCATACCATCTTGTATCAGTTGTAATATCACCGCTTACAGTAATCTGCTGACCATTGGAAGGTAAAACTGTTACCTCACAAACAGCCTCGATCATTGGATCTTCCTGCGAAACAACCTTAATATTTGCTGTTCCAAGGTCAACACCGGTAACAACACCATCAGCTACAGTCGCAACACCAGTATTATCTGATTCCCAGTCAACATTCTGATTCGTCGCATTTACAGGATCAAATAATACAGTAAGGTTCAGAGTACTGCCTACCATTACTGTCGCTGTAACATGGTCAAGTTCAATTCCGTTCAAATTGACCACTTTATCTTCACATGATAACACAACAACTGCCACTAACACAGCGATCGCAAAAATTAATTTAAATTTTGTTTTCATACTTTTTCTTAATCTTCTTAATTATTAATAATCATTTTCTATATTGTTTTGCATTAAATCTAATCTTGCCGTTGTACCGTTGAGCCGTTGTGCCTTTAAGCTATTCTCAAAGCTTCAGGGTCATCCCTATGCTGAAATACCGGCCCGGAAAATATGATCTGGTAACCTGCTGACGGTTAAAATGTTTTAATCCGGCATCGGCCCCATTTGTATAAATATCCATATCGACCACGGTATTTACATTTTGTGCATATTCAACCCTTTGATTCAACAAATCTTTAATACCTCCTTTGATCTCAATTTTTCCCCCAATCATCTTACTGAAAGTCAGGTCTATAACATTCCTGGGCATTTCATATATATCAGGAATGTCTTCCCACTGATTTGGAGAAGGACGGCCCACAGCAACTATTCTTTTACCAATCACATTATACATAAGACTGATCATCAGGTCGTTATCCTTGCTATTATAGAATATGCCTGCATTTACGATAAAAGGTGACTGACCCTCAAGTGGTCTGTTCCTTGAAAGACTTCCTTCATCAAACTGAACTTTGCTTGCAATTAGTGAACTGTTAATTACAAGGGTGAAGGAATTCAGGCCGCTGATAAAGCCCAGGGATTTTCTTAACTCTGCCTCTATACCTGCACTGTAAGCCGATTTTACATTTTCAAAAGAGTATTGGGTAGGACTATTTCCAAGTATAACCTGTTCAATAGGATTAATAAACTTCTTGTAAAATGCACCAACATTAAAAGTCTCGCCACTGGCAGGATAGAGCTCATATCTGATATCAAAATTGTGGATATACGCCTGCCTGATCTGAGGTGCTCCGTAGATTCCGGCATTCTTCTCAAAATCAACATAGTAGAATGGGGCTATTTCCCTGAATTCAGGACGGTTGACAGTCATGCCATATGCCACTCTCAGAAGGCTCTTTTCTGTAAAATTATATGTGATATTAGCCGAAGGGAAAATATTAATAGTGTCCCGGTCAACATCCACTTTAACAGTTGATCCCTGCTTATAACTCTGAAGGGTCTGTTTATTCCGTTCAAGCCTGGCACCTGCATAAAGATTAATTTTAGTGCCAAATGGTATTCTTGCGGAAAGGAACCCAGCCATCTGGGTATTGGAAGCAGTATATGAATCGGATAATGATGTTACTTCCATCAGTTTTATGCCGTCAGTCAGGTTTATATTGGCATTGGTAAATATCTCATCAACCGGCAGTGTGGTCTGAGCAAAAACCGATTCCGGACTTGCTTTTGCATAACCAAAATTCCTGGCATTGAATTCTCTTTCCTTATCTTCAAAGTAGAGGCCCGCTTTTATTTCAGGTTTGAAACTGGTAAAATTAAATTTTTCAGAGAAGTTCACGGAAGCTGATACAGTGTTTTCATGAAGATCAATCCACATTCTTGATTGTGATGAAAGATCTGCCTGATCACCGAAAAGCAGCATATATTTAGTTGTATCAATCTGGTCGCGTAAATATCTGAAACGCCTGGTATCCGGTTCCTTCTTATTTGAAGTGGCATAACCGAGTATCCATTCAAGCTTTGTATCGTCATTTTTAAATTTATGCTCGCCGGCAAGCTGGCCGGTATAGACCATTCTGCTGACATAACGCTGTTCTTCGGAGCGGATATACCTGCCATCATTATACCATTCTCTGCCGTTTCTTAGAGTATATCTTGAAGTTCCTGACTGGTTTAAGAGATTCCTGAATTCAATCTTTGTCTTATTACCGATATAGAGTGAGGTATTATTCATCAGGGAAATTCTTGCAGAATTTGAATATTGCTCGTCAAGAAACTGATTAAGGTATGATGGTCTGTCGCCGGAAAAATTATATATGGAATAATCTGTATTATATATTTCATCAGAACCATTTGATATACTGTAATTTATTGCCGTTGCATTTCCCAGTACATATTTTCCGAAACTGGCTTTCCTGTTTAAACCAATCAATAGCTTCTGGTCTGGATAGGCAGTTGCCGGAAAAGCTTCCCAGTTATTGTTCAGCCCCCGGCCAAGAGCAGTGATCCTGTCACGTATGGCAGGATTTGTTGCTGACTCATATTCGTTAAGGTGAGAAGGCATATCGCCCGGCAGGGCCCTTGAACCATTATCAAAGCCTAGAAAGTCTGTTTTCCCGGATACTCCTTTATAGTATGGACTGAAAGTTGTATTCTCGCTGAAACCTGTACCATAAGAAATAAAGAATCCGTTCTTGTCGGGCATATTCTTTGTGGCGATCTTCACAAAACCTCCTGAAAAATCAGCAGGGAGTTCTGCTGCCGGTGATTTAAAGATCATAATGTTTTCTATCATCGCACTCGGGATAATATCGAATGAAAATGCCTTCACATCAGCCTCAGAACTCGGAGTTGCCGCATTGTTTAGCCATACATTATTGTACCTCTCTGATAAACCTCTCACAATAAGAAACCTGTTATCCATTATTGTTATCCCAGGTACCCTCCGAACTACTTCCGACGCATCCTTGTCGAGTGTTTTGGAGATCTGCTGAGCGGAAATTCCTGTCGAGATAAATGCATTCGCCTTGATATCGGTGATCATAGAAATCTCTGTATTTGTCTTTCGAATAGCGGTAACATTAATATCACCAAGGGAAACAGCATTCTCTTCCAGCTCCACCTTGACACTGGTTGTGTATCCCGGAGTTACTTTTACGTTTTCAATTACCTTCGGGGCATAGGAAACATAAGATATTTTGAGGTTGTAGGTTCCGGGCTTTACATTTGGAATGGAAAATTTACCTTCAATATCGGATGTAGTACCTGTAGCAGTACCCTCAATCATGATTGTTGTTCCGATAAGGGACTCCGAATTTGCCTTGTCGTAAACAGTACCGGAGATAACTCCTGTCTGTCCATGTAACGAAATGAATAACAGCAAGTTAAAAAAGACAAAAATTAATAGTTTTTTAATAATAGTTTTCATAGTTAAGTTATTGATGATTTTCCAAATATTTTCCATTGCAAATATCTCCCGAATAAGGGAGATAGGTGGTTACGAACCAGTGAACGTTTGATTACGATAATGTTACAAATGATCAATTTTTTGTAATAATATTGTAATGCAATAATTCGCATATTGCTTTTACCTTTGCAGCTGACAGAATACCAGATAATAAGGCTTTAAAAACCAAAATAAGCAGCGGTATGGACTTAAAAGGAAAAAGAATTCTTATTGTGGATGATGAGGAAGATCTCTGTGAAATACTTCAATACAACCTTGGTAATGAAGGTTACATAACAGAGATTGCTCATTCGGCAGAGGAAGCTGTAAAAAGATCACTCTACGGTTTTGATCTCATTCTTCTTGATGTGATGATGGGCCCGATGTCGGGTTTTAAGCTGGCAGATAAGATCCGTAAAGAAATGAACAGTAATGTCCCGATAATTTTTCTTACAGCCAAGGATACTGAAAATGACATACTTACAGGATTCAGTATCGGAGCGGATGACTATATCCCAAAACCTTTTTCGATCAATGAACTTACTGCAAGGGTCAAAGCAGTACTTAAGCGTTCGCGGATCGACAAAGCAAAAGCCCATACTATTATAAAATCTGGTGAAATTGAGCTGGATACGGTACGTAAAAGACTCATTATCAACGATGAGAAAGTAGAGCTTACAAAAAAAGAATATGAGATACTCAGGCTTCTTCTCGATAACCAGGGAAAAGTATTCTCGAGGGAAGATGTGCTGGCTCTTGTCTGGGGTAATGATGTAATAGTAACTGAACGAACAGTCGATGTAAATATAACCCGTTTAAGAACTAAACTCGGGGAGTACGGTAAATGCCTTAAGAATAAAACAGGATATGGCTATTTCTTTGAAATCTGACCTGTTAACCCTGAATTATGTTTTCAAGAAATAAATTTCGGAACAACCTTCTTATTTTTTATTCGGCGATCTTTATTGTTGTTGCCCTGCTTATTATTACCTACCTGTTCAAAAGGGAAAAAGAATACAGAATATCTACATTAAACGATGAATTATACAATATCACCAGGATAGCAGATAACTATGTCAATATTAATCAAATATACAACTCGGGTAATTATCGTAGTGTTGATTCTTTAGTCAGGCTTCTTCCCCACGCTAACCTTCGAATAACAATTATTGACACTTCCGGGCTTGTTCTTTACGACAGCTTTGTTCATGAATTTGATAGGATGGAAAACCACAAAAGGAGACCGGAAATAGTTCAGTCTTTGACTTCCGGGTTCGGAACTTCTGTAAGGAAATCAGGAACCACCGGTCAGAAGTACTATTATTATTCAAAATATTATACAAAATACTACATAAGGGCAGCTGTAGTATATGATGTAAATGTCATAAACTTCCTGAAAGCTAACCTGAGATTTTTATTTATAATTCTTTTTTGTTTTATTATTATCGGAACCATACTGTTCTTTGTTACCAACCGTTTTGGAGAATCAGTAACCAGGCTTAAAGACTTTGCCATCAGCTTAAGAAATGACCAGCCTTTTATATCCGATTTCCCCAAAAATGAGCTTGGAATTATCGGGTCGGAGATATTGGAAATTTACAATAATCTTCTGTCCACAAAAAACGATCTTGCAATAGAAAGAGAGAAATTATTTAATCATCTCAACGCTCTTAATGAGGGTATAGCGTTCTTTTCCCATGAAAAGTCGATGATATTTAACAATGACCATTTTATCCAGCTGATGAATATGATTTCAGGTGATCTTAAAATATTTTCATCAAGCTTCTTCGATATTCCCGAATTCATCGAAATAAATTATTTTGTTGACAAATATAATGTGATTGACCCTGAAGTAAAAGAGCTCCCTAAAATGGAATACCAGGTTTCAAAGGATGGCAGGTTTTTCAGGGTGCAGTGCGTTATTTTCAATGACCAAAGTTTTGAAGTCATACTGAGCGATGTTACAAAGATTGGGAAGAACAGGCTTATTAAGCATCAGATGACTTCCAATATATCACATGAGCTTAAAACGCCGGTAGCATCAGTCAAGGGATATATTGAAACACTGCTGAACGACCCTGATATTGAACCTAAAAAACAGAAGTATTTCCTTACCAAGGCTCTTGCACAGACTGACAGGCTTACCGGTCTTATTAATGACATTTCAATCCTGAATAAGATAGAAGAAGCCGGAGCATCATTCCTGCCTGAAAAAGTAAAGATCAGGAAAGTTGTCAGAGAGGTAAGGGGTAATTTTAAGTCAGCCATTGAGGCCAGGATGATGAAGATTGAAATCGACATCAGCGAAAAAGTGGTGGTAAAGGGGAATAAATCACTCATCCTCTCAATTTTCCAGAATCTGGTGGAAAATGCAATTAACTATGCAGGCGAGAATACCACGGTGAGAATAATTGTATATAATGAAGATAAAAAGTTCTATCATTTCTCCTTTTCCGACAATGGTATAGGCATACCTGAGGAGCATATCAGCAGGGTTTTTGAACGGTTTTACAGGATTGATTCAGGACGATCACGGAAGAGCGGCGGGACAGGCCTGGGGCTTGCTATTGTGAAAAATGCCATTTTACTTCACAAGGGAGAGATCCTGGTCCGGAATAAAACAGGTGGAGGAACTGAATTTCTTTTCACTCTTCCGAAATAAACATCTTCTGACCTCAGGTAAAATTACCACATATTTGTCTATATTTAGATTCCAATAAGTATGGATATTTATGAAAAACAAATGGCTTCAATGGGCCTCGCAGCTTCAGTCAATTGCCCAGGCAGGATTAACATTTTCCAGAGACAGGTACGATCTCGACAGGTACGAACAGATCCGGAATCTTTCAATTGAAATATTGCATGAATACACTGATATGGACCAGGGGAAGATCAGGGATCTGTTTGCAGGCGAAACTGGCTATCAGACACCGAAGGTCGATATAAGGGCAGCTGTTTTTAAAGAGGGGAAGATACTCCTGGTTAAGGAAAAAGTCGACGGGAAATGGTCACTCCCTGGAGGGTGGGCTGATGTGAACAGTTCAGTCACTGAATCAGTTGAAAGGGAATGTCTCGAGGAAGCAGGGGCCAGAGTTAAGCCAACCAGGATAATTGCAATTCACCTTGCAAACAAACATAATAATCAGAACTTCCTTTATACTATTTATAAGATAATTGTTGAATGTGAACTCATTGAAAACAATTTTAAGGAGAATACCGAAACTCTTGATGCCGGATTCTTCGAGGCTAATGATCTGCCGGAACTATCAGTTAACCGCAATACTCCCGGTCAGATAAATTTATGCTTTGAAGCTAAAAATCACAAAGTTTTCGAGACTATCTTTGATTAATTAAAATTTTAATTAAGAACTTACACCGAGGATCACGGAGATAATACTCCTTAATTATAAATGCTTCGTGTAACTCTGTGATTCCTCAGTGACCCTCTATGAAACAAATATAAACTTATGATCATTATTGCAGCCCACGGTCGTGGAATATGGGTAATGGATGCGAATCTGGTAAATGAAAAAGATAAAAGGAGGAATTACCACAATTATAACGAGCCTGAAGAATAGTATTCAGGATTGTGCATGGTCAGTTCTCCAGCTGCAAATATTTTTCACTTTTCTCATTAACGGCACCAATAACCGCTGAGGATATCAAACCGGCCTGGTGAAGGCCATTCAGAACTTTCTCAGCTTTTTCATGTGGCACACACATCATAAGACCGCCTGATGTCTGGGCATCGAATGCAATCATTTTGAGATTATAATCAAGCTCCGGGTCTGTTGCCAGATGTTGTTCTGCAAAATCCAGGTTCCTGAAAGAAGCGCCGGGGATGCAGCCATCATCAACGAGCCGGTAAGCAGAGCCAATCAGCGGGACTTTACTCATATTCAGATTTATCGACACATTACTGGCAATTGCCATTTTCATTGCATGACCGGCGAGCCCGTATCCCGTAATATCTGTTGCGCTTCTGATATTGTGTTCTTTCATTATATCAGCTCCACTATTATTAAGGAGCTTCATAAGCCGTTTAGCTTCCTCAATATCGACCTGATCAACTATACCAAGCTTCTGTGCTGCCATAATTATACCTGTTCCGACAGGCTTGGTAAGAACCAGTAAATCGCCAGGCTTTGCTCCCGCATTGGTTATTATCTTTCCGGGATGAACATACCCGGTTACCGCCAGTCCGTATTTTGGAGGAAAATCATCAATAGTATGCCCGCCTATGATCCTTACTCCCGCCTCAGTAGCTTTTTCATATCCGCCTTTAAGTATCTCACCATAAACTTCCATTGGAAGCCTGGCAGAAGGAAACATCATTATATTGAGCGCTACCACAGGAGTACCTCCCATGGCATAAATATCACTGATGGAATTTGCAGCTGCTATCTCTCCAAACTCGAAGGGATCACTGCAAACGGGAGGGAAAAAGTCGGTGGTAAGTACCAGAGCAAGATCATCATTTACCCTGTAAACGCCTGCATCATCATGCGTTCCGATATCTACAAGAATATTCGGATCTTCAGGCAAAGGCAGGTATTTCAGCATTTCTTCGAGCTGTTTCGGAGAGATCTTTGAGGAACATCCGCCACTTTCAACCATCTGAAGGAGATCGATCTTCATTTATCTTATTTATTATCAGGGCTTTATTACGTTCCCAGAAGATGCCATGATTTGCACTATTTCAAACATATTACTTAACTGTCCGATATGGATTTTTTCTTCAAGAGAATAAAATTTTGCACAGGTCGCGCATAAAAAGAGCTCCACTCCCATTCTCTCAAGTTCTCTAAGGTGCTCAATAACAGGCGAATCATCTTTACTAAGTTCAACTCCTTTATTATAAAATACCATTTTTGAAGGTAATTCATCCAGATCTTTTATCGCCTTGACGAAATTGGCCATAAGCAACCGGCCAAGTTCATCATTGCCTTCTCCCATTTTATCTGAAGTAAAGGCTATTACCAGGTTACTCTTGGAAAAATGAGGAATATCCACAGCACAATACGCTTCAGCATCTGTTATCCCAGTGCTTTCATATTTGCCTGTAATGATGAGGGTCCAAACACCATTTGCCTCCTCTATTGAAAACTGAGCTTTATTGTCCTTCAAAAACCGTGTCAGATTATTAAGTGAGGTCCGGCTGTCGGTCAGAACCGCTATCGTCTCTCCATCCTTAGCTTCTCTTAATGCTTTCTTCGTTGCAATTATAGGAACCGGACAGGGCTGCCCTTTTGTATCTACAGTACGCATTCTTCCTGAAATATTATTAAGCTGCAAAAGTAGTAAAGAAGTTTAAGAGTTGAAAAAAGTTGAAAAGGGTTGAAAAAGTAAATTTTCAGCGGGAATCTGCGAAATCTGCGGGAAATAATATAAATTTCCCCATAGATCTGGCAGATTGTCTCATTTCTGCTATATAAAACTGGTATCTTTGAGGTACAATCTATTTATTCAAATTAACTGTTTATGAAAAGGACATTTTTAGTTTTAATAGTGCTAATAAATATGTTATCGACAAATTCATTAATTGCACAGAACATTGACCTGCAACCTATTGTGGGATCATGGATAGGAAAAATAACAGCTTCAGCAGTGCCCCTGCGCGTAATTTTTAATATCTCATTATCAGGCAAAGACTCTCTTGAGGTTACTCTTGACAGTCCCGACCAGGGTGCAAAAAACATAAAAATAGGACCTGTTTCATTTAATGGTAAGGCTCTTAAAATATTGGCCCCACTCCTTCTTGGTGAATATAACGGAATTTTGAACAACGACACATTAATTGAAGGTACCTGGAAACAGGCAGGCAGAACAATGGATCTGAACCTCACAAAGATGGTAAAACCTTTCACATTGAACAGGCCGCAGGAGCCAAAGCCTCCGTACCCATATACTTCTGAAGATGTTACTTTTACAAACGACGTGTTTAACATCAGGCTTGCCGGAACAGTCACCATTCCTCTGGGTGATGGTCCCTTTCCGGCAGTAGTTCTTATAACAGGTTCTGGTCCTCAGAACAGGAATGAAGAACTGATGGGCCATAAACCTTTTCTGGTAATTGCTGATTATTTAAGCCGGCATGGGATCGCAGTTCTTCGCTATGATGACAGAGGGGTGGGTCAGTCACAGGGTCTCCGAACGAACACTACTTCGAAGGACCTTGCCACAGATGCAGAGGCAGCATTCGAATTCTTAAAAACCATGCCTGGAATTGACCACAGGAAAATAGGTTTGGCAGGACATAGCGAAGGAGGATTAATAGCAATTATTGTTGCAGCATCAAATCCGGATGTTACTTTTATTATATCCCTTGCCTGCCCCGGGGTAACAGGCGAACAAATACTTTACAAACAGGTTGAAGATATAATTATAAAATCAGGTGGCAGTGAGAAACAGGTGAAAGAGGCTCTGTCAACAAACAAAGAGCTTTACACTGTTTTAAAAAAAGAGCCTGATAATAAAAAAGCCACCGAAAAGATGAATGCGGTTTACAAAAAGATACTGGTCTCGGAAAAAACTGATAATGAGAAGATTGATGAAGCAATGAAACAATTTAACCTGGAAATGAATCCAGGATCTTTAGACTGGTGGAGATATTTTATTATAACAAATCCTGCCGCTTTCTGGAAAAAGGTTAAATGCCCCGTACTGGCGCTCAACGGTGAAAAAGATATACAGGTAGCCGCAGATGTTAACCTGCCGGCCATTGCAAAAGCTCTTAAATCTGGTGGTAATAAATCAGTTACGACTGTTAAATTACCTGAATTGAATCATTTGTTCCAGCATTGTAAGACTGGTTTGCCAAAAGAATATGGAGAGATTGAAGAGACCTTTTCTCCGGATGTCCTGAAAATCATGGCCGACTGGATCAATCTTCTGAAGTGATCTCAGCAAGCTTCCTCAGAATCATTCTTCCCCGTGCAATTATGCCAGCAGATCCTTCACCCTGGAGCATGTTTATGGTAGCGGAAAGTTCGTGAACCAGACCAGGATATATTTTTGAAAACTTATATAGTATTTCCATTGAATATGCTTTGATTGCAACAGATGAGAAGTTTGATTTTAATGCTTCAAAACAATGGTCAGTAAGTAAACCATGATGTTTTTTGCTCAGCTTATTCATTTCGCTCAGAGATATAATCCTTAGCAAAGAGCGCTGAGCGCTTTCATTATTAAGGTTTTTAAGGGTCTCCACTATCTCAGGAAGATAAGGATAGATTATAGCAGGCTCTTTATCACAAACTTTGGCAAGTATCCAGGACGAACGAAAAGCCAGCTTATCATCGTCAGAAAACGAATAATCAATAAGTTTTCTGAATATCACAGGGTTCTCAACAGCTGAATTTGCAATCCACTCAGCCTCTTTCCTCTCCATAATTCCACTGATCATTGTTTTCAGTTCTTCATTATAACCAGCTGAATGATTTTCATCTGTTTCTTTTTCGTTTTTATAATCGGAAGCATCCAGGTTTTTTAGATAATCCTTTGCAACGATAACATCAGCTTCTGAATAATCAATATTTAAAAGTTCTGATGGTTCAAGCCATTTAAAATCAACATGCTCGTAAAGGACCGGAAGATCATCAAGGGTATCGCAAACGAACGGCATAAGGAGAATATGCTTTATACCGTAATTATATTCCACATCTGCCAGCCTGCTGATTATCACTACTTCCAATGATAATTCTTCCATAATTTCCCTGATAATGCACTCTTCAGCGGTCTCTCCTTCCTTAAGCTTTCCTCCCGGGAATTCCCATTTTAAAGGATGGTCGCTGGATTCACTCCTCTGGACAACCAGTATTTCTTCTTCTTCGTTCCTTATTATTGCACAGGTAACTTTAATCATAATCTTTTCAGATTAATAGATCTTCATAAAGAGGTATCACAAGCAAATATTCAAATTTATTCAGCTCAAAATCTATCTTGCAGGCATAGTGAACTATACCATTAGTAACGACAATATATGGCACTCTGTAACCCATATTATAATCAACAATCTGATCAAAAACCTTTTCATCAATTCTGATTTCCGGTGACTTGCATTCAACTATCATTAAAGGCATTCCTGATCGATTATGTACCAGGATATCTACTCTCTTCTTCAACTTATTATATGGCGACAAAACCTCAATACCCAAAAGACCTGGAGGATATTTTCCTTCATGAATAAGATATTGAACAAAGTTCTGCCTGACCCACTCTTCCGGCGTAAGTCTGACATACTTCTTCCTGATCGGGTCAAGGATCACCTCCTCTCCTTCTTTCCCGGTTATTCTGAACGAATATTGAGGCAGATTTAACTGTTTCAACTTTGTTTTGTACTTTTGATCCCAGAAGTCTAAATTCTTCTATACTTAAACTTTGTGTCCTTTTGTGATATCATCACAAATATATTGAGATAATTTTAGAGTCTGATAAATATGAAACCCACATGATTTACAAACGTAAAAAAGAATGAAAATATTTTCCACATGTGGGTTTGCCTTCGGCGAGCCCTTCGGGGTTCATGTGGCCATTAAAATCAAAATTATTTACGCATGAAAACCAAAGATGAAATTGTTAACAACTGGCTGCCGCGCTATACAGGGAAACCTCTAGATAGTTTTGGCAAATACTTTATACTCACAAACTTCAGCCTGTATGTTGATATTTTTGCAAAATGGAACAAAGTCCCGGTAGAGGGCAAGGATAAGAATATGCCAAGTGCCACTGCCGATGGTATTACCATTATTAACTTCGGTATGGGCAGTCCTAATGCAGCAACCGTTATGGATCTGTTAAGTGCAGCTAATCCAAATGCAGTGGTCTTCCTTGGTAAATGTGGCGGACTTAAGAAAAAGAACAAACTTGGCGATCTTATTATACCTATAGGTGCCATACGAAGCGATGGTACTTCGAATGATTATCTGCCGATAGAGGTGCCCGCGCTTCCGGCCCTGAAGATACAGATCGCACTCTCTGCTTCTGTAACAAAATATAACAGAGAGTACTGGACAGGTACTGTTTATACAACCAACAGGCGTGTATGGGAATACGATGACAGGTTTAAGAAATACCTGGTAAAAACAAGGGCGATGGCAATAGATATGGAGACTGCTACAATTTTCACTGTGGGTTTTGTCAATGAAATACCTGTTGGCGCACTTATGCTTGTCTCGGATCAGCCAATGATTTCCACCGGAATAAAGACCGAAGCTACCGATCAGAAAGTTACAAATGAATATGTTGAAATACACCTTAAAATAGGGATCGATGCCATGAGAAATATTATGAAACAGGGTCTTTCCGTGAAACATTTAAGGTTCTGATAATGGCTGCTGCTTACGAGGAAATAATATCTGATCTTAAGAAACGTATCTTTAAACCGGTTTACTTTCTGGCCGGGGAAGAACCCTATTATATTGACCTGATAACTGACTATATCGAAAAGAATGTTCTTGAGGAAGCTGAAAAATCCTTTAACCAGGCGATCTTCTACGGGGAGGATACCACAATTCCTGCTATAATAGAAACTGCAAGAAGGTTTCCGATGATGTCGAGCCACCAGGTCATTATCGTAAAAGAGGCACAATCGCTGAAAAAAATCGACGATCTTGTACTTTATATTGAGAAACCGCTACAGTCGACCATACTGGTATTCAACTACAAATACAGGGTAGTAGATAAAAGGACAAAACTTTACAAAGCTCTTGAAAGCCACGCAGTCTATTTTGAATCGGCCAGACTCAGGGATTACCAGGTTCCGGCATGGATCGAAAAATATTTAATGACTCAGGGCATCAAAACTGATCCATCGTCATGTGCCATGCTTACCGAATACCTGGGGACTGATCTTCACAAGATAGTAAATGAACTGAATAAGCTTATTATTACCCTTCCTGCTAAAAAGCCGGTCATTAATGTTTCGCTTATTGAAAAGAATATAGGCATCAGCAAGGATTATAATAACTTCGAGCTGCAAAAGGCTGTGGGTGAAAGGAATATCCTTAAGGCAAACATGATAGTCCACTATTTTGCAGATAATCCCAAAGATAACCCTGTTACCTTATCTATTGCTTCGTTATTCAGCTATTTCAGCAAGCTTTTAAAATATCATTATCTTACAGACAAATCGAAAAACAATGTCGCTGCTGTGCTAAAGATAAATCCATATTTTGTCAGAGACTATGAGATATCAGCCTCAAAGTATAATGTATTAAAGACTGTGAAAACAATAAGCCTGTTAAGAACTTACGACATGAAATTAAAAGGTTTTGGTGATCTGAGCAGCGAACCTGGTGACCTGTTGAAGGAACTGGTGTTTAAGATAATGCATATTTAAAGGCACAAAGGTGCAGGGGTACAAAGGCTATCTGTTTAATTCATATCCGGAGATTCCGGGAAATCTGCCCACATACGGTATCTTTTATTCAATCCCCTGAGAACATTTTTCCAGGAGTTGGTTATTTTGTTATCGAGTACAATATCGGTCTTAACTTTTGCGATAATCCATGAATTTTCTTTAAGTTCCCTTTCAAGCTGACCTGCTGACCATCCGGAGTAACCAAGGAAAAATCTTATCTGCGAGTTTGTTACTTTATCATTTCGGATAAGGTTGCGGATAAAATCAATATCGCCTCCCCAGAATATATTTTCATCAACCAAGACACTTTTCGGGATCAGATCACCAAGATTATGCAGGTAATGAAGTGTATCCGGAGACACAGGACCGCCCATGCTGAGATATTCTTCCCATTTATCAAAACCTGAAATGGCATCACAAACTTTGATCTCAAGCTTTTTATTCAGAATAAAGCCAACAGAACCTTCAGAAGTGTGATCGGCCAGGTATACAACGGTACGATTAAAAAAAGTATCAGGGAGAAAAGGCTCAGAAATAAGTATTTTGCCCTTTTCCGGTATTTTATCTTCGGGTTTTATGGTAAACAGATCCAGTTCCGGGTTCATATGTCAATAATATTCCGGCAATTTACTAATTTTTACTAAAAGGAATATACTTAAAGTTTATATCATTATTAATTGAAAAATAATTTGAAAAAACTATAAAAAATTAAGCATTTACCTCATATCATTTAATTATTGTAATAATTTTGGCCCGGAAATGAAAATTCAAAAATGCAAAGAAGTACTCTGAGGATTATTGGTAACAAGGTTGTACTGAACAACCGTGAAAGAATGTGCGAAACTGATGAAGAATTGCTCGAAAGTGAAAAATTCAGGACCGTATTGAATCATTTTATAGACTCGCTCCGTGCAAAAAATTCTCCAATGATGGATATTTTTGCTGATGGAATATCAGATGAACCGGCTGTTGACGATCTGGTCAGGACAATTGTTCTTCTGGTAAAATATGAGAGTAAGTTAGTTCCGCATATTTTCGAAAAAGCCTCAGGATTTTTAAGAGATCTTGAGCTATTAAATAATTTCATCGAACACCTGTACGACTACTGGAGACATTTTGACCGGTTCATTATTAATGATTCGGAAGGAGATCGTCTCGACAAAAGACCTTATCGTACATTCAATGAGACAATTGAACACCTGACACATCTCATACGTACAGTGTACAGACATATCCAGGAAAATATAACAGGCAGCCATCCCACAGTTTACCGCCAGGTTCCTGCAGGAGCCGAAATGGCAGTAATTTCTCTTCCCAAAAATGTAGGATTTACTGCTCCCGAATACAAAAAGCTTAACTGTGTTCCGGTTATACGCCAGATGCTAATCTATCCGCCTCTTGTAATACAGCAACCTATGAACAGGAGAACCGGGGAGTTTAAAAAGATCGGGCAAAATCCGCTTAATCTGGTTAAAACATGCTCAGACGAGTGGATGTGTTACCCGGCAAAAGTAGGGAAGCTCCTTATTCTGGTCTATTTCCACATCGAGTTTTTTGACCTTGGATTTTCCATGTGCAATCTTTTCCAGCTTGCTGAAGACAGCGAACTGGAAAAGAATCCTGATGCAGTATTCATTTACGGTGTCCCCGGTGATGTTCTTGACGGTCTCTCTTCATTTCCTACAGTTTTTTTTGAAGATGATGCAAATAGTATATTCGTTGGAGCAATACCAAACAGACCGGAATTCGGATATTTCGGATATCTGAAAAAAATGATCCTCACACTGCATAATTCAATAATGATGAAAAACGGGAGGATGCCTTTTCATGGTGCAATGGTAAAAATACTGTTGCAGGGTAACAAAGAGGCTACAATCCTTATGATGGGAGACACTGGCGCCGGTAAATCAGAAACTCTTGAAGCATTTCGGGTTCTTGGCGAAAATTATATACGTGAACTCACAATTATTGCCGACGATATGGGGTCTATTGAGCTTGATGAAAATGATGCCCCAATCGGGTACGGAACTGAAATAGGCGCTTTTCTCAGGCTTGACGATCTTCAGCCTGGCTACGCTTATGGCCATCTCGACAGATCAATAATTATGAATCCAAGCCAGATAAACGCGAGGATTGTCATCCCGGTCACAAGATTTGAAACTGTTATTTCAGGACATAAAATCGATTATATCCTGTATGCAAATAATTATGAGGAAATTGACGGCGGTCATCCTGTGATTGAAAGATTCAGCTCACCTGAAACGGCTATTAATATATTCCGAAATGGCGCTGTGATGAGCAAAGGGACTACAGCAACAAGCGGACTTGTCAATACATATTTTGCAAATATATTCGGACCACCTGAATACAGGGAGCTGCATGAAAGTATTGCAGAGAAATATTTCCGGGCCTTCTTTAAAAACAATGTATATGTTGGCCAGATGCGTACACGGCTTGGTATACCGGGATATGCCAACAGCGGCCCTAAGGAGGCTGCAACGGCACTGATGAAGATAATCGGAGTTAATGAATAATTTCCGTATACATCCCCATTGAAAAAGAATAAGAGAATGGGTGATGGGGAGTAGGGGAAATTTAGGGTGTGAAATCAGAATTTTTCGGGAACTGCTTCCTTCATCATCCCATACACAGCATCAAAGATATCTTCTGCGTTTGGTTTGGAAAAATAATCTCCGTCAGTAGTATAGGCAGGCCTGTGCTCTTTACCCGTCAGGGTCTTGGGAGGTGAATCAAGGTAATACCATCCTCCCTGCTTCTCAACGATCTCCTGTAACATATAAGCAGTAGTACCACCGGGGACGTCTTCATCAAGAAATAAGATCCTGTTTGTTTTTTTAATGGAATCAAGAATAACACCTTCAATATCAAATGGAACAAGAGTCTGTACATCAATAAGCTCGACGGATATGTCGTGCAAGGACAGCTGCCTGGCAGCTTCTGCTGCAACTCTTACTGTAGATCCATAAGTAACTATGGTAAGATCAGTTCCCAGGTTTATAATCTCAGGCACTCCAAGCCTTATTCTGAACTCGCCTATATTATCCGGCAATTTTTCCTTAAGCCTGTATCCGTTTAGCGGTTCAATTACTATAGCCGGATCATTCCCCTCAAGCAGTGTATTATAGAATCCTGCTGCCCTGGTCATATCCCTGGGCGAGCATACATAAACGCCTCTCACCGAGTTGATAAGCATGCTCATCGGCGAACCGGAATGCCATATACCCTCGAGCCTGTGTCCACGTGTTGAGATAATCAGCGGAGCTACCATTCTACCTGCAGTCCGGTAGTGAGTTGTTGCCAGATCGTCGCTTAAAAGCTGGAGGGCATACATCAGATAATCAAGATACTGGATCTCAGCAATGGGTCTCATGCCTCTCAGCGACAGACCTATGCCCTGACCAAGTATTGTTGCTTCTCGTATTCCTGTATCAGTAACTCTAAGCTCACCGAATTTCTTCTGTAATCCTTCAAGAGACTGGTTTACACCTCCTATATAGCCGACATCTTCACCAAAGATCACCAGCAACGGATTTTTTGAAAAAAGTTTATCATAATTATCTCTTAATATCTGTCTTCCGGGGACTTCCGGTGAATTTTCAGAATATACAGGGTCAACTGGTTTTACATTTAGTACAGATGTGGATTTTTCATTATATAGAAATGAATCGTAGCTTTTTGAAGCATCATCATAGTTGCGTTTAAGCCAGCCATGAAGCTCTTCCTTAAGATTGTCAGATTTATAACAAGTTTCACAGACGTTTCTGAGTATTTTGCGTGCCGCCATAAAGTTATCCTTGCGGATAGGGGCTATAACTTTCTGAAGATCCTCAGTGATAAGATCAACTGAAGCCTCTTTTGCCTCTTCGTGACATTTACAAGTGCGGTTTTCAATAATTTTTACAAGTGCATCCCGTTCAATTTTTATAGGTTCCTGGAACATCTCCCATCCTTTTTTTCTTGACTCTTTAGCCTCTTCTTCAGCTTCTGAAGCTATAGTATCGAGTTCTTCAGGTGTGGCAATTTTTTCGTTTAAGATCCATTCTCTCATTTTCTTTATCGGATCAAATTCCTCTTCCCATTTAAGCCTTTCTTCACTTTTATAGCGTTCATGAGAGCCCGATGTTGAGTGCCCAAGAGGCTGTGTAACCTCCTCAATATGGAACAGAACCGGAACATGGTCTCTCCTGCATATTGCAATGCCTTCCTCATATAATCCTATCAGACCCGGATAGTCCCACCCCTTCCCTTTGAAAATTAAAATACCGGGGCGTCCCGGTTCATTCTCGAAACCTTTCAGGATATCTGAAATGCTTCCTTTTGTTGTCTGGTATTTTTTTGGCACGGAAATGCCATAACCGTCATCATACACTGATACTGCCATTGGCACCTGCAAAACACCCGCTGCATTCATAGTTTCCCAAAAATGTCCTTCCGAAGTGCTGGCATCGCCTATGGAACCAAAGGCTACCTCATTTCCCTTTAAAGTAAGAGTTTTATAGCGGTGAAGATCCTTATTCTGCCTGAATAGTTTTGAAGCATAAGCAAGGCCGAGCAACCGGGGCATCTGGCCTGCTGTAGGGGAAATATCAGCTGAAGAATTTTTTTGTTTTGTCAGGTCTCTCCATGTACCGTCAGGATTTATGTTGGGAACTGAAAAATGATTATTAAAAACTCTTCCTCCGCTTCCATGATGGACTGACCTGTCAGTATTACCATATAGCTGGTGAAAAAATTCCAGTGAATCATAGAGTCCCATGGCCATCATCCAGGTCTGGTCTCTGTAATACCCTGAGCGCCAGTCTCCATCCTTAAATTGCTTTGCCATGGCTATCTGGATTAACTCCTTGCCGTCGCCAAAGATCCCGAATTTTGCTTTGCCCGATAAGACCTCCCGACGTCCTGTTATGCTTAGGTTTCGGCTTAAATTTGCCAGGCGAAAATCAGCAAGTATGCTCTCTTTTTTCATGTACTGTTCTGATAGTGGACTGTTTTGCTTCATAACTGAAAAAAAGTATTGTGTTTTACTGAAATAGTAACCGTTAAACAAATTTTAACGGCTGTTGTTTAAAAGAAACAGAAGAAATGATGATTATCTTTGCGGTCTGAGATCAAGTAACCCTGATAATTATTATATAGTAAATTTACGATTTATATATAAAAAGCGGAAATGTTTCTGAAATTACTCATAATAAGCTTGTTCTTCCTGGTAATTGCTTTTGCAGGATTGGGGATCAGGATACTTGTTAAATCACATGGCCGTTTCCCTGAGACTCATGTTGGTCGCAACAAAGAGATGAGGAAGCGAGGAATAACATGTGCACAACATACCAATATAGGATGTAATCCCTCAGACGATTTTTCAGGATGCTCATCATGTGGGATAAAAAAGCTATAAAGGCTGTAGAAACTATATAAGATTGTTTAAAGCCGGTAACCTGTTCTACTTATCAGATTCCGAAATAAATTTCTTAAGCGGTTCAGAAGTCCATGTCCTGAAATTGCCTGTATCATCAGAATAGATTAGATACGCTTCATATTCAGGATGTCTGTCAAGAAATTCAATTGTCTTATCCTTACCTTTTACCATACAGGCAGTGGCTATTCCATCGGCCGTAGCGCACTCATCTGCAAGAATCGTTGCACTTAACAATTGATTTTTAGCAGGATAACCTGTCTTTGGATCTATCGTATGTGAGTATTTTATGCCGTCCTCAATATAAAATTTCCTGTAATTTCCTGAGGTGGCCAGCGCCCTGTCTTTTAATTCAATTATTGCCTCCAGGTCGTTCCCGGGTATCATATTATTATCGACAGGTTTATCGATACCTATTTTCCACAAAACACCTCCCTTGTCACCTTTTACCCTTACTTCTCCTCCTATTTCAATCAAATAGCTTTTTATTCCACGGCTGTCAAAATACCTGCAGATAACATCAACAGAAAAGCCCTGCGCTATTGCATTAAAATCCAGGCTTATATGCGGATCAGCTTTTATCAGTTCGCCACCTTTTATCTCCACTTTACTCATACCGACAATCTGTAAAAGGCTATCCCTTTTTGATTCACTGAAATTTCTGTGAGCATCGGGGCCAAATCCCCATGCCTCAACCAGCGGACCTACTGTTACATCAAATGCGCCATCAGTAAGTGTTGAAATTTCCTTCGACTTCTTAAATACTTCAATAAAGAAAGAATCCGGAACTGTCGTTTCATTCCGGTTTATCCTTGAAACAACCGATGAATCGATATATAACGATAATGACATATCAAACCTGTGAAGGATCTTTTCAACCTGGGTTCGCAGCTCCATGGAATTGACAGACCCTGTATTCTCAAATACCATGTGATAGGTTGTACCCTGGGCAAAACCATTGAATTCGGAGAACTTTGCTTTCTCTTTACATGAGAAAAGAATAAAAAGAATAAGGGAAACAGAAACAAAAGATCTTTTTTTCATCTGGCAGTAAATTTTGTTTTTTTCATCTGTATGCCTCTGTGGTTCTTTCCCTATATCAATCGGGACAAGTTGTGTAAGTTTTTCGATGATTTTATGTTACTCAGAGTGACACAAAGGAGTCACAGAGATTCACAGAGACCAGACAATTCAAATTCCGAAATCGTCGAACGCAATATTTTCATCAGGAACACCGAGGTCAAAGAGCATTCTAACAACAGCATTATTCATTAATGGTGGTCCGCAGAAATAATACTCAATATCCTCAGGTTCATCATGTTTACTAAGATAATTATCGAGAAGCGCCTGGTGGATAAATCCTGTCAGGCCTGTCCAGTTATCCGATGGTAATGGTTCTGACAGGGCAAGGTTGAACCGGAAGTTGGGAAAATTCTTTTCAATAGCCCTGAATTCTTCCTCATAAAATACTTCCCTGAGTGACCGGGCTCCATACCAGTACGACACTTTACGGCCGGTTTTCAGTGTATGGAAAAGGTGAAATATATGAGATCTCAGGGGAGCCATTCCTGCACCGCCGCCTATATATACCATTTCTCTGTCAGTGTTTTTAATATGGAACTCACCATAGGGACCTGAAATAGTTACTTTATCTCCTGATTTTCTTGAGAAGATATAAGATGAGCATATACCGGGAGGTACATTTTTGAACTGTCTCCTTACATTATCCCAGGGAGGTGTAGCTATCCTGATATTCAGCTTAATAAGGTCTTTTTCTGCAGGATAGTTGGCCATTGAATAAGCCCTGAATGTTTCGGTATTGCTTTTAATGGAAAGATCCCACATATTATAACAATCCCAGTCTGGCCTGAATTCTTCTTCAATACTGAAATCCCGGAAACTTGTCTCATATTTTGGCACATCTATCTGGATATATTCTCCGGGTTCGAAGCTCATATGCTGACCTTCCGGAAGTTTCACAACAAATTCCTTAATAAATGTGGCAACATTCCTGTTGGAAATAACACCACATTCCCATTTTTTTATTCCAAGAACCGACTCAGGAAGCTTTATCGTAAGTGGTCCTCTGATCTTTACCTGGCATCCTAGCCTCCAGTTAGCCTGTTGTTCCTTACGTGTAAAAAAGCCTGTTTCTGTAGGCAGAATAGATCCGCCGCCTTCAATTATCTGACATTTGCACATGCCGCACGTTCCTCCGCCTCCGCAAGCCGATGGAAGAAATATCCCGTTACCTGATAATGTGGATAATAAATTTGAACCGGGGGAGACTGTCAGATCACGGTCATTTATTTTAAGCGTTACATCTCCTTTGGGAGAAAGCTTATCCCTGGCAAAAAGAAGAACACTTACAAGAAGAAGTATTATTATTAAGAAAACTATGATACTAAAAAGTGTTGTACCGGCAGTTGTTAAAGCTAATATCATAACCAAAATTTTCTGTTAGAGTTTAATCCCCATAAATCCCATAAATGCTATTGCCATAAGACCGGTAAGGATGAATGTTATTCCAAGTCCCTTCAGGGGATCTGGTACATTGCTGTATCTCAGTTTTTCCCTGATTGCCGCTATTCCTACTATCGCCAGCATCCACCCGATTCCGGATCCGACGCCAAAAACGGTTGCCTCTATAACATTTTCATATTCACGCTCCTGCATAAAAAGAGATGCGCCCAGTATTGCACAGTTAACAGCGATCAGCGGGAGAAAAATACCTAGAGAATTATATAAAGAAGGACTGAATTTCTCTATCACCATCTCAACAAGCTGGACCATGGCAGCAATGACTGCAATAAATACCATAAATGTCAGGAAGCTGAGATCGACATCACCAAATCCTTTGCCAAGCCAGATCAGTGCGCCTTTTCTCAGCAGATACTTCTCAATGAGGAAATTTACAGGAACTGTAATAAAGAGCACAAACACAACTGCAATTCCAAGTCCAATAGATGTTTTTACGGTTTTCGACACTGCCAGGTATGAACACATACCAAGGAAAAATGCAAAAACCATATTGTCGACAAAAATCGACTTAACGAATATATTTAACAGGTTTTCCATAATTCTTCTTTACTATTTATTTTCAATCAGACTCCTGTTCCTGCTTCTCTGTAACCAGATAATAAGCCCCACAAAGATCAGTGCCATCGGGGGAAGAATAACCATCCCGTTATTCTCATAACCTGCAGCATAGACTCCCAGTTTTTGCATTACAGGGTATCCGTATATTGTTCCGGATCCGAAGAATTCCCTCAAGAATGCCACAATTATCAGGATCAGACCATAGCCGGCTCCATTTCCAAGTCCATCTATAAATGAGGGCCAGGGTTTATTCGCCATTGCAAATGCCTCAAGGCGGCCCATAAGAATACAGTTGGTTATTATAAGACCAACGAAAACTGAAAGCTGTTTGCTTACATCGAACATAAATGCTTTGAGGAACTGATCGACAAGAATAACCATGGTTGCAATTACAACAAGCTGTACAATTATCCTGATCCTGTCAGGAATATATTGCCGGAGTGCAGCTATTACCACATTAGAGACAGCAACGACAATTGTAACTGAAATAGCCATGACAAGCGCAGGTTTTAGTTTTACAGTAATTGCCAGTGCTGAACAGATACCCAGAACCTGTACTGTAATAGGATTATTTATCCCGATAGGACCTGTAAATAGTTTTAAATTATTTGCTGAGAACAACGGTTCTCTTTCCTGGTTGCTCATATCTTAAATTCTGTTTTTATTTAGGTAATCATTATACTTACTGATACAGTCAAAAAGCATTTTCTGAAGCCCTTTGCTGGTTATTGTACCCCCGGATATTGCATCAACACCATGAATATCATTAGGTTTAGCACCTCCCTTTATAACCTGAATCGATACAAAATTCCCGTTCTCAAATAACTTTTTCCCGGGAAACATATTCTCAAAATGTGGTGTATTAATCTCAGCCCCAAGTCCCGGGGTTTCACCTTTATGATCGAAAGTCACGCCATAAATAGTGTTCATATCAGATTCCAGGGCTATATAACCCCAGATAGGCCCCCAGAGACCTTTACCTTCAACCGGTATAATTATCACGTTTGTACCGTCTGCAGAGGTTGCCTTGAACAATGGAAGGTACTGCTCCTCAAGAGGTTTCTTCTGTTCGTTCCTGAGAACAACAGTGAAAGCATCAACTCCAGGCACTGTATCTCCCTTATAATCAAGCACAATACTCTTCGTGATGTATTTACTGTATAGTTCAACTGTGTTGTCGCGTGTTGCCTCGACCCTTATGGATGCCAGCATACTCTTCTTTTTCTCAATCTCAAGGTTTTTAGCCTGCGCTGGTTGAAGTAATGTGGCAGCCAGTGAAAGCAAAATAGCCACGGTAACCACCATTATAGTCGAAAACATAAAAATATATCTGTTACTGAATTGCTTCATCTTGCTTAAATATTTGTTGCTATGTCAGCACGTTTTAGCCTTCTCTTTATACTCGATTGAATAACAAAATAATCAATCAACGGCGCAAACAAATTCATCAGTAGAATTGCGAGCATCACACCTTCAGGGTATGCAGGATTAAGAACCCTGATCAGTATTGAGAGAACACCTATCAGGAAACCATAGATCCATTTACCTCTTTCCGTTTGTGATCCTGACACCGGATCTGTAGCCATAAATACAGCTCCAAAAGCAAAGCCACCCATTACAAAATGATAATAGAATGGCAATTCCATATAAGGATTAACGGAAATAAAATTAAGCAGGAGGCCCATGCTCAATCCACCGGCAAATACACTTACAATTATCTTCCAGCTGCCAATGCCTGTTATTATGAGTATCAAAGCACCTATCAAAATTGCAAGTGTGGATGTTTCTCCGATAGATCCAGGAATGGTTCCAATGAACATATGCATGAATGACGGAATTTTAGTTGTCTCGCCGGCTGCACACAACGAAAGTGGAGTGGCTCCGGAAAAACCGTCAATAATATTCTTACCTGCTGTAAGGCCGGCAGTCCATACTTTATCACCTGTCATCCATCCCGGGTAGCTGAAGAAGAGAAAAGCACGGGCCAGAAGGGCGGGATTGAACACATTCATTCCTGTACCACCGAAAACCTCTTTACCCAGGATCACTGCAAAAGCGGTTGCAAGAGCCAGCATCCATAGCGGAATATCAACAGGCATTATAAGAGGAATTAGAAGTCCGGTCACAAGGAATCCTTCATTTATTTCATGCCCGCGGATCTGGGCAGCAATAAATTCAATACCGAGACCAACTACATAGCTGACTATGATCAACGGAAGTATTTTGAGAAAGCCGAACCACAATAATGTTGGAATTGAAGCACATACGCCGAGTGACCTGAAGTGCTGTAAACCAACATTGAAAGCTCCAAAAATGAGAGCAGGCAATAATGCTATTATTACTACCGTCATGGTCCTTTTAAGGTCATTATTGTCTCGTATATGAGATCCTTTGAATGTAACTTTATCGGAGACAAACATAAAAGCCTCGAATCCGTCAAAGACAGATCGAAGTTTTGCGAATCTTCCCCCTTCAGAAAAATAAGGTTTCAGTTTGTCTAACTTCTTTCTTAAAGAATTCATTATAATATATTTCGCTGTTTATTAACTCATTTCTTTTATCATCAGACTGAGGCCATCACGTATTATCGATTGTATCTCAATCTTCGAAGGACAAATAAATTCACACAATGCAAAATCTTCCTCTGCAACTTCATAAATACCCAGATTCTCCATCAGATCAATATCTTCCGCCAGTATAGCTTTCAGAAGCTGCATGGGATAAATATCCATAGGCACAACTTTTTCGTACTGACCTGTCATGACAAAAGCTCTCTCTCCTCCATGAAGATTTGTATCGAGCCTGTAACTCCCGGCAGGGAATATTTTTGAAGCGAAGGTCCTGTAAAAGCTGTACTTTTTAAACCCGGGAGCTGCCCATCCGAAAAATTCAAAATAATTTCCTTCAGGAATGACAGTAATTTGTGAATCATAATATCCCAGGAAACCATCGGATGAGATCCTGGTTCCCGTCAGGACATTTCCGCTTATATGCCTAACGTTTCCTGGCTTCACATTATCGGTAACAACCGGGGTGACTGCTCCACCTGAAAGCATCTTATAATACTGAGGATTAATTATTTCCGAACCTGTGAGTGCAACAATCCGTTCAGGTTTGTAAATACCTTCTGAAAATAATCTACCGATAGCTGCAACATCCTGAATATTGACAATCCATACTACTTCTCCTTTATTTATCGGATCGATATGATGGATATGGATCCCTGCATTTCCAGAAGGATGCGGACCTGTAAAATAGTATATCTGAACTCCTTCGGCCTTAGCCAGTATTTCAGACGGCGTAACATCACCTCTCAGGACAAGGTGGATTTTTCCATTTGTAAGTTTTTTTATTGCATTGAGCCCTGTCTGAAAAGATGATGAGGAAGTGTTGTCCATGATAAAATTGTAATCAGGACCCAATGGACCGGAGTCAAAACCTGAAATAAAAATCGCTTTCGGGATATCTGAGGGTTTTGCTACTATGTGATAGGGACGTTGTCTGATGGCAGGCCATAATCCGGATTTAAGCAGTTGATCTGTTATCTTTTCCCTGGTAAGCGTTGCCGGATCAGCCTTCCCAAAGTCAATAAAAGAATTGTCACTCTTCTCAACAACTACCTCAAGCAATTTTCGTCGTTCACCTCTTTCAACGGCAATAACAGTTCCGCTGACCGGGGAGGTAAATAATATCTCCGGCCGTATCTTATCGTGAAACAGAGATCCACCGGCTTTAACGCTGTCGCCAGGTTTAACATCGAGCTTGGGAATAAGTCCTGGAAAATCAACCGGTTTTACGCCAAACCTTGCAGAATCTGCTTCCCCTGCAATGGTTTTTTCGGCCGACCCCTTAATGCGGATATCAAACCCTCTTCGCAACTTAAATGATCTGGACATTTTTTTGAATATTGAAATATTCCTGAGATAAAAAGTATTGTTAAATAATTAACAGTGAGTACAAAAATATAAATAGCTTATGACATTTTAATAAAAATGCTAAATATGATATAATATTTTTGCGCTATTTTTGTTAACACTTCATTCGGAACTTATCCTATGTACAAATTCTTAACATCTATCACACTTTTTGGATTATCTGTTTTAACGCTTATAGCCGGAGATCCTGATTCACTTTCTTTTACAAATAATATTATCGACAGCAGGATAAAGAGTGTCCAGCTTTATAAGGAAGGATGGAATCTTTCGTATCCTGTAATTAAACTCAACAGCGATCAAAAACTCGTCCTGGAGTTTGATCTTCTTGATAATGTTCCGGAAACATATTATTATACCTTAATCCACTGCAGCAAAGACTGGAAAAGGTCTGATATCTTTACCATCGACTATCTTGATGGAATCCCCGATAACCCGATTGAGGAGTATTCACCATCCTTCAACACCACTGTTAATTACACCCACTATAAACTGGTTTTACCCAACGACAGGATACAGATTAAAATATCCGGAAATTATCTTCTGTTTGTATACAATTACAGTAATCCTGATAAACCTGTCCTCACACAAAGATTCATTGTTACGGAAGAGGCAGCAGGAATTGATATTATAACTCACAGGCCACAGCTGACAGCAGATGATAATGCTGGTCAGCAGGTCGATTTTAAGGTGAACATCAAGAGTGCCGGTATTATTGATCCGGACAGGAACATCTATGCCTTCATACTTCAGAACGGGCGCTGGGACAATGCGAAGAGAAACCTGAAACCAGATGTCTCTGGCAACAATGAGCTTATTTACAATTCATTATCAAATAAAAATGTATTTATGGGCGGTAATGAATACAGGTATTTCGATATAAAAAGCATTAAATATCAGTCTGAATTCATTAAGAAAATCGATTTCATTGCTCCTTATTACAATGTTTATCTATACCCTTCAGAGAACAGGGAATTCAAACCCTATTTCTACTGGAAGGATTTCAACGGTAAATATTATATTGCATCGCAGGAAGGCCAAAATCCTGAGACTGATGCAAATTATATTTATGTATATTTCACTCTTCCCTCAAAATATATGCTGACAGGGGGCCGGATGTTTGTTTCGGGTGGTCTGAACAACTGGTCCCTCAATGACAATAATCTTATGACTTTTAACCAGGAAAAGGGTCAGTACGAATGCATTATGCTCCTGAAGCAGGGATGGTATAATTATGAATATGTATTTCTAAAAAACGGTACTACTGATGGTACAGCTTCAAAATTTGAGGGAAGTCATTATGAAACGGAAAATGATTACCAGGTGATTATATATTACAGAAATCCCCGCGATCGATTCGACAGGGTAATTGGCACAGCATTAACAAACACTCTTAACCGTCTTGCTTACTGACCTTTATGATGAGGATCTATACCGTATTGCATCAGTACGGTATGTGTCAATGTTTTAAGTATTTCAGTCATATACTCTTCAACAGCCCCGGGTGAACCAGGTAAAGTATATATCAGTGATTTCCCGGTTATTCCCGCAATACCTCTGCTCAGAAGGGCATTGGGTTTTTGTGTTCCGTATTTTATCCTGATATATTCCATTACTCCAGGTATCTCTTTCGATAAAAGTGGCTGAACTGTCTCGACAGTAATATCCCTGGGACCAATACCTGTACCTCCGGTAGTAATTATAATATTATAGACATTCCCGGCACTCCGTAATAACTCTTTCAGCGTGAGTGAGTCATCAGGAATCATTGTCTGGTTTATATTATATCCCCAGCCTGTCTGGTTGAAATACTCCTCCAGCTTTTTCCTGACAAGCGGACCGCTCAGGTCTTCATATTCTCCCCTGTGAGCTCTGTCGCTCAGTGTGATTACCAGAACTTCAAATTTTTCAGGCAGATTCATAATTTGACTTTTTCTGTTAACTCTATCTTATCTATTGCCATCTCTTTATCAACTGCTTTACACATATCATACACAGTCAGAAGAGCAACTGATACTGCAGTCAGTGCTTCCATTTCAACGCCTGTTTTACCATTACATTTCACCTCACTTACAGCCGTAACTCCATTTTTACCAACTGAAAGCTGAACCTTTATACTGTCGAGTACAATGTTATGGCATAGAGGGATGAGGTAATATGTTTCTTTAGCTGCATTTATTCCCGCAACCTGTGCCAGAGTAAGTACATCACCTTTCTTAAGCTGATTTTCTCTTATAAGGTCCAGAGTAGCTGGAGCCACTGAAATATGACCGGCAGCCCTGGCAATCCTGGTCTGAACAGGTTTTTCTCCAATATCGATCATGATAGCTTTACCCTGTTTGTCAGTATGAGTAAGATTTTTCATATTAGTTATCCTCCTATATTATAAAATTCGCCTGTTATATTACTTGATCCGCACTCAGGCTTTGAATCTATAGCTTTAACTAAGGCCTCCTCGTATCCCATTGCCCTGATATCAAATTCAATATCATCGAACAGGCATGGTTTTAGCTTCCCGTTTGCTGTAAGCCGAAGCCTGTTACATAATACACAATTGCCTCCTGTTCCTCCATCCACAGTTGAAAAATATCCTTTCACCAGGTCCATTTGTCGTATATATCTGATCTCTAATTTTTTCCTTTTACAAAAATCTGCCACGCGTCTTGCATTCTCTTCATTCTTCGAGTTCTTTACCACACAATTTATCTTAACAGGATCGATGCCGGCCGATTTTGCAGCTTCTATACCATTAAAAACATCATTTAGATTACCGCCCCGGGTTAAAAAAGTAAATTTTTGGGGATCAACAGTATCCAGACTTATATTTACACGATTGAGGCCGGCGCTTTTCAGCTCTTCAGCGAATCTCGAAAGCAGGATACCATTGGTTGTCAATGAAAGGTCCTTAATTCCTTCAATGTCTGCTATCATTTTTATAAGTGTTACGATTCCTCTTCTGACCAGAGGTTCACCACCGGTGATCCGCACCCTGGTCACTCCACATTTTACCGCCACCCTGGTGAAATCTTTTATCTCGTCAAAGGTAAGTATATCTTCGTGCCTGAGGAGATGGATCCCCCCTTCAGGCATGCAGTAACGGCATCGCAGGTTACACCTGTCTGTCACCGAGATACGCAGGTAATCTATTGATCTGTCAAATCTGTCGAACAATTACAATTTCTCCCTTTTTAATTATTTTTCCCCCGACCGGAAGTGCAATTATTCCGTCAGCTGCAGGAAGAGCCGAAATATGAGCTGACCCGTGAAATTCAACTGCCCTGACTTCATAACCCTCAGTAATTACAACAGGAATAAAAGCCATCCTTTCAGCATATTTCCTTGAAAATTCTTCTTTCATCGGGAGCTTTATTTCAACAGGTTTCCAGTCGCTTCCCATCATCTTTACAATTAAAGGTTTGACCAGCCATTCAAACAGCACGAATGAAGAAACAGGGTTACCAGGAAGGCCAAATACCAGCGCTTTTTTATGGCGGCCATATGTTGTCGGTTTTCCCGGCTGGACTGCAACCCTGGTAAACAGAATACTAACTCCTGCTCTTTCAAGTACCGAGGGAATAAAATCAAAATCACCCATGGAAACACCTCCTGTTATGAGCACAATATCATTTTCAGAGATAGCCCCGGAGACTATCGAAAATGTTTCTTCCTCATCATCTCCGGCAATACCGTAATATTTCCCTTTCGCTCCTGCTCTTTCAACCTGAGCCATGAGCTGGTATGCATTACTGTTCCTTATCTGAGAAAATCCGGGGACATTATCAGGCTCAACAAGTTCATCACCCGAGCTTATAACTGCAACTTTCGGCATTTTACTGACAATCAGCGATGTACAACCTACCGATGCCATTACAGCTATGTCCTGTGGCCGTATCGCTCTCCCTGATATAAGTACCCTGTCACCCTTTTTAACATCTTCGGCTTTCCAGGCTATATTCTCCTTTTTAAATACTCCCTTGAATTCCATCATTCCTGAAGCTGTTAACTCAGTATCCTCTACCATAATAACACAATCAGCATTATTCGGGACAGTTGCCCCTGTCATTATTCTTGAGCACTGACCTGGTTGGGGTTCTTTTTCAGGAGCCTTTCCTGCCCGGATCGTCTCTATAATTTCAAGTTCCTGGCCAAGTTCACTCTTCCTGCAGGCAAAACCATCTACTGAAGCCTTGTTAAATGGAGGTATGTCAATATCGCTTATAACATTTTCTGCAAGGATCCTGTTCAATGAATCCGTAAAATGGATCGTTTCCGTACCCATTCTGAAAAACGAATTCATCACTATTTCATATGCCTCCTCAAATGATATCATATTGTCACCTCCAATCAACTTTTCTTTCGATTTATCCACCACTTCTTTATTATTACATTTCTCCTCATCCGCTTCCCTGCAAAGCTACTCATGATTCAGGAGCAAACGTGATTCAGACATCCGACATATCATTTATTTTAAGCAACTTAAAATCGTCCGCTGTCATATCCACAAAAAAAGACTATTATTTCTTAAGATCCTGATGATCTGTCATTGTGGTAACTTGTCATTACCATAAAAACGAATAAAGCAAATATTTGCATGTACCTCATTTTATGGTAGATATAACTATAGAGCGATGATGGGTATAACGGCATTAATAAGCTCATTGGTAATTCTTGACTACCTCAATTACCTCAGGGAGATCCATTCCTATTCTTTTCAGAAATCCTATTGTAGGAACGCCGTTGCTGTTCCAGCCCCTCCTTTTATAAACAGCATCAACAAGCTTTTCGTACTGGTCCTCGCGATATTTCCTTAGTATTTTCATCTTTTCCTCAACGCTTAATTTTTCAATGTCAACACCGATTATTTCACGGAGCTGCTTGTCGTATCGTTCAGCGCGTGACTCGTATTCCTCCCTGGTCACCGGACCTGCAGCACGATATGGCTGCCGGTCATGTAACCTGGTGCCAAACCCTCTTCTGAGATTAAAAATCCTCTGGAAGTTATATACTCTTTCTGAATCCTCCACCAGGCGGTGTTTATCAAACTCGCGACCAGTAACAGCCTTATAAAGAGTGACATAATTTTCCACATGCTCAGGTACTTTTGCAGGTTCGTCCATTTCAGCGTTATTCTCCGGTTCAACATCATTCCAGGGCAATTTGCAAAGGCCCACAAGTCCGAACCACGTCCTGAACATAGGGAAATAATGCAGGGCCTCAGCTTTATTCTCGAATGTGGGTATCTGATTATTCACCATATCCATGAATATTAGCCAGGCTTCATCATGCTGGGGACCTTTATTGGTCATGGCAAAGCCTCCCTGCTGGGCGAGCGATTCTTTCGACATATATTGTGAATACTCAAGCCCTTTGTTTTCCATGCCAATATCATTTAGAAAGGCACCATCTCCCCAGCCATAGCTTATAAACAACTGTTTTATCCTGCGGACTCCCAGACCTGCTGTTAGTCCAAACCCTTCGCCTCTGGCAAGCTGGTGAAGCATCTCAAGGGCATCGGAAGAATTGCCGAATTTCAGATCAAGTCCCCCGGTTTTCTCTTTATTAAGGATGCCATTCTCATAACATTCCATAATGAATGCAGTTACCGTACTCCATGTTATTGTACAGATACCATATGTATCGCAATAAAAGTTTGATTCTATGATATATCCTGGATCAAATATCCCGCAATTAGATCCTAATCCTGCAGCATTTTCATATTCAGGCCCGTCAACGATGACTTTCTGACCTTTATAGGGTCCTGTCTTCAGTTCAAAATCATCCACTCCCTTGCTGCACGACATATTACAGCCTATCCAGCATCCATCGGGGATATTCTGGGTGAAGTTTCTCTTCCATACCGATGAATCAATTTTATAAGAATCCGGATGACTCCCGAACTTGTAATTATTAACCGGAAGGAGGTCATGGTCATTCATTATCTCCATCAGGTGCGCAGTCCCCACCTGACGCATCTGGCATTGCTTATCATCGAGCTCGCGCATTTCCCGGTTAAACCGCCTTCCCCGCTCCATTATGGAATTAAGATCCACAACATTGTTAAGGTTACCTTTTACTCCCGGTATCTTACAAACAAGCGCTTTGATCTTTTTGTTTCTGAATACAGTCCCAATGCCGCCTCTTCCTGCCTGCTTCAACCTTACTTTCTTTCTTTTAGGGTCATAAAAGCTGAAATTAAGCATCCCTATCAGGGAGTGTTCGGCAGCAGAACCGGCAGAAACAACCCCAATGTTTTTCTTTTCATTGTCGTTGTCAGTAAACATTTCGGTAAGCTGTTCTGCCAGCACGTGACTATCGACTGCTTCCCCCGGAGCTTCAAAGATTTCAACTCTGTGGTTAATACCATCAATAAATACTACCACATCATTCTTAGCTTTTCCCTGGAGTTCCAGGGCATCAAAGCCCGAAAACTTCAGGAAAGGGCCAAAAAAGCCTCCAACATTACTGTCCATCACAGAATCAGTCTGGGGAGAAATACTCACAACCAGCGATTTACCCGTTCCTGAATATTGTGTAATCCCTCCAATAGGTCCTGACGATATAATTATCTCATTTTCAGGATCATCCCATTTGGTGTCGGGTCTTGTGGCGTCCCAGAGAAGCCGCAACCCATACCCTTTTCCACCAATGAATTTTTCCTTCATTACAGGCGGGACATCTTTTTCCTTTATATCCTGGTCACCTACGTTTATGTAAAGTATCTTATCTGTATAACCCTTATTCAGAGGAGTCCAGGTATAATCCCAGCTCCTGAGAAGTCTGTGCTTTGACCTTATTAAATTAATGTCCATAGGAT
>CAZGKI010000006.1:0-15291 GCA_964526345.1 uncultured Rikenellaceae bacterium
TCTCCTCAATAATGCCATCAGGATACTATTTGATTTTATGGAAAAGGAAGAAAGTCAGGATATTGCTGCCTGTGGAGGGAATCTGTTCTGTTCCGACAATGCTCCAAATTTTTCATATTCGAGATACTTCCCATCGTTATACAGCATTTTTTGTTACCGCGCGCACCTGACTTTTCTTTTGAATAATGAGAGTTTTAATAAAACAGGGAAAATCAAGGACGTTGCAATAATTATTGGAGCTGATCTTTTCCTGAGAAAAAAGGTTTTTGATGAGTTAAAGGGATTTGATCCTTCAATGTTCATGTACGTCGAGGATGGTGAATTACAATTCAGGATAAATAAAATGAATTATCGAATAGTTTCAAATCCGCAAGCTGAAATTATGCACCTGCAGGGAACCTCATCTTCTAAAACTGAAAAGCTCCGGATGGAAATATCCAGCTATGTCCTGTATTTTGGGAAACATCATAAATCTTATAAATTAAGGATTTACAAGGTCATAGAATTATTTTTTGCATCATTAAGGTCCCTGATTTTGTTTATGACCTTCAGAAAGAAAGAAAGCATAGAATACTTATCGGTTATTAAATATATTCTGAATCTGAATTCAGATAGAAAAAGAAAGCCATAAAACAAAAATATAAAAACAAATACTAATTCTAAGTTAATTCAGTAATAGGCAAAATGAAGAATGTTTTTAAAAATATATATGACATTTTAAACCATCTTGGATTCAATTCCCTTAAGTTCTTAAATTTTTTTCGTGGAATTCCTTTCTACTTCAGAGACTATTCGGAATTTAAAAACAAATGAAAAAAAATGGTGATTTTAAATTCATATAGCTAAATCCGGTTCTGGATGATAAGTTCAGTAAAAGCGGAACGATGAGAGGTCATTATTTTCATCAGGACTTATTAATTGCCAGGGAAATTTATAAAAATAATCCTGTAAAACATATTGATATCGGATCCCGGATTGATGGATTTGTGGCACATGTTGCTGTATTCAGGGAAATCGAAATATTTGATATAAGGCTTCAGGAGAATAATGTGAAAAACATAATTTACAGGCAGGCTGATCTGATGCGTATCCAGGATGAAATGATTGAGTACTGCGATTCTGTTTCATCCCTGCATGCTATTGAACATTTCGGCATAAGCAGGTATGGAGATCCGATAGATGCAAAAGGACATATTAAGGCAATTGGGAATATATTTAAGATACTGAAACCAGGCGGAAAATTCTATTTCTCAGTTCCGATTGGAAAACAGCGGATTGAATTCAATGCCCATCGGGTTTTTAGCCTGAAATACCTGCTTCAAATCTTTGCTAATAAATTTTTGATCGACAGCTTTAGTTTTGTCGATGATAAAGGTATATTGAATGAAAATGCATCCCTTTCAGAAGAATCTATCGAATTAAATTTCAATTGTTCTTACGGTTGTGGAATTTTTGTGTTGACAAAAATTTAAATTCAAACAGTTTTTATCAGACTATTTGGAAAATGATAATAATAAAAATTACAGGAGGTCTAGGGAATCAGTTATTTCAATATGCATTTGGCCGGTCCTTATCTTTTAGATTAAACGCTGAACTGAAGTTTGATATCAGTACAAATCTTAATTATGCTGATTTCACAAAAAGATCGTTGTACTGCATCACTTTAATATAAATCAGATAAGCGTAATTCCTTGATATTTTAGATTGATATAGAAATGTTTGCTGAGACAATAAATTATAAGAGAATCAGATGTAAAAGAGTTATTTTTTTATTTCTGATTTTCAACCTTATTAATATTAAATTCTTTACTTCCAATGCTCAAAGCTATCTAATTAAAAATAAAAAGATATCAATAACTGAGTCAATATATTCTGATACACTTATACTTGGAGGTAAGCTGGATGGATTTAATACCTTATCTGCTGTTATTTATGAAGGAGGAGCTGATCCTTACTATGCAGGATATTCCAGGAACTTTGAACCAATGAAATCAATCATAATTACCAACGATGGGGATAGAAAAATAATTGCCCCGCGTTTATCTATTAATAACCAAAGACAATGGTTTGATTTGGAATCATGGACAAATGAAATTTTCAGATCATCTGAAACTGACAAAGAAAAACTATTATCGCTTTGGTATTATTTATTAAACAACAGAGTGCACTATTCTCCTCCGAGTTATGATGGATACAATGTTTTTAATATGTTTCCTATTTATGGCTATGGAACTTGTGATATTGTATCAATTAATGCGGTAAAAGCTCTGAATTATATCGGTTACATTGCTGATAATATTTACGTGCCCCATCATGTAATCTCTAATGTCACTTTAGAGAATGGGGATCAATGCATTATCGATGGGGATAAAGAAGTTTTTTATTTGAAGCAAGATAATTCAAGTTTAGCTGGATTTCAGGATGTTATTAATGACAAATATTTGATAGAAAGAACAAAACATTTTGGAAGAGCAACTCCTTATGAAAAAAGTAGAGACCGCGATGCTTCAGTTATTTATTATGAGAAGGATCTTATTAAAGATCTACTTACTAAAAAACGACAGCCAACATACGAAATTTACAATCATAATGCATTACTTATCTTCAAGGACAAAACACTTAGTTACGACTTTTGTCTTCGCCCTGGTGAGAGTATCCATTATTCCTGGGATGACACTAAAATTTATTCGCAAGAATGGGATTCACTTAATATAATTCCCGATTTGATTCTGAAGAATATTATAGCAAACGGCAGATATATTTACAACACTAGTTTCATAAATACGATTCCTAATGAGATGTTTTTTGATTACAAAAATATCGGAGTTGGTGATGCCACTGATGTTACTCCGAATATATATCCAACCGGAGATTCTTCTTATGTAACCATTGCGATTGAATCCCCTTTTCCAATACTTGATGCATATGTAAAAGGACTTTTTTTTCTGAATTCAGAAAATGATTCAATTGAAGTCCTTATGTCCCTCGATAATAAATACTGGTATGATAAATTGCTGATCAAGGGTATCGGAGGCCAAATCGATTCAATAAATCTACAAAATAATTTAAAATTCCCTATTGATGATGAAACAAAGTTGTCAATTGCATATAAATACTATCTCAGAATAATTATGCACCCCTCTGACATAAATTATCCATGCGGCATTGATTCAATTTATATTGATAATACTTTCCAGGTTAGCAGGTTCTTTCTCCCATCACTTTCAATAGGTAAAAATACACTCACTTATACGGATTCAAGTATAATTAATGACCGAAAAGTGGATATTGATATTTCATGGCAGGAGTCCTCTGATAATACGCCTCCCTTTTCAGCCACAGAACCTTTATTTCCAACCGATGGAATGACAGTCGATAGCCTGTATTTTGGCTTTGAATGGAACCCATTTGTTGATCCTGATGGCGACGAAATTGTTGATTACGAATTCTTATTATCCGACAGAGCTGATGCAAAGTATCCATTATCTCCAAACTTTAATTTATATATTTCTTCTTTCGGAAAGGGAATTGCTCCATTTTATAAAGTACTGGAAACTGGTTGGTTAAACGATGGAACAACGTATTACTGGAAAGTAAGAGCAAAAGATACACGGGGAGCGTGGAGTGAATGGAGCCCGGTTTGGTCTTTCACTCCCCATGGGGTAATGGTACCTGTAAACTTGTCCGTTAACATGGAATCAGATACTGTATTTCTTCGATGGCAGAGGAATCCAAAAGGCAAAAAACCCGACTCATATTTGATTTATGGATCTAATGAAACGAATGGGTTTATTCCTGATCGGTCTAATCAAATTGAAGTTGTTTACGACACTGTATTTACAGTGGTTTATAAGGGAGATCAAATTCCATTTTCATTTTACAGAGTAGTAGCATGTACTGATGATGGGCAGATATCAGGACCATCTGATTATGATTCTATTCCGGGTTTTAATTTGTTTTATACTCCAAATGTTATAATACCAGATGAACTTTTTACAATTGATCTGGCAGTAAATGAGAAGTATACGCCTTTTTTCTATTACGGATATGATACTATTTATTTTACACCAGATATTACCATCGTGGATTTCCCTGCATGGCTTACACCTACAGGTGAAAAAAATCTTTCGGGTTTTGTTGATTATTCTCTGGCCAGGAAAATGATTTTCAATGATACTCTAACTAAAGTTGTTGTAAAGATCATCTATAACGATAAAAATGAAAAATTAGACACTATAGAAATTAAGAAAATCTTAAAAAACAGATCTCCTTCTCCATATTTAAGTAATAATATTGGCTATGTTGAAAACGATTACTCTGCAATATTTTCAACTGATGATGGAGATATTCTCTACGGAGATCATAATTATATTGAAATCCTTCAGATTCCCAGATGGCTTACATATACTATAATAAATGATACTTTATTTCTATCTGGTACACCAGATTCCTATTTTACAAATGAAAATTATTTAAAAGTAAAGATTACTGATACTAAAGGAGAATCTGTTGAAAAGGTCTTTACAATTAAAATCTATAATTTATATTCCAGTATTTTACGTGTAGCTCCTAATCCTGTCAATGAAAATTTCTTAATTTTATTAGATATAAAAGAAGAATCAGAATTAACCGTATCTCTTATCTCTCTATCAGGTAAAATCATTCAAATAATAGATCAAAATAATTATGAAAAAGGTGTGTACCAAATCCCTTTTTTAAATACGAAACTATCTCCGGGAATCTATATTTTAATCGCCGAAATAAGAAATAATAAAACCAAAAATACTTCATCGTACTTTGAAAAAGTTATTAAATACTAAGTAAGTCACAATTTTTTTCAAAGAATAAAATAGGTCTTTTCACGATTGTGGTCATATTGAAATAGTTGTAAACACGTTTAAGTATTACCCCCAAGAACTTAAATAATATTTATTATAAAAAGCTCAAACAGCAGTTTGTTCAAATCTTAAATCTAAATTTGGCTGACTACATTCATTTTAAATAATTCCTGAATTAAATTATAAAAGTTGACACATTTTAAAAGTTCTCAAAATTAAACTGGATTTTTTTTGTAGTTATGATAATAGTAAAGATAGCAGGCGGACTTGGCAACCAATTATTTCAATATTCATTTGGAAGATTTTTGTCAATAAATCTTAAGACTAATGTTAAATTCGATATTCAGACAAGTTATGAATCTTCTAATTTTACTAAACGGAATGTAGGGTTGCATCATTTTAATATAAATTTGAATGTAGCGTCAAAAAAAGAAATAAATAAGTTTAAATATTTTGACAATAAATATTTTACACGTCTTGAAAGAAAGTTGGTTCAAAAAATGCCATTCTTAAACAGGAGGTATGTTGTTCAGGACATATTTGAAAGCCCGGAATCTGTTTCAGGCTACACTGATAATTGTTATTACGATGGTTATTGGCAATCTGAAAATTATTTTAAGCCTATTGAAAATATCATTCGAAAAGACTTAGAGTTTAATTTGCAATTAAGTCAATATAATTTAGGTTTATTAAATGAGATAAGTTCAAACGAATCAATAAGTATTCATATTAGAAAAGGTGACTATGTTACTATAAAAGCAAATAGTAAACTATTTTCTGAATGTTCAATTGAATACTATAATAAGGGAATTAATTTTTTTATGTCGAAGTTTAAACATCCACTCTTCTTTGTTTTTTCAGATGATATTGAATGGGCTAAAAATAATTTTATAGATAGCCGATTCAGGTTTGTTGATTCCAATTTAGATTCGCCGGAAATAGATATGTTTCTAATGAGTCGATGTAAAAATAATATTATTGCTAATAGTTCATTTAGCTGGTGGGGTGCATGGTTAAATCAAAATGCAGATAAAGTTGTGATAGCTCCCCTAAGGTGGTACAAGGGAAAACTTAATAAAAGTTCCATGAACTTAGTCCCGACTGGCTGGTTCAAGTTATAATTGTAATATATTTTCTACATGTAGTCGGTAATAAAATACTAACCACCTCATTGTAAAAGAGTAAAACAATCTTTTTGTCAGATTATATTATAAGTTAATGGAGATTAATAATATAAAAGTGACCATTGGAATTCCTGTATTTAACGCAGGTAAATACCTTAAATTTGCGATTGATTCTGTATTGGCGCAAACATACCAAAACATTGAAATTATTATCTCAATTGATGGCGCAACTGATAATTCATTAGATATTATTAGTACATATAAGGATCCACGTATACATTTGATTCACGGAACAGAAAACAAAGGGATATCTTTCAGATTAAACCAGCAAATAGGGCTGGCTAAGGGTGAATATTATGCAAGAATGGATGCTGATGATATAATGTTTCCGGATAGAATAGAAAAACAGGTAAAATTTATGACTGAGAATCCTGATGTTGAAGTGATAGGCAGTCAGGCTGTGGTGCTTAATGGTGAAAATAGGATTATTGGATTCAGAGAGTGTTCTCAGTCGTTTTCTAAGTTGACAATTTTAAAAAATATACTTTTCATCCATCCAACGGTTTTCGGAAAGACCATTTGGTTTCGAAAAAATCCTTACTCCTCTGAATTTGATGGAGTAGAAGACTTCTATCTATGGAATAAGACGTTTAATCAATCAAAATTCATGGTTCAGAGCGAACCTCTTCTTTTTTATAGAGACCCGCCTCTTAGTAATGTTATGACTTACTTCAAGAGACAAAAACAGTTCCGAAAAGCTTTAGCAGTATTCATAAAAGAAACGAAGATTTCTTATACTAGATACTATGAAATGTATATTTTATCAATAATTAAAACTCTGATCTATTTTATATTCTGGAAATTTGGGATTTCACAGATTCTAATTCGAAATAGAAATAATATACTTTCTCAGGAAGAATTAACATATTACTCAGGCATTTTGAAAAGAATTGTCATTCCAGATTAAATCCATATTAAACAAAGTAATTTTTCATACGGTAAATTCGTGTTTTGTTATATTATATTAATATTATCTCGTATTTGACATGTGGCTTCGCAGTGATGATGGTCAAATAAACTAGTATTAATTAATGAAAATATAGTTGAGATGTGTGGTATTTTAGGAGGAATAAATATTAAACCTGAGAAATTAAGAAAGGCGCTTCCACTGCTGTTTCATCGGGGTCCTGATGAAAAAGGAGAATTTTTGTTTAATAATATTAGCTTACTGCATGTACGCTTGAGTATTCAGGATATACTTAGTGGTCAGCAACCATTTCAACATGGAAATCTGGTTATAATATACAATGGTGAAATATATAATCATCTGGAATTAAGAAAAAAATACCATCTTATATGTAATACAAACTCAGATACTGAAACCCTTATCAGACTTTATGAGAAAATCGGAGCTGACTTTTTGAATGAACTTGATGGTATGTTTGCTTTTGCAGTATTGGATATGGAGAATAGGATTCTCAATATTTTTCGCGACAGAGCAGGGAAAAAACCACTCTACTATTACTTAAAAGGGAATATATTTGCATTCAGCAGTGAACTGAATTCTCTTTCAGCTACAGGATCTTTCAGTATTAACCACAATAATATATTTCAGTACCTGCGCTATGGCTTCACTGGGAAATCAACTCCTTATCAGGATATTTTTGAACTGGAAGCAGGCTCATACTTGCAAATTAGTATTGATACTCTTGATTATGATATAAAAAGATGGTGGACGATAACAGACTTCTATAAAATCAAAAACAATCTGAATCTAAATGAAAATATAAATTACCTTGATACACTATTGGATCGAAGCGTATTCTCAAGACTAACCTCCTCTGATCTTGAAGTTGGCACTTTCTTAAGTGGTGGTATCGATAGTGGATTAGTGACTGCTATTGCATCAAAATATTCTAAAAATCTTAAAACTTTTACAGTTTCCTTTTCTGGTCAGTACGATGAGTCGGGACTTGCCGCATTAGTAGCCAATAAATACGGAACTGATCATACTTACCTGAATATTTCTTTTGATAAACTTTCAAATGATCTTGAAGGAATCCTTTCAAATTATGGAGAACCATTTGCTGATAGTTCTGCTATACCTTCATATTATGTTAGCAGAGAAGCTAAAAAGCATCTGACCGTAATACTAAATGGAGATGGAGCTGACGAATTGTTTTGCGGATACAGGCGATATGTGCCTTATGTATATTATGATTTTTTCAGAGATAGAAAAAAAGTAAGAAATCTTTTTAGATTGTTATCATCTGTCCTGATATATCCCAGGGGAAAGATGAGTCTTTATAACTATTTTTTCAGATTGTGTGAATTTGCTAGCAAACCTCCGTTGTTAAGTTATCTCTCAGCTACTTTTGATTCATATGAAGGTTATGAGGGTGTTTTTACCTCTGAAGTGAATCCCTTCAGGGATATGGAAATTTTTTTAAGTGAAATTAATACTAAGGATTTATCAGGATTGAGGAAAATAATGTGTATGGATTTCAAATTTAACTTTCCTGATGTTCTGCTTATTAAAATGGACATTGCAACAATGTCTAACTCTCTTGAAGGCAGGTCGCCATTTTTAAGTCGGGATATATTGGAATTCGCTCCAACTATTATTGACAAATTTAAAATCAAAGGTATTACAACTAAATTTATTCTCCGCGAGCTGGCCAAAAAGTATTTACCTGATGAAATAATCCACCAGCCAAAACGAGGATTTGAGATTCCTTTAAAAGCATGGATTGAAAATGATCTGAAAGAGATTGTTTTTGATTATCTGTCTGGAAGGACTTTTGCCTCAGAATTTGTAAAACAAAGCTTTATCCTTGACCTTTTACATAATAAAGCCCATGTTTCTCCTGAGAAAAGAGCCAAAATGCTCTGGACTCTGGTGGCTCTTGAAATATGGTATAAGAAATGCTACTTGAATCCTGTCTTGAAGTAAATATTCCACATTGCTACCTATAACTATCTGTTATTCTGAAGACTTAAATAAAAGTTAATTGAATTTCACTCGACTAACACAAACTGCCATTTGGGGATCAACATCACTGAAATATCCACATGGTTCCTGATATTCAGTAAACTTATAGAATTTAAGCGGATTGTGGCATGCCTGGTTTATCAATATTTTTTAAAGCAAAATGAGTAAAGGTAAAATTGCACTTATTGAAAATTTTGGTCTTGATTTTTGCAATTTCAGGATTCCTTTAGCTAATTTTCTTGAAAAGGAAGGATATGAGGTTTTTGCTTTGGTTCCTGACGATGGCTATAGTCAAAAGATAGAGGAATCGGGAATAAAAACGTTTAATTATTGTTTAAAAAAAAATAGTCTTAATCCATTCTTGTTTTTCAATGCAATTAAGAAATTCAGAAGGTACAATAAAGAGATTAATTTTTCTATCGTTCATTCATTTCGGTTACAACCAAATATTTTGACTAATTTTTCTTTTGGATTTAGCCGCACAGTGAAAATAGTTAATCATGTGACAGGACTTGGTTATGCATTCACAAATAAAACTATAAAGTCATTGATCTATAGAATGATGATCATTTTCTTGTATCAGATAATTTTTTTGTTTTCAGACAAAATAATAGTTCAAAATATGTCTGATTTTAAGATTCTTTCCCGTTTATTATTTATTTCACACAAGCTAAACCTTATCGAGGGTAGTGGAATTGATGAAGATAAATTTAATAGAAAAAGTGTTAATAAAGGAAACGTAACTGAGCTTATGAATTCTCTTTCGATTGATCCGTCTGATACTATTGTCACATTCACCGGTAGGCTGCTAATTGAAAAAGGTATCATGGAGTTTTTGTATATGGCTAATAAAGTTATTAAGGAGAGAGAAGGGATAAAATTTCTTGTTGCTGGTTGGTTTGATGAGAATAACCCGACTTGTGCTAATATGGATATTTTTAATAGCCTGCTTGATGAAAAAAGAATTCTCTACCTCGGTATGATATCTGATATCAGAGAGTTACTGTATATTACTGATATCTTTATATTGCCAACATACAGAGAGGGGTTTCCAAGATCAATACTTGAAGCTATGTCAATGGAAGTGGCTGTAATTACAACAGATGTGCCAGGTGCAAAAGATACAGTTATAGATAATTATAATGGATTAATTGTTCCACATATGAATATTGATAAGTTGAAAATGGCTTTTGAAACGTTACTTATAAATAAGGATTTAAGGGCGAAGTTTGGTCAGAACGGGAGGATGCTCATTGAAAAAAAATATAAAGAAAGGTTAATATTTTTTCATATAACCAGTTTATATAATCAGTTACTGATTAGATGTTAAACGACATTCGATAATTTAATAAAAATGATAAATAGACCTTGGATTATTGAATTTTGCGCGAAGACCGGTTTCTTTTTTCTGTTAACAACATTGTTTCTGATTTCTTTTCCAAGATCTTGGTCACTTTATCCATTAGGAGCAAGCCTGACTTTTGGGTTAGGCCTTTGGGTTATAGATTTTAAAAATATATTTAATGAATTTAAAAAAAGATGGATTGTTATTTTACCTCCAGTCTTTTACTTTTTAATCCATTTTGCAAGTTTGATTCTTCAGGGTTTCCAGTTCCACTTACTTGAAAACAAGTTAATGTTTTTATTGGTTCCTGTAATTGGGTTTCCAATTTTCATAAGTGAATACACAAAATCGAGGCTATCTGTTTTATTAACTGGGTATATTTTAGGGATATTAATAATATCAATTTTTCTACTGATTCGAATTTTTAGTATGCTATATTTTGATTTTCTTGACTACCCTGACAAAATTTCCTTTTTAACCTGGATAAATGCATACCAGTTTAAATATTCTTCCAGCGGATTCTCAATTTTAGAACAACCAACGTATCTGGCACTCAAGTTAAACTGGGCGCTGACCCTGTTGTTCTTTTTTGGTGGATATCAAAGATTTTCAAAGAAGTATTCAATTCCAATAATAATAATACTGACAGTAACTCTTTTTTTTGCGGCATCCAAAGCAGGATTGATTTTATGGTTTGTGCTGGTTTTGATCTTTATTATTAAAAAAATCAAGACTTTACCGAATCCGATTCTTTATTATTTATTGATCCCTGTATTCATTTTCTTGGCTACAATTTCAGTTTTGGAAATTCAAAGGTTTGATAGATTCATTATCACTATTCAAACAGATATATCGAAATCACAAACTGATTGGAAAGATTTTGATCAAAGAACGCGTGAATGGTATTCTGCTATCCAGATAATTAAGCATAATCCAATATTTGGTACAGGTCTTTCAAGTGTTGAAGATATGATGGTAAAAGAGTTCCTCAAAAATGGATTTATTGAGGAAGCTGCTCTTAGGCTAAATGCTCATAACCAATTTCTTGAAGCTCAAATGACATTTGGAATTTCAGGTACTTTAAGCTTATTATTTATGTTATTTTCTCCGTTCATTTTTCATAAAAAATTCTATTTTCCAGAATTAACATATACATTAATTGGAATTGTTTTTTTCTTCCTTTTAATTGAATCAATGTTTAATCGTCAATGGGGCATAATGTTCTTTGTACTGTTTTACTGTATTCTGGTAACACAAAAGAAGGAAGAAAATAAGATTTATTCTCAGGTCGTCAAATAAATTGTCGATTTTTTCTTTTCAAAACAATTATTATATCAATTTTTATTAATTTTAGGCGTCAATCAAGTCTAATTCAATGTCAATTTGTCTGTCGGAGCTGGCAGTGCTATTTGTAGGCCTTATTTTTTCATTTGGCATTACATTTTTTGGTATTCCCTCAGTGATTAAGATTGCTAGAAAAAAAGAACTTTATGATGAGCCGGGAGATCGAACCTCTCATATCGAACCTACCCCCAGGCTTGGAGGAGCTATGATATTCGCTGGCGTTATTCTGTCTTCAGTTCTGTTTACCAACCTTGATACAGCATTCCGTCTTAAATATATAATTGCCGGGATGCTTATTCTTTTCTTTATTGGGATAAAGGATGACATTATATCCCTCAGTCCATTTAAAAAAGCATTTGGCCAGCTGTTTGCTTCTCTTATTATTGTCATACCGGGAAATATTAGAGTGACAGATTTTTACGGATTATTCGGTATAAATAATCCTGGCATTATTTTAAGTGTGTTAGTAACACTATTCATGCTTATGTTCCTGATTAACAGCATGAATCTTATTGACGGAATTGATGGTCTGGCATCCGGGATTGGCATTGTCGGTTCAGTAGTATTCGGTACCTGGTTTAGTCTAAACAATGAATTCTCTTATGGGGTTATGTGCTTTTCGCTTACCGGATCTTTACTGGCTTTCTTCTGGTACAATGTATTCAGTAAAAGCTATAAAATATTTCTCGGCGATACCGGTTCTATGCTGATAGGTTTTTTGCTGATGGTGTTTGCAATACAATTTCTTAAAATGAATGAAAATAATTTATCAAACTTGAGAATTTCAATTGCTCCTTCTCTTACATTTGCAATTCTGATAATTCCTGTTTTTGATACTTTGCGGATCATTCTGATAAGAGTGTTAAATAAAAGGCCTATTTCTAAAGGTGACCATAATCACTTGCATCACAAGATCTTAAATATTTCAAACTCTCATTTGAAGGCAACATTTAGCATACTTATTGTTAATATTCTTCTGATTGTCCTTACTTATTTGTTTCGGAATCTCGGTAATACCGTATTAATCTCTTCTTTATTCCTGATAAGTACAATATTCTTCTTATTCCTTTATCTCTATCATAAAAAGGAATAACTTACTATAATAGAACTAAAACTTAACAGAAAGGTGCCTCAGAAGGACACCTTTTTTTGTGATCTTTATTTTACCTGAAAGTAGGATTACTGTTATTCCTTGTCGATTGAATGTTTTCAGACGTAAAAATAATTTTGTATAATAATCAATGCCCTAGTACTTCTTATATAATTCTTTCAGCCTTTTCCTGTTTGAAAAAATAATTAAGAATAATAAAGTAATTATAAAAAATACAGGCACTACCCTGATTACGTAAAATGTCCCTCCATTTATTCTTCTTGACGGAATTGAGAAGTTGCTTAGAATAGTTGTAATATCATTATAAAGATCCCGTTCACTCTCCAGGACCTGCTTCCTTTCATATAGTTCATATATATTATCATAAACAAGCTGGGTATTATGTTCCTGTAAGAAGATCATCTGCCCTCCGTTTTTTGGGTGCATATTTTTTGCTTCTTCAAAATATTTAAACTTCTGCAGGCTGTCAAGCTGGAGAATATCATAATTCATTCTTTCAAGCATCTCATTGTTCTGTCTCAGCCTTATCGTGTTCATTTGCCGGAATAATGAATCTGAATTTATATATTTTATTATTCCGACTAAGACAGGATTAAGCTCCTGGGTCGTGTTTATCTTAACTCTTATATCAAGACGATCAGTCATTCTGACGTTTACAGTATCATATACATCGTGAGTATCATTATAATCAACAAAATCCGGTATCTTGTCTTTCCCTTTATCTATAATCCAGAACGCACTGATATCTGTAATGTTATTTGCTTTTTCAGTATTAATTGAAATTGCTTCTCCAAGTGCATTCATGTTCTTTTCCTTACAGAATGTATGAAGCCTGTTTATATATGAGATCATATCTGCCGCTGGTGCCGCATTGGTCCTTAAAATAAGATCTGAGGTGTAACTCGAAGGTGTAGTATACTTTAAAAGGAAAGCTACCCCAACACCCACGACAATACTGATACCCAGAGGTAACCAATGTCGTAAAAGAAAAACTATTGAGATAAGAATGCCTCTCCCTAAAGCACTTGCCCATCTCGTTAATGTTCTTCCCATCCTCCCGAGAAGATCTAAAAGGTCTATCTCATCATTGCTGACATTTTTAGTATTGGCAGGTTCAGACATCTTATGAATTTTGAGGTTCGTGCAACAAATATATCAAATTTCCATTTCAACCAAGCACACAAATATCAGATTTCAGATTTGTTTTAACACCTTTAATGTCAGTTCCTTCATCAATGGCTTGTAATCATTTATAAACTCCCCGGTAATCCTGTTACCTATCACGACGCAAATAGTCAGTGCCTTATGCCCAAGTAAGGCCGAAAGCCCGTATATCGCAGAACTTTCCATTTCGTAATTGCTAATGTGTCGTCCCCTGTATGTAAATTCTGAAAGTTTATTGTTTATTTCACTGTCAAAAGTATTCAGTCGCAGCGTACGACCCTGAGGTGCATAAAACCCGGGCGCAGAGATGGTAATCCCCTTTATAAAATTCTCAGAATCAAAAATCTCTATGAGCTCCTTACTCGCATTAACTGCATAAGGGTAGGAGAGAGTATCAGGCCACTCCAGGTATTCGACCAGCGTATCAGACAGACCCGTATCGAGAATCCAGTCATAACCTTCATAGAAATGAATGAGGCCATCAAATCCTATGGCAGTTTCAGCCAGAACACTGGCTCCGGCAGGTATGTCACCTCTTAAACCACCTGAAGTCCCAAGCCTTATAAATGTAAGGGAGACAGGATCCTTTTTACTTATGCCTGTCTGAAGATCAATATTTACAAGAGCATCAAGCTCATTTATCAGAATATCGATGTTGTCTGTACCAATGCCCGAGGAAATTATTGTCACCTCCTGTCCTTCAAAAGAACCTGTCACGGTTTTAAATTCCCTGTTTTCCTTTCTTACTCTGATATCTGTCAATAATAAACCCAGCATATCAACACGTCCCGGATCTCCTACGATAATGATCTTGCCCGATATATCACCCGGGAGAAGATTAAGATGAAAAATACTGCCATCTTTATTGGTAATTAATTCTGTCTTCTTTTCCATAAAAAAAATTAAGCTCAAATTTACAATAATCTGATAATTAACCTGTATACTTATACAGGAATTAACCAGCACCGAGTACCTAGTGTTATGTTAATTGTACTTTGACAAATTATTGTTAATAAATTTATGACAGTTTAATAAAGTACTCTATTGCGGAATGCGGATCTGAGATTGCGGATTAAAAGCCAGAAGAAGCAACCAAAATGGAATTTTATAATAATCCGAAATCCACATTCCGAAATCCGAAATCGGCATAATTGCGACATAATAAGTTTAATCTGACACTAGTGCCCAGTTTATTTATAATAATCCATTATTCTGCCTGAGATCAGAAGCAGTGATATCTCGGCCAGCTTAGTCTGGTACTCCACAGAAAGGAGGCTCTCTTTGGCATCAAGTAGACTTTTCTGTACTTCCCTGAGGTCTATCCCGGAAAGGTTTCCTAGTTTGTACCTTTCCATCGCAATATCGAGGTTTTC
>CAZGKI010000006.1:15301-63070 GCA_964526345.1 uncultured Rikenellaceae bacterium
TCCGTTGCGGTCTGCAGATTCTGCTGTTCGAGGGAGATGAGACGCAAATAATTGCTGTATGCACTGTAAATTGTTATAAGGTCAGCTTTTACACTTTGTTCAATTTCGAGGTATTTGAGTTCAGTATTTTTTATAGTCAGAGAGGAGTTACGGAGGCTTCTTCTCTGGTTCAGACCGTCGAAAATATTTATTCCAAGCGTCAGCCCATAGTTTAAACCGTTTGTAGTTTGATTCCTCGTTGGGCTGGTTGTATACGTATAGAAATTGTAGTTGTAACCTGATGTTAAATTGAGATAAGGATAACTTCGTGATGCTATAATTTTGTAATCATATTCGGAAATTGTCTTATTCTTTGATGCTATCATCAGGCTGGTATTGTTAGCAAGTGTCTCTTCCAGCAGTTCTTCATACGACAGATCATGAATAACTTCTATTGAGGTATCTTTCGACATAAATTGCTGGCTGAGATCATCAACTGCCATCAACTCATTTAATCCTACCTGGGCCGCTCTTACTACCTCAAACTGCCGTGAAAGCCTTGAACTGTCGGAATTAAGATATACTCTTGATTGCAGCACCTCCAGTTTTGAACCTGAACCAAGCAGGTAGCGGTCCTCATCAATTCTTAACCTTTCCTTTGAAAGTGTAACGGCATACTTTATATTATTCAGCAGTTCAATCTGTTGAATAAAATTGTAGTAAGCTGAAGCCAGGTCAGAAACAAGGTTTTCAACTTCCATTTGCGTATTAAGCTCTCCGATCTGTTTAAGCTCATTCAGTTTTTTGTAGGTTGTCTGAACATTAAAACCTTTGAAAATTGTCATTCCCAGATTCACTCCTGCAGAAGACGTAGTATTATATATGTCTTTAGAATTAGTGGAAGAACCGTCAGTAAGGTTCTGAGTTGTATTGTTAAGAGTTCCGCTATGCCTGCTGGTTAAATCCATGGTTGGCAGAAAGCCTGCATTACCAGGAGTATAATTATTGTCGGAAATAGTCTCGTTATTTCTGGTTATTAATAATGAAAAATTCTTCTCCAGGCCAGTTTTTATGCAATTCTTAAGATCATAAACCACCTGGCCACCAGCAGATAATGAAAACAGTACTAAAAACAGACTATACAGGATCAACCTTAGTTTCATTGACGCTCTTTTTTGATTCACTTGAAATATATGTATAAATAGCCGGCACAACAAAAAGAGTAAGAAATGTAGAAAATACCATTCCGCCTATAACGGCTATACCCATTGCAATCCTGCTTTGTGCACCTTCTCCAAATCCGAGAGCCAGGGGTGAAATGCCCAGAATTGTAGCGAGGCTGGTCATCAGGATCGGCCTGAAGCGTGCGGATGCAGAATATTTAATTGCGTCCAGTTTGGTCATACCGGCATCTTTGCGCTGGTTTGCAAACTCAACAATCAGAATACCATTCTTTGAGACTAATCCGATTAGCATAATTAGCCCGATCTGACTGAAAATATTCATTGTTATTCCAAAGTACCACATAAAAATTAGTGCTCCTGTCAGAGCAAGAGGTACAGTCATCATTACGATTAACGGGTCTTTAAAACTCTCAAACTGAGCGGCCAGTACCAGAAATATCAGTATCAGAGCAAGCGTGAAAGCGAACATCAGGCTCGATGAGCTTTCCCTGAAATCTTTTGAATCGCCGGCAAGTGCTGTCCTGAATGATTCATCGAGCACTTCCTTTGAAATCTTATCCATCTCGGCTAATCCTTCACTGATAGTTTTTCCCTTGGCCAGACCTGCAGATATTGTTGCGGCTACAAACCGATTGTAACGATACAGTTGGGGAGGAGCAGTCTCTTCTGAAAGTGTAACAAGATTATCAAACTGTATCATTTCACCGGTGCTGCTTCTTACATATAACGACTTAAGGTCCAATGGTTTATTCCTGTCTTCGCGGGCAAGGTCTCCCAATATCTGATATTGCTTTCCATTCATGAAAAAGTAACCAAACCTTTGTCCGCTAAGTGCAAGCTGAAGTGTCTGTCCGATACTTTCCGTTGAAACACCAAGGGTGATTGCTTTATCCCGGTTTATATGGATCCTTAGTTCCGGCTTTGTAAATTTTAAGTTTTCATCAGCCATCTGAAGTATATTACTCTCATTCACTCTTTTCATGAATTCAGGAAGGATTTCCCTCAATTTGTCTATTGATGTAGCCTGAAGAACGTACTGTACCGGCATACCGGCCCTTCTTCCTCCGAATGTTGATTGCTGGACAACGAATGCTCTTGCCTTTGTTTTTGATCTCAGGTCAACAGCGAGCTGGTCGGCTATTTCCTGCTGGGTGCGTTTTCGCTGGTCAGGTTTTACAAGCATTATCCTGATATTTGCAAAAGTACCTCCCCTGACCATCATAGTGTACCGAAGCTGTTCAGGCACAGTCTCTTCCACAAGGTTTGAGAGATCATCGGCATATGCCAGTATGTACTCGTAAGTGGCTCCTTCAGATGCTGATATGTTAATTGTAACCTGTGATCTATCCTCAAGAGGCGCCATTTCAGCAGGTATAGTCTTCCATAGCAACACTATAAGTGCCATTGCTGAAACCAGGATAATCAAAGCCCATCTTCGGTGCTTGAGGAATGAGCCTAGAGCATTTCTGTAACCTGTATTCAGCCTCAGGAAAAATTTATCAGTTTTCCTGTAAAACCAGCTGTGTGTCTTTTCCTGCCTTAGCAGTTTGGTTGAAACCATTGGCGTAAGAGAGAGCGCCAGGAAGGCTGAGATAGCCACAGTGCCGGCCATTACAACACTGAATTCCCTGAAGAGACGTCCAGTAATACCCTGGAGGAACACAATTGGAAAGAAAACTGAGATAAGAGTGATCGAGGTAGCGATAATGGCAAAATATATCTCTTTCGATCCCTGAAGCCCAGCCTCAAAAGGAGTGATGCCCGATTCTACCTTTACATATATGTTCTCCATAACCACTATTGCATCATCCACCACAATACCGATAGCGAGAACAATGGCCAGCAGGGTGAGCACATTTATTGAATAGCCCGCCAGGTACATTATGAAAAATGATCCGACAAGTGAAACAGGAATTACCAGAATAGGTATAATTGTCGCTCTCCAGCTGCGTAGAAAGAAGTATATTATCACTACTACCAGCAAGAAGGCTATGTAGATTGTATTCTTGACTTCCTTTATTGAGGACCGGATATATTCGGTGTTGTCAAAGTTGACGTTTACTTTTACATCGTCAGGAAGATCTTTCCTTATATAATCAAGTCTCTTGTATATTTCGTCGACAATATCAATCTGGTTTGAACCAGGCTGAGGAACGATAGCTACCATTACCATCGGGACTCCATTGGTTTTCAGGATTCCACGAATATCCTCCGGCCCCAGTTCTGCCCTGCCAATATCCTTGAATCTTACTATAAGGTCCCCTGATTGTTTAATAATCAAGTCATTAAATTCTTTTGGAGTAGACATCAGACCCATTGTCCTGATGGTTAACTGTGTAGTAGCACCTTCAATTGTCCCTGAGGGTAATTCAACATTTTCACGTGAGATAGCGCTTCTTACATCCATGGGAGTGAGTCCGTAGCCTGCAAGTTTCGAAGGATCTATCATCAGGCGCATTGCATAGCGTTTTTCTCCAAATATATTTACAGCACTTACCCCGGAAACAGTCTGCAGCTGTTCCTTCAGGGTAAGTTCGGCAACTTCTGATAATTCAAGCAGTGACCTCTTCTCACTTTCAACAGTAAGGTATAATATCGGACTGGCATCTGCATCAGCCTTTGTAACAGTTGGAGGATCACAATCCCGGGGAAGTCTTCGCATTGCCTGCGATACTTTGTCTCTTACATCGTTTGCTGCGGTTTCAAGATCTACTGACAATTCAAATTCTACAGTAATCCTGCTTGAACCCTGGCTGCTGATACTGGTCAGCGAGCGAACACCCGGGATACCGTTTATTGATTGCTCAAGAGGCTCTGTAATTTGTGTTTCTATTACATCTGAATTGGCTCCGGGATATGAAGTATTTACAGAAATAATAGCCGGATCAACGCTTGGAAATTCCCTGATGCCAAGAAAAGTGGCACCGACAATCCCGAATAACAGTATTAATATTGCAAATACTGTGGCCAGTACCGGTCGGTTTATACTTACTGAGGATAGACTCATTTTTGCTAATTATCAGGTTACTGGTTCTTAACAAGAGTATCAAGAACAACTGGAAGATTATGACGTAGCTGAAGTATCCCTGATGTGAGCAGAGTATCGCCGAATTTCAAACCCCCAACGATCTGGATCTGAGCTTCTGTCCGCAATCCTGTAGCCACCTTAACTGACGCTGCTTTCCCATTTCTGTAAACATAAACGATCTCCCCATCCATCTGAGGTATCAGGGCTTCTGTGGGTACGGAAATGGCATTATCTATCTGAGAAAGAACCAGTGTCACCGATGCAGAACGACCCGCATTAAGTTCCTCATTTGTGTTGGGATATAAAGCCCGGATTGCAATGGTCCTGGTTTTTTCTTCCACCTGTGGATCAACTGCGTATACAGAAGCATTGTAAATCTTATTGCTTCCAAAAACGGTAAAAGAGACAGGGAATCCCTTGTGCACCTGGTTACCATAGCGCTCGGGGATGGCAAACTCCAGCTTTATAGGGCTTATTTTCACTAACCTTGCGATCTTTGTGGCAGGAGTTGCATAGCTTCCTTCGCTCAGATACCTCAAACCAATAATACCATCAAACGGAGCACGTAATTCTGTTTCCGAGATCCTTGCCCTGATCAGGTCAATATCAGCCTGAATGGTCTGAAGCTCAGTTACGATCTGATCATAACTCTCCTGGCTTATGGCATCTCTGGTAAGAAGGTTACGCTGCCTGAATTCTTTCTCTTCTACAAGTTTTTGCTCTGCCTGTAATTTCTGTAACTGAGCCTGCAGAGGTCTGTCATTTATCTTGGCAAGGAGATCTCCTTTTTTTACCCTTGTTCCTTCAGTGAAATTTATTCCTACAATCTTACCCGAAGTTTCAAATGAAAGTTCTACATCTTCATCGGGTCGCAAAGTGCCCGGACTCTTGTACAGATCACTAAGTTTTGTTGGTTCAATAAAGTATCCGCTGACATTTAAAATCTGGCGTGTCCGGCCAGTACCGTCTGCGGTACGTCCCCCCGGTGTGGATTTGCTCTTTATCTTTGATTCCAGCAGGGGCTTTATCTTTGGATAAGCCACAATTCCGGCCACTACCACTATTAAAAGGATAATAATAAATATCTTAAGTCCTCTCTTCATAGATTTGGATTATAAAATTAATTGTAATGGATTTTGATATTGCAGTCTTAATACCATTATAACCTGTTTCGATGTCTGAAAATCAAAATCAGACAAATGTAGATAATTTGCATTGTTTTGAGTTACCGATATTTTGAATTTTATGTTAAAATATCATAAAACAGACTATTTTTACACTAAAAAAATATCATTATGATACAGCGTATCCAATCACTTTACCTGTTGCTTATTACATTTATTTCTGTGTTCTTTCAGTTTGGAAAGATGATGAAATACACTGATGATTCCGGCGGGATCCTTTTTATAAATACCCGGGGATTGTTTATGTTCACTGCTGAGAACGGAACTTCTCAGATTGAAAAGCTTATTCCTGTCACCGTTATTCTTTTTATTATCCCTGTAATCTCTCTCGTAACGATATTTCTATACAGGAAAAGAAAATTGCAGATGAAGTTTGCTCTGGGATTGATATTTATTTTATTAATCCTTGTTGTGACACTTATATATATCTCTTTAAGGATAGAAGTAAAATTTGATGCTGTTTTTATGCCCGGGATCATCTCTTTTCTTCCTCTACTGATGTTTATCTTTGCATTTCTTGCCTGGAGATCTATAAGAAAAGATGAAGACCTTGTCAAATCCTACGAAAGGCTCCGCTGAGCATGATCTGAAAACGAGAGATTATCAGATGATCTGCAGGTTCTCCTGGTTAGTTATCTTTTCACAATAGTGGCACTTGAGGGCCACATTCTTTTTGGATACAACTTTAAAACGGGTCGTTACCTGCTCAAAATTTGTGATGCATTGCGGATTCATGCATTTCGCAATACCAACAATATTATCAGGGACTTCAACCACCTTTTTTTCGACAACTTCATAGTCTTTTATGATATTTAGTTTGGCTTCAGGAGCAACCAGGGCAATCCTGTTGATATCGTCATCCTCAAAATACATCCCGCTGATTTTAATGATGGCCTTCCTTCCTAGCTTCTTGCTTTCAAGGTTTGTCCCGAAGGTAATCTGATTTTCAATATGGTCCAGACTTAAGATCTGTATTACTTTGAAAAGATTTTGAGCTGGTACATGATCAATAACAGTCCCATCCTGAATGGCACTGACGCTCAGCTGTTTTGGTTCCTTCATGATTCAGCTATTTATATGTTTATACCTAAAAGTGTACAAAGAATTGCCTGCCGTGTAAAGACACCGTTAAGGGCCTGTTCAAAATAGTATGCTTTAGGGTTCTTATCAACATCAGTATGTATTTCATTTACTCTTGGCAGGGGATGGAGTATCCGCATATTCTCTTTGGTGTTCTTCAGCATTGAGTTCCTGAGTACATAAATGTTTTTAACCTTTTCATATTCAATGGGATCTGAAAATCTTTCTTTCTGGACCCTGGTCATATATATAATATCCGCTTTTGATATAATATCTGTAAAATCGTTATGTTCATAATATTTCAGTCCCATATTATCCAGGTAAAGCTTAAATTCATCAGGCATACGCAGCTCTTCAGGGGAGATAAAATTAAAGGTTGCTTTCCATCTCGACATGGCCATCATAAGAGAATGAACAGTTCTTCCATATTTAAGATCACCCACCATAAAGATATTCAGGTTTTCCAGCCCGCCCTGGGTTTTGCGTATTGAGTACAGATCAAGTATGGTCTGCGTCGGATGCTGATTGGCTCCGTCGCCCGCATTTATAACAGGTACAGTGGCTATTTCACTTGCAAATCTTGCGCTTCCTTCTACAGGGTGCCTCATCACTATAAGATCGCTGTAGCTGCTCACCATCCTTATAGTATCATGCAACGTCTCACCTTTTGAAACGCTTGAACTTGAAACATCGGAGAATCCGACAATTTTTCCTCCAAGCCTGTTTATTGCACTTTCAAAACTTAGCCTGGTACGTGTTGAAGGTTCAAAAAATAAGGTAGCAATAACTTTGCCCTCGAGCAGTTTTCTGACTGGTTGCTTTTCAAACTCTTCAGCCATATCAAGTATGTTGATGATTTCTTCCGTTGAGAAATCATCAATTGAAACTAAACATCTGTTTTTCATTCGATTAGCGCGTTAAGGAACAGGTAAATCCTTGTTGATCAAAATTAGTTAAGATTACATTAATACTAAGATAAATGTTGATAATTAATTAACAACTTTTACCATTAAAACATGATTATTCTGCCGACACAAATCTCATGGAGAGGCCCTCAACTCTGGAAAAACGTGCTGTAATTTTTTCCAGTGATGACGATCTGAACATTATTCTTATCGTGCAATCCATTTCAAAGGAGTGATCCTTTTGAATAATATTTTCGTCTTTAATTATTTTCATTACATCATTCATAACTGACCAGGGATAATTTATTTCAAAGGTTTGCATTATAATATGGTCTATTTTTTCAGCTTTTAAAAGCGCTGACTCTGCTGCCGATTTATATGCATTGATTAAACCGCTGACACCCAGAAGTGTACCCCCGAAATATCTTGAGACCACTATCAGCACATTAGTTATTCTGAAAGATTTTATCTGGCTCATTATTGGCCGACCTGCAGTCCCGGAGGGTTCCCCGTCATCATTTGCCCGCCAGATGGCACCATCAGCACCTATCATGTAAGCATAACAATGATGTCGTGCTTCATGGTGTTCCTTCCTTATCTCTTCCAGATAAGACTTTATATCAGCTTCTTTTGAAACAGGTATCGCAACTGAAATAAACTTGCTGCCCTTTTCCCTGTAAAGCCCTTGTGAGATTGAACTGATAGTCCGGTATGTGTCTGCTGAAGCCATAGAATGCGAAAAAGAAAGCTGTGTGCCTGATTTTACAATATTAATTAAAACTGATCATCCTTTGCAATGAATTAATAAAAAATCCTAAATTTGTTTATAATTACCGATAATTATGACTGTATTACTGGATGAAAAAGATCTGCAGAAACTAATTGTAATCGGCGACAGAATTCTCATTAAACCAAAAATCCCGCAATCAAAGACTAAAAGCGGTCTTTTTCTTCCTCCCGGCGTAAATGAGAATGAAAAAGTACAGATAGGATTTGTTCTTAAGGTCGGACCAGGTTATCCCATTCCTTCTATCAATGATACAGAAGAACCATGGAAAAACAGAACTGATGAGCCAAAATATGTACCTCTTCAGCCAAAAGAGGGCGATCAGGCTGTTTATCTCCAGAACAGTGCGATAGAAATAGAATTTAACAAGGAAAAATATATTGTCGTCCCTCAATCCGCAATACTGCTTTTACTTCGCGACGAAGGGCTTTTTGAATAATTAAGCTATGGAAAATGCAATCCTCCGTGGAAAAAAAATTCTGATTGTCGAGGATGACCTGTCGAGCAGGTTATACCTAAATAAGGTACTTGAAAAAACCGGTGCTATTCTGATCAATGCAGCTGATGGTCGTGAAGCTGTGGATATTGCATTATCCGACTCCGGCATTGATATTATTCTGATGGATATTCAACTTCCTGTTATGGATGGCTATACTTCTGCAAAAAAAATACGTGAAGCACGACAGGATATTAAAATAGTAGCACAGACAGCCTATAGCATGGCAGGTGATATGGAAAATATTATTTCTTCAGGTTTCGACGATTACTTAATGAAGCCTATATATTCGGATGTCCTGATAGATAAGCTCTCTTCCTGTCTCAACAAATGCTGATACTGCCACTGACTCTGTTATCTCTTTACTGTTCCGGATAAGCTGCAAACCTTACAAATTCCTTCCTGAATTCCTCTATTTCATGATGCCACCTTTCCTTTTCATACCTGACAGGGGTCCGGTTAAGCAAGGATTTCCTCATACCATCATCACCCGATAAAATGTCAAATGGAATAAGGTTATACTCATATTCATACGGGGGGGAATTAAATTGAACTGTGCCTGGAGGACATGTTTCAATGAGAGCATCAAATATCTCCAGGGCAACCGAAACAGGCAAATATTCCTTAATGTTTGTCACGTGTATCTGAATGCCATTACATAACTCTCCGGCATATTTATTAAAAGTCGGGATAAAATTGTGCACTCTGAATGCACACCCTTTTATTTTCCTGTTATCGATATCCCTCTTAAGTTTAACCGCATCGACATATGGTGAACCAAACAGCTCAAAGGGGATGGTTGTTCCACGGCCTTCGGAAATATTAAGCCCCTCGATGAGTACTGTTCCCGGATATACCAGTGCGGTCTGGAGAGTGGGCATATTTGGCGATGGCAGGACCCAGGGCAGTCCTGTTTCTGAATAAACGGAATTCCTTTTCCAACCTTCCATCCAGATGATATTGAGGTCACTTCCGGGGTAATACTTTTCCTTAATCCATAATGCCATTTCCCCGATTGTCATCCTGTGACATAAAGGGATGGACGCCCCTCCAACAAAAGAAAAATACTCTTCATCAAGGACAGGACCATCGAATGATAAAGCAGCAATGGGATTAGGACGATCAAGGATCCAGACAGGTATTCCTACTTCATGGCACGCCTCCAGGCAAAGCTTGACCGTCCAGATATATGTATAAAGCCTGGCCCCGACATCCTGGAGATCAACTATCAGTATATCAATCTCTTTAAGCATTTCTTGGGTTGGCTTGCGAGACTCACCGTAAAGACTGAACAGAGGGATCCTGTAATCAGGATGAATATGTCCTTCCCACTCGATCATATTGTCCTGCGTCTGCCCGGATATTCCATGCTGCGGGCCGAATATTGCAGATAACCTGCACTCTTTTCTTTTAAATATAATTTCTGTGACGTGTGAAAAGTCACTGGCAATGCTTGGAGCATGACATAAAACGCCAACTCTTTTTCCATTTAATCGGGCAGGGAAATTGTTTTTTATTATTTCAAGGCCTGTAAGTACCATAATAAAGATAAGTACACAAATATATCAATTTTAGACTTCCGAAGCCTGAACAAGACTCAGGTTAAAAAATTACAAAAAACATATTCTTATTCCATAGAAATTCTTTATATGTTTATGCCATAAAAACTTTCTTATCATGAGATACAGGTCAAAAATAACTGCCGTCTTTATTTTCGCTTTTTTTCTTTTATTTATATCGTGCAGGCAAACAGGAAGACAAAGTATAAGCATCCTTGAAACGACAGATGTTCACGGTGTTATTCTGCCATATGATTTTATAGAAAAAAAGAAACTGGATGCCTCTCTGGCTAATTCTGCCACTTACATTAAAAAATTAAGAGACGGGAAGAGCGGTATTGTTCTTCTTGATAATGGCGATAATTTACAGGGACAACCTGAAGTCTATTATTATAACTTCATTGATACTGTCTCTCCGCACTTCCTGGCTTTAGCTATGAACTGGCTGCGATACGATGCATGCACCGTAGGAAATCATGACATTGAAGCAGGCCATGCAGTATATGACAGGCTGGTCAGAGACTACAATTTTCCGCTTTTGGCTGCCAATGCCGTTGATATAAAAAGTGGTAAACCATATTTCAGGCCATATGTAATTATTGAAAAGAATAAGATACGGATAGCAATATTCGGACTAATAACACCTGCCATTCCTACATGGCTGCCGGAGGAATTATATTCAGGAATTGAATTCAGAGACATGGTTGAATCTGCAAATAAATGGATGCCTGAAATACTGGAACAAAAGCCTGACCTGGTCGTTGGCCTTTTTCATTCCGGATGGGACCGCGAGAACAAGGAAAACAGGCAGGCAGACCGCATGGATGAAAATGGATCATCTGCTGTTGCATATAATGTTAAAGGTTTTGATATAATTTTTACCGGTCATGATCACCGTCTGGCAAATGAGAAATTCGTTAATTCATTTGGCGATACAGTACAAATATTGAATGGAGGAAGCCGGTCGGAGGATATTGCACAGGCTGATATTGTTTTTGTAAAAAAGAAAAACGGGAAAAGGACAAGAAGAATTACAGGAAAGATAATTCCTGTTAAAGATTATGAGCCTGATACCGAATTCCTTGACAAATTCAAATCACAGGATTCTGCAATAGATACCTATGTAAATAAAGTAATCGGGACATCCACTGCTGATATTTCTTCCAGGGATGCATATTTCGGTTCTTCGGCTTTTGTCGATATGGTACATTCCATTCAAATGGAAATAACACAAGCCGATATTTCATTTGCTGCACCCCTCTCATTCGATGTTAAAATAGCTAAAGGGCCTGTTACTGTGGGAGATATGTTTAAACTCTACAGGTTTGAAAACATGTTGTACACCATGACCTTGACTGGAGATGAGATTAAAAAATACCTCGAATATTCATACTCGGACTGGCTGAATACGATGAAGGGACCAGGTGATTATCTGCTGAAGCTCAGGCTCGGAAAGAATGGCAAGCCGGTTCTTACTGATGGAAAAGCCTGGTTAAGGAATCAATCATATAATTTTGACTCCGCTGCAGGTATTGATTACGTTGTTGATGTGACAAAACCGGGAGGAGAGAGGGTTCAAATAAAATCGTTCTCAGATGGCAGACCATTTATACTTTCAGAAACTTATAGGGTGGCTGTCAATTCTTACCGCGGAAATGGAGGGGGAGGCCTTTTTACATCCGGAGCAGGTATTGACAGGGAAGATCTGAGATCCAGGATAGTGGCGTCTACCGACAGGGATCTGAGATATTTTATCATGAAATATATTGAATCAAAAGATACAGTCAGTCCTGCACCATTTAATAACTGGAAGATAATACCTGAAAGCTGGGTTAAGGCTGCTGAAAAGCGTGAATATCTACTGCTTTTCGGAAAGGAGAAGTGAATTTATCAACAGACGCATCTTTAGCAAAATATTAAATCATTCATTTCCGTTTTGTTGTATTAAAATATATCTTTCAGGCCAGCAAGTATAAAGGGGAATGGGAAAAGAAACAAAAATCATGAAGGATGGATTTCAACTGCCACTTGTTGAAGAGTTTTATTCCATACAGGGTGAAGGGTACCATACAGGGAAAGCTGCATATTTTATAAGGATAGGAGGCTGTGATGTGGGATGCAGCTGGTGCGATTCCCGGTTCGCATGGGATCCGGAACTGCATCCCCTTGTAGAAACACGCGAAATTGTCAGCAATGTTGTCGGCTCTGGAGCTGATTCTGTAGTTGTCACCGGTGGTGAACCCCTGATGTGGAACCTGGATTTTCTTACTTCGGAACTGAAACGGAATAGAATTTGTACTTATCTTGAAACATCCGGGGCTTATCCTTTAAGCGGAAAATGGGACTGGATATGTCTCTCTCCAAAAAGGAATATGCCTCCGGAAAATGAGATATGCAGGATAGCCGATGAATTAAAGGTAATAATTGAACAGAGCAGGGATCTTAAATGGGCAGAAAAATACAGGAATATGGTCAGTGATCATTGCAGATTGTTTCTGCAACCGGAATGGAGCAGGTTCGAATCTGTAATTCCTGTAATTGTAGATTATGTCAGGAAAAACTATAAATGGAGAATATCACTCCAGGTTCATAAATATATGCACATTCCGTAATATTATAAGGTATGAAGTCGTTGCTTATTTTAGCTTTTGTAATTTTATCAGCTGCATTGCCGCCTGCGGTATTTGCGCAGGGACTTCATTCTACGTCAAGCAGGGCGGTTAAAGAGTATAATGATGGTATGGCATCATATGATTACCTCGATTACAATAATGCTGAAAAATCATTTAAGGATGCGATCTCACTCGACAACAGGTTCTATGAAGCCTACATGATGCTGGGGGAGTTGTACTCAAAAGAAAAGAAATTTGGTGAAGCAGCCATAAGCTACTTGTCAGCAGTTAAGCTGGATTCGTTGTTTTATAAGCCTGTTTACTTTAGCCTGGCCAATGCGGAAATGATGTCAGAAGATTATTCAAATGCACTTATCCATTACAAAACTTACCTGAGATATAATTCGACCTCAGAAAAGAACAGGCTCATTTCTGTTAAAAACATAAAGAATTGTGAATTTGCTATTGAAGCATTAAAAAAACCGCTGCAGTTCAACCCGGAAAGTGTGGGAAGCGGCATTAATACTACAGATGATGAATACTGGCCTTCAATCACTGCTGACGGCCATACACTTATGTTTACACGTCAGAGTAAGATAAATAAGTATCCGTCGTCAATGAGCAATTCTCAGGAAGACTTTTATGTAAGCTTCTATTCCGGGAATGGCTGGGATAAAGCTATTAATGCAGGTGAACCTCTCAATACCAGGCAGAATGAAGGTGCACAGACGCTGTCTTCAAACGGTGACTATATGTATTTTACAGCATGCGACAGACCTGGTGGACTGGGAAGTTGCGATCTCTTTTTCTCGGCTTTCAGGAATGGCCGGTGGACACCACCGGTTAACGTTGGCGCTCCTGTTAATACATCTTCATGGGAATCAACACCATCAATAAGTGCTGATGGAAATCTTCTGTTCTTTTCAAGCACAAGGCCGGGTGGATCAGGCGGAAAAGACTTGTGGATGACCGTAATGACAAAAAGAGGAAAATGGGCGACCCCTGTCAACCTTGGCAAGACAATAAATACAGAAGGAGATGAGATGTCTCCGTTTATTCATTTTGATGGAAGGACACTCTATTTTGCCTCTGACGGTAGACCTGGAATGGGAGGTTTTGACATATATATGACCAGGATGAATGATGATACAACCTGGACAGAACCTCAAAATCTGGGATATCCCATTAATTCCTCAAGCGATGAAATGGGACTGGTAATAGATGCCACGGGACAAAAAGCATATTTTTCGTCTATAAGGGACAATATTAATGGTAAAGATATATTCTTTTTTAACCTTGATGAATCTATACGACCAACACCTGTTTCATACATTAAGGGTAAGGTGGTTGACAGGGAAACAGGCAAATTGCTTAAAGCCGATTATGAATTAATAAACCTTTCAACCAACAGAATATCAGTTAAAAACACAACTAACGATGAAGGTAATTTCCTGGTATGTCTTCCTTCCGGATATAATTACGGGATAAATGTGACAAGGCCGGGATACCTGTTTTATTCTGAAAACTTTATGTTTGAAGGTGAGCACTCAGCAGCGAAGCCTTTGATAAAAAGGATCAGTCTGAATCCGGCGAAAGTAGGAGAGACGATGCTCCTTTCAAACGTCTTCTTTGAAATTGATTCGTGGGAATTGAAAAAAGAATCGATCGAGGAGCTTAATAATTTAACTGACCTCCTTGCATATAATAAAAATCTGATAGTAGAAATCGGAGGATATACTGATTCGACAGGAACTGATAATTACAACATGGTTTTATCAGAAAAACGAGCTCTTTCAGTTGTTAGTTATCTGATAAGCAAAGGAATAGAAGCAGATCGTTTAAAGTATAAAGGATATGGAAATACTTCTCCCATTGGTGATAATATAACTCCTGAAGGGAGGAGACTCAACAGGAGGACAGAGGTTAAAATACTTGGGAGAAAAAAATAAGAAAAGCCGTCACTTCTTCCGACGGCTCTTTCTTTACGAGCAAAAATCAACCAGACATTGTAATTTTTAGAATTATCAGATAGCAATCATGGAATTGATATATTTATTTATGGAGATTTCTGAGCCTTCCGCAACTTTCACCGGAATGGAAAAATAGATCCCTGCACCGGTAAGCCCGTTACATTCTATCCAATATGTTCCGCCCAGTAATTGAATAAGCTTTTTGGCCAGGGTAATATTGACCGCTGAACTTGTGTCATTATATTTTGTCAGCGATTCATTCATGTCCTCTGTATGAAGAAATTCTTTGCATTTGAAATAACCCTGGCCGGAGTCAAGAATATAAAAAGTCACTTTATTATCCCTGAAATAATAACCAATCTTAATATACCCTGATTTGGTGTTTTTTAGTGCATTCTGAAACAGGTTGCGAATTACCCTGAACACCCTGTCAGAATCAAAGATTACCTCTATAGTATCTGAAATACTGTTCTCTGCTATTAAAACAATGTCCTGATGACCTTCTCTTTTAATTGTTCCCCTGAATTCAAAAAGAAGATCATCAAGGATATTATTGAGTTTGCAAACTTTATTATCAGCCTTTGAATTACCTGTATCAATTATTGCTGAATCAAGAAAATTATCAAAAAGTCCTATCAGTTGTTCACACGAAGAAAGTATCTGTCTGCTGAAATCCTCACGTTCTGCTTCATCGCAGCTATTCCTGTTCATAAGAAATGAAAATGCAACAATGGCATTCATATGCGTTCTCACTTCATGTGACATTCCTGTTAATATAGTTGGACAATTAATCATTGTGTCTTGTGATGGTACAATTTCTTTATTATTATCATTAGTAGCTGAATATGCTTCCTTTTGCCGCATAGTATGGAAAGTAAGATTATCCATTATTCAGTTTTACTTCATTCTTTTTAAGATTTTTCTTGCATCCTTGCTGTATATGCTTGAAGAATTTTTAATAGTCATCAGCTGCTCGGTTGCCTTACCTTTATCGCTGGTCTGGATATAACATAAAGCAAGGTACCACCGCGCATCTTCCATGAACAGGTTGTTGTTATTGTCAAGTACTTTCATGAATTCCTTCTCGGCAACCGGATAGTTTTTAGCCTCGTAGTTGGATACTCCATTAAACATTGCAGACTCAATATATTTAGGATCTTCATTGAGCACTTTGCTGAAATAAAGGGCAGCATTTCTGTAATCATGGATGTTATAGTATTCAAGTGCCCTGGAGTAGTCGCTATTGGTTACAGCCTGAAGTGATCTTGAACCTGAAATTACTTCATAAGGTTTGTAATATTGATCAATTATTTCATTATTAGTGAGGCTTTTACCTTTAAATAACAAAAAACTGCCAATGAGAATCAACCCGGTTATTACAGCGGCATATCGCAATGTTGATGTTGAATTCTTTTTGTGACTTTTAACAGGAATTGCCGCAGCGCGACGCTTTTCAATTTCAATCAACTTATTCCGTAATTCAAGGGCGCCATGGTTCATGAGTGCCTGGTCAGTCCTTTTACGCAGAGTAACTTCCTGACGAAGCTTTGGATTGCCTTCAAGCTCTTTCTGGAACCAAAGTTTTTCTGCTTCATTCATTTCACCGGCATTGTACCTCTCGATGAAATATGAAAAATCAATTGTTTTCATAACATTTAATATTTATTATAATCATAATCAATCATATCTGAATATTTCTAAAATTCAATATGTTATATTATATCTTGTATGTCATGCAATATTATGCATGTCATGTAATATCGTGTTTGTTAGACAGATACATTCATCGGAACTTTTTATTCCGGATGTAACTCTTCAACCCGGGCTATTTAGGCCCGCAGCCATTCAAAATTTTATCAATACTGATAAAATGTTTTTTATGCTCCCGGACGTATACCAGGGAACACTGCCCAAAATGTCAGATCTTAATAGGAGGAGTAGGCGGTAATGCTTGAGGTTCTCCGTTTTCACCTCCACGGACATTAATCATCTCTTCACTCGTTAATGCAAACTCTTCAAAAAGGCTTCTTGTTTTTTCGAAATTCAGGGTTTTCATTGTTTTAAGTTTTAAGTATTGATACTAATTCAGGGTAAATTCATTTAATAAGTTTCAATACTACATGTAAGATGACCTCCTTTTGTGACACAAAAAAACGAAAAAAAATTCAATTATTTTTAACTTATTCAGAAAATCAGGCACTTATGTGATAAAAAAAATTAATAATAATCATAAATTATGAAAATAGAATATAATTTTATAAAATTTCTTTAGGGAAATATCTATGATGTCATCGGATTTTTACAATAATGTCAGATCAGGATCTGTATTGATCATCGTCCTTGCTTCGTTGATTTTATTTTCTCCTTTAAGTACTATCGTGCTGGCGGAAGGATCACGTCTTGATGCGGTACACTATATAGCTTCAGCGGATGAAACAGTAATAATGAATAAATCTGATACACTGCAAAAAATAGCAACAAGGATTCAAACTCTAAAAGTTAAAAAAGATCTGAGTAAATTAGAATCATTAGGAGACAGCCTGATGCAGATAACTGAAAATAATTCTGATTCTTCATTTAAGGCCGAGTTAAGCTACTATGCAGGTGTTTGTGAGTTAATAGTCGAAAACTACAACAATGCTTTAAAATGGCTGTACTATTCAGTGAATCTCAAGGAGGATCTTAAAATTATGGATGATCATTACGCTAGTGGCATTTATAACATAGGTGTTACATATTTTTCTCTGGCAGACTATCAGCAGGCATGTAATTTCATAAAGCGATACCTTGATATTGGAACATTACTGTACGGCGAGAACAGCAACCAGGTTGCCGGAGCCTACTCTACGCTGCTTAGTGCCGAATATGAATGCAAAGATTACAAAAGTTTTACTGAAGATACATTTAAGGCACTGGGGACTATTGGTAAAAATAAAAATGCATTACAGGGCCTGGAGCTGGGCAATCTTTACATTTCTATCGGAGTAGGTTATATAAGGACAGGCGACTATGCTAAAGCAAAAATCTACCTTGAAGAAGCTGAAAAAATCTATAACCTCAATAACATAAGAAAAGGACAGGATTACATAAATCTTATCAACAGCCTGGCAATTACATACGGATACCTTGGTCAATCTGAAAAAGAATCGGTATACTTCAGAAATGGAATAGACCTTGCTGTCACCGACGATTCATTCCTTGCCTTTAATATGATAAATACCTATGCTATTGGTCTTGGGAAAACCAACAGGGCTATAAAAGGAGCTGACCTGCTTTCCTCACTGGTTGAAAAAGCCAGATCGGTATATAGCACTGATTCGCGTCTCTATTTTGAAGTGCTCAGAAATTATGCTGAGTACTTATTAATATACTCGGATGATCTGTCAAAAGCTATAAACCTTTTCTCATTATGTATGGGATATGTGGATAACAATAAAGAAGATGCCAATTTAAAAGAGAGAGTACTGTCAGGTTATGCAGAAGCTTTGTATAAAAATGACCAGCCACAGGATGCTTTAGAAAGGATACAGGAAATTTTATTCCCCGGAAATAGACATTCACAGGGTGACCTTTATTTAAATCCGCCCGTTGATTCTGTTAAGGCCGACAAAAATACCCTGAACGTACTGAAAATGAAATATCAAATATTATGGAGCATTTATTCAGGTTCAGAAGATCAGCATGTATTGCAAGCTGCTGCGCATACATCCGAATTAATGATTTCACTGATAGAAAAAATAAGGATCAATATAAGTGATGATGAAAGCAGGATAATCCTGGGTGACCGGTACAGGGAATCTTATATGCATGCAATTAGGGACTTTCAGCTGTGCTTCAGAAATACAGGCAACAGGCGTTTCCTGGAAAAAGCTTTTGAATTTTCTGAAAAAAGTAAGGTTGCAGGTCTGCTTGCAGCAACCCGGGAACTTAATGCAATTCAGTTTCACATACCTCGAGCGATCGCAGAACTTGAAAAAAGCTTACAGAGAGAAATTGGTCTCTGCAACTCAAAAATTGAACTGGAAAATGAAAAAGAGTCTCCTGATAATAATTTAATAAATGAATGGAAGGATAAGCTTCTGTCATCTGTAAAAATCAGAGATTCGCTTGCTATGACTTTTGAAAAAGATTATCCTGATTATTACACCCTTAAATATAATACATATGCGCCTCATCTGGAGGAGATACCTTCGATAATAGGAAGAAATAACAACTATCTCAATTATATTGTTTCTGATTCTTCACTCTACATTTTTATTGTTAACCGGAAATACCAGGAATTACTGGCATTTCATATTGACTCGTCTTTTTTCATGAAGCTCAGGAATTTCAGGAAGCTTCTTACCGATCCTTCTCCCTCAGAAAATGCCAGGGAAAAATTCAGTGAATACCAGGAACTGGGAAACGACCTTTATAATGAGCTTATCGAACCGGTCCGAAAGTACTTTATCTCGGATAATATTCTGATTTCTCCCGATAATTTGCTTTCATACCTTCCTTTCGAAACTCTTATTACCTCAAAATACAATGGAAAAGATATTGCATATCGGGAACTAAGTTATTTCCTGAATGATTTCAATATTTCATATGCATATTCAGCCACCTTCATGAAAGAACTTGTACACAGGGATTATAAAAATAATCATGATCTGGTGGCTTTTGCTCCTGTATATACAAATATCATAAATATCGATTCGCTGTTATTGAAAAGGCAGGCTGGAAGGGGAGTCCTTTATGATCTGCCTTATGCACGATATGAGGCAGAATATGTTTCCGACATTTTAAAAGGAACTCTTTACCTGAATAATGATGCCCGTGAATCTGTATTTAAAAAGGTGGCTGGCAATTTCGATATTATCCATTTGGCGATGCATACCTTTATGAATGATCAAAATCCAATGAATTCAGCAATGATTTTTGCCCAGTGCAAAGATTTGCCGGAAGATGGACTTCTATATACCCATGAGGTTTACGGAATACCCCTTAAAGCCAGGATGGTTGTATTAAGTTCATGTAACACAGGAAGCGGATTATTGACCACAGGTGAAGGAATTTTAAGCCTGGCGCGGGGATTCATGTATTCCGGAAGCCAATCAGTAGTTATGTCGATGTGGGAAATAGATGATAAATCGGGAACAGAACTTATTAAGATGTTTTATGATAATCTTAAAAAGGGAATGTCAAAAAGCGAAGCCTTAAGAAAAGCACGTTCAAAATACCTTAAGAGTGCCGTACAGCTGAAATCACATCCATATTTCTGGTCAACACTTATCGTGTATGGAGATAACTCTCCTGTTTATCGACCTCGGAATGTTTTATTCATAACAGTCCCCCTGCTTCTGGTTATTGCAGCAGGTTTCTTATCTTATTTTTGGTACCGCAAATATTCCTGATAATCCGGATCTTCCTTTATGAGTGCTAAAAGAGTTTCTTTACATAAATATTTTTTTCTGCGGGCATAATTTTCATTCTTCAGGTTCATCTTTACTGCAATATCTTCGTACGTGTAACCCTCAGAAAATAAGGTAAGTACATTTTGGCAGTCGGGTTTCATTTTTATGAAAGCTCTGCTAACGATCTTCTCAAAAATGGGATCATATAGCTCTTCATTTTCTTCAGTATCAGGAAAATCCAGATCGATCTCGGTGGTTATCCTTCTTTTCCTGAGCTGGTTATTCCAGATATTACGCGCGATCCCAAAAAAGTACCCTTTGAGGTCAGCTGTAAGCTCCAGGGAATTGTCCTGAATCTGATTGAAAAGTATAATTATCGAATCCTGAAATACATCAGAAACATCATCAGAAGATCCGCTATTTTTTATAATATGATTCTTAACTGTTTGAAAATAATTGTCATACAGCCAGTTAAGGGTCTTATCATCCTGGTTTCTGATGCCCTCAATAATGCTTTTATCTGATAATTTCTTAAACAATCCCTTCCTTTAGGCTACCAAATGGCAAATATAGTATTTCCATAACTCAATACTGTTTATTGTTGCTGATCGTTTGATTTTCTCATTAACCCGGATATCTGCTAAATAAAATATAAATATCTTTACCCATAATCTATTTTCAGGAAAAGATGTCATTCCCTTTTATAAAACAACCTGATGCCATGGATTGCGGACCCGCATGTCTGAAGATGGTGGCAGGATTTTATAAAAAGAGTTTCTCTCTTGAAACAATCAGGAGGAAATGTTATATTACCAGGGAAGGTGTTTCATTCCTGGGTCTCTCTGAAGCTGCTGATTCCCTTGGATTTAGGACAATAGGAGTGAGGATCCCCTTTGATATGTTGCAGGAAAATGTTCCGCTGCCATGTATTGTTCACTGGCATCAAAAACATTTCATAGTAATTTACAGAATACAGAAAGATAAGATTTGGGCAGCGGATCCGGCTATTGGACTTGTAAAATATAACCGTGAGGAATTTGAAAGAAACTGGACTTCTACGGTAGCTGAGGGAAAGCCGGCAGGACTTGTTCTGATTATAGAGCCTACGCCGGCTCTTTTTGAAAAAGAGAATGAACAGGAAAGATCTCAGGGATTCAGCTTTCTTCTTAAATATTTCAGACTTTATAAAAAATACCTTTTCCAGCTTATAATCGGCCTGCTGCTCGGAAGCTGTATCCAGCTTATTATTCCTTTTCTGACTCAATCAATTATTGATATTGGACTTAACAATAACGACCTGGGATTCATTTACCTGATCCTGTTTGCCCAGCTTGCCCTGGTCATCGGAAGAATGTCGGTGGAATTTATCAGGGGATGGCTTCTGTTACATATCGGTACAAGAGTTAACGTGGCAATTATTTCCGGATTTCTTCAAAAGCTCATGTCGCTGCCGATTGCCTTCTTCGATACCAAGCTTACCGGTGATATACTCCAGAGGATTGATGATAACAACAGGATTGAAGTATTTCTTACCTCAGCAAGCCTTGGCATTCTTTTTTCATTTTTTAACCTGGTGATCTTCGGAATAGTACTTGCAATATACAGTCTCAAAATATTTGCATTATTCCTGGCAGGCTCGGTTTTATATGGATTGTGGATATCACTCTTTATGAAATCGCGGGCAGTACTTGATCATCAGCGCTTTAAGAAGATGTCTGAATCAAATAGCAAGCTTATAACCCTGGTAAACGGAATGCAGGAGATTAAGCTGACCCAGAGTGAATTAAGTATGCGTTGGGATTGGGAAAGAATTCAGGCTTCCCTCTTCAGGCTGAAAATAAAAGGACTTGGGATATTACAATATCAGTCGGCCGGCGCTACATTCATCAATGAGGTCATAAATCTTTGCATAACCATTATTGCAGCTACGGCAGTTCTTAAAGGAAACATGACTCTCGGAGCTATGCTGGCAGTACAGTTTATAATTGGACAGATGAATGTACCTGTAAGTCAGATTATTGGATTCTTCAGGATGTCGCAGGATGCAAAAATGAGCCTTGACCGGCTCTCCGAAGTTCATGAGATGCCTGATGAAGAGCCTGACCCCGAAATGAAAGTCAGGAAGCTTCCTGATAAAAAAGACCTGTACATAAATAATGTATCATACCAGTATGAGGGACCTCATTCTCCTTTTGTCCTTAAGGATATAGATCTGGTTGTCGAGGAAAATAAGACCACCGCTATCGTTGGTACAAGCGGAAGCGGCAAAACGACATTATTGAAATTGCTTCTGGGTTTTTATCAGCCGGTTGCAGGGGAAATACTTATAGGCGATACCCGTCTTTCAAACCTGAGCTTAAAAATCTGGAGAGAAAAGACCGGGGCTGTGATGCAGGACGGTTTTCTGTTCCCCGATACTATTGCTTCAAATATAGCCCCGGGATATGCAATTATTGATGAAGATAAATTATCTGTGGCAGTCGAAATAGCTAATATTAAAGGATTTATTGAGTCATTGCCTCTGGGTTATAATACAAAGATAGGTGCAAATGGTCATGGCCTCAGCGAAGGGCAAAAGCAGCGCCTGCTGATTGCAAGGGTTATTTATAAAAATCCGGAGTTAATCATCTTTGATGAAGCTACAAATTCACTCGATGCAGGTACCGAAAAGGTAATAGTCGAAAATCTGTCAGGGTTCTTAAGCGGAAAAACAGTAATTGTTGTGGCACACCGGTTAAGTACTGTAAGGAATGCCGATAAGATCATTGTAATGGATAATGGCAGAATAGTTGAAATGGGGAATCATAATTCTCTTATTTCTGAGAAAGGTGCTTATTATAACCTGGTTAAAAATCAGCTTGAACTGGGCTCCTGAAATCATATTATGAAAAACAAAAAACAGGAAATATTATATTCAGAACCGGTTAATGAGATTATTTCAAATCCTCCGCGGAGGATTATAAGGTGGGGTACAACATTGATTTTTACCGTCTTCCTGCTTTTTATTCTTCTGTCATGGCTGATCAGGTACCCTGATATAATACCGGGTCAGATAGAGATAACAACCGTTAACCCGCCTGTAACGCTGACATCAAAAATAACCGGGCGTATAAATAAGATATACGTGCACGACAGTGAAAATGTTGCATCCGGACAGCTTCTGGCAGTGATGGAAACTACAGCATCCGTAAGTGAGTTTGAAACTCTGAAAAACTTTACTGATTCCATAACTTACCCTGAAAAACTCAATCCTGGTTCATTTCCGGTTTTAAACAATCTGGGAGAGCTTCAGATTTATTATGCTTCATTCATGAAATCATTATCGGATTATAATAATTACATCAGCAATGATTTCTACGGCAGCAAGATTATTTCGCTTTCAGATGAGATATCCAGTCTGGGTGAATACATCAACAGGATGAAAGTAAAGGAAAAGCTCATATCCGAGAATCTGGCTATTGAGCGAAAAAAGTATGAAAGAGATTCGCTTCTTTTTGCCAGTAAGGTTTTTGCTGAAAGCGATCTTGAAAAATCGAGACAGGCTTTAAACCTGATAAATCTTGAACTTCAGCAGGCAGGACTCGACCGTTCTGCTAAAATGATCGAGATGGCTGAAAAACGTCAACTATTGCAGGATTACAGGATCAGTCGCGATGAACAGAGACAAAAGCTTGAATCAGTTCTTAATGAAGCTTATCTAAACCTTGGCGCACAGATAAAAATATGGGAGAACAGATACCTGCTAATCTCCCCGGTGGCAGGTACTGTAGCTTTTACACGATTCTGGAGCAAGAACCAGTCAGTGGTTGCAGACCAGCCTGTCCTTAATGTTGTTCCTGAAAACCAGGGAGAATTTGTAGGCCGGATTTTTCTAAACATGCAGCGATCAGGAAAAGTAAAAGTAGGACGTGTGGTTAACATAAAATTAAGCGGTTTTCCATACCTGGAATACGGTATGGTCAGAGGTTATGTCAAGACAAAGTCACTTGTGCCTGCAGGTGATGCCTATGTAATAGAAGTTTCCCTTCCCAACGGACTCACAACCTTATATGGAAGAAAAGATCTTGAATTCACCCAGAATATGCAGGGTACGGCAGAAATCCTGACGGACGATTTGAGATTGCTCCAGAAAATAATCAATCCATTCAGGCATCTGATATCTAAGAATAAGATCTGAGCAATTCTATTTTTTTGAATATGGCTCATAATCATCATCTTTTGTTTGCGATGAAAATAATGAACCTGAATGAGAGCCCGGGTTTGATGTTCCCTGTTTCTTTTTTTGGTATCTTCTGTAAAAGCTGAAACCGACAGCTGCAATTACAAAAATCAGAATAAAAATATCAGATTTATCCATAAGTAATTTTTCTTATCTGATTATATAAATAATTCGACTTTATAAATTTTCATCCCAAAGATATTATTTATATGCGAATGGGTGAAATTGTGATCTGTAAATTGAAATTTCTGGCAAATATCTGAATATTCAGCTTTCAGCATATATCCGGCATTTAGCTGAATCTCTCATTTATTTTTTTAAAACTTTGAGTTTTAACAAATATTTCAATATTTTCGTAGCTTGATAAATCCATGGTTTGCCATGGTGCAGAATACGTAAATGTGAGCTGAAACCAGAAAGGATTGAAATGACAAAGAAAAATCCGGATGACTCTGTTCTAGATGAACAATTCGAGGCACCTGAAACTGCGCCCGAAACTGAGAATAAAACAAAGGCAGAAAATGCGAATGAAACTGACTCTCCAGGCGAATCTCAACAACCTGTTGAAGAAGAGAAAGAGACTAAGGCAAAACCTAAAAGAAGATCGACAAAGAAAGTTATTCTTCCCCCTGAAACAGAAGAAGTTGAGGTTCCTACAGATGAGCAGGAACTTGATAGAATAACACTGCCTCCGGTCGATTATTCCGGATATTCAAAAAATGAACTGGCAGATACTCTTGCTCTTCTGATCGAAAACAGACCTCCTTCTGAAATACGAAATGATGTTGATCGTATTAAAGTCCTTTTTTATAAAAAACTGAAACAGGAAGCAGAAGAACGTAAAAATAAATTTCTTGAAGAGGGAGGAAAATTAGAAGAGTATCGTTCATGGGTCGATCCGCTGGATGCTCAATTCAGGGCACTCCTGGATAAATTCAGAGAGAAGAAATCTGACTTTAACAGAGTTCAGGAGGCCGAAAAATACGAAAACCTTAAAAAGAAATATGATATTATTGATAAGATAAAAGAACTTGTAAATCGTGAAGAATCTATAAACAAGACTTTCCATGAATTCAGATCGCTGCAAAATGAATGGCACTCAATAGGGGTTGTGCCTCAAAGTACCTTGAAAGATCTGTGGGAAAATTATCATTATAATGTTGAAATATTCTACGATTATATTAAGATCAATAAAGAATTAAGGGATCTTGACCTTAAAAAAAATCTGGAAGCCAAGGTATTACTTTGTGAAAAAGCCGAAGAACTCTTGCTGGAACCCAATCCTGTCAATGCCTTCAGGTTTTTACAGGAGTTTCACGATCAATGGCGGGAAATAGGTCCTGTTCCCCAGGAATCTAAGAATGAGATATGGGAACGGTTTAAAGAGGCTACTTCACAAATAAACAGGAGACACCATGAATATTTTGAAAAACAAAAGGAAGAACAGCGAAAAAACCTTGACGCAAAACTTACGCTTTGCGAGGAGGTTGAGAAAATAAACATGCTGGATCTTCATAATTTCAGAGAATTCGACGAGAAATCAGAAAAAGTAGTTGCTCTGCAAAAAATGTGGAGAACAATCGGATTCGCTCCAAAAAAACAAAACAATAAAGTATACCAGAGATTCCGCGAAGCATGCGACAGCTTTTTTGAAAAGAAAAGAGCATTTTATGCGGATAATAAAGAGATACAGCAAAATAACCTGCAGAAAAAAATCGATCTATGCCTTCAGGCTGAAGCACTTCAGGATAGCATCGACTGGAAAGCTTCATCGGATGTGCTCATTAAACTTCAGAAAGAGTGGAAAGAGATAGGTCCGATACCACGAAAGCAATCAGAAAAATGCTGGAAAAGATTCAGGAAAGCCTGCGACCATTTCTTTAACAGGAAATCTGAATTTTTTGCCGAGCTCGATACCTCTTATGAAGATAATCTGAAAGCAAAAATTACAGTGATTGAGGAACTTGAAAAATTTGAGCCGGGAAACGATGTTCAAGCTGCTTTTGACAGGCTGAAAGAGCTGCAGCGAAAATGGACAGAGATTGGTTTTGTGCCATTTAGCAAAAAAGAAGAGATCACTAACAGATACAGAGATGCTCTGAATAAAGAATTTGATAAACTGAAAATAGGAGACGAAGATAAGACTATCCTTAAATATAAAACCAAACTGGAGAATCTTAAAACAAATCCTAAAGCATCTCGCAAATTAAGAAATGAACGTGAAAAATTTGTTACCAGGATAAAGCAGCTGGAGGGAGATATTGTACTCTGGGAAAATAATATTGGCTTCTTTGCAAAATCAAGTAACGCCGATGCAATGATACGTGAGGTGGAAGAAAAGATTGAAAATGCTAAGAAAACTATAAAAACACTCGAGGAAAAAGTCAAGATGATTGACCAGTCGGGGCTCGATGAATAAATCTGATGAGATCATTTAATATCATTTTAAAATATTTTTGTTTTGGCAGACGTTAAATACGTATTTGTGACTGGCGGGGTTACCTCTTCTCTCGGGAAAGGTATTATTTCCGCTTCCCTGGCAAAGCTTTTACAGTCCAGGGGTTATTCAGTTACTATACAGAAACTGGATCCGTATATTAATGTTGATCCGGGTACATTGAATCCATATGAGCATGGTGAGTGCTATGTGACACTCGATGGGGCAGAAACTGACCTGGATCTGGGTCATTATGAAAGGTTCCTCAATGTGCCGACAAGCCAGGCAAATAACGTTACAACAGGAAGGATCTATCAGACCGTAATTAACAAAGAGAGAAAAGGAGACTATCTTGGAAAGACAGTTCAGGTGATTCCGCACATTACTGATGAGATAAAACGAAGAATAAAACTGGTCAGCTCAGGTAAAAGGTTTGATATCGTTATTACAGAAATAGGTGGAACAGTAGGTGACATTGAATCGCTGCCATATATTGAATCTGTCCGTCAGTTAAAATGGGAGCTGGGTACACAAAACTGCATAGTGATCCACCTGACACTTGTTCCATTCCTTTCTGCAACAGGAGAATCAAAAACAAAACCTACCCAGCATTCAGTAAAAGAGCTTCTCGAAACGGGAATTCAACCCGACATTCTCGTATTAAGGACTGAAAAAAGTCTTAATACAGATGTTAAACGAAAAGTGGCTCTCTTTTGTAACGTCGAAGAGAACGCGGTGGTAGAATCAATGGATGTGTCAACGATATATGAAGTTCCAATTAAAATGCTCGACGAAAAGCTTGACCAGACTGTATTAAGGAAACTGAACCTTCCGGTCGATAAAGAACCTCCATTGACAGAATGGCGGCAATTCCTTACCCGGCTCAAAAATCCAAAGCATTCGGTGCGGATCGGTCTCGTAGGGAAATATGTTGAACTGCCCGATGCATATAAATCAATTTCAGAATCATTTATTCATAGCGGTTCATATAATGAATGCAAAGTCGATATAGAATATATCCATTCTGAAGATATATCTGAAGAAAACGTTGAAGAGAAACTGGGTGGCCTTAACGGCATACTGGTAGCCCCCGGGTTCGGATCAAGAGGTATAGATGGTAAAATAGCAACTGCAAAATATGCCCGCGAAAATAATATCCCCTTTTTTGGAATATGCCTCGGAATGCAATGTGCTGTTGTTGAATTTGCCCGTAATATTCTGAAATTGGAGGGAGCTCACTCCACAGAAATTAATCATAAAACAAACTACCCGGTAATCGACCTCATGGAAGAACAAAAAAGTATCATTGATAAAGGAGGAACTATGAGACTGGGTGGATATAAATGTGTTATAAGCAAGAACTCCAAAGCCTGGCAGGCTTATGGTAAATCAGAAATAATTGAGAGGCATCGTCACAGGTATGAGTTTAACGATAAGTATTTCGACGACTTTATGAAACACGGAATGATCCCTGTCGGAATAAACCCTGAATCAAACCTCGTTGAAATAATGGAAATAACTGATCATAAATGGTTTGTGGGAGTTCAATTCCATCCGGAATACAGCAGTACCGTAATTAACCCGCATCCTCTCTTTGTTCAGTTCGTTAAAGCTTGTATTGAATAGAAGGATTTGTGTTGAAATAATTAGCATTATTAATTTTAATATAAAGAATGGATAAAAATACAATCACAGGCATCATTTTAATTTTTGCAATATTTGTTGGATTTAGTATTTATAACAGCAGCAGATTAAATAAAAAGTTCGAGATTGCTGTAAAAGCTGCTGAGACTGAAATAGCAAACGGGAATCTTGAGAGAGCCAGGACAGAATATGTAAATGCATTAAGGTTTAAACCTAACCAGCCGGAAGTACTGGCAAAACTGAATGATCTGAATATAAAACTGGGGATTTCAACCGAAGCACCTATACAGGATACTACAAAAGCTCAACCCGCAGTTAAGGAAGTCGCTCCGTCCGTTACTCCCGCCAGGATGACTGGCGATGACAGTCAGTATGGCATATTCGCAAGTTCTGCAAAGGGAGAAGAAGATTTTATAACTCTGGAAAATGATAAGCTCGAGATGCAAATCTCACTCAAAGGAGGCAGGGTATATTCAGCCCGGTTGAAAGACTATACAACATATAATTCCCTTCCTGTTGTACTTTTCTCAGGCGATTCAACAAACTTCGGATTCAATTTCTTCACAACCGATAATAAAGCAGTACAGACAAATAATCTCTACTTCAAACCGACTGACAGTAAAAGGAATTATGTTGTCACAAACGAACCATTAAGCGTAAGTCTGAGATTGAGTGCAGACAGCGGTCGATATATAAACTATAAATATACTCTTGCCCCGGGTAAATACAGCGTCGATCTTGATGTGACTTTTAAAAACATGAGCGGCATTCTTCCTCCTAACCAGAATAACATCACTCTCGACTGGAGGATGAAAACTCCTCAGCAGGAAAATAACAAAAAGTATGAGGATTATTATTCGACACTCAAATACAAATTTTACCAGGATGATGTCGATGGTTTCAGGATCAGATCTCAGAAACAGGTCGAAGAAGCTGACCTCACCACTAAACTGAGATGGGTGGCATTTGAAGATCAGTTCTTTTCATCAGTTCTTATTGCAGACGATTTCTTTCTTAATGGTTCGGTATCATCGACAAAAACCGCTCCCGATGACAAATTTATCCGATACTTCACCGCTGAAATTGGCGTACCATTAAATCCGGGTTCTGAAACTACGGTCGGACTTAAAATGTATTATGGTCCTAACAGGATTTCCACTCTCCGTCAGGAAGGTTACGATCTTGATAAGCTTGTTTTCCTGGGGAAAAGTATAATAGGATGGATCAGCAGGTTTGTAATAATACCAATTTTCAACTGGCTTGAAAAATATATCTCAAGCTATGGCATTATAATACTTATTCTTACTCTCATAATTAAAATAGTTCTCTTCCCCCTGACATTCAAATCATTCCAGTCGCAGGCTAAAATGCAGGTTCTGAAGCCAATGGTTGATGAGCTTGGGAAAAAATATCCCAAAAAGGAAGATTCCATGAAAAAACAGCAGGCTGTAATGGCTCTGTATAAAAGGGCAGGAGTTAATCCTATGGGCGGTTGCCTTCCAATGCTTTTACAGTTCCCAATACTCTTTGCGATGTTCAGGTTCTTCCCGGTTTCAATTGAATTAAGGCATGCGCATTTTCTCTGGGCAACAGACCTATCAACATATGATTCCATCCTGACACTGCCATTCAATATTCCTATGTATGGAGATCATGTCAGCTTGTTTACGCTTCTTATGACTGCTTCGTCTCTTCTTACCATGAAGATGTCAGGATCATCAGCGGGTCAGGATCAACCCGGGATGAAAGCAATGATGTACATGATGCCCATTATGTTTATGCTCATCCTGAATAATTTCTCATCAGGTCTAACTTATTACTATTTCCTGGCTAATATGCTTACCTGGGCTCAGAATATGATCTCCAAAAGATTTATAGATAAGGAAAAAGTTCTTGCCACGCTTGAGGAGAACAAGAAAAAACCTGTTAAAAAATCCAGATGGCAGCAAAAAATTGAGGAGGCCGCACGCCAGAGAGGCATTAATCCTCCAAGAAAATAGTCCTGTCACAGGCTAAAAAAAAGAGGTATCGTTAAAAGCGGCACTTTTTTTATTAGTTAAAAAATATTAATTTTTTCACCTCCTAAAAAAATTAGTCTAAATTTATTTTTTTACATATCAAGGAGAAATGGGGAAAAAATTTAAAAACAAAGATTTAGCTGCTAAACTTGGTGTTTCCGGGACTTTAGTGTCACTTGTCCTGAATAATAAGGCCGACCAGCATGGTATCAGAAAAGATACACAGGAAAAAGTTCTTGCCATGGCCAGGCAAATGGGATATTTTAATACAGTTGTAGATAAGAATGTCTCATCGCCCGTTGAAGAGACGCCCGGCATTATCGGAATGATAGTTCCTTCACAGAGCGACCCTTTTGTTATCGGTATAACTCCTTACCTCCAGAAAGCGTTCTCAAGTATTGGGTTTGGATTTTCCGTTATTGCCAAAGATCCTGATGATCGCAGATTTGACAGGATGATTGGAGCTTTTAAAAAATTCTTCAGTGGTCTGATAATGGTAGGTGATGCTGCCGACGAATCTACTGTCAGAAACTTGCGCGCAACGAATTATCCATTTGTAACACTCGAAAAATCTCAAAAAACAGCTCATCTTAATGCCGTTTGTACTGATTTTTCAGCCGGTGCTCAAGTGGTCATAAACCATATACATAAACTGGGGTATAAAAATATAATCATTGCCGCCGACCGTAAATCCAGAAATAACGATATGCTGATCATCGATGAAATTGAAACAGCTATTGCTACAATACCGGCTATCAATAAACCTGTTGTTATTGAGCTGGAGATGCTCACATCCGATAATGAAATAGATTTCAGCCAGTTCGAAACATTTATGCGTCCTCCGTTCAGGGCAGATATAGTAATTGTACTTCATTCTTATATGGTTTACCCGGTAATGGCTCTGCTCAGGAAAAGGAAATTGCGTGTGCCTCAGGATATAGCAGTTATATCGATGGAAGAAGGAGCAGGATTTGACCTTCTTTTTTCTCCCGTGACCTGCCTGAGGAGACCAATGACAGGGATGGCCATCAAAGTTGCCAACATGATCTGGTCGGAGATCAAAAACTCTGGTAAAGGAAAGTTCAAGCGGCAGGTAAACATGTCTCCTGATCTCATTGTCAGAAACTCCTGCGGAACAGTTATATAATATTATAAATTATCAACACCTGTTGATATTTCATTTCTTTCCATATACAACACTTAAGTTAATTCATCTATCTTTGTTGCGATTTGGTGTTGCAATGAAATAAAATCATTGCAATGAAAAGGGAATACGGTTTGAATCCGTAACAGTACCCGCTGCTGTGATGCCCGATCGTTCTAACGATGATGGTTTTATGATAACCTGCCACTGTCCCGCTCTCTGCAATAAAAGACGGGGTGGGAAGGCTTCATGAGACCGGGACAAGTCAGAAGACCTGCCAGTCAAACCATGTTCAAAGCTTTCGGGAAGAAAAGCGTAGGATCACATACATGATTCCTTACTCAATCTCCTGCCAGCCTCGGATAATGGTCATCAGATAAAGTGTCTGTTTTGTTTTGATGATAATTACATTGAGAATATGATAAAATATTGTTTGAGATATTACCTCGCCGGAATTATATCCCTGATTGCATTTACCCTGGATGGTCAGGGGATTATTAAAAATGATACGGTAAAAATTCAGGAGGTTACCATCAGACGCGACCATATCATCCAGGATCATCCAGGTTTTAAGAAAATCATAATAGATTCTTCGCTCATCATTAAATATTCCTTGTTTTCAATGACAGAAGTACTTAATGAGATCACACAGCTAAATTTAAAATGCTATGGACTGGGAGGCTCTTCAACAGTTGCATTCCGGGGATCTTCATCCGGACATACACTGGTATTGTGGAATGGGATTAATTTAAACAGTCCTATGCTTGGACAATCTGACTTTTCAATTCTGCCTGCGGGAATGATTGATAATGTACAGATAAGTTACGGCAGCGCCTCTATGGAAGTCGGCAATGGAGCTATAGGAGGAGCAATAGTTCTTGAAAACAGACCAACATGGAAAAAGCAGACATCGATTGATATTAAAGCAGGAACAGGAAGCTTCGGCAGATATTCCTCGATTGTCAGAGTTGAAGCAGGAAATGAACATTTTCAGACAATTACAAAAGCATTTTTACAATCATCACGTAATGACTTTTCATTTCTCGATACTGTTGCGGCTGAGCCTGTCTGGAAAAAAAGAGAACAAAATCAAATGAGCCAGAGAGGATTTATGCAGGAATTTTATCTTCGTAAAAAAGAAAATATCCTTTCGGCCCGGATCTGGTATCAGTCTGCATTAAGACACCTTCCCGGATCGCTGGATTATGGTAATCAACAGGAAAGTCAAACTGATGAATCATTCAGGAGTCTCATAAATTATGATTTTATAAACAAAAACAGCGAATACTCCTTCTCTGCTGCCTGGATGTATTCAAAACTGAATTATTCAAATGAACTTTATTCAATTAAATCTGATAATCTTTCAAAAACATTAGTTCTGAAGGGAGGTATAACAACTCCGATCGGCAGGTTTACAAAGGTCAGATTTATTTTAGATGAAGAATTAAACAGTATAGTAACAAATAACTATCATGAGAATTTAAAGCGGAATAATGCCTCATTCACCCTTTCAGCTGAAAGGAAAACCGGCGACAGAGTAGGAGCAGTGATACTTCTCAGGGAGACTATTGACGGGCAGAAGATTCTGGTGCCGGATTTTTCAGCCGGTCTGGAATACAGGATAGTCCGGGGTGTTGATCATTTTCTGAAACTTAACGTATCACGTAATTCGAAAATTCCGTCATTAAATGACCGATACTGGAATCCGGGAGGTAATCCTGACCTGAAAAATGAATATGCCTTTTCCGGTGAACTAGGCTACAAGCTCGATCAGAGGATCTCTTCCGGAATATCTGCCGGTTCTGAATTAAACTTTTTCAGAAATTCTATAAGAGACATGATCCAGTGGCATGAGGGCTCTTCATGGTACTGGATTGCCGATAATATCGGAAAGGTAAATTCCTCAGGTATTGAATCAATGGTTTATGCAAAGTATAGTAAGAATTACTTTGCAGTTTATCTGAATGCCGGGTACACATTTACCAGGGCATCGGAAATAGACCCCCAGACTTCAGAACCAACAGGAAACCAACTGGTGTATGTCCCGGAAAACCAGGCAAAAGGCTCATTACAGGTCTCCTGGAAAAACATATACTCATCATGGCTGACAAATTACACAGGTCGTACATACCGGGATTCATATAATCGGCAATACCTGCCGCCTTTCACAGTGAATAACCTTATAACCGGAACAAAATTTGATTTTATCGGAGCTCTTGTCGATTTGCAATTCAGGGTAGAAAATATTTTTGACATTACATATCAGACAATCGCTTATTATCCTCAACCAGGAAGGTCATATTTCCTGACCCTTTCATTAAGGCTTAAAAAATAGCAAATGAACAGAACCCTTTTATATCCCTGGGTACTTGTAATACTGGTTTCCTTTATCTCATGCAGCAGCGGTAAGGAAAAACAAAAAGCAATCGTACATCCCGAAGGGAAAAAAGCTGTTATCATGGCTGAGCGATTTACACTTAGCAGAACCGATAGCTGTTCTGTTCTTACCATTATTAATCCATGGCAGGGCGCCGAAAGAATCGAACAGGTTTATTACCTGGTAAAAAAAGGCCGGAAAATATCAATTGGTGCAGACTCTGGATCTGTTATCCATGTGCCGGTCGAAAGGATTATCTGTATGTCAACAACTCACCTGGCTATGATAAAAGCCCTGCGTATGGAGGATGCGATAGCAGGCGTTTCCGGAGCAGGATATATTTATGATAAAGGGATCTCGGAAAAAGTCCGGAGAGGAATGGTTAGCGACGTTGGTTATGAGGCCGGGCTGAATAGTGAACTAATAGTAAAATGTGCTCCTGACCTGGTTATGATGTATGGAATTGGAAGTGAGTCGGCAGGATATGTATCCAGGATAAGGGAACTTGGCATAAAAGTAATGTTCAATGCCGATTACCTTGAAAATGACCCGCTGGCTAAAGCAGAATGGATAAAGCTCTTCGGTGCTCTTTTCTGTAAGGAAGATCTTGCTGACACAATATTTAATTCGGCTTCGCGATCATACAATCAGCTGAGAGCTTTCATCAGCCAGAATACTGTTAACAAACCGGTTGTAATGCTGGGGATGCCATTCAGGGACACCTGGTTTATTTCACCTGGCAATTCTTTTGTAAGTAAATTAATAGAAGATGCGGGTGGCGAATACCTCTGGAAGAACACTAAATCTTCCTCTTCAATGCCTTATAGCCTTGAAAAGGTATATATGCAGGCACTTAAGGCTGACTACTGGCTTAACACAGGCACAATTTCCAGTAAAAATGAGATCACTTCACTTGATCCAAGGTTTTTAAAACTCTCCTGCTACCGTACCGGGAATATTTTTAATAATAATAAAAGGTTATCACCGGGAGGCGGAAATGACTACTGGGAAAGCGGTGTTGTAAGTCCCCAGGTAATCCTGAAGGATATTGCATCCATTTTGCATCCCGGATTATTTGGCGATTATGAACCTGTCTATTATACTAAAATCAAATAGCGTTCACTTATGAACTCTTATATGCAGAGAGCAGGATTTGAACAAACCAATGAACGACATTATAAAACACTGATCTTCTGTGCTCTGATTCTATTACTCTTTATTTTTTTCACACTCGATATTTTCCTTGGCTCAGTCAATATAAAAGTTTCTGACGTTCTGAGAGCTCTGTTTGTGGATCATAGCAGCAATACAGGGACCATAATCATGAAATTCAGGCTTCCCAGGGCGATTACTGCTACCCTGGTAGGGATTGCTCTTTCATTGAGTGGATTACAGATGCAAACCCTCTTCAGAAATCCGATGGCCGGACCCTATGTTATGGGTGTCAGCTCAGGAGCAAGCCTGGGGGTTGCAATAGTTATACTTGGTCTCTCGTCGAAAATTATACCGGGAAACCTGCAAAGCCTTGGCAACTGGGTTCTTGTTGTCTCAGCATGGACAGGAGCAGGGATTGTTATGCTATTGATCATGGTTGTCTCTTCCAGGGTCAGGGATATAATGACTATCCTCATTTTGGGTATAATGCTTGCCAGCGGTATTTCTGCCGTTGTGAGTATAATGCAATATTTCAGTAACGAAACAATGCTGAAGGCTTATGTGATCTGGACCATGGGAAGCCTTGGAAACCTTTCTGCAGGACAATTGAATGTTATGGCTGTTTCGGTCGTATCCGGTACATTGATCAGTATTTTTCTGATTAAGATGCTCAATGCCTTGCTGCTTGGAGAGACATATGCGAGCAGCATCGGACTGGACTTAAGATTTTCAAGGAATTTAATTTTTGCCTGCACCAGCATACTTGCCGGGAGCGTAACGGCATTCTGCGGCCCAATAGGTTTTATCGGCATTGCTGTGCCTCATATAACGAGAAATATCTTTAAAACATCCGATCATATTGTACTCGTCCCCGGGACCATAATCACCGGTGCTGCTTTAATGCTGGCCAGTGATCTTATTTCGCAGCTTCCGGGGAAAGAAATTATCCTGCCACTGAATGCCGTCACATCATTAATAGGTATTCCGGTTGTAATATGGATAATCCTCAGAAATAAAAGAAATTCAGGCTTATACTGATAGTGAAAACCGGCAATGATATATTATCCTTTGAATCCCTTGAAATAGGTTATACTTCGGGGAAGAGAGCCATGAGACTGCTGCCGCCTCTTTCTGCATCTGCCGGCGAAGGTGAACTTATTGCAATTATCGGCAGGAACGGGATTGGAAAAAGCACTCTTCTTCGCAGTTTAATAGGATTGCAGCCATCTCTGGGTGGAAGGATCAGGATAATGGATAAAGATATAAATGAATATCCGAAACTTGAACTGGCAAAACTTACCGGATATATCTCAACTGAGATTGTCAGGGCCGGCAACATGAGAGTTTATGACCTGGTATCCCTCGGCCGGTATCCACATACAAACTGGATTGGAATAATAGATCCTGAAAGTCATAAGGTAATTATTGAGTCAATAAAAATAACCGGGGTGGAAGAACTTCAGAAAAGGTTCATCTCAGAGTTGTCTGACGGGGAGCGTCAAAAAGCAATGATAGCCAGAATGATTGCACAGGAATCGCCTCTAATGATAATGGACGAACCAACTGCTTTTCTCGATATTTCCGGGAAATATGATGTAATAAGTCTTTTACTAAAGCTGACACGGAAAGGCAAAACTATTATTTTTTCCACACACGATTTTAATGTGGCAATAAACCAGGCCGATAAGATATGGCTTCTGCTTGAAAACCGCCTCATCGAAGGTTCTCCTGAGGATCTCATGCTTTGTGGCGCCTTTGATAATTTATTTGATTCTTCAGTAGTCAGGTTTAACCACGACGATGGTAATTTCACCTTCAGAAGTAAATACCATGGTGAGATATATATCCATGGAACCGGACTTATAAAGCATTGGACAGAAAAAGCTGTGATCAGGGCAGGATTTTCAGTTGCGGAAAAAAAGACATCCCAGTATATTGAGATCCAATCAGATGAGAAAAAACAATGGATATTGCATAATGGTGAGTGGACTACTGGTTTCGATTCAATCTATGAACTATTGAAATATCTGAGATAAAAGACAGCCGGAATTACTTGAAGAATTTTCTGTAATTACTTATAAATGAGGGTATATCATCAATAGATAGCCTCTTTGCTATGATCTTTTTATTCCTGTCAAGTATATAGACCATTGGGGTGGACTGAACATCATAGAAATAATCAAAATGAGAAGTTCTGTCAGGATCCCATCCGTTTATCCATGTCAGACCATTTTCTTCAATATATTTTTTCCAGGCAGGTTTGTCTGAGGTGGTACAGACAGCAAATACTTCTATTCCTTCGTCCTTTGCTTTATCATAATATTCTTTCAGCTTTGGCGTGGCTTCCTGGCAATGGCCGCAATTCGGCTCCCAGAAATAGAGTATAGTGAACTCTTTCTGAACGTCATAAAGGGATACAAAAATTCCTTTGTATGAATCCATTACAAGGTTCTCCGCCTTCATCCCAATAAGGTTATGCCTGAGCAGCTCAACCTGCTTGCGGAGATCATCAAGGAACTGTTTTGACACCCAGTCTGCTTTGCCTGACAGGTATATATCATCGGCAATTTTAACAAGGACAGCATCATGACCCATTATCTCACTCTCACGAAAATGGTTAAAAAGATAAACCGAGATGAACTGAAATACTTTATGGTTACCTTCACATTTCTTTATCAGCTTATCAATTTCTTTGTTGATTGAATCCGGCGACTGAATAACAACATTTGTAAAAAAAGCATCAAGTCTTGCCTGCAAAATAGGTGTGCGAAGCATTCTCTCATCGGTAAGGTCAATATTATCAAAGAAATGATCTTTATTATAATTGTATCTCATTACCCACTTTACAGAATCCGGATTATGGACAACATTTGATATCGTAAATTCAGGCATATCAAGCGGCATCATCGATTTTACAAGAACTGAAAGCAGATTATTATGGTTTTCATCAAGCACACTCTGAAGGTATGTCTTCATTTTTTGCTCCTGTCCTTTTTGCATATCAGTAAGTATCTTCACCGAATCGCTGTTCTGCTTATTGTTCTGGATCCTTCGCATAATTGAGGAAGCCTTGTTTTGCATAGAAACCCACTTCTTCTGGTAATCGACGAATCTGGTATTCTCCTCCGATCCGGTAAATTTCAGTGTGTTGAAATAATCAGTATACTGGCAGCTTATCGTAAATTGCTGATCATCACCTATAAGAATTTCAAAATACTTCCTTTCCGGCAGCACAATCATGTAAATGCCTTGCGGAAGAGCCTCCTTCCCTGAAAAAACACCGTGACTCCTGTTATCAAGAGTGATGGTATCCTTTATATATTGCTTATCCCCGAAATGATATGCAAGAAATATAGTAGAATCTTTAAGGCCCGAGATATTAAGAGAGATATTATAGTTGCTGCTTGCCTGACTGAGAACCGGCAAAGTCAGCACTAACAATATTATTCCGGAAAACCATTTTTTCATTGCAGTTCCAGATATGTAAGAAATTAAGTGCAAATTTAGTTATTGCAATTTCTTTGCCAAATTAAGAATAGCATCATATTGAGAAATATATTGTAATTTTGGAAAGTTAATTCCAGGGGACCTATCAGATGACTATTTCTTTACTTATTCCGGTGTGCGATTATGACATAGTCGCACTAGTGCATAGCATGAAAAGTTGTATTGGGAAAATTCCGGAGTTTATTGAAATAGTTATTGGTGATGACGGATCAACCCAATGCTACAAAGATAAGTATAAAGCTCTCGAAGTTGATGGTGTCAGGGTTATCAGGTCAGAAAAGAATATTGGAAGAGCTGCTATACGCAATATGCTGGCTCTTGAAGCCAGGGGTGACTTTCTTATCTTTATTGATGCTGACACAATGATGCCCGGGACGGCTGAAAATTATATACTTAACTGGATACCGGCAATGGCTTATTCCAGTGTCACATCAGGTGGTATTTTATATCATGAATCGCCTCCGGGCGATCCTGATAAAATGCTCAGATGGAAAAACGGGAGGAAGCTTGAACAGCGTAAAGCCACTGAAAGGAACAAAAGGCCATATGCTTTTTTCACTACCTTTAATGTTCTGATAGACAGAAAGATCTTTGAAAAACTTCGTTTTAACGAGGAATTGAAGCAATACGGACATGAGGATACTCTTTTCAGTTACCAGCTTAACAAAGCCGGTTATAAAATACATCATATAGATAACGGACTCGTTCATGAGGGATTAGAATCCAACACAGAGTTTCTGAACAAGACTAAGCTGGGCATCGAAAACCTGAGTAAACTTTATGACAGTGTTACTGATAAAAGGACCTTCTCTACCTCGGTAAGATTACTGCGTACTTATAATAGACTCAGGATATTCAGGCTTACCCTGATACTGGCCGGGATTTTTATCAGGTTCAGGGAGAGAATGGAATTAAGAATTGATTCGTCTGATCCTCCTTTATGGCTTTTTCGTTTTTATCAGGTTTGCATGTTTTGTACTTTCCGCGAGATTCATCAGCGAAGAAAAATCCTTCCCTTCATTTAGACACAACATACTGATATTTATTGATTTTTAAATTTGCGAAGGAGATCTCATTACTTCAAATGGAGGGCTGTTCGTATTGTTGTATTATTGCCCGGCACCACCATTCTGAATTTATACATCTATCCTCATCAGGTCGATGTTCCCATCAGTTCTTTTCTCTCCTTTAAGAATGAAATCAAAACGGTCTCTCATTGTACATAGGAAGAAATCGGTGGGAGGAGAGTAGTCAATGTTCGCAGGCAAAAAGAACCTTTGACCGGCTCCTGACCTCAGATCAGAAATTCTCTCATCAAAGTTTTTTCTTTTACCTGCCAGACCGGTTTCTATGATTTCTGCGCATAAAAGATCTTCTTCAGCTGAAGTTGTTGCCCTGTATCCCATAGCAACAAGTGTTACTTTTTCAGGGTTCAGAGCCTTAATGTATTTTATAATGGCTCCTGAATTGACAAGGCTTCCTGTAATCACAATATCACCTGATGCATTAACCAGTCCGCAGGTTCCTGCTGTGGTGGTTTGTATTACAGTTTTTCCGCTAAGATCGCTTTTTATTATCTCCGTTGGACTATTACCAAAATCGAATCCTTCAATTTTCCTCTCATCCTTTTCACCAACAAGAACTGATCTCATATACTTCTTTTTAAGAATAAAAGCTTCCTCTATTCCTGTAGTTGTGATAATTCTTGAAGCACCTGCATCAAAAGCATAACAGGCCACGGTGAAAGCCCTGAAAACATCTATAATTACAGTTACGCCTTTAGCTTTTCTGGCTCCTTCAATAAATTCAAGAATCTGAATTTTCATAAAATAATTTTACGAAGTGAAAATAGTGATTTATTTTACATGGTATTTAGTATATTTGAGGCAAAGAGTTCTATTGGAATTAATTGCAGAATATTTAAGACTATCTGAAAAATGGCAAATCCTGTTGCATGGGCTCTGAACCAGATAAAAAGGTTTAATGATGCCATCTGGCACACATCTCTTTCAGAATTATCAAAAAGAAAAACATTTCTCATCAAACAACTGAGAATTATTGTGTTAGCTGCAAGAGGATTCACAAATGATAAAGTCCAGCTGCGTGCATCAGCCCTTACGTTATATACAATACTTTCTGTTGTTCCGCTTATTGCTATTGGCTTTGCGATAGCTAAAGGTTTCGGACTCGATCAAAACCTGAAAGAGATGATTGCAAATCAATTCCAGGCTTATCCTGAAGTGCTGAATTACCTTCTCTCACTTGCTACAAATGCCCTTCAGGAGACAAAAGGCGGGTATATTGCAGGTATTGGTATAATTATTCTGGTCTGGTCTGTCATGTCACTGTTAAATAGAATAGAAAGCTCCTTCAATTATATCTGGCAGATCTCTTCAGCAAGGTCATGGCTCAGGAAGTTTACGGATTATCTCACAATAATGCTGATCGCTCCTGTTTTTGTAATTCTTTCAGGAAGTATAACCGTTTTTGTAAGTACACAACTTCCCGAATTTATGTCTCAGGCACCAATCCTGAATTTCTTTAAGCCTGTTATAAGCTTTTTGATCAAATTTGCACCCTATTTTCTTACCTGGTTTGTATTGACAGTATTGTTTATAATTATGCCAAATGCCAGGGTGAAGTTTGGTCCTGCATTGGTTTCAGGAATAATTTCCGGAACTATACTACAATTTCTGCAATGGATGTATCTTGATCTTCAATTTGGTATTTATAAGCTCAGTGCAATCTATGGCAGCTTTGCCCTTATCCCCCTGTTTATTATATTCATTCAGACAACCTGGATCGTGGTACTGCTGGGAGCTGAACTCACTTTTGCGAACCAGAATATTTCCAGGTATGAGTTTGAATCTGAAGCCCTGAATATCAGCGCATACCAGAAGCGTGCTCTCGTACTGATGATTATGCATATGATAATCCGGAACTTTGCTATTGGAGAAAAACCTATCAGTGCCGAAACAATTGGTAAGGTGCTTAAGATCCCTGTTCGCCTTGCCCGTGATATACTGCAGGACCTGTCCGATGCCGAACTTGTATCAGTTATTCATGAGAATGAACAGAAAGAGAGGTTGTACCAACCTGCACTTGATATCAACAGGTTGTCGGTAAGTTATGTATTATCACGTCTTGATAAAAAGGGGATCAACCAGAGGATGGTTATAAAGAATAAGGAGTATGACAGGGTGATCCTGATGCTCGAAAAGTTTGATAAGCTGATTGCCAAATCTGACCAGAATATTCTGATAAGGGACCTCTAAAAAATCATGAAGTGAGTGTCATTTTACCGGAACCCTTTCCCCCTTTTTTTTCTACAAACCTTATAAACTCGTCAAAAGAGTTCCATAAATGAAAAAGGTAATGCGGAAAAGGAACAATTATATGTCGCGTTGATTTCTGTTTTTCCCAGTAGCTGTTAACATTTTCTGAAGGGAAAACACGATCTACTTCACTTGTCACTGCATAATCCCATCTGAATCCCGGCTCTTTCTGTTCCATCATCCTGTTATATAGCCATCGCAGTTCATCACTCAGCGATTTGACAGAACGGTTTGGTATTCTTTCATGGTTCATCTTATATGTCTCTTTGTCTCCAAACATCCTGAAATAGAACTTCCCCATGTTTCCTTCTGTAATGTTGTTAAGGGTTCCTTCAAAGGTCTTCAGAGGAATGCCATACTTATCGTCTGCCGGGATAGGTGTGCCGTTCACTGCAATTGTAACATCCGGTACAATACCAGTTTTAGGGCAGAGATATTCTGCGGCCCACACGCCAAGAGACCAGCCTATCAGGGTTATTTTCCTGTATGTTTTTGTTTCGGGAAGAACTAAAGCTTCATCAGAAGAATAGTTGTAAAAAAGAATAAAATCAAATTCATCGTTGCAAAAAGGGATAAAAACATTCTCATCTGTTCCCCAGCCCCCGAATAATACTACCAGTTGATCATTTTCCTCTCTGCGCCTGATATATGTCTTCATTAACCTGTAATCTGAATAACTAACCAGATATTCTCCTCACTTTTCGGCCACAAAAATAATGTAAATTATGTTATTGCATAATACTGAATCTACTTATTTAATGGGTAATGCTTACAAAGTATATAAAATAATAAGAGGAGGAAGGGTGGTTGTGAAGATCAGGGAGCGGGCATTATTAATGAGATAATTCCCGTGTCTACTGTCTGATAAAAGGATGGAACCATGGTAAGCTGGCGCTATTCCTAAGGTTCCTGATGTGAAAGTCAATGTCTGCAATACAATCCTGTTGATTTTCACTTCCAACCCTTCTTGTCTCCTCTTATACCAATAGCATGAGCTGGTAACAAATTTACACAAATAATTTAAATTTTCAAATTATAATGAGAAAATAATATAATGCAGGGAAACTGATTTTAATAAAAATATTGCTTAAATTTGGTTATACTCCGAAATAAATCCTGAACAATGGTAGCTGAACTGGAACAAATAACGAATGTTGATGGTGGCGGATTCAAAGCCGAATATATTTCTGATACCGGCGGTCTGTGGCATTTCCATCCGGAATATGAGCTGGTGCTGAACATCAGGAGCAACGGAACCCGTATTATTGGAGATAGTGTAGAACTTTTTGATCAGTACGACATGGTCCTGGTAGCAGGAAATATTCCTCACTCCTGGAACTATTATAAAAGTGATAAAAGTTTGCCTGAAAAACATGGTATTATGTTGCATTTCAGGGAATCGTCTTTAGGCAAGGATTTTCTTTCACAACACGAAATGCATGATGTGAAAGAACTGCTTGACCAGTCAGAGCGTGGGATAGGGTTTTCCGTTGCAGATGCAAGAAAAGCAGAGAAATTTCTTACACAGATGGTCTCAGGCAGAGGTATTGACAAAATGATCGATTTTTTCAATGTATTAAAAATTCTATGCTCTGCGGAAAAGAAAGTTTTACTGTGTTCTGAAAACTATAAGCAGGCTTACGATGAGCGAGGAAACAAAAAGATGGCAGAAGTATATACTTATATCAGGGAAAACTATTTCAGGGAAATTTCTCTGGAAATGATCTCGAAAGTTGCCGGGATGAGCCCTTCTAACTTCAGCAGATACTTTAAAAAGAACAGCGGAGCTGGTTTTGTGGAATATCTGAATCGTGTCAGGACAAACAAAGCATGCTACCTTCTGCGTGAAACTGACTACATGGTTCATGATATAGCAGTTGAGTGCGGTTTCGTTAGCATCTCAAATTTCAACAAGCAGTTTCGAAAAACTGAAGGCATCTCTCCAAGAGATTACAGGGCTCAGTTTAAATAGGTTTGCCTGAACCTTTTCTTGAATCACTTGTTTTAAAATTAATTCCATGGCAATGACATTGCTTGAAAAATTACTTGCCGCTCATTCAAAATTCAGAACACTGCAACCCGGCGAAATTGTCGATATTGAGATCGACATACGGACGGCCAGAGATTTCGGAGGTGCTAATGTTGTAAAGAATATTAAAGATCATAATCTTAAAATTAAAGACCCGGAAAAAACACTCTTCACATTTGACTGCAATCCAACTGGCTCGGACCAGAAATATGCTGTAAATCAACATGTATGCCGTCTTTTTGCTCGTGAAAACGATATAAAGGTGTTTGATATAGATGCCGGTATCGGGACACATATAATGATTGATGAAGGATATGTTAGTCCCGGAGCGACTGCCGTTTCAACCGATTCACATGCCAACATTCTTGGCGCCATAGGGGCATTTGGCCAGGGCATGGGCGATATGGATATTGCTGCATCATGGCACCAGGGGTCTGTATGGTTCAGGATCCCGCCATCTGCAAAAATTCAGTTCACCGGTGAAATCTCTGACGGTGTTTCCTCAAAAGATATCATACTTAATCTGCTCGGTAAATTCGGTGCAGACACGTTTCTCGGTTATTCAATAGAGCTTTATGGAGAATATATACGCAGAATGCCGCTCGACGACAGGATAACAATTTCATCAATGGCCACAGAAATGGGAGCAATCATTATTTTGTTTCCTCCTTCTGACGAGATCATTGAATATTGCCGCCAGAGGTCCGGAAATAAATTCTCACCGGTATTTGCCGATGAAGATGCAACTTATTCTAAAACCATCAATATCGATATTTCCGGGTTTAACCGTATGGTCGCGCGACCTGGAAAACCACACGATACAGTCAATGTATCTGAAGTGCAGGGACAAAAAATTGATTCTGCTTTTATCGGGAGCTGCACGAACGGCAGGATGGGGGATATGAGAAAGGCAGCAGCATTGCTGAAGAACAAAAGAATAGCTCCGGGAGTAATTCTGAAGATCGTACCTGCAACTGACAAAATATGGAAAGAATGTCTCAATGAAGGATTAATTGATATTTTTAAGAAAGCGGGAGCCCTGGTTTCAAACGCAGGTTGCGCTGGTTGTGCAGCTGGTCAGGTTGGACAAAATGGCCTGGGAGAAGTCACAATAAGTAGCGGAAACAGGAATTTTCCCGGCAAACAGGGAAAGGGAGATGTTTTTCTTGCTTCGCCTGAAATAGTGGCTGCATCTGCGATAGCCGGGTATATAACAACCCCTGATAATATTCCTGCCATACCTGCTTTGTTTAAGAAATCCCGGATTGAGGAAAAATCATCGGTGCCTGATAAAAAGAGAATAGAAAAAAAAGAAAGACCGTTTATTTTAGAAGGCAGAACATGGATCATTGCTAAAAACAATATCGATACTGATATGATATTCCATAACAGGTATCTTTCCATCACGGATCCAACAGAGATGGGTAAATATACATTTGACAATCTGGAGGGGTTTAAGGATTTTGCCGGTAAAGTGATCCGAGGTGATATAATAGTAACAGGCAGAAATTTTGGTTGCGGCAGTTCGAGGCAACAGGCTGTTGATTGCTTTCTGTCTCTTGGCATACAGGGCATTATAGCTGAATCGTTCGGAGCCATTTACGAAAGAAACGCCATTAACGCCGCACTACCTGTAATTACCTGTAAATCAATAGATAGACTAGCACTATCCAATGGCGACAGGATAAGAATTAATCTTAAAACGGGAGAGATAAAAAATCTGGAAAATAATAAATCAACATATTCTGAACCTTTTTCCGCAGTGCAGTACGAAATTTATCAGAAAGGCAGCCTTTTTGCCTGAATTCATTTCTAATTTATTCTTATGAACGCCAGAACATTTGCCGAAAAAATATTCAATGCTCCTGCAGGTGCGATAGTATTTGCCAGGCCCGATATTATCCTCACTCACGATAATACAGCAAGTATTTTTAAAACATTCCGGAATATGGGCGGACAAAAAGTTACTGATCCCGGTCAGATGCTTGTGGTGCTTGATCACAATGCCCCTCCCACAGAAGCTAAACTTGCTAACCAGTACCAGGAGATCAGGAATATTGTTTCCTGGCAGGGTATCAGAAAATTCTATGATTCAGGCAGCGGGATATGTCATCAGATTATGTCGATACACGCAAAACCAGGAATGCTCATCGTTGGAAGCGACAGTCATACATCAACGGCGGGTGCTTTCAATGCTTTTGCGGCCGGGATCGATCGCACTGAATCTGCAGGTATATGGAAACGGGGAGAAACATGGTTCAGGGTACCCGAATCGTTTAAAATCAACCTGTCAGGTAAACTGAAACCGGGGGTTTACGCTAAGGATCTGGCGCTGTGGATAATAGGTATGACAGGATCGGCAGGGGCAAATTATATGTCGATAGAATACCATGGCGATGGTGTAAAGAACCTGAATATTTCAGACAGAATGACTATCGCCAATCTCGCGTCTGAGATGGGTGCTAAAAATGCTGTTTTCCCTTCAGATAAGATTCTTAAAGAATTCCTGGGTAAAGAATCCGGAGGAGTTTGGGCCGACAAAGGTGCATCATATTCACGGGAAATCGATTTAGCGCTGGATGAAGTTTTTCCCGTGGTGGCTGCTCCTCATAATGTGGATAATATAAAATCGGTATACGAAGTTGCCGGTACAATAGTACATGAAGGATTAATTGGGACCTGCACCAATGGAAGAATAGAGGATCTCCGCATTGCTGCCGTAATTCTTAAAGGGAAAAAGATAAAACAGGGATTTCAGTTAAGTATAATCCCTGCATCGCGAGAAATATATCTTCAGGCAATTGAGGAAGGAATATTATCAGATCTTATAAAAGCAGGGGCAAATGTACTCACTCCTTCGTGCGGACCCTGCCTTGGCACCGGACAGGGAATCCCTGCAGATGGCCATAATGTGATATCCACAGCCAACAGGAATTTTCCGGGCAGGATGGGAAACAGGGAGGCATCTGTTTTTCTTGCATCACCGGCCACTGTTGCGATATCGGCTATTAAAGGAGTCATAACTGATCCGCGCAGGAAAAAAGGGAAAGAGAAGTTTCCTTTTAAAAATCTTCAGAGTAAGACAGTCGTTATCGGATCCGGAGAGAACAGGAAGATAGGAAATATATGGAACTATTCAGATGTAGACAACCTGAATACTGATCAGATGTTTGCAGGAAAGCATACTTATAAGGTTTTAAGCTCCGATCCTGATTCCATCATACCATTGTTATTTGAAGATTTTGATCCGAACTTCAGCAAAAATGTAACCAGGGGAGATATAATAATTGCCGGGGAAAACATTGGATGCGGCAGTTCCAGAGAGCACCCTGCAGTCGGATTGGCACATGTCGGTATTAAAGCTGTGATAGTCAAATCAGTAAACAGGATCTTTTTCAGATCTGCGATAAACCAGGGATTGCTTCTTATTGTTCAGAAAGACGCGGTGGAATCATATAAACCTGGCAATAAGGTTGATATCGATTTCGAGAAAGGAGAAATAATTATTGGTGATAAAAAGAAACTCTTTGAACCACTTCCTGAGAAATTGAGACAGATTATTGATAAAAAAGGACTGGTCAATTATATGAAATCATTATAGCCCGTCTTGCCCTGCTGTCAGGTTCTGATTTCCGGGCAGCGATAGGATTAATTGAAAAAAAATGTAATTTTGCAGCCGGAAAACGGTTCCGTAGCTCAGTTGGATAGAGCAATCCCGCGTACGCGG
>CAZGKI010000006.1:63170-98236 GCA_964526345.1 uncultured Rikenellaceae bacterium
GATGGGTCGCACGTTATTTTAAATTTTGGTTCCGTAGCTCAGTTGGATAGAGCAATCCCGCGTACGCGGGATGGGTCGCACGTTATTTTAAATTTTGGTTCCGTAGCTCAGTTGGATAGAGCAACAGCCTTCTAAGCTGTGGGTCGAGCGTTCGAGTCGCTCCGGAATCACTAAATTATTAGCATAATACCCCTGTGAATCAGGGATTTAGTTGTTTTAGGGTTCGGATTGTGTCCATGATTGTGACTAACAGAAGAGGAGCTGATTTCCGAGGGCAGGCAATTCAGTAGAGGATAATGAAGTTACTGCTGCCGGCAGATATAATATAATAATGTTATATGATGACTTGTGAATATAAATTAAAAATCCTAAGATACCTTGAAATAAATAGTGGATTCAATCTACCTCCAAGGCAGGCAAGCGAACTTAGCCAAATCTCATAAAGTTAGCCTGTCTCTTCTATTTCTACAATTAGCATCTGTTAAAGTAAACTTGTAGTAAATAATTCAAAATAAATGAATTATATAATGATTACCAACTTTTTTATTCGTACCTTACAAAATAAGTATTTTGAAGTTTGCAATTAATAAATTAAAATTTTTAAAATGGAAAACACAATTAGTAAAACGAAAAAAAGTAGAGATGCCTTAACATTAAAATCTAAAGAAATAAAAAAAAATATTACAGAGGATGATATTCGCAAAAGAGCATTTGAAATCTATCTTGAGAATAAAAATTCTTCTTCCACAGAATTGGATAATTGGTTCTATGCTCAAAGAGAGTTGGGGGGATATTATAAATAGGTTTACAATATTTTAAGACTATGAGTTCGGATAAAGAGGAAATTGTCAGACTGAATGCGGAAATTGAAAAACTATCTGATGATATTATATTTTTGAAGCAGTCATATGAAAACACAATTGCCAGATGCAATACTTTAATTAATAGCTACGGGGCCAGGTTGGGACTTGATCCAATCCGAACGCTGAGGGTATCATATAAAAATAATGGGACTCTGATACTATTCGCTCCAGGATAGTGCCTTAAATCGCATAAAAACAGGCAAGAAATAAAATTACCATAGCCGGACCGCACCGTAATCACTAAAAGAGACAGCCAACAAAGCTGTCTCTTTTTATTAGTATCATTAATCTTACTTTGACCTGATGCTTTCTTTTCGGATCTCATCAATCTCCATCTTCTGTGCGATTGTAAATTCAGCTCCACAGGTTGTACATACATAATTTATCAGGAATGCACCTGTAAAATATACCTTTTCCAATCGGGGATGCTCACAGGGCTTGTTTCTCCATTCCTCCTTAAGCTTTAAAGCTGTATAGTATTCCATGATAATATTTTATTATAAACGTTTAAAAGGAACAAACCGTACAAATGTGAGCCTTTTCGTTTCAGTCTTCCCGTTTTTTTTGGTCACCAGCTCCAGTTCCTGTACCGCAGAAGGAGCACCGACAGGTATCACCAGTCTGCCATTTTCTGCCAGCTGATCGATTAATGGCACTGGTATTTTTTCACAGGCAGCCGTGACAATGATTATATCGAATGGAGCATGCTCCGGCCAGCCTTTATACCCGTCACCAAATTTACATTCAACATTTTTATAACCAAGTTTCTTCAGCCTTTCTGAAGATGCTTCAGCAAGCTCCGGAACAATTTCTATTGTATATACTTTTTCAACAATCTCCGCAAGGACAGCAGCCTGGTAACCTGAGCCTGTACCAATCTCAAGGGCTTTCTTCTTTGCTGAAGGTTTAACAGCTTCAGTCATGTAAGCTACAATATAGGGCTGGGAAATAGTCTGCCCAAAGCCTATCGGAAGAGGATAATCATTATAAGCTTCCTCCTCGTACTCTTTGGGAATAAAAAGATGCCTTGGCACCTTCCTGATGGCATTGAGAACTGCACTATTGGTTATACCCCGATCCATGATCTGGGTTTTGACCATCCTTTGTCTCAGGGGTTCAAATTTGTCTGGCTGAGAAAAAATTAAACCTGCCATAACTATGACTTGTATGAATAATGAAATTTTCACAACAAGCATATTTCTACCAATATACTAATTTTTTATCACTATTAACTGTTTAATAGATGAAATTAGAAGGGGATTCTGAACACTTTTAAAAGATCAGATTCAGGAGAGACAGAAAACCTTGCCCAAAGAACTGGATCACCGGCCAGATTGGAAAAAAATTGATTTTCGTTACTATTGTAGCTATGATAAGACCAAATAAAACCAATGAACCATATTTATATAGCTTCTCATGAAACGAAGGATACTTTTTAAAAAAACTCAGCAGGAGATGAGATCCGTCAAGAGGAGGGAGTGGTATGAGATTAAAAATGAATAACCCCCAGTTAATATATATTCCGTAAATAAATATTTCAGTCAGTAATGAATGTCCGTAGCTGTAAGAAACTGAATTGGCCTGGATAAACAAAACAAAAATTACCGATAACACCATAGCTGTCAGTGCATTGGAAATGGGACCTGCAACCGCAATTTTGATAATATCTCTTTTAGGGTTTCTTAGATTCTGTTCGTTGAACTGAACAGGTTTTGCCCACCCAAATCCCGCTACCAGAAGCATTATAAAGCCAACCAGATCAATATGCTTAAGGGGATTTAATGTGACCCTGCCCATATCTTTTGATGTGGAATCGCCGCACAGGTGAGCTATATAAGCATGGCTGAATTCGTGAACAGTAAGCCCGATTATTATACCGGGAAGGAACTTTAAAGTACGTAAAAGATCAATGCTGTCCATTCTCTCACTTATTAACAGATTGGTAATAGTCATCCTATAACCACCGGGTACGCAAAGAAGTTGTAAAGGACGCAAAGATAAATAAATCCCGGCTATTTCCCGGTAATCTTTTTAAGCAGGTTAAAAAACTGCTTTTTCCTTTCAGAACTTATTCCCCAATCGACCGGAACACTCTGGTATCCGTTTTCGAATGATTCATCTTTCATGCGAAAATCAAAATAACCCCATGAAGCGTATCCGCTCAGGGCAGAAAAAAAATTATTGTCAGCTTTATCGAAATCAAAATGGTCATCCTCGTTGAAAAGAACAGGTTTCGGGGTATACCCTTCCACATTCCTGGCCTTATTCACCATTTCAAGAATCCGCATCGGATCGGAAACACCATTGCCATGCATAAGTAAAAAATCAGAAGCTTTTACCACATTAGGCGTTGGAATAGATCCGCCACCATAGCTTGTTCCGGCATAAAACCTGTAACCTCTTTTTTCCTTGCTCTTAACAAGATTTATAAGCTCATCGACCCTTTCAGGCTTAAGTATTTCATGAACATACTTTATATTGCATTCATTATTTACTTCTATGAGAACATTTCGGTAACCTTTTTCGAAAAGCCACTCAATAATATTATTAACTGCATTGATGACGGCGCTTTCATCCTTTAGTCTCTCATCCTGACCGAAATAGAATAACCCTAAAATAGGCACCATGCCAAGGTCATCGGCCCTGTCAAGTATTTTCTTAAGACGCAACATATATTCTGGTCTCAGCTTCCCGTCGTCAAAATAACCCGAATTAAACCATGGTTGTTCCTTTGAATATCCCTGTGGACTTCCTCCCTGTATATTGATTGTGAATGAAAGCAGGCCGTAACTATTCCATTTTTCCATATTGCTGATGAACTCTTCAGTATTCCTGTCAGGATCCCATTTTTTTGTATCGGGATATATCCAGTTATTTACTGTCTCAGGGTTCATATCATCAAAAATGCCCTGGACCATTCTTGAATTCAGTAGCAGTCCTTCGATCTTAAGCCCATTCCAGTACCTCTTTTCATAGGTTGGTCTGTTGTTTATATAAAACATATCACCTTTTATTTCGACGATTGTCCTTGTATGATCTTTACAGGAGAACAAAACAGCACTGGCAAATAAAATAATTGTTAAGAAAATGTAGTTCTTCATTATAGTCGGGAATCTATTTGGGTATTTAATTTTCAAAATTTATGCAATATAAATAAAAACAAAAAAGATAGGAGTGTATGGCTTCTAATTCACTACTTATTCGCACATTCGTAATGATTTTTAAATATTAAGACCCTCATTTATGAAAAAGAAATATTTAATACTGTGGTTTCTGTTGCAAGTTTCATTTGTCAGTATCCATTCACAGACCACACAGAATATTGAAGTTTATCTTATCACCTGTGGACCGGGGACTGAGACATATTCAATATATGGACATAGTGCACTTAGGGTGTTGATACAGGAGCAGAACAGTGATCTTGTCTATAACTGGGGGGTATTTGATTTCAGCACACCTCATTTTGTGTGGAAATTCGCAAAAGGACGGCTTGACTATATGCTTGCAGTGGATTCTTTCGACAGGTTTCTTCAGGAATATTTTTTTGAAAAGAGATGGGTTCAATGTCAGAAGATAAATCTCGAGCCTGAAGAAGTATCTGCATTACTGGCAATGATCAAAGAAAATCTCAAACCGGAAAACATAAAATACAGATATGATTTCTTTTATGACGACTGTTCAACCAGGATCCGGGATCTTATAGAAAAAACTCTCGGCGACAAGCTTTTTTATCCAAAAGATGACACAAAATTTATGCCCACATTCAGAGATAAAGTAGGAGAATACCAGAGACTGTATCCATGGCTGGATCTTGGGGTAGATCTCCTTATGGGAACACCCGGCGATAAGAAAACCAGCTTGCGCGACAGGATGTTCCTGCCTATAGATATGCAGAAAGGGCTCTCCGGAGCATTAATCAACCGGAACGGAAAGATGATTCCGCTTTTAAGTAATCCGGAGACGATTCTGGAATCTGGCCCTCCCGCGGTTAAAAATAGTTTTTTCACATCTCCAACATTTATTTTTTCGCTTTTGCTGATCATTATTATTATCTTTTTTGCTTTGATAAAGAATAATAAAATCAGGAAAGGTGCCGATATTTTCATATTCTCATTATTCTCAGCTCTTGCTATTTTAATGATTTTCTTCAACTTTTTCACCGACCATGAACAGATGCGGCGTAATCTGAATATCATCTGGTTGAGTCCTTTTATAATAATGTGTCTTGTTAGCATCATAACTAATAAAGAATGGCGTATCTGGTTCAAAATAGTATTTTTTCTCTCCCTGATATCATTTTTCATACAGTTGATATTTTCCCACGCCTTTAATTATGCTTTTACACCAATATTAATAATCCTTTTGTTCAGGAGTTCTGCAAGAGCCGGTTTTAGCTGGAATCCGCTATCAGAAGTCTCATTTTAACACAACTTTAACACTCCTTAACACCACTTTAGAAATTCAATGCTTTCTTTTGTCTACCTGTTTTTAAGAATTCAGGACTAGAATATTCTACATGCATGTTTTATTATCTTTGGCACTTAAAATTTTAAAATATGGAGCAAACAACTGACATAAAGTTATTGAACGAAAAAATTGAGAAAGAAAGCGCCTTTGTTGATATCATCAGAATGGAAATGAATAAGGTGATTGTTGGTCAGAAACATCTGACAGACAGCCTGATGATTGGATTGCTCGCTAACGGACACATCCTGCTTGAAGGAGTTCCGGGGCTTGCAAAAACACTTGCAATAAAATCGCTGGCTGCAATCATTGATGCTAAATTCAGCAGGATACAATTTACTCCGGATCTTCTTCCTGCGGACCTTATCGGAACATTGATATATAGTCAGAAAAAAGAAGAATTCGTTGTAAAGAAGGGACCTGTTTTTGCAAATTTCATTCTGGCGGATGAAATAAACCGTTCTCCGGCAAAAGTGCAAAGTGCCCTCCTTGAAGCTATGCAGGAGAGACAGATCACGATTGGTGAAACAACTTATCATCTTGACGAACCGTTCCTTGTCCTGGCAACTCAAAACCCTATTGAACAGGAGGGTACCTATCCGTTGCCAGAAGCACAGGTCGACAGGTTCATGATGAAAGTCCTGATCGATTATCCTTCAATGGAAGAGGAAAAGCTGATCATCAGGGAGAACCTGGCCAAAGAGTTCCCGCATACAAGTTCAGTACTTAAAACTTCAGACATAGTAAGATCCAGAGATATTGTCAGAGAGGTCTATATGGATGAAAAGATCGAAAATTATATTCTCAATATTGTTTTCGCAAGCAGGAATCCTGAAAAATACGGATTACCTGTATTTGAAAATATGATCTCATACGGGGCATCACCACGGGCATCAATAAATCTTTCGCTTGCTGCTAAAGCCTATGCATTTATCAGGAGAAGAGGTTATGTGATCCCTGAAGATGTAAGAGCTATTTGTCCGGATGTAATGAGACACAGGATAGGGCTGACGTATGAAGCTGAAGCTGAAAATGTCAACCAGGACAAAATAATTGCGGAGATACTGAATGTTGTGGAAGTACCTTAATATAACTGTATGATACGCCGGATCCTGTTCCTGACGATTGCTCTAATCAGTCTCTCTGCGGAAAGTCAGAACCTTATTGGACTGAAAAGTGCAGAAATCAAAACTTATATGAAGAATAACTACAAGGAAATGATGCCGGAAAATGTTGTTAACAGCCGTTTTAGTTATCTCAAATATACCGACAATACCAATACCAGTACCTTATTATTCTTTATGGATAAAGATTCAGTCTGCAAAAGTATCAGGCTGATATGTGATCCCGCAATAAAAAATGAAAAGCTGAATCAGCTAAATTACAACTATAAGAAATCAGGAGATAACAGATGGACGGACAGCAGGGATGGAAAAGATTTCGTTGTTGAATTAAAGGATGATAAATGGTCATTCACGATAACATTTGAACTTTCAAAACAGAGCGAATAATAGTGGAAGCAACTGAACTCATTAAAAAAGTCAGAAAAATTGAAATTAAAACAAGAGGTTTGACCAGGCATATTTTTGCCGGAGAGTATCATAGTGCTTTCAAGGGTCGGGGAATTGCATTCAGTGAGGTTCGGGAATACCAGTATGGAGATGATATAAGGAGTATCGACTGGAACGTTACAGCCCGCTTCAATCATCCTTATGTAAAGGTATTTGAGGAGGAGAGGGAGCTTACAGTAATGCTCCTCATAGATGTAAGCGGATCAGGTAACTTTGGTACAACTGTAAAATTCAAACATGATATCATGACAGAGGTCGCTGCCGTCTTATCTTTCTCTGCAATATTCAACAACGATAAGATCGGAGTGATCTTTTTCACAGACAAGGTCGAAAAGTTTATTCCCCCCCAGAAGGGCAGAAAACATATTCTTAGGATAATACGGGAACTGCTCGATTTCAGATCAGAAAGCCGCAGGACAAACCTGGATGAACCATTGCGGTATCTTACAAATGCAATAAAAAAACGTTGCACGGCATTTATCCTTTCAGACTTTATTGCTCCGGGATTTGAGGAAGCTTTACGTATTGCTTCAAATAAACATGATGTTGTAGCTGTTAAAGTATTTGATCCGGTGGAGTCCTCAATTCCTGATATAGGAATGGTTAAGGTACTCGATTCTGAAACAGGCGAAGAAAGATGGATTGATACTTCCTCACGCCATGCAAGGAGTGCATATCAGAAATGGTGGAAAGATCATGTGGAGGAGATTACCGCCGTTTTTAAGCGCTGCGGTGTGGATTCTACAACTATCAGCACAGATGAAGATTATGTAAAACCACTTATAAAACTGTTCAAAAGCAGGTAAATATGAAGAAATTATTACTATCAATATTTCTTTTAATATCATTGCTTTCCAGCTCCCGGGGACAGGATGTAACCGTAACCTCTGCTTTTGATACCTCAAGAATTTATATTGGCGATCAGATTTTTTACACAGTCACAGTAAAACAGCCTCCTGACCTTAAACTCGATATCCAGACCTTTAAGGATTCATTATATAAAAATATTGAAATACTGTCAGGTCCCATTCAGGATAGCATAGTTTCAAAAGATAACATTCTTAGAATAGTAAATAAATATCTCGTAACATCTTTTGATTCAGGTATATATCAGGTTCCACCAGTATATGCTGAAATAAAAGATAAAAATGGTATAAAGCGATTCTATTCAGAATATACTCCCCTTGAGGTGATGAGGGTTAAAATGACTCCTCCGGACACTACTGCAAAAATCTTTGATATTGTTGGCCCGTACAGGGCTCCGCTTACATTACAGGAAATAATACCGTGGGTTTTTCTTGCAATTGTGGCTGCAGCTGTTGTCTGGGTTATTCTTAGGTTCAGTAAAAGGTTAAGAAAGTCGGGGAAAGAGGATATTCCTGTCATGAACCCTGATCCGGCGCATGTGATCGCTTTCAGGGAGCTCGACAAACTTAAGAATGAAGAATTATGGCAAAAAGGAGAGATCAAGCTTTACTATTCACGGCTGACAGAAATATTGCGCCAGTACCTCGAAAACAGGTATGCTGTTTATTCCCTTGAAATGACGACATCTGAAACACTTGAGGCGCTGATCAAAACAGGTTTTAAAAAAGATGAAAACTATACAGATCTTAAAAATATCCTGAACGGATCAGATCTTGTTAAGTTTGCAAAATATAAGCCGGAACCATCAGAAAATGTACTCCATTTTGAAAAGTCATGGAAATTTATCGAAGCTACTAAAGTTGTGGTCGAAATTTCCGAACCTGCTGATAAAAAAGAAGATAAGGAGGTAACAAAATGACAGGAATAACATTTGCCAATCCTCTTTTCCTCTGGTTGCTGGTGATAGTACCTGGAATTGTCGCATTTTATGTATTAAGGCAGCAAAAAACATCTCCTTCGCTGCAATTGCCCGGATTACAGCCCTTTGAAAAAGCAGGTAATACATTCCGTAACTACCTCCGGCATATACTTTTTGCTCTCAGGGCAGCTGCAATTACTTTGCTTATAATAGTGCTTGCCCGTCCTCAGAAAACGGATAAATTTCAAAATGTTACTACCGAAGGCATTGATATTATTCTGGCAATTGACATCTCGGGAAGTATGCTTGCACGCGATTTTAAACCCGACAGACTCGAAGCTTCAAAGAATGTCGCAACGGAATTTATTTCAGGACGTCCCTACGATCGTATTGGCCTGGTTGTCTTCAGCGGTGAGAGCTTCACTCAGTGCCCGCTTACAACTGATCACGCAGTTCTCATTAACCTTTTACGTGAAATACAGAGCGGAATGATAGAAGATGGGACAGCTATTGGTAATGGACTGGCGACTGCAGTTAACAGGATAAAAGACTCTGAAGCTAGAAGCAAAGTTATTATCCTTCTTACAGATGGCGTAAATAACAGGGGAGAGATTTCTCCTTCTACAGCCGCTGATATTGCAAAAACCTATGGCATTAGAGTTTACACTATTGGCGTAGGGACACAGGGTACGGCTCCTTATCCTGTACAGACTCCATACGGAGTGCAGTACCAGGATATGCCCGTAGAGATTGACGAAGCAATACTTAAGGATATATCTTCTAAAACAGGAGGTAAATATTTCAGGGCAACGGATAATGCTAAGCTTGTCCAGGTCTATTCAGAGATTGACAAGATGGAGAAGTCAAAGATAGATGTCAGACAATATATCAGGAAAGAGGAGAAGTTTCTCATTCCTGCTATAATAGTCTTCATCTTGCTGGCTCTGGAAGCTTTGTCAGGATTGACTATCTATAAGAACATCACATAAAAAAAGGAAATTATGCAATTATTCAGATTTGCAAATCCCGATTTTCTGTACCTGCTGCTTCTGCTGCCGGTAATGGTGATTCTTTGGATATTAAATGGCATCAGGAAGAAGAAAGCATTGCGCCGTTTTGGCAACAGCGACCTGGTTATGAAGCTTATGCCCGAGCATTCCGGGGCACGGCCCTTTATTAAGTTTATTTTACAACTTTTAGCTTTATCAGCTGTAATTATTCTCCTGGCAAGACCACAATTCGGATCAAAGCTCGAAGAGATAAAAAAAGAGGGTGTCGAAGTTATAATTGCCCTTGATGTCAGTAATTCAATGCTGGCCGAAGATATACAGCCAAACAGGCTGACAAGAGCTAAACAGGCGCTCACAAGGCTCATTGATAATCTTGAAAATGATAAAATAGGTCTTATTGTTTTTGCTGGCGATGCGTATACACAGATACCGATAACAACAGATTATATATCGGCAAAAATGTTCCTGAACGCTATAAACCCCTACATGGTTCCAAAACAGGGAACTGCGATAGGATCGGCTATCAGCCTTGGGATGAAATCATTCAGCCCTGGTGAGGGCAAAAGCAAGGCAATGATTATCATTACCGATGGTGAAAATCATGAGGATGATCCTGTTTCGGTTGCGGAAGAAGCAGCAAAGGAAGGAATTGTGATTCACACTATAGGAATCGGATCTGCTGAAGGAGTACCGGTGCCGGTTATCGTAAACGGTAAAAGGGATTACCTGAAGGATAGAGATGGAAATACGGTTATTACTAAGCTTGATGAAGAAATACTTAAGAGAATAGCTGTAGCTACCGGGGGAAATTATGTCAGAGCCAGCAATACCAATATCGGACTTGATGAGATTTATTCTGAGATAAAGAAAATGAAAAAGCAGGAGATGGAAAGCAAAATGTACACCGAATATAACGATCAGTTCCAGATCTATGCTGTAATTGCATTGTTTTTGCTGGTAACTGATTTTATAATCATGGAACGAAAAAACAGAAAACTTGCAAATATCAGACTGTTTAAATTCAAAATTTAATAATTGATGGCAACAGGAGGTTAAGATCAATGGACAGAATTATACAAAACCGACTTACGGCCCGGATGATTTTTTTTCTGCTGCTTACTCTTTCATTACAGGTAAGTGCACAGGCCGATAGAAAGTACGTCAGACAGGGAAATAAGGAATTCGAGAAAGAAAAATTTGCTGAATCAGAAATATCATACCGAAGAGCAATTGATAAGAATAAATCTGCTTCTGATGCGGTTTTTAATGCCGGAGATGCACTCTATAAGCAAAAGAAGTATGAAGATGCCGGAAAGCAATTCGTTGAGAACCACAACATGAATGAAGATAAGAGCAAAAAATCTGCGAGTCTTTATAACCTGGGTAACTCATTCCTTATGTCCAATAAAATAAAGGAAAGCATCGACGCATACGAAGGTTCTCTAAAGCTCAATCCGGAAAATATGGAGGCAAAATATAATCTGGCCTATGCCCAGGACCTTTTAAAACAGCAACAGCAACAGCAACAGCAGCAAAAAGAACAGAATAACAAAGATCAGAATAAGGATCAGAAAGATAAGCAAGATAACAAAAACCAGAACCAGAATCAGCAAAAACAGCAGGATCAGCAACAACAACAGCAGCAGCAGACTATCTCGAAAGAAGATGCAGATAGAATTCTTAATGCCCTTGCAAACGATGAAAAAGATGTCCAGGAAAAAATTAAGCTTGCAAAAGCCAGTAAGGCAAGAGTGAGGACGATTAAGAACTGGTAAACAGGAATTTACAGAATGAAGAAGACTCTGATATATTATTTATTTATTTTCATTTTCTTACCTTTACGGTCACAGGATATTTCAGTTGAAGCTGAATATCCATCGGTTGTAAAGGCCGATCAGCAGTTCAGTATCATATGGACTGTCAATGCAAACGGTGGTGAGTTTTCAGCTCCATCGTTTAATGGATTCTACAAGCTTATGGGCCCCCAGACATCCTTCAGCTCAAGCACACAGATAAAAAATGGCAGGGTATCACAAAAAACAACGAATAGTTATGTATATTATCTTCAGGCTCTCAGTGAAGGCAAGTATGTTCTATCACCTGCTTCATATAGATTAAAAAATAAAACATACTATTCTGATTCACTTCATATTGACGTTATTGCTGAAAACACTCAGCAGAATAATCAACAGGGAGCAGGCGGGAATGTACAGAAAAATACTGAGCTTGAATCTGCAGGCAGGGATATGTTTGTTGATCTTTCACTAAGCCGGAGGGATGTTTACCTGGGCGAAGGTATTGTTGCTACCGTGAAGATCTATACCAGGGTTGATCTTGCAGGCATAAATGAAATAAAATATCCTCCGTTTACGGGCTTCCTGAAATCTGACCTTAATACGCCGCCTTTAAATTCACTGCGGCAGGAAAACGTTAATGGCACCATTTATGGAACAGGGGTGATCCAGCAATTCCTTCTTTATCCTCAGGTTACCGGTGAGATAACTATTGATCCTGTACAGATTACTGTTCTGACTCAGCAGAAAACGAGACAGTCGGATCCTTTCTTCGGCGACTTCTTCTCTACGTATCAGAGTGTACCTAAAGCAGTTGTCAGTAAAGCAGTTGCTATAAATGTTAAGCCATTGCCCGGAGTAAGACCTGATGATTTTTCAGGAGTTGTCGGAAAACTTGATCTTAAAGCCAGTGTCAGCAAAGATACCGTAAATGTAAACGATGCTGTTGATTTCACCGTTGTTATTTCCGGGAGCGGGAACCTCAGACTTGCAGAAGCACCGTCACTTAAGTTATCTCCCGACATAGAAGTATATGATCCTAGAATCACCGAAAATCTTAAAAACAGCACAAACGGAACAACCGGACAAAAAACTTTCGATTTCCTAATGATTCCACGTCATTATGGAGACTTTAAAATACCTGCGTTCACATATTCATTTTTTAATACGGCTACCGGAAAATATGAACGTCTCTCGACAAGGGAATATCATTTTTATGCAAGGAAAGGCAACGAGCAAAATGCAGGAATAACTGTTTATGGAGGTGTATCAAAAGAAGATGTCAAATATGTCGGTAAAGACATCAGATTCATTAAATCATCTACGGGAAGACTTAGAAAATCAACCGGCGCCATTTTATCTGATCGCCTGTTTTATATGGGATATGCCATATCATTATTCCTCTTCCTTTTATTCCTGTTCATAAGAAGAGAACATATTAGACGGAATGCAGATATAATTGCGGTAAAAAATCGTAAAGCGGCTAAAATTGCAGGCAAGAGACTTAAAGATGCTTCAGGTTGCCTCAAACGTGGTGAAAATGACCGTTTTTACGAGGAGATTCTTAAAGGATTGTGGGGTTATCTCAGCGATAAACTTAATATACCTGTTTCAGTTCTTACCAGGAATAATGCTGTAACAGCACTTAAAGAGAAAGGTATAGGCGAGGAGGAGATAAAGAACCTTACAGATATTCTTGATACTTGCGAATATGCAAGATATTCACCTTCAGGATCAGGTTTGGAGGCCACACAAATATATGAAGTAGCTTCCAGGTTTATAAGGTCCCTGGAAAATTCAATAGGGTAGAAGATGATTAAAAATTATAAATTGTTGGCAGTTATAGTCCTTCTCTTATCTTTAAGCTCAGGCTTTGCACAGAGCACACGGGACGAAAAATTTAAGCAGGGCACAGAATATTATTCTTCCGGCAACTATGACATGGCACTTGAGATGTGGATCGACATTTACGACACCGGTTTCAGATCGGCTGAACTTGAATATAATATAGGAAGCGCATATTTCAAGAATAATAATGTTCCGGGAGCAATACTCTTCTTCGAAAGAGCTCATTTGCTTAAACCTGCTGACGAGGATATTAATTACAATCTTCAGATTGCAAGAACACTGGTTGTTGACAGGTTTGTGGAGATCCCTGAGCTTTTTTTTGTAAGGTGGTATAATTTCATCGCGCTTACGATATCTGCTGATAACTGGGCAAAAACCAGCCTGATAGCATTCGTTTTATGTCTTGTTTTCCTCTCTCTCTATTTTTATTCGGCAAAATACAACAGGAAGGTACTGGGATTCTGGCTTGCAATTCTGTTATTTGTTATTTCTTCAGTCTCCCTTGCATTAGCCTCCAGAAATAAGTCACTTGTTCAGGATAGTCAGAAAGCTATTATTTTTTCTCCTGTTGTGAACGGGAAAAGCTCCCCCGACAGCAGCGGAAATGATCTTTTTGTTATTCACGAAGGAACAAAAGTAACTGTTGAAGATGAGGTAGGAGACTGGTTCGAGATAAGGCTATCCGACGGAAATAAAGGATGGATACCTTCGAACACTCTGGAAATTATTTGACCTTTTTGCAACTATTTTGCTATCTTTCCGGTCAGTTAATTGTATAACCAACTAATTGTCCCTTATATGAAGAAGCTGGCATTTCTTACATTGATCGTTCTTGTATCTATTGCCTGCAAGAAGACCAAATTTTCACCCGAGGGGCCAACAGACGTGAGGGTGGAGAACCTGTCCGACCTGCCATGGATTGAAGTTATAGTTAATACTTCCGGCGGCACCGATACACTCGGCGATATTGCCGCACACGATACTTCCGGCTACTTCCGCTTCGAAAAAGCCTTCCCCAAAGCCGAAATATCTGCAACTATAAATGGAGAAAAATACTCTACCGGAACTGTTAATTATGTTGGCATGACCTACATAGGACAGGCTAAGGTTACTTACCAGGCTTATATTTCAAGCATTCCGAATAAAAAACTTGCCATAAGCAACTGCTCTCTCGATGCCCCTTTAGACGATACCTCCGGAAAATAAAATTACAACAGGTAGCTTCGCTTCTTTTTTTTCGTCGCTTATATTGATACATTTGCCATTATCGCTTGATTAATGGAGGAATTTGTTACAGCTTGCCCCAGAAACTGTTACAGCACCTGTTCATTCAAAGTACAGGTTCAAAACAACAGGATCAGGAGAATTCTTCCATTCAGCCTGGTTAAGGCTACTCCTGAAGGCCCCTGTATAAAAGGACTCTCTTATATTGAACGGACACACTTTGATCAAAGAATTATTCATCCTGTTTTATTTTGACTTTGAACCATTAAATATCAACACATTAATTACACGGCATTTAAATATTATACGCAATGAAAAGAAAAGAGATTAATTATACCAGGGTTCCGGTTTCCAGGGAGGCCGGTTTCGAACTGTATGACGCAGAGACCACTGCTAAAGCTTTCAGGAAAGAGGCAGATAATGACCGGGTTCCGGAATTCTACATTTATTCGCGTTATCGTAACCCTACTGTTGTAGCGGCTGAAGAAGAGGTGATGAAGCTCGAAGGTTCTTCCTGGGCATTGCTTACACAATCGGGGATGTCAGCTATCGATACTGCATTATCAATTTTCCAGAATAGTAAAAAGACAAGACCATGGCTCTTCTTTACCGAAATTTACGGAGGTACATTGTCATACGCCGATGTCATATTAGCAGGGAGGAGAGGCCTTGATATACACAGCTTTGCACCTGATGAAGGCAGGTACAATGTTGATAAATTCGAATCGATAATGAGATCTCTTGATCCTGAACTGGTATATATTGAATCGATATCCAATCCCATGCTTATTGTACCGGATGTAAAACTAATTATTGAGATTGCAGGAAAATATGGTTCAAAGGTCATTGTGGATAACACCTTTGCTACGCCTTATCTATGGAAACCTCTTGACAGCGGGGCCGATTTGGTTATACATAGTGCTACAAAATATTTTTCCGGCCATGGTAACCTTACTGCAGGAGTTATCTGTGGTAACAATTACGAAATTATGAAAGCTGCCATTGAATACAGAAAATATACCGGACATATGCTGTCTGCAGATGATGCTTACAGGTTACATACACAGATACAGACTTTCCGGCTGAGGTTCATACAGCAGTGCATAAATGCAGCCCGAACAGTTGAAATCATGACTTCTTCAGATAAGATTCGTAAAGTATGGTACCCTGGATTGAAAGATCATCCCAGTCACAATGAAGCTGCCGGTTTATTTGCCCGCAAGGGTTTCGGCGGAATGGTTACCTTCGATATGGCAGGTAAAATGGATACTGAAAAAAGACAGCACAGGGATCAGTTCATTAAAGCAGTTTCGGATAGAATTAAATTAGTTCCCTCTCTTGGCGATCCACGCACCATCCTTATGCCGGTAGAATCTGTATGGGGGAAAAAATATCCTGAACCTGGAATGATCAGATTATCAGCAGGTTTTGAAGAAACAGAGGAGTTAATCACAATAATTACAAAAGGGCTCAAATCAGTTACATAAAATAAGTGATCTTTATTTTTCTCCCCCTTGGGGGAGATGCCCGGCCAAGGCTGGGCAGAGGGGGTCTGAATGAATAAAATTTTATCTCCAGTCAATCGGTTCAAATCCTTTTTCGATAAGGTAATCATTGCACCGGCTGAAATGCTTATTCCCGAAAAAACCACGCGATGCAGAGAGGGGAGAGGGGTGTACTGATTCAAGAACCAGATGCTTTGACCTGTCGATAGATTCCCCTTTCTTTTGTGCATATGCTCCCCACAGGAAGAATACAAGGTTAACCTTATTCCTGTTAAGTATGCTTATTACTGCATCTGTAAAGGTTTCCCATCCTTTTCCCTGGTGCGATCCTGCTGAATGTGCCCTGACAGTAAGTGTAGCATTGAGGAGCAAAACCCCCTGGGCTGACCATCTTTCAAGGTTTCCGGAAGGAGTCGTTCTGTAACCCATGTCCGATTCAATCTCCTTGAATATGTTTACAAGGCTGGGAGGAAAACCAACTCCTTCCCTTACAGAAAAACATAATCCGTGTGCCTGCCCCGGTCCGTGATAAGGATCCTGACCAATGATTACCGTTTTGACCTTTTCGAAAGGACAAAGATTGAAAGCATTGAAAATCAGAGCCCCCGAAGGGTAAATAGTCTTGTTTCTGTATTCATCTTTAACAAACTCAGAAAGTCGTAGAAAATAATCTTTTTGAAATTCCTCATTTAACTTGGACTTCCAGCTTGTCTCAATTTTAACATCCATATGAACATTTTGATATACAATATTTTCCAGAGACACCTGTGGAGAGATGGGCGGTAAAAGCCAACTTTTGAGGCACCTTCTTATTATCCTGTTGTTAGTTATTTCCTGTAGTTAATGAATTAACAATACTTTCGAGTTTTTTGAGACGGAGTATAAGTTCTGAGTTCTGAGTTTTTAAATCATTGATAAGATTATCCTGTTCCTTCATCGCCTCAACCAGAACAACAGTCATTTTTGAATAATCTATGGATTTATAACCATTTGCATCGGTATGAACTATTTCCGGAAAGATCTTTTCAATATCCTGAGCAATAAAGCCTATCTGGTGAATGCTTCCGGTGCTTCCTTTACTAGCTTCTTCTTCGGGAATTGTTTTGCCATCAATGTCATTAAATTCATAGGCCACACCCTGAACCTGGTTGATCTTTGACAATACTCCGCTGAAATTTTGAATGTTTTTCTTATAACGGATATCAGAATTGGAATAGTAGGCATCAGCCCAGACAGATCCATCAACCCATAACGGATCTCGAATTCCCAATGCATATTCCTTGCTGGCAGTGGCGCTACCAGCACTACCCTGGTAAAAGTAATAAGCGGGAATTGTTCCGGTACCAACATTATCAGAAATAGCAATATTATTGTCATTTACATATAGATTTCCATTGATTCTCAAATATTTGGTACCGGTCATGATACCATAAAGGAGGGCAGTATTTTCATTATCAGCTCCCGTATAATCACTCTGAATTACCAGTTTTGAGGAACCTGTTTCACTAAAACCGGCGTATCTGCCAATAAAAATGTTACTGTTTCCATCTGATTGTCTTCCTGATCCCAGACCAATGAAAACATTTCCAGCACCATTGGTATTATAATATCCGCTTTCTGACCCCAAAAACGTGTTGTCTTCTCCCACGTTGGAATAACCGGCTCTGTATCCCAGATAAGCAGCATTTGCACCTGCAACATTGCTATAACCGGCATAATAACCTATCATTGTATTAAATCCTGCAGTAGTTTTATTTCCTGCCAGATATCCAATCATAGTGTTATAATTGCCTGTCTGGTTTGCCTGTCCTGTGTTGGAACCAATCATGACGTTATAGAATCCTGAAGTCAGGCTATAACCAGCCTGGTTCCCGATAGAAATATTATCATGTCCGGTAGTCAGGCTATAGCCAACCTCCTGACCTATCATCACATTGTCATAAGCTGAAGAGCTTGGGCCTGAATAACCGGCCTTGTAGCCAATAAAGGTATTGTTTGAGCCGGAGACATTGTTTAAACCAGCATTATAGCCAAAATATGAGTTACTGCTGCCAGTGGTTGAATAGAATCCGGTATTCTGCCCGAAATATGAATTATTAGTACCAAGGGTGTTACTAAAACCGGCCTGGAACCCAAAGAAAGCATTCCATTCACCATCAGTATTATTATATCCGGAACGATATCCGACAAATGCATTCCTGTCACCGGAATTATTTGTATATCCTGCCCTGTAGCCGATAAAAGTGTTAAAAATTCCATCAATATTATTATAGCCACTCTCTTCTCCAATAAAAATATTCCTGAATCCTGTTGAGTTGGTATATCCGGTAAGGTTACCTATAAAGATGTTTGAATACCCTGACGAATTAGTATAACCTGCTGAGTTGCCTAGAAATACGTTGTTGCTGGCATTGCTTGTTCGTCCAGTACCAAGGCCGATATAGATATTATTTACTCCGGTAGTATTTGTTTTGCCGCTTTCATTACCCAAAAATATATTATCGGCACCCAGAGTATTGGAACTACCTGACTGGTAACCAATGAAAATATTCCTGTCTCCGAGTGTATTCGCTCTACCCGATTTATATCCCAGAAAAGTGTTAAAAGTACCTCCATTGTTTGAGTAACCGCTTTCCCTGCCGATAAATACATTGAAACTGGTGGTATCAGCATAATAGCCGGCCTGGAAACCCAAAAATACGTTGCCGGTTCCCGAAGTAAAGTTTCTTCCGCTCTGAAATCCTACAAATGAATTATAGCTGCCTGATGTAACTCCCTGACCACTGTAATTACCCAGAAAGATATTATAGTTACCAGATGAATTTGCAGCACCACGACCTGCATATGGGCCCATAAATAGGTTATAACTTCCGGACGAATTGTTCTCACCTGCGTTATAGCCAAAGAATGAGTTTTGACTTCCATTACTGAAATATCCCGCCCTGTAGCCAATGTATGAATTACCCGACCCTGCTATGTTTTCATGACCAGTAAAATATCCTATAAAAACGTTTCCATTCCCTGTTGTAGTTTTAAATCCTGTTTCACTGCCAATGAAAACGTTGTTATCGGCTCCGAGGTTACCGTAGCCGGACCTGTACCCTAAAAATATGTTATTATATCCTGAATTATTTGCGATACCGCTCTGGTAACCTATGAAGACGTTGTTTGAGGCAGTGCTGGTAAGGCCAGACTGATATCCAAGGAAAACATTATTTGAGCCTGTTTTATTATTTTTGCCTGTCTGATAACCGAAAAACGAGTTGTATATACCGGTTGTTGTATTGATACCACTTTCCTGACCAATAAGATAGTTGTCCTGAGTCAGGGTCATAAAATTTCCAAGGTCCCCTTTTGAATTGTCATATCCACCTACGGCAAAACCTCCTCTGACACCTTTTGCATTTGCATTAACATACACTCTAGTACTATCAGGTGTTACCCTGAAATAATCCTGCGGTGCGGCTTTTGACTGGTCAAATCCGCCTACTGCAAGACCACCCCTTACACCTTTTCCCGATCGGGGTACATATATGTTGACAGCTTCAGGATAAACAGCAAAAACCGTCTGTCCGTCTTTTCGTTTTACTTCGAATAAGGCATCTCCGCCAGGGGTATCGTTGGAACTTGTGACAGATATTTTAGTGCCAGGAGCTATCCCTTTTGCCTTATCTGCAACAATAGCATATGGAACAGACCACAATTTCGTTGTTCCCATATTTAACCATCCATTATAGTTAATTTCAGTCTTGATGAATTTTGAACCTTTACTCCAGTTAATTTCACCAAATGTAGCAGCGCCGGCTTCTCTCGTTCCTTTACCAACAACAATATTTATCAGTCCAAAACTATTGGTCATTACCGAGGAATGCAACTCTTTCCAGAATATAGTATCCGCAAATTCTGACTGTATTGTCAGTCTCACCTGCATTGAGGTATTTTGGACTGGGTTATTGGAACCGTCTCGTGCAATTGCCTGGTAATTAAATCCCTGAGGAACCTGGGCGTTGACAGTTGAATAGACTAAAGCTAAGAGAATGAAACTGAGGAGTAGTTTTGTTTTCATGGCAATAGTGTGATTTATAATTAATTTCTAGTTAGTAACTATAAAAGTATCAAATAAATGGCAGGAGTAAAAATTTATTACACAAACGACATCCATTTTTTGACAAATATTATGGGTGCTGGTTTATACCGGCATATTTAGTTGACTAACTTTAAAATAAGTAAGTTGCAGGTTTTTTATAACTTTAAAAATAAATTGGAGTGAAGCAGGATAATTATATAATTTTATGGAAAAATGGCTACCGAAACAGAACGTAAATTCCTGGTAAAGGGTGAATTTAAGCATCTTGCTGTAAAAAAAACGGAGATACTCCAGTATTATCTTTCAATCGACATTAATAAGACTGTCAGGATCAGAATAGCTGAAGATAAGGCCTTTCTGACAATAAAAGGAAGAGCGCCGGAAAATTCCATCACACGCGATGAATGGGAATTTCAGGTACCGGTAAACGATGCAATGGAAATAACAAAATTATGCCTGCCGGGAAGGATTGAAAAGACAAGATATATTATTCCTTCAGGAAAACATATTTTTGAAGTAGACATATTTCACGGAAAGAACGAAGGCTTGATTATAGCCGAAGTGGAGCTGGCAGCTGATAACGAAGAATTTGATAAACCTGAATGGCTTGGAGAGGAGGTCACAGGCGTACCGGAATATTACAACGCAAACCTTATTTAATAATCAGGCGGTCGACATATCCGGCTGTAACATCCAACGGTCAGTAATTTAAATCGTTGATAATTCGCTGAATTACATTTGTAAAGGGCAATCCTGCTTCAATCGTGGCAGCAACAAACCCGCTGTCGGGAGAGAGACAGGGATTGGCGTTTACTTCGATTACATAGGGAATCTCATTATTATCGATCCTCATGTCAACTCTTGCATAACCTTTCAGCCCGAATACATCCCAGCACTGAAGAGCAGCTGAGATGATTCTTTCCCTGAGTATGGGATTAAGATTATCTCCCGGAAACTTCCTGATGGTATTTTCATATTCAAAAGAGCCTTCTTCCCATTTTGCTTTGAAATCAACTATTTTGGGCTGACTGCCGTTATAATTATGGAATACCATTTCTGCCGGAGGCATTACCTCAGGTTCTTTTTCGCCCGGCAGAACGCTGATGTTAAACTCCCTGCCATCAATAAAATCCTCTATCAGCCAGTGAGTATCCTTGTAGCCCTTTAGCTTATTCTCATATTCCGGGGTAAATGTGAATACAGATTCACTGGTGATGTCAAGAGAACCATCTTCCCATACTGGTTTAATAATATACTGGTTCCCGGGAATAAGCTGATTATACTGCGATGGAGAATAAGCTCCCGGGTTAGTTATGTCGGCGCTTCTCAACGTCTTGCTTGTAAGAGCTTTACTGGTTGTGATGAACATAGCCTCTACCGGATTTCCGGTGTAGGGAATGGAATACATATTCAGCAATGCCGGGATGAAATAGCATAATTCCCCTTTATTGTTTATTGACTCGACGAGATTAAAAACAAAGTCCGGCCTACTCTCTGCCAGGTCTGCTAACTCGTTCATAAAATCCGATGTTATACCCTTCCTGTATGTTACAATCCCAAGTTCCTGCAGATTTTTTTCAATAAATTCTGCCTGGACAAGGACATCAAGCTCATCAGCTAATGCATTATCGCGGGGCTGATTAAACAGAAGACAACATTTTTTGCGGGTCATAACGTCAGATGATGTCTTTTCAATGTTGATTTCATTATCATTTCAATGAGTGTCTGGTAATCGATCCCGACCATTCTCGACAGTATAGGAAGATCTGAATCTATTGGATGAAGACCTGCCAGAGGATTGACCTCCATAAAACAGATTCTTCCGTTTCGGTCAGCTTTCACATCTACTCTTCCGGCATCAGCACCGCCAAGAGCTCTCCAGACATCTAAAGCTACATTCTTGCATTCTTCCAAGAACTCCTGGGGCATAGGGATATATTTGCAAAATTCCTTGTAATTCTCCTTAAATTCAATAGAATAGGGCAAGTTATCCTTGCATTCGATTTCCATTCCGCCAATAGCCTCCGATTCATCTCCGGTACCAATAACTCCCACTGTAAATTCCCTCCCCGGAAGATATTCCTCAACAAGGGCAGGCTGGTTAAACCTGCCAAGTATCCATTCAGCCATTTCTTTAAGCTCAGCAAACGATTTTACATGGCTTTTTTCATTAATACCTTTTCCTGTTCCCTCTGATACAGGCTTGATGAACAGGGGATATTCAAGAGTACATTTCTTTATATCTTCTTTAGAGGAAATAAGCATCCCCGGGCTCAGGGGTATGCCTGCCGCGGATACGATCAATCTTGAGAGATATTTATTTAGGGAAATACCTAAAATTACCGGTCCGCTGAAAACATAAGGTATCCTGTACTGATCAAGTAATGCAGGAACTACAGATTCTCTTCCGTCACCATATAAGCCCTCTGCAATGTTGAATACTAAATCCCACTTTTTGCCAGAAGCCAGTGAATCTATCAGCTGAAAACAATTTCCTACCTGTTCAGTTTCAAATCCTATTTTTTGAAGGGCAGTATCAATTGCATTGACAGTATCCTGCTTATCAAATTCTGCGGTATCCTCCATAGAATAGCCACGGTCAAGGTACCATGACCGAAGGTCGTAAGTCAAACCTACTTTCATTAAGAATCTCTATTTTTCAGGGTATTCGCACAATACACCCTTGTAGTTACGCAATACTATTTTTTCACTGTTGTGCTCGACCACATAATCCGGAAGCAATGGTATTTTCCCTCCACCGCCGGGAGCATCAATAACAAAAGTGGGTATTGCATATCCGCTGGTAAATCCGCGTAATCCTTTAATAATTTCCAGACCTTTCCTGACCGTTGTCCTGAAATGACCGGAACCAGGAATCAGGTCACACTGGTATAAATAATAAGGTCTGACTCTCATCTTCAGCAACTTATGAAAGAGCTCCTTCATAACAGGAACATTATCATTGATCCCTTTAAGAAGAACAGTCTGGCTTCCCAGCGGGAATCCTCCGTCAGCAAGCCTTGTGCATGCTTTTGCACTCTCCTCAGTAACTTCAGAAGGATGCGAAAAATGCAAGCTTATGAAAAGAGGCTGATATTTTTTAAGCATATTGACCAGCTTATCAGTTATTCTCATAGGAAGAACAACGGGAACTCTTGTTCCTATGCGGATTATTTCAACATGTTCAATCTTCCTGATATTTGAAAGTATATATTCAAGGATCTCATCGGTAAGAGTAAGTGGATCTCCACCACTTACAAGGACATCTCTGACCTCTTTATGTGATTCAATATATTCAAATGCCTTTTCAAAATCATTTCGTCCAAGCTTGTCAAGTTTTCCCACTGAGTGTGAGCGGGTACAATACCTGCAATAACTTGAACAAACCTGTGTGACAGTAAAAAGTACCCTGTCGGGATATCTGTGCACAATTCCTTTTACCGGTGAGTATGATTTCTCATGCAGAGGGTCAGACTGTTCATTTCTGTGCTGTATCAATTCTTCAACAACAGGAATTACATTGCGCCGCAGAGGATGGGAATAACCCGTATCATAGATCAACGAAGCAAAATACGGGGTGATACGCATTGGTAACCGGCCTTTTAGATTATTGATGGCCATAATCTCCTTGTCGGAAAGTTTCATGATTTTCTTTAGCTCTTCAATGCCAGTGATGGAATTACGAAGTTGCCATTTCCAATCATTCCAGTAGTCGATAGTCGTTAGGGGGAAGAAACGGTGGATAAACTCCGAACTTCGGTTGCTAACTAACTGATTTGGGATAGCGTTTTGCGAAAAAATCGTGGTTTTCGCGCCAGGCTCTTCATCTGAAGAGCAACCCACGAGGCGGCTCTCACTATGGAGTGCCGTAACCTCATTATTGTTAGCGTTCATAACAGATGATGAATAAATTCATCGTTCTTTTTAATGTTGTTTCTTGTCTTAATTTAAATGTTAAGTAAATAATAAATCGGGGCAAAAGTATATATTCTATTAATACATTGTATCATTCGACTACCGGAAATGTTAACACAAATTACATTTTATTAACATCCCATCCCTTTCTTTATTCAAAGTATCTACATAACAACCTTATATACAGATTATTAAGTTGTGATGATTTATTGCTCCTAAACCTATGAAAAATGTCATTTTTTTGATATTTTTTTTTCGACCAGATGTTTTTTGATCCTTTAAGGATGATTCTGATTGTTTATCATGCATTATTGTCGGAATTGTCTCTGATACTTCTCAGTTTTTTGATATTCCCACGCTTCCTTTTTTTATCCAGCCTGACAACTTTTGATGCAAGGGTAGGTTTCGTTGATTTCCTTACAGGTTTTTCCGTAAGCGTCGATGCCAGCAGCTGAAATAGTTTCTCTTCGGCTCTTTTCCTGTTCATAAGTTGAGTTCTTTCTGATTGCGAAATAACAATTACTTCTCCTTCGGAATTGATCCGTCCGGATAGTGCAATCAGGATCTTCTCTTTTTCATCATTGCTTAAAAATGGTGATCGGGTAATACAGAACCTTACTTCAACTTTGGTGCTGACCTTATTGACATTTTGTCCACCGGGTCCGCTGCTGCGAGATGCGGTGAAACTAAACTGGCTTACAGGTATCCTTTTTCTTAATTCTTCAGAAGTCATTTCGAAAGCTACATAAAAAATAAAGCTACACCGACAACACTTATCACTGCGCCGATCATCTCCATAAGGGTTACTCTCTGACGGTAAATGATTACTGTAGGTACTATAATAAATATAGGTACAAGTGCCATTATTGTTGAAGCGATCCCTGCAGCAGTATATTTTACGGCAATAAGAGAAAAAGAGACACCCAGGAATGGTCCAAAGAATGCGCCAACGGATGTATTGATCATGCCTTTTCTGTTCTTTAACGCCTGTAATACACCCTTCCATCTCGAAAAAGCAGTAACAAGGACTACATAACCCGATATCCCGGCAAGAATGCGTATCTGTGTAGCAGCAAATGGATCGTAATCTTTTAGTCCAAGTTTGCTGAACACAAGTCCCAGGGCCTGTCCGATGGCTCCTCCAAGCGCATAAAGTATGCCCCGTGGAGCAAGCTTCAGCGAAATTCTTACTCCTTTTGCTTTTCGGCTGAAAATTGCCAGACAGATCCCGGTAAAGGTTAGTGCCATACCTAAATAATAAAAAAGAGTAAGCTGTTCACCAATTATGATAAAGCTGAAAAGTGCAGTGATCGGAGGAACCAGATTCATGATCAACATAGAAAATCTGGATCCTATCACCGTGTAGGATTTGAACAGAAACAGGTCACCGAATACGAAACCGACAAGGCCTGATAGTATAAGCCAGAACCAGTTATAATAGCTTGCACCCGCCGGCAGAAATGTCCCTCTTTTAAAAACAGTGAAAAGACTCAGAAAAAGAAATCCAATTACCAGTCGTAAAATGTTAACCGGTATTGATCCTATCTTTTTACTGGCCGACTCAAAAGTCAAAGAAGTTACCGTCCAGAAAATTGCAGTCAGCAGGGCTGCAAATTCGCCCAGGTGATTAGCTACAAAACTCATTAAAAGGGTTGATCAGGTTAAATTCAATAAATTTTAAAGACGGTAAAATTAATATTTATTACATCTACTTATCAGAATTATTAAAAAATAGATCAATGAATAATTTATCAACCTTGCTGAGAGTCCATACTGTTTAATTTGTAATTTTAAAATTGAATTTAATCTTATTAAGATGGAAACAATTGTAAGGGATCACTTTATTATGCAATGGAAGAAGTACTTTAATAACTCTGAATTGCCAATAACCTTTTATTATACTGATGAGCCGGAAAATTGCAGAATTGGCTCTGCTTCAGGTAGATGGAAATGTCTTATTTGTGAGTTGAAAGAGGTAAGGTCAGGTGAATCAGTAGCTTTTGATACCGAAGCTATTAAATGCGGAGGGGCGAAGCGATATCTGGGCTTCACTCATGAAATGAGGCCGGATTTTGAGTATTTTCTATCGTGCGGAATTGAAGGTAAAATGGAAGGGGAGAGGTACATTAGAACTCCTGAAATGGTAAAGGAATTGATGAAAAACCAGGTAAAAGTTGATATCCCTGGAAAATATATTGTATTTAAAAGATGGGATAAACTTGAAGCTGGTGACAACCCGGATGTTATTATTTTCTTTGCTACTCCGGATATCCTGTCGGGCCTCTTTACACTTGCTAATTACGACCAGAGCGAACCGAACAGTACATTCACACCATTTGGCGCAGGATGCGGATCGATAGTCCATTATGCTTACCTTGAAAAAGATAAAGCCCGTCCAAGGGCCGTCATTGGAATGTTCGACGTGTCAGCCAGACCATGTGTGCCTGCCGGAATATTAACATTCTCCGTGCCATTGGTCAAATTCCTGAAAATGATCAGCTATATGGACGAAAGCTTCCTTATTACTGACTCGTGGAAAGAGGTCAGGAAGAGAATACGATAATATAATGTCCGCCACCTTTATTGCAAGGTCCTGGGCCGACACACTTACAATAACAAATAAAAAAACAGTGTAAATGTTAATGATTTCATATTTATAATGGTTCTGAATATGAAACTCAAGGTTATAAAAAAGTATGAACAAAATAACTTATATAATGGCGATTCCCTTCATGAAAGTTTTTAAATTGTAGATCAATAAATAAATTATCTGATGAATCCCATTACCGGTGTTTTATTAATTGCGCTAGGCAGTATTGGTGCTGCAAGTTTTTATGTACCTTTTAAAAAGGTGAAAGTGTGGGCATGGGAATCTTACTGGCTGAGTCAGGGCGTAGCAGCCTGGCTTGTGGCTCCCTGGATCTTTGCCATTATTTTTGTACCTCATGGTGAACTGATCCCTGTCCTTAAGGAAGCGCCGTCATCGGCTGAGCTCATGGCAATCTTTTTTGGGGTTTTATGGGGATTTGGTGGGCTGACATTTGGATTAAGCATCAGGTACCTTGGAATTGCACTCGGACAAAGTATAGCTCTGGGATTATGTGCTGCCTTTGGTACATTAATTCCACCGATTGTGGCAGGAGAAAACCTTTTTGGATCCGCTGCTGGTATTCTTACTGTAGTTGGAGTGGCCATAACTGTCGCGGGTATTGCAATAATCGGGTATGCAGGTTCGCTAAAAAGCAGTGAAATGTCTGAAGAGGAAAAGAAAACTGCTGTTAAAGAATTTGCGCTTAAAAAAGGATTGTTTATTACAGTCTTTGCAGGAATTATGAGCGCCTGCTTCAATTTCGGATTTGAAGCCGGAAAACCAATCGAAAGCACAGCACTTGCCCACGGGACAAATCCTCTTTTTCAAAAAAATCCATCTCTTATATTTATACTCCTTGGGGGATTTCTTACAAACCTGGTATATTGCGGATTTCTTAATATTAAAAATAAGACTTATAAAGATTATATATCTGTCTCAGGATCTGTTTTACTGAATAACCTCTTCTTTACCTTCCTTGCAGGGTTTTTATGGTTTCTTCAGTTCCATTTCTTCGGAATGGGATCAAGTAAACTTCCTGCAGGTATGGCAGTATTCGGCTGGAGTATTCTGATGGCTCTTAATATCGCAATAAGTAATATTTGGGGAATATTCCTTAACGAATGGAAAGGAGTGCAAAGGAAAACCATAGTCGTTCTGATGATAGGAATTGTTGTTCTTATTCTCTCCACATTTATTGTAAAACTTGGCTAACATTTACTGTTATAACAAAGAGATTTGGATTTAAAATGAGACTTAATCCTGGTTTGAAGGAAGAATACAAAAAAAGGCATGCTGCAATCTGACCAGAGCTCGTTAAATTACTGAAAGATGAGAAAAGCAGTTATTGAAAAAGCATATCAGCTTGCAAAAGAGCAGTATGCAGCACTCGGTGTAGATACTGAAAAAGCTTTAGCTGACCTGAATAATATTAAAATCAGTCTTCATTGCTGGCAGACTGATGATGTCGGAGGATTTGAAAAAGCCGGAGCTGTGCTTGGTGGAGGTGGGATACAGGCAACAGGTAACTTTCCCGGTAAATCAAAAACAATAGAACAGATGCGTGCAGATCTGGACAAGGTGATGTCGCTACTTCCGGGAAAACAAAGATTAAATCTTCATGCCATATACGGTGAGTTCGGAGGTAAACTGGTTGATCGTGACAGAATTGAAGTGAAACATTTTCAGGGCTGGATAGACTGGGCAAGAAAGAGGGAGATAGGTCTTGACTTTAACTGTACCTGCTTTTCTCATCCATATGCTGATGATGGTTTTACCTTATCAAGTAAAAATGAAAAAATTCGGAAGTTCTGGGTTGAACACACTAAAAGATGCCGCGCAATAAGTGCGGAAATGGGGAAACAGCTCGGAACTCCAACAGTGCATAACATATGGATTCCTGATGGTTCTAAAGATACACCTGTCGATAGAAACATTCTGCGTAAACTGTTAAAAAAATCTCTGGATGAGATATTTGCTGTCAAATACCCAAAAAAATATCTTAAGGACTCGGTTGAAAGTAAGTTATTCGGAATAGGCTCAGAATCAATGGTAGTGGGATCTTACGATTTCTATCTGGGTTATGCCATAAAAAATAACACTATGATAACCCTCGATAATGGTCATTACCATCCGACCGAACAGGTTGGCGATAAAATCTCTTCTATTCTTCAGTTTGTAGATGAGATTCTTTTACACCTTACAAGAGGGGTTCGCTGGGATAGTGATCATGTTCTTACATTTAATGATGAGCTATTACTTATTACACAGGAAATTGTACGTGCCGGAGCACTTAAAAGGGTGAATATCGGCCTCGATTTCTTTGATGCAAGTCTTAACAGGATAGGAGCTTACGTCATTGGTACACGTGCTGCACAAATGGCCTTTTTATACGCATTGCTCGAACCTGTAAAAATGCTGGTGGAATTTGAAAACAAAGACAGAAATTTCGAAAGACTTGCATTTCTTGAATTGCTAAAAACAAAACCGTATGGTGCAATTTGGGATTATTATTGCCTCATGAGCAATGTTCCTGTTGGCGAGGACTATATCGGAGAGATTATGAAATACGAAAAAGAGGTTTTAATGAAAAGATGAAAGAAAAGGTTATAGCAGTTTTTGATATCGGGAAGACAAACAAGAAGATCATCCTCTTCAACTACAATCTCAAGCCTGTCTACGAAATTGAAGAAAAATTTGACGTGATAAGGGATGATGACGGCTTTGAATGTGACGATATCGAACATATTGAGAAATGGATCAGGGATTCGATTGTAAAACTCACCCATTCAGATAAATACGATTTGGCTGCTGTGAATTTTACTACATACGGAGCTACCATAGTATACCTTGATGCTTCCGGAAAAAGGCTCACCCCGGTATATAATTACCTGAAGCCTATGGATGACAGGATCCCTGAAAATATATATAAGAAAAACGGGGGTCAGGATGAATTCTGCAGAAGAACAGCATCTCCGGCTCTTGGTATGCTCAACTCAGGATTACAGGCGCTCTGGCTGAAACATTCCAAACCTGAAATCTTTTCAAAGGTGAAGCATATACTGCATTTTCCTCAATATCTTTCTTATCTTCTTACCGGAAAGATCTGTTCCGAGCATACTTCAATAGGATGTCATACTGCAATGTGGGATTTTGACAATATGACGTATCATAGCTGGACTACAGACGAAGGGCTTAATCTTCCACCGCCTGTTGATGTAAATACGCTTCATGAAGTGGAAATTGAAGGGAAAAAGATACAGGTTGGCATCGGGCTTCATGACAGTTCATCGTCACTTGCCCCTTATTTTACTGGCAGTACGGATAAATTTCTTCTAATTTCCACAGGCGCATGGTGCATAAATATGAACCCCTTTAACAGTGAGAAGCTGACAGCTGACCAGCTTGATCGTGATTGCCTTTGCTATATGAGCATTACAAAGCAACCTGTCAAGTCATCCAGGCTATTCCTGGGCCCTCTGCATGAGGGTGCTGCAGAAATGCTCAGTGCTCATTTTGAAAAACCGAATGACTACTTTATAAATGTGAAACCTGACAGTAAGCTGCTTGATATTTGCAGAAAGAAATGGAAAAATAACAGGTTCTACTTTGAGAATCTTCCATATTCAAGGCAGATCAAAGAAAAGTATGACTTTTATGATTTTAAATCTTTCGAGGAAGGGTATCACCAGTTAATGATTGAACTCTCGGAACTCACTGTCGAAGCTATTGATCTTGTGATACCGGAAGACGATCAGATTGAAAATATATATATAACAGGAGGATTCTCAAAGAATCCGCTCTTCCTGAAGTTCATTTCAGATGCTTATTCATCGAGGAGCGTTTATACCTCCGAAATATTTAATGCAACTGCCCTGGGAGCTACTCTGGTAATTATGAATACATTGAAGGCGGATGTCAAACCGGTCCCTAACCTGGGATTGACCAGATGCTAAATAAAACGATATAATCTGATTTATTTTAACTAAACTTTCTTATCAGTAAAGTCTCTCTCCAAGTGCTGCCTTAAGCTTGTATATACTTGCGGCATAATCAATTCTGGCTTTCAGGAGCATCAGCTTGCTCTCTGAAACAGCAGTATCCGAATCAAGAAGCTCAAGGTTTGTTATCGTACCCGACTTAAAGCTCGTTTCGGCGAGCGAATAGGCTTTTAATGCCTGTTCTGTCTGAAGCTCAAACTGAAAGACTTTTTGTTTTGCCGAGTTCATGTAGGCCTCTGCTTCTTTAACTTCCGATGTGATGTATCTTTTTGCGTTTTCTGTTTCGAATGCAATCGAATTGATAGCTGACTGCGCTTGCTGAAGATTATATTTCGTTTTCATACCATCAAAAATCGGAACTGATAATCCAATACCTACTACATAATTAGGTCTTATCTGATCAAGGTTTGGAACATACCCGTTTTTAGCCCCTCCTGAGGCTATAAGGCTTACAATTGGCTTATTAAGTGTTTTAATAAATTCATATCTCATTCCTGACATCATTGCTTTAGATTGAACCAGAAGCATTTCATCACGGTTTTTAAAAGCATAGCTGAACAAGGAGTCTCTGTCAGTTAAAGGTGCATGAACATTTAGTTCCTTCCTGACAACCGGGATATTGCCCGCATCTGCTCCCAGCAGACTATTAAGATACGATTGCTGTATTGTAAGAGCAGCCTGAATATCTGCCTTCTGGCTTTCCACAGAAGATATCTTTACCTGGGTGGAGAGAACCTGGTAATCAGTCGCCGAACCTGTAATCTTCATTGTTTCAATATATTTCAGATGCGACTGGAGCGTTGCCAGCTCCTCATCCTTTATTCCGGCAGCCTCTTGTAAAAAAGCAAGTGTATAGAAATTATTGACAGCAGCAAGAGACATCTTTTGTTTGGTCTGCTCAAGTGCCTGCTCACTCATTACTTTACTTTCTGTTTCAATTTCCATATTCTGCCGGGTCCTGCCAAAATCGTAAAGAACCTGATGATAATTTATGGCGGCAGAATAGTTATTATTAGGATAAAGCTGAAAGGTCCCCATCTCCGGTATGTCGAGAGTAACCACCGGTCCCATATTTGAATAACTGGCCGACATATCCACAGTAGGATAATATCCGGTTTTTGCCAGGCCGATCTTTGCATCAGCATTCTTAAGAGCCTCCTCGGCACTTTTTACAGTCGGATGCTGTTTTAGTATGGTTCCGATAATTGTCTCCAGAGAGAGTGAATCAGCAGATGATGATTGCGATGCAACGGAGATTCCCTGGCTTTTAGCCTGGGTGCTGAAACCAGTTATAACTAATGCCAGAAGAATGATTACTTCACTTTTAATAATATTATGCATGAATAGATTTTTTTTCATTTTTTGACTTTTTTGTTCTGAGGAAGAAGACGGGGATTCCGCCTATTAAAGTTATAAAGCCCGCAAGGAGAAAATCATCATTTATTCCCTGTATATAAGCCTGCCTGTTAACATTTGTAAGAAGCATCATCCGGCTTTGTGCAGCGACATTTGACGATGAGGCTCCGGCCTCATGCTGAAAATGATATCTCATTTTGTTCATGGTTTGCTGATATACTTCTGACCCCGGTTCAATCGCCTGGCCATAAAGCTGTCCGTAATAACCAACTCTTGACGTCAGTAATGTGGCGAGTATTGCCACACCCAGACTACCTCCAAGCTGTCTTATTGAATTTGTTATTGCCGAGGCCTGGGCCATCTTATCCCGCGGTATTTCCAGCAGCGATATTGTGCTTAAAGCAGTAAACATAAGCCCCATAGCCAATCCCCTCAGATATAAAGAGAACATGATGTATCTGAGTTCAGTTAACCATGAGAGGTGCGCGTTTAGATAGAAGCTGAAAGCAAATAGAATAACTCCTGCAAAGAGAGGAAGTTTGGGACTTATTTTGTCTGAAATTCTTCCCGAGATAGGAGCGGTAATTCCCTGAATTATACCGACTGGAAGAAAAACTGAACCAGCCTGGAGAGCAGTGTAACCCATCGAATTCTGAAGATATACAGGCAACAGAAAAGTACTGCCAAACATCCCAAGACTGAAAATAACCATAATAATATTTGAAATGCCGAAATTATGATTCAACAAAAGTCTGAGATCCAGAAGCGGCTCTTTTACTGTTAATTCGGTGGTTATAAATACCGCCAGTGCAATTAGCGATATCGCTGCGTACGCAAGTATATATGGTGCATGCCATCCGGCAGAGTTGGTTACCGCATTCCCCTCCGATAATGTATAAAGTGAAAGAGGGAGAAATATGGTTACCGAAATGAATCCTACAATATCGAACTTCCTGGTTTTCCTGTTGATATACTCGCTCTGAATTATTATTGTGAATAACATGGCCAGTATTCCGATAGGTATGTTTACATCAAAAATCAGCGGCCAGCTGAAACGGTCGATCAGGAAACCGCCAATTATTGGACCGAATGAAACAGATGCAGCAGCCGAAATACCCCAGAATCCCAGAGCAATGCCTCTCTGGTTGGGGGGAAATTCACGTGTAATGATAGCCATACCGAGTGGCTGAATGGTTCCTGCTCCAAATCCCTGTAACACCCTTGACATAATTAGCATGTTCTCATCCGTGGCCCGTCCGCATAATGCCGACCCCGTGGTGAAGAGGAATAAGCCTATGAAATATAACCTTTTATAACCGAACTTGTCGGCAAGCCATCCTGATGTGGGTAGCGCTACGGCCATCGCCAGCATATATGCCGTAATAACCCATTCTATCTTATTAAGACCAACTCCAAATGATGCCATTATTTTTGGTAAACCTACATTCACGATAGTGGCATCAAGAACCGCCATGAAGGTTCCAAGCATAACATTTGCAAGCAGAAACCATTTGTATGATTTGTGACTGGGATGAAATGCCGGATTGCTATCCCTGATCAGACTACGTATTCTATGAGATGGAGTTCTCCTCTTGTTCATTTTACTTTTTGATGATCTTAACAACCACAGACATTCCTGATAAGATATTGAATGAAGAAACTTCCTTGTTGTTATCTGTACTATCTATTGAGATCCTCACAGGAATACGCTGTGTAACTTTTGTGAAATTACCGGAGGCATTATTTGCAGGTATCAGTGAAAAAACAGAAGCTGTACTTGAACCTACCAGGAATACTTTGCCGTGGAATCGGATCTTCGGGAAAGCATCAATAGTAAATCTGACATTCTGACCAACATGAACATCAGAAATTTTTGTCTCTTCAAGGTAAGCAACCACCCACAGGTTTTTATTCAGTGTCACAGTGAAAATTGACTGACTTGGCTGAACCACATCTCCCGGCAACAGCCATCTCTTTGAAATAACGCCGTCGGCAGGGGAAAAAAGCCTGGTATTCTTAAGCTGGGTTTCTATCACTTTCACCTGCGAAGTAGCTGTTTCCACAGCAGCAGAAGCACTTGAAATAAGCGACCTGGAAACCAGCAACTGTGCTTTTGCTGCTTCCAGCTGAGCCATCGCGGTTTCATATCCTTTCGTAATATGATCCAGCTGTTCCGATGTTATAACCCCGCCATCTGACTGGCTTTTAGCTCTCTTCATATCATCATCAGCTTTTTCGAGGTTTATATCAAGGACTTTAAGGCTTTTCTGATCAGAATTGTATTTAATCTCTGCCTGGTTCAGATTGGCTAATGCCTGAACTCTGACAGCCTGTGTCTGATTTTTTTGGGCAACAAGATCCGAACTGTCCAGTTCAGCGAGAAGCATTCCTTTATGCACTGAATCTCCTTCATCAGCATAAATGGAAATTACCCTGCCAAGTATTTTTGAACTGACGGTTATGTTATCAGCATCTACGTGAGCGTCATCTGTAGTAATGTATCGTGCATAATCTCTGTACCAGTACCATGCTCCTGTCAATACTATTAAAATCACTATAGCTAAAGGGATATAAACCCTTGCCTTGTTTTTCTTTGAATCCTGTGCCATGATTATTTTTAGTTTTATAATTCTTTTATCAGTTTCTAAATTTTCTTTTAATTCCGTAATATCTTATTATTTCTTATACATGAGACCTTTGATGAATACAGATGTAAGTGCATTAACTTTTTTTGATAGAATATCGTACTCTTCATCGTCTATCGTCATCAGCGTTTTATTGCTTAAAAATGCACTGCGGAGTCCGCGCAGAAGATCAAGAAAGAGTTCTGCTGTCTCATGTGCATCTTCAATGTTGAATTGTCCTCTTTTTTTGCCATTCTCCAGTATCTGAACCACTATCTTTTTTTCTTTTTCACGGAATTTGGTAATGGTTCCGGAGATAAGAGGCTTAAGCTCATGAAACGATTCTGCCCGTATCCTGCTTAAATTCAATAATTTTTGAAAATAAGAGAGACGCTTCAGTGCATATTTTCTAAGAAACTCTGGAGGATCCTG
>CAZGKI010000006.1:98246-117099 GCA_964526345.1 uncultured Rikenellaceae bacterium
CCTGAATATCGGTGATTTCTTCTTCAAGTACAGAGATAAACTCTGATTCCTCTTTCTCAATAACTGCTTTGTACAGGTTTTCCTTATCCGAAAAGTAATAATAGAGCGAACCCTTTGACATATGAAGATCTTCAGCGACTTCCCTCATTGAAGTCTTCTCAACTCCAAAAATTCCAAATCGCTTTTGAGCAGCTTTGATTATCAACGCTGCCTTGCCTTCCCTCAAAATTGTGGTATGTCTCACAAGCTAAGTTTAAAAAGCTGCAAATATAACAACCATTCTGACCTTTTTGTTTAAATGGTCAGAAATATCATAAAAAAATATCAACAACATGTTTATCCGCTTCCACAGAACATGACATTAATATATTTTAACATTACTGTCCGATTAAAAGAAGGAGATTCTTCGCTTCGCTCAGAAAGACAAGCGTTTAGAGAGTTGACGGGAAAGAAGGGGTGGTTGGAGGCTGTGCCTCCAACCACCCCTTCCTTAAAAACACAAGTATCTGTCATTCTGAGTGTAACGAAGTGAAGCGAAGAATTCCCTTCTAATTTCACATATTATCCATTTAATACTGATAATTTTTAAATATTTTTAAATACTCTTTTACAAGGTCAGTGTTTAAAAATCAAATTTTAAGAACTATGAAAAAATCTTTTTCTTTTCTGGTAATATTATTCTCAGTTTATATGTTAATTCCTGCTTCAGCCCAGGTTGATCCTGTACGTCAGTGGCCTTCTTACCGTGGTTATATGTTATCAGGTGTTATGGATAATGCAAACCTGCCGGATAATTTTGATCCAAAGAAAATGATAAATATCCTGTGGAGAGATGAAATACCCGGGTTGGGTCTCTCCAGTCCTGTTATCTGGGGTGACAAGTTATTCATTACAACGGCTGTAAGTAATTCAGACAAAGCAGGTTATAAACCTGGGATCTACGGCAATGTAACGCCTGTAAAAGATTCATCGGTTCACGAGTGGAAGGTTTTATGCTACAATAAGAATACAGGTAATCTAATCTGGGAGAGAACCTCGTGCAAGGGGATACCTGCCATGAAACGTCATCCGAAATCAACACATGCAAATACTTCTGTGGCAACCGACGGAAAACATGTTGTCGCTTTCTTTGGTTCAGAAGGACTTTATTGTTACGATATGAACGGTAATCTTCTCTGGAAAAAGAATTTTGGTGTTCTGAAGTCCGTGTTCTTTATAATGCCGGGTGCAGAATGGGAATTTGCCAGTTCCCCTGTAATATACAATGGTGCTGTCATTATACAATGTGATGTTCTTGAAAACTCTTTTGTCGGTGCCTTCGAGGCTGCTACAGGCAAAGAAATATGGAAAACGGAGAGAGATGATTACCCCGGCTGGTGTACTCCTAATATCTATAAAAATGGCGATAAAACTGTTATTGTGGTAAACGGGTTTAAGCATCTTGGAGGATATGATTTTACCACCGGTAAAGAGGTCTGGAGGATGTCGGGAGGCGGCGATATTCCAATTCCATCACCGATTACAGGATCTGACCTGGTATATTTCAACAGCGCTCACGGAAGTACATCACCGATAATAGCAGTAAAGAAGAGTGCTATGGGCGATATAACTCTCAATTCCGGCGAAACTTCAAATGATTACGTCCAATGGAGCTTACAGAGAGGCGGTTCATATATGCATACTTTGCTACTTTATCACAACAGACTATATAATGTTAACTGGAACGGTGTTGTTAATTGCCTGGATCCTTTAACAGGTAAAGAGATATATAATGCCAAGCTTGGTAAAACAAAAAGCTTTATCGCTTCTCCAGTGGCTTCAGACGGCAGAATATATATTGTCGACGAAGAAGGAACAATTTATGTAATTAGGGACGGGGACACATTTGAGCAGCTTGCAGAGATTCCGTTAAATGATATTTGCATGACGGCACCCGCAATCACTGATGGAATTATTTTCTTCAGAACACAGCATTATCTTATTGCAGCCGGTAAAAAGTGAAACTACTCCTGTCTCAGTTGGGAGACCAGTGATCTCTTTCCCACACTTCTTAAAGAGAGCATAATAGCAGATAATCCTGTTATCAGAATTGCCAGGATCATAATTATAATGATGCTCCAGGACATATCTGTACCGCTTTTTAATGACGGCCATGTTGAAGTAAATGCTGAAGCCACACCTGTAATAATTCCCCAGAACAAGATAATTATTTCGTCTCTTAAAATGTTATTTCTTATCCTGTTAAGAGAATATCCGGTAGCTATCATCAAAGCAAATTCCTTTTTCCTTCGGTTAAAGTTCCTTAGAAGTATTATACCAAGACCCGCCACGCCCAGAACCATTCCCAGGGCACCAAATACGGTAAAAACATCCAGGTAGGTGTTGGTAACCCTGAAAAATGATGCCAGCTTCTGTGATGCAGGTTCTACACTCATTCCATAACCGGAAAATCGTTCGCTGATTGTTTCTCTGTAATAATCTGATAATTCAGGCTTTCCATTTATAAGATAAATTGAGCTCCCGGGAACTGAAGGGAAATATTTATTGAAATTATTTTCACCGATTAACAGATAACCCTGGAAAACGGATGATTTTAATCCGGCACATATGACAATATTTAAAGGCTGACCGTTTTCGGCCCTGTATTTCAGGGTATCACCGGTTTTTATCTTTAAACCCCACTCCAGGACTGTCTGATCAGCCATTCCAAAAATTGTATTACCGGCAGGATTGTCGTTGAGAAACTCCCATTCATTCGTAGCCGGGTGCTCTTTTATTTTTGAGGCAAAAGAAAATGAACCGTTTTTTATAAATGGAGAAGGATTTACCCCGAGCAGCGGGGGAGTGGATACATGGTTCAGGTTCAGGCAGCTTGCATCATCACCCTGTAACCTTTTGAATTGTATAAACTGCAGATCCTTCAGCTTCTCTTCATCGAGTCCGAATTCGCTTCTTCCTGCAGATGTGTTGAGATCTGCCTTCACAGGTACAGCTACTTCTGCCCATAAAAGGTATCCACCGGTTCCTCCCGACGGCAGAAGCATTTTTTTGCTTATCACCTGCCTGTTGGCGCCCGTAATTATTACAGCAAAAATTCCGGCTGCAATGAATATTACCGGCATAAGGGCATGAGACGGGTTAAATGAATAATACTTTCTGGAACTGAAGAACCTCACCGACTCACCAGGCTCTGATACTCTTCCCGGGGCAAGGTAGTACTGCCTCAACAAGAGTATAAATGTTACAAACAATAACGATCCTCCTGAAAATGAAAGCATTATCGGGCTGTCTTGCATCAGCATTGATGTAGCTATAGTTACCGTGGATATAATACCTGATATGACCAGGAAGACCAGGTTTATCTTGCCTGAGTGCAGTTTAAGTTCACCTGTTTCACTCTCGCCAAGCTTCCTGAGGAATTTCCTTATCCTGAATGTAAAAAGTATCGATGTAATAATAAGGGTAGTAATAAAACCTGCAAGAACAGGCGTGAGACTGAATACAGGGACAAGAGTATTTGTCTGAACAGCCCCTGCCCAGACTGTATTTAATGCTTTAATAATTAATGTATTAACCAGATAACCTGCAAAAACCCCGGGTAAAGCGCCCGAAACGGATAATAAAACAGTTTCAAGAAATAGCAATCTTCTTATCGATCTGTTCCTGAAACCTATAGCATATAAAGTTTTAACCCTTTCTTTTCTTGTTTCAAAGAACATTGATACAGTTAATGATAACAGAATCATGCAGGAGACTATTATAAAGATTCCCAGGCTAAGGAAAAGTGAACTGAAATCAATTCCATCGGTGGCGGATTTTTCAGCCTTTTGCCTCATGTCTGTAATTGTAAATCCTGCCCTGGCAGGATCAAAAGAACCTGTAAGCAATTCTGAGATTTTTTCAGGTTGAAGAGCTTCCGGAAATCTTAGGGCAGATGCAGTCCCGAAATTATTTCCCCAGAGTCTCTTTCCTGTTGCATAACTGATAAAAGCTTTGGGAGTGCCTTTATATTTATTCCAGTAATCTTCATCTTTCTTCCTGATCCTGTCGAGTGAAACCGGAACTCCTGCATCCCATGAGGAGCAGGAAGTACTCCCGGAAATTCCCGGAAAATCCGGCATATACGACGGATCTTCATATTTTGTGTCGTTAGCGACAATGTCTTTTATTATAAAATACCTCATTTCTTCATCAAGGTGGTGTCCCGGAGCAGGTCTGTACCATGTCATATACAGAGAATCTCCCCTGATTGCTCCAAGATCATCAGCAAGCCACCTGTTAATAATAATGTCATCATCGCGGATCCCCGGAAGCACCTGCGCAGGTAGAGCAGTAACAAAAGAGTAGGGGGTTGATTTTCCCCTGGTGCTTAAGCTGTTGGCAAGATATGTTATAAGGGGATATGCAGAAGGGATCCGGGTTAAGACAGTTGTGACAGTGGTACTGTCAAGAAAGATCCTGTCAGATATAAGTTCAGTCTCACCCGTTTTTGCAGATTTTCTTAAAGTAAGCCCTATATCTGATGGAGATATTACTTCCGATAAAAGCCTGTTGAAAGAACTTTCAGTTTCCTTGTTCCTGTTCTGTATAAGCATCCTGTTGGCCCTGTATGTTTTACCTGAGCTGCTTTCAAGGTCAGAAATATTAATGAACAGATTCATCGGGATAATCTGGCTGACAGCGAGAGAAAAATTTCCACCCTGGCCTGGAGAAAGGATGCTTTCTACTTTCATCACTCTTGAACCATTATTTCTTTCTGATGGCGAAAATGGCGCACTTGCCGGGACAGGATCAATATTTTTGAATCGTATTATTATATCATCTCCCTTTTTGATCCCAAGATGACGAGCCAGGTTTTCATTAATTGCCACTGTCCCTGGCTTCAAAATGACAGAATCATTCCCCTGGAGTCTGAAGAAATCATTAGTAACTCCTGAGATCTTTATGTTTAAAGCAGTAACACCCGTAGCCAGGTTCTGACAATAACCATCCGCCGCAAGAAATGATACACATCTGTCACCTGTCCTGTCTGATATTTTTCCCCGGAGCGAAGCATCAAAATACCGGCTTCCTGAACTTATTACAATATCAACATTGCCAAGTCTTTGTAAAGCACTTGTTTTGAGACTGCTCCTGACAGATGACCCGGTAAAAAGGCATGCTGTGATAATTGCAGAAAGAAGTGCAACAACAATTACCTGGTTTAAAGCCTCTTTCCTGTAAAACAGAACAGACTTTCCGATGTTTTTTATAAGAAAAGAATTCATTGACTAAGAATTTTCACTCAGCTTACCAGCCTGCCCTCTTCGAGCCTGAAATGATTATTCATTTTTGAAGCTAGAGCAGGTGAGTGTGTAACAGTTATAAGTGTAATGTTGAATTCATTATTCATTTCAACAAGCAGATCACCGAGAAGATCAGCATTTTTTGCATCAAGCGATCCTGTTGGTTCATCAGCTAAAAGCAGAGAAGGTTTATTTATCAGAGCTCTGACAAGTGTTGCTCTCTGAGCTTCACCACCGGAAATCTGGAAGGGGTATTTCCCGGTTATTTCTGAAATGCCTGTTCTAATTGTTAATAATTTCACAAACTCCTGTTTTACAAGATATTCGGAATGCGCTAATCTGAAAGCAAACAGCGGAAGGAGAATGTTCTCCATGATTGTCAGGTGGGGAAGCAGCAGGTGATCCTGGAAGACAAATCCGATATTTTTGTTCCTGTACATGGCCGATTCATCCTGACTCAGGTTGAGAATAGATCTCTCTTCAAACAAAATATCCCCGGAATCGGGCCTGTCCATAGAGCCAATTAGATTCATCAAAGTTGTTTTTCCTGAACCGGAAGGTCCTGTTATTGCAATGGATTCACCTCCTTCAACTTCAAGGCTAAGGTTATCCAGCACCAGGCCTCTCTGGATAAAAGATTTTGAGATTTTTTCAAGTTTTATCAGCATACAACCGTTTTTTTCAATTTAAAAATTAATCTTCATATAAACATTCGATAAGCCGAGCGACATTTTTTCAAGAGATAATTCACTCCTTACGCCTGCACATCCTTTTCTGCCAAGCTCTGATCTTAAATTATTATCTGTCAGCATTCTGTATAACTCGTCAGAGAGCTTTTCAACACTGTCGGGCAAATAGGTGACACCGCCGCCTGTTATTTTTATTATTTCAGGGAAACCGCCTGTTGCAGGTTGCACAACAGGCACACCGGAGCTGTTCGCCTCAAGAATATACAAGCCATAACCGTCATATTTTCTTACAGGAACACTAATAACATCAACATTCCTGAAAAATTCAAGCTTTTTATTTCCATGAAACTCCGGATAGATCTTTATGCTTTTCTGATATCCATGTTCCCTTATCTTCTCAATCTGTTGAGCAATAAAAGGCTTATCATCGCCGGTATATCCACCACAGACATTTAAGGTGAGCCCGGGTAACATGTTTTTATTTTTGAGGTCAATAAAAGCATCAGCCAGCTTATCAAAGCCGTTATGATAACTAACCCTGTTAAAATAGCCGATTGCGGGAGGATGAGGCCCCTGCTTTGGGATTTCATCAGTTTCAGGTTCAAAACCAAGTGGTACAACAGATATATTTGAACCGGGGACACCTGTTTTTTTAATAAATAAGTCCCTGTAATAGGTGCTGGGCGTGATAAAAGCATCAACATTCACCGCTTCACGGGAGATCATGTTCCACGCTTTTCCCTTATAGGGCTCAACCATATCTTCAATCCAGTCATCTTCATTAAGCAGGGAGCACACGATCTTTACATTAAGTCTTTTCTTCAGCTGGCGGGCAAGACCGATTATAAGTGCGTTCGAAAGATGAATAATATCAGGCTTATCGCTCTTAACGAGGTACCTGACCAGCCTGTCGACCTCATCCTTCCGGAAAGCGTTGTCTCCGCTTATCATATTCAGTGTAAGATCCTCGAGACCTTCAGTCCTGGTGGTTCCTGCCTGGTGGGAAGCAAGTTTCAGAAAAGGAGCTGCATCAAAAAACTTTTCAAGGAAAACTGGCATGTTCCTGAGAAAACGTACTTTTTCGCGCAGAAACATAGAAATAGCGCCAAAGAACACATGGGTGTCGAGTCCTTCTTCCTTTGTTGTAATATCGGGCGGCAGGTAAAGGGGAATAGCGGTTGCCGTGTTTCCTTCCATTTTACGGATAGCTTTAAGATATAACATATCGCGGTAACAGTTACCGCAATAAAATGAACCTCCTGAACCTGTTATTAAATATACTACTTTCATGTATTTCTTTCTCTGTGAAGCTCTGTGTATCCTCTGTGCACCTCTGTGTAACAAATAAAAATTACACAGTACCACAGAGAGACATCACAGAGGACCGCAGAGGTATAATTCTATTTCATTAATTCTTGTTTCCAAAAGCAAGGAGTCTTCCATCTTCTGTCAGGAAATAAAACCTGTCCCGGGTAACAGCAGCTGAACTGCTTACCGAAGCCCCGGTATTAAAACTCCATAGTTTTTTCCCGTCTGTCAGATTCAGCAGATAAATATAGCCATCGGTGCTGCCAAAAACTACTTTTGAGGGAGTAATAACGGCAGATCCGGTTATGCGCCCGTTTGTCCTGTACTTCCAGATCAGCTTACCATTAGCGGCATCATAGCAATACAAATATTTATCTTCGTTACCAATTACCACATAATTATAACCGGCAGCAGGTATCCCAAGGATTGCACCCGACTTTTCACCGGCAGGGACTTTCCATGTTATTTTCTTTGTCTGGAGGTCAAGGCAATAAAAGTTGCCATCATAATCGCCGAAATATGCTTTTCCGTTATAAAGGGCAGGAGAGGCGGCAATGTAAACTCCGATGTCGGCAGTATCTTGTTCCTTTCCGCTAAGAGGATCGACAACTCTTATCATTCCGTCACAGCCGCCAAAAACTATTTTATTTCCTGTAAGAGCAGGGGTGCCGTTAACATAGTTTTCTGTTTCAAGCTTCCATAATAATTTGCCGGTTGACGGGTCGATACAATGGAGGTAATAATCATAGCTTCCGAAGATTATTCTTGCTTTATTTCCTGACTGCCAGATATTTGCGGAGCCAACAATCTGGTTGTCTGCACGATATGACCATACCTTCTGACCATTGAGTTCATTATATGCCATAAAGACTCCTTCCGACGATCCTGCCATGACCTTATTATCGTAAACAAGGGGAGGAGCTTCAACAGGGTCGTCTGATGTATGCTTCCATTTAACTTTACCGTCAGTACCAGCAGCATAGAGTGTTCCCTTGTCTGTTCCGAAAAATATCATATTATTGCTTACCACAGGGGAAGATTTTGTGTTTTCTTCTGTGGTGAGGCTCCATAATAAAGCCGGAGAAGATGGGATCTCAAAGCTTATACATCCCGCCAGGTCGCTATTCCCGCGGAAAAGAGGCCAGCTCATATCAGGAGACTGGGCATAGGTTGCTCTATGTATAAGAAGACATGATAGTAGAAGCAAAATCTGTCTCAAAAAGATTATTTTTTTTATAACCCCCTTTCCCGTTTTCCCGCCAAGGCGGGACAGGCTCCCCAAGGGGAGGGCCGAGCGTTTAAAAATTGCCCGGTGGGCAATTTTAGCGAAGGAGCCAGTTTGCCGCGTAGGCCATCGCTCAACCTGGCCCCTCCCTGAAAACAGCCAAAGGGCTGTTTTCTTGTCGGTCGGTCCCCCCCGTGGGGGAAGGCCGGGATGGGGGTAGCTTAAATATAAATAGTTCACTCTCATAAGTCTAAATATCAACTCCTTATAATTCACTTAATCCTGCCCAATGCCCCTGTGGGACAAATATCTATACATTTCTGAGCTATATCAGGAAGAATATCATCGAATTCTCTGGTAAGCGGTTCCGAGATAATCGAGATAAAGCCCCTGTAAATGAAGCAGAGGGCAGGGGAAGCTGCATCATCTTCACATATCCTTACACAGAGTCCGCATTTTATGCATTTAGCATTTTCAAAAATCAGGCCACTTCTGCTGTTGATCTTTTTCTGTATCGGAGCATTGATCAGCTTTCCTTTTGGATCTTTAACGCCATACTCTTCTGCCAGGTCCCTCAACCTGCAATTATCTGCAGCCCTGCAATCGCAATGCATGCAGCTGGCTGCTTCAAGTCCTGCACATTCAAAATCTGCTATATCGCGATACCGTTTTATCTCCCCGTTGCACTCTTTCAGCCACTCATTTATTTCGTCATCTTCGAGCCTTCCGATCCGGGACGAAAACCTTTTTTTCAGGATATAATTATCCACAACCGAAGTATTATTATTTGTTATATTATGCTGATATTTAGCTTTTTCTGAATTATCACCTCTGGTATTACTTTCATACAGGAAGATTTTGATATTACGAATAGATACCGGCAGGTCAATCTTTTTTCTTCTGCATGCATTTTCGCAATAACCCGGGCAATCATAACATCTCAGCTTATCAGGTCCTGTTTCAGAGAGTGTTAAGCTGACCGCCTCTTTTGCCTTACCTGATTCCAGTAACCTGTTCATTAAGGGGATATTATAACCTGCAGGACAAACAACTCTGCATTGCGCCTCACATTCAGCTCTGTGTTCAGAGAGCAATAATTCGAGTGCTTTTTTTCGGATTATTAAAACCTCGTCCCCCGATGCATCAATATCCATACCATCCTGCACCATTGCTGTACATGATGGTATATAACCATTTGTTTTATTGTCTTTTACCATACATACCATACATGAAGAATAGTGTTCAGTACCATCTTTATGGCAGAGAGTTGGAATAGCTATTCCATACTTTCCGGCAACTTCCAGGATAGTCTGACCACTTTCGGCTTCTGCTACGATATTGTTAATTTTGATCCTCATCATGTATATTAACTATTTCAACTGCATCTTCAGGACAAACAACCCTGCAGTTATCGCACTTTGTACACAGTTCCTGGTCTATTTCATGCTTCTCATAAGGCTTGAATGATATGGCATTTACAGGACACTCCTGGAAGCATTTTGTACAGCCGTTACATTTATCAGTAATATTATATCTGATCAGCTGTCTGCATCTTTTTGCAGGACAAATGCCATGGGCATGGGCCTCATATTCTTTCCTGAAATATTTGAGTCCGGTTAGTACCGGGTTTGGAGCAGTTTTGCCAAGACCGCACAGGCTGCCATTTATAACATCTTTGCATAAGGCTTCAAGTTCATCTATCTCAGATAGAGCCGCTTTTCCTTCACTCAATCCTGTAATTATATTCAGCATTTGTTTTGTGCCGATCCTGCAGAACGTACATTTGCCGCACGACTGGCTGTGTGTGAATGAAAGGAAATATTTTGCTATATCGACCATGCAATCGGTATCGTCGAGGACCACAAGACCTCCCGAACCCATCATTGCGCCCATCTTCATAAGCTCCTCATAATCAATTGGTGTGTCAGCCATACTTGCAGGAATACATCCACCGGAAGGACCGCCAATCAGAACAGCTTTAAAGGTCCGTCCTTCGGAGACACCATCTCCAATATTATCTATAATATCCCTTATGGTAGCGCCCATTGGTACTTCTATAAGTCCTCCTCTGGAGATCTTTCCTGCAAGCGCAAAGACCTTGGTACCCTTACTTTTTTCTGTTCCAATCGATGAAAATGCCTCCGGCCCGTTATTTATTATCCATGGCACCAGCGATAGTGTTTCAACATTATTGACAACTGTTGGCTTATCCCTGAAACCTTTTACTGCAGGATATGGAGGCCTGAAATGAGGCATTCCGCGCCTTCCTTCCAGTGAAGCGATTAGAGCTGTCTCCTCACCGCAGACAAATGCTCCTGCACCCTCAAAAATGCGAGTTTCGAACGAAAATGATGAACCAAGGATGTTTTGACCAATTAATCCACTCTTATAACACTCTGTCAAAGCATGTCTGACACGCGATACTGCCAGGGGATACTCTGCTCTTATATAGAAAATACCTTCACTGGCCCCGGTTGCATACCCGGCGATAAGCATACCTTCAATCACTCTATATGGAAATGACTCAAGCAGCATCCTGTCCATAAAAGCGCCGGGATCTCCTTCATCTCCGTTACAAACAACATATTTATAATTTCCCGGAGCCTGTGCGGAAATACTCCATTTATGACCGGTCATGAATCCGGCGCCTCCTCGTCCCCTTAACCTGCTTATGGTTATCTGTTCAATTATCTTTTCAGGCACGAGCTGAAATACAGATTTTCTGAAAGCTTCAAATCCACCAAGTAAAGTATATTCTTCGATTGAGTCAGGCGAAAGAATACCGCTGTTCAGTGTAGCAATATGGACCTGGTGACTCAGGAAGTTATTAAGGTATTTTTCTCTTTGTTCGCCTGAAATATTTACCGGACTGAAAAGCCTCTCATCTGAAATAAATGTGTCGGCCAGGTCGTTAATCTTAAATTTAAGTCTTTTGTTTAATGATCTGGGCGACACATGCTTAAGAAGTATCTCCTCAACCTGTTCTTTTCGTACATTTGTGTATCTTGAACTGTTATTACCCTTTGTCACTATTTCGAGCAGCGGGGTCTGGTTACAAACACCGACACATCCAACAGGCTTGAGTTTAATATTCAGATCATACCCTTCCTTTATCTCAACAAGACTCGATAATATTTCTTTGCTTCCTCCGGCAACACAGCATGAACCCAGCCCGATTCTCACTTCGGCATCAAAATCTTCTTCCTTTTCGCTGTCTTTAACAAAATGATCCTTGTCGTGGAACCTGAGAAAGTCATTAATTATTGCTTCTGTCTGCGTGGTCTTTACATGCCCGTAGGTCTTTCCATCGATTTGGACCACGGGAGCCAGGGTACAACAGCCAAGGCATGCAACTTCCTCAATCGAAAAGAGCTCATCAGAAGAAAGGTTTCTGGTCTCATCAATTTTAAGAACTCTTCTGAAAGCCTCTGAGATAAGCTGAGAACCTTTAACATGACATGCCGTGCCCGCGCATATTTTAATTATGTGCCTGCCAACAGGAAGGTGACGGAACTGTGAATAGAAAGTCGAAACACCCGAGATCTGGCCGGGAGTAATATCCGTGATCCCGCATATCTGCTTTAAAGCTTCAGAAGGAAGGTAATTAAGTCTCTTCTGCACCTCCTGCAATATCATGATCACCTTATCTTTTTCTCTTCCCGTTTCGTGTACCACTTCCTCCACTGTTGTTTTAACAGTCTCAACATCAAGAGGATGGCAATCGCTGCAGTTCTCAGTCAATATATTACTTTCTTTGTTTTTCAATTTTTTGATATACAATAAAGGTTATTCTTTGTTCTTAAATAGATGCATTTATCTGAGAATGAAGGAGTACAATCACAAGGTTCGCCAATCGGTGATTCTGCAATAAGCTCATATTTCCCGTCGGCCTTCACAATATGCATTAAGCCGCTGCGATCGAGAAAATATACCATATCACCTGCGATAACCGGTGAAGCATAAAACTGATCCATATAATAACGTGTCCACAGTGTGTCGCCCTTTGCAGCATCATAGCAAACTACGTCGCCGTTTCCTGTTGACACAAAAAGAAAATCATCCGTGGCAACAGGACTTGACACATCAGGTGTATAGGAGTTATCTTCCCATATTATAGCAGGTGCGGGTTCCGGGTTAATAGCCACAAGTTTTGCATAATCAGTTACTGCATAAGCCATTGTGGAGTTTACCGCAACTGAAGGTGCAACATCTCCGCTCATACATTCAACTGCCCATAATGATTTCCCGGTTATTGGATCATACGCAGAAACTTCAGGATTTCCGTTGATAACTACCTGTGGTTCCCCGTTAAAATAAGCAATGACAGGTGAGGACCAGGTAGGGCGTCCCTGCCTTATGGTTTCCCATTTCATGGAACCTGACTCAATGTCAAAGCCCATAAGTGATATTTTTGTATCAGCATCATATTTTACTAAAAGAAGATTCTCATATATAACCAGTGAAGATGAAAACCCATATACGCTTTTTGGAAGACCAAGGTTTTTGGCCCATTTCTTATTTCCATTCATATCGAGGCATATAAGGTTTCCGTTTGCAAAAATTGCACAGACCACTTTCCCGTCAGTTGCTGCTGTTGGAACAGCCAGACCAGCTTCCTGGTCCATCTCCGGCATTTCTGAGGGTTCTCCTTCAATTCCTGAGGCAGAAGCGCTCCATAATCTTTCGCCATTCTTTTTGTCGATGCAGATAACTTTACAATTTGTCCCTTCAGCTCCGGTTATAAATATCTTGTCATCCCATATAACTGGTGTGCTTTTTCCTTTTTCAGGTATAACCGTTTTCCATTTAATATTTTCACCGGCTTCTCCATTCCATTGAACAGGATAACCTGTACCCCCGGCAATACCATGGCTGTCCTGACCACGGAAAAAAGGATAATCGGTCTTATCAGGTTTAAAGGTCGCTTTTTTACTATTCGCCTTTGTTTTTTCATTTTTTACAAATGTGCCGGCATTTAGATCCGGCAAATCGCTCCGGAGTAAAAAGGAGGCTACAACTGCAGCAATTGTCAGTACTGATGCGGACGCCAGAATATACTTCCTGCTCCTGGCATGGGCAGACACCTGCCCGGTTTTAACACCTGGTATTTCCGGCATGCTTTTTTCGTTCCCTTCAATAAGTCTCTGGCAAAAAATAAAAATGATGGCACCAGCCAGCAAAAGATATGATCCTGTTTCAACCTGGCGCCGTGTGGCAAAGTATGCTTTTCTTGCCATGAGATCCATTGCTCTCACCTGCTCAGCATTACCGGCATGTTCAGGATCCTTGTCGTACTGCTCCTTGACAGCCAGTAAGGCGGGGTTATCCAGAGGATTGATGGTCTTTAGCTGAACAAGGCTGAAAATCATCAGTAATGCAACGATTACTGTAAAGATACCGGCTGCCTGGCTTATACCTCTTATAGTTTTTATATCTTTTTCTGAAAACTTGATCATCACTTGAGTTAAGTTTTGGCTTCTACAGGGCAATATTTAAAACACCTGCCGCAACTATAGCATTTGCCCTGGTGTGGTTTATATTCTGTACGATTGCGTCTTACTGTAAGAGATACCATGCTGAAGCCGAGGGAAAGCCCGAGAAAGATACCCGCCCATGGTGAGGCTTTCCGGAACCTGGCAATTATCATTGATTCTTCAGCAAAAAGTTCATTTTCAGTCTTTCCGGCTTCTTTGAAAGCTGCTGCATCTTTGGATGTCGCCTGAACACCTGTCTCTTTTTCCACTCTTATCTCATTTGCCAGTCGCACCTGCCTGTTGACTTTTGCAAGAGCGGGTGAAAGATTATAGAGGACCAGTCCTCCGGCAGCAGCAAATACCGGCACAAGAAGTAAATACGCCAGGAATCTTTTTCTCGATTTTGCAGGTTCCTCTCTTTCCTGTACCATCTCAGACGGAAGGATCGCATCATAGGGACATACATCTTCGCAGAGCCGGCAGTTTGTACATTCAGCAGGAGTGATGGTAAGGTGCCTGCCTGCAAATCTAGAAAAGATATTCAGAAGAACTCCGTAAGGGCATAAATACCTGCAATATGGCCTGTTAATGAAGATCCCGGCTAAAAGCAGCAGTATTCCGAATACTATCATTGTATATGGCGCATCCAGCCTGAAAATGCCTACAAAAGGATCATACCTGCAAATTAGGAACTGACTGTTCAAAGCTGAAAAGAGTACAGCTGCCGCCAGGTAGATAAAAGGTATTGCAGCCATCACAGATTCAACAGCTTTGGGAAGCTTTACCGGTTTAATGCCGGTAAGCTCCTGTATTGCGCCAAAAGGGCACACGCCTGCACAGAAAACCCGTCCATAGGCAAGCGCAAAAATCAGTGGTATCAGGAAGAAAAAAAGAGCCGTCAGCGGTATTGAATATCCGGTATTAAATAATGCCAGCGATACATTCTGAACCGAACCGACAGCACAAATACACCCCTCACGGAAAAATCCAAAGTAACCAAGCGAGAATACTGACATCCAGATGAGACCCTGGCGTGAGCGCCGCTTCAATGCAAGCCAGGTTGTCATGGAAAGTGCTCCGATCAGTACAGCAACATCAATGTATTCCCAGGTAACTGATCGCTGCAGAGGCATCTGGTTCGTCGGATATGTATAGCCCGACTCAAATTCCGGCCTCGGAAACCTGTCCTGGGCAAACAGTATCGTGTGCCAGAGCAAAAGGAGGGTTAAGATTATATATGGGATGCGTTTTTTCAATTCTCAATCCAAATTTTGTATAGCATTTATTATTAATTAGTTACTTATTATTCTCACCCCCTTTTCTTTTCCCCCAAGGGGGAAATAATAAAGTAATCATCCCTTCCCCCCTGGGGGAAGGTCGGGAAGGGGGTTCTTCTTATCTTTTGGGATATACTGGTGGTCTGCCGGCACCCTGGATATAGCATTCGACGGACAGTTCCTGGCAATTGAACAGTCATTACAGTTGACACAAAGATCCTGCTGAATCTGCATATAGAGCGAGCCATTCCCGAAATCTGCACATCCCTTGACACATTTTGCACATCCGTCACAAAGGTCATGGTTAATGGTATACTCGAAATAGGGCTCTTCGACAAATCTCCTTGTTATAGCTCCCGTGGGGCACTGTTGATTTTCAGCTCCTGTGCTGATCGTCTTTACGCCCTGTCGCAGATATGCTCCGCATAGGTCGCAGTAGCCGCACATGACAAAAGCATGAACACACTTTGAAGCAGATGGCGTAAGAACACAGTTTGTCTTGCATTGGCCACATTGTGTGCATTTAAAAGGATCTATCTGCCAAACATATCCTGATGTGGTAGTCTTTTTTGCCAGCAGAACAGGCAGTGCAACAAATGGTGCGAAAACCAGAAATTTCCCTGCCTTGCTAACAAAATCCCGTCGGGATTGATATTTATTTTTGTCCTCTGCCATATTATTTCAGATACTTGATACAATCAGATTCACCTGAACATATTCCTTTCCCCGCGCAGGATGAACAGTTTGCTCCGGTAACAACTTTTGTTCCAAGTGCCAGCGCTATAAATGCCAGCAATGCGGAGAGGATATATTTTATTACTGTTTTTAGAAAACTATTTCTATTCATAAGTAAAACCTTTCTATTTTCGGTTATAAACATACAACTTCGAGTCTGCAGGATTGGCTGCATAGATAGTTTTTCCGTCAACTGATGCAATATCAAGGGGAATAGAAGGTGTGAACTTGTTCTCGGCAGAGACAAATTCAATAAACTTGCCATCGGGGTCTGTGATCTTAATCCTGTTTATCCCTTTTTCTGCAGTAATGAATCCCTGAGGTATCACCGCAAAATGAGCAGGATTACAACATCCGCAAAATGCACCGGGAGCAGAACCGGGTTCTCCAAAAGCTTCAATATACCTTCCATCGGTGGTCCATGTTTCAATCCTGCGGTACCCGGTATTTGCAATATAAATGGTATTTTTCCCAAAGAGCGCTACATCGAAATAGGGGCTTGGAATGATAAATTTGCGATCGCCCTGGCCGATCATAGCTTTAACCTCACCGCCTTTACCAAGAATAAAGACCATCTTGTTGCCGGCATCAGCAATGGCCACAAAATTATCATCCGCAGTTATCGAAGTAATAATGCTGTTTGCTTCATAAGGACCCCATTCGGATTTTATTTTACCATCTGTTCCGATCAGAAGAATATTTTCTATCGTCGTGGCGTAGATGGTATCTCTATAAACGGCAAGAGAGGTTATCTTCGCAGGTGTTTTCAATGACCATTTTTTTGTAAGGTCATTATTAAAGCAGGATACAAAGGAGTCACCACTCAGGTATACCATGCTATCCTCACTGACAGTAACTGAAGTAAGGTGGCCGTCTGTACAATCCAGCTCTCCTGATACCTTCCACATATCGGGGTAGGAAGGCTCAGTAACGATTAATTCAGCAGACGCTTCACTCTTCTCAGTTATTGTATCGTAAACAATATAACCTATGAAGGTTAATATTACCAGCAGGGAAATCAGTGCAATGTACTTCTTGTTCATGACAGATCTTTTTTACCAACATAAAGACAAAGTAAATTTCGTGAATCTCTCATAATGAGATAATTACTAGCCAGAGCCATTGGTCCCCAGGCTTCCATACCTTCAATTATCCTGTGTTTAGACAATAATACAGCTCCGGCTCCTTCGAGCTTAAACATAAATAAATTAGCATCATCATCCAGGAGAAACAATATATCTCCTCTCATTATATATGGCCCCAGGCCCCTGCCAAATCTGTTTTCTTTTCCACTTGTCCAGACCGGATTACGCAGATCGTTTTTATTATAGCATACAAGCTGCTTTTTAAGAGGTCCGGCATTTTCCGGCATGACTGTCCATATAAAATTATCTTTCAGCACAGGTGTCTGTTGATCGCTTGACAACCCTTCCGTTGCTTTATGTGATTCCATAACTACAGCAGAATATGTTGTTCCGTCAAAATTAATCTTAATTTTTGCTCCTCCTGCACCATAGCTTCCAAAAACAGCTATCTCATCATTCCCGATAAAAAGGGGAGAAGCAGCCACTGTTGCCGGGCTCCATCTTGTTGTCAGCCAGAGTAACTTACCGGTGTCATCTCCTTCTGCTGAGATGCCGCAGACGCCTCCGATAGCATTATAAACATACATCTTTTTCCCATGTATGATCATTGGCATGATAGAGCAGTGTGACATCCTCAGTGAATCAGGGTTCGGAGTCCTCCATAATACTTTTCCCGTTGCACAATCAATACCTGTCATGAGAGCTTTGCCTCCCGGAGCCAATACAGCAACATCATTATCTATCAACGGACACTGGCCGGTATAAAAATCGGGTGTGATCCTTCCCTTGACTGTTCCGGGTATGCCATATTCCTTTTCAAGATCCAGACTCCAGAAAAGTTTACCGGTAAAGGGATCAAGACACATAACGTGCGCCCTGGGGCCAATAGATACCAGGTATTTATCGGTTACAGCGGGGATGGTGCGGGAGTAACCATGATTCCTTTTCAGATCGACGTAATACCACCGGCGCCAGAGCTCGATGCCTGATTTAAGAGAAAAACAACGGAGCATATCAGCTTTTCTCCTTTCATTGTAATCCATAATATATACTCTTCCGTTATTTACAGCAGGACCGGCATAGCCTTCTCCCAGCGTAACCTTCCATAATACAGGCGGTCCTGATGAATCCCACGACTCAGCCAGAGGGATTGTATCAACACTTATATTATCGAAGTTTACTCCCCTGAATCGTGGCCAGCTGCCGGGAACCATCCCGTCGAAATTGTTAAGAGTATCAAAGAATTCACCGATTATCACACTGTCGGATCTTGGTTCTATTGCAGGCCTGTTGTCCATACCTGGAACCCGCAATATAACTTTCGAAGGATAATGATCACCGGTGAGCCACCAGAAAAGAAGGGCTGCAAAGATTATTATTACAATCCCCGGTATCAGCTTCCTGCCTATATTAAGTGGCAACAATTGTTTTTATATTAAAATCTGTCAAAATTACCTGCTAAAGATACTACTGTCAGGTCATACTTATTTAGTAGCCAGTGACAATAAGATATTCGCCATATCGGAACAAACAGGTCAACAACATCCGCAATATAAAGAAACCAGCTTTATTATAAAAGCAAAATGATTTATCGCACAATGAAAATGAACTGTTTAATCTTTTTTAACATCTCTACTGGATGCTGTATGTCTTAGGTATCATAACACAGGTCATATTAAGACATTAAGGCCTGTCAGAACAATCGTGGAGAATAATACACCATGCGCCGCGAAGCCGGCGCTATGTGATTTAACTAAAACGAAGCCGGGGGGATT
>CAZGKI010000007.1:0-90877 GCA_964526345.1 uncultured Rikenellaceae bacterium
AAAAATCAACTTTTAAGCAGATAAATAAGATCTATTATCAGACGCAGGGCTGGGGTCTGACAACTATAGATGACCATATCGTCATGAGTGACGGCACAAATGCTTTATACTTCTTTGAACCTGAGATGTTTACAGTTGTGTCAAGGCTTGAAGTATATGATAATGAAAAGAAAGTTGATCAGCTCAATGAGCTTGAGTATATAAACGGAGAAATATGGGCCAATATCTGGATGACGGACCTTATTGCAAGAATTGATCCTGTTTCGGGTAAGGTGCTGGGATATATTGATCTTAAGGGAATACTAAATGATCCGGATACAGATACGAGTGTAAAGGTCTTAAATGGAATTGCTTTTGACAGGGAGAATAACAGGATTTATGTGACGGGAAAAAACTGGCCAGAGCTTTTTGAGATAAGGGTTACTGAATAATCTTTGAACCATAAACAACATTTATCCCGGCCGGGATTATACTGAATTCTGCAGGAGTATGTCCAAGTGACTCACCGTCGGCTTCAGCAAATAAAAAATTTTTCGATTCAACACGCAGATTATCAGTTCTGTAGCCATCGACTTTCGGATGACTCAGGATAGTCCCGTCATAAAGCATATTAAGACTTTTTATTATTTCGATCCTGCCCATCTCTTTTATAACTGTTACATCCAGCAGACCATCATCCGGCATTGCAGCAGGAGTCTGTCTCATACCGCCGCCACAATAACGGCCGTTGCCGACATTAATTGAAAAGACTTTGCAGGTTCTCTTTTTCCCGTCAATGATTATATCAGCTTCAATGTTCCTGTATGAGATCAGACTTGTCAGCAGGTTAAAAAAATATATAGCATTATTGCTTCTGCCCTTGTCTTTTTGCCTGTTGGTCTTTCTCACCACAATAGATTCGAATCCGAGACCTGCTATGTTGATGAAAAATCTTTTACCCTCTTCGGTTCCGTTAAAATATTTTATTACACCAACGTCGTGAGGCATTGTCTTATTCTCTTTGATTACATCAACGGCTCCTTCATAAATCAGAGGAATACCGAACATCCGGCCCCAGTCGTTGCCGGTTCCAACAGGTATCAGCCCGATAGTAACCTCATGTGGCCGACATTCATTCCGGCTAAAAATTCCGTTAATGACCTCATTCAGCGTACCATCTCCTCCCACTGTGAGGATTCTCCTGAATCCTGAACCGATTGCATTACCGGTTATTTCAATAGCATGACCCTTTTTTTCGGTGAATGTGGGTTTAACATGAATATCTGCTCTGGCAAGAAGACCAGAGATCCTCTCCCAGTCTTTTTTCCCTTTTCCATTGCCGGCATTTGGATTCACAATGGCATACCAATCGTTATGAATCGGATTTATTGTCATTTCCATGAGATATTTATGATGTGTAAAGATGTAAATAAAACTGTGAATTAATGCTTTTAAGCGAAAAAGAATTGTTTTTGCACTAACAGGATAAAACTAATAAGTTTCAATATATCAATGAGATATGAATTTATCGGGTAAAACGCCATGTTAATAAGATGTTGAAAACCACAAAAAAAATGTTTACAATTACCTCTTTTACTTCCGGAGGCAGTGGTTCATTAAATAGTAAATTTGAAACTCGATATTAATTTAAAAATTTAAGGAAATCAGATGGGAAGGATTATTGCGATAGCGAATCAGAAAGGTGGCGTGGGCAAAACAACTACAGCGATCAACCTGGCAGCCAGTCTGGCTGCACTGGAGAAAAAAGTGCTTATAGTTGATGCAGATCCTCAGGCGAATGCAACATCAGGAATTGGAGTTGACACTCGTCAGATCAGGAGTACTATTTATGATTGCCTTATCGACAGTAAAGATCCCCGTGAAGCTATCCTTAGTTGCGAGGTTGAAAATCTCTCCCTGATGCCTTCAAATATAGACCTGGTAGGTGCAGAAATTGAAATGCTTGACCGGCCGGAAAGGGAAAAGATACTTAAAAATATTCTTAAAATGATCAGGGACGATTATGATTATATCCTTATAGATTGTTCTCCGTCGCTAGGTCTGCTTACTGTTAATGCGCTTACAGCCTCCCAGTCGGTTATCATACCTGTTCAGTGCGAATATTTTGCGCTGGAAGGGTTGGGGAAGCTTCTTAATACTATAAAAATAATACAGAATAACCTGAATAAAGAGCTCGAAATTGAAGGATTTCTTCTGACTATGTTCGATTCACGGTTAAGGCTGTCAAACCAGGTTGCTGAAGAGGTAAACAAGCATTTTCAGCAGATGGTTTTTAATACAATTATCCAGCGGAATGTTAAATTGTCAGAGGCTCCAAGCTTTGGGCAGCCTGCCATTCTGTATGATGCTGAATCGAGAGGTACAGTCAATTACCTCAATCTTGCCAAAGAGGTGCTGGAAAAACAGGAGGCCAGAGTTAACCAGGTTTAATCATCCTGGCATACAACCTAAAAAGTAACGGATATGACAAAAAAGAATGCATTAGGTCGTGGACTGGGCGCTTTGATAGATGGAGTTGAAAAAGAAATACTTGAAAGAAAAGTGGAAGCAAACCAGGATATTTCGGTTGATTCGATTGATGGAAATCCTTTTCAACCCCGGACTACCTTTGATCAACAGGCGCTCGAAGAACTTGCTGCGTCAATAAAAAAACTGGGTATTGTTCAGCCTCTTACTGTCAGGGAAACAGCAGGTGGCCGTTTCCAGCTCATTGCAGGTGAACGGCGTCTCAGGGCAGCGAGGCTTGCAGGATTGTCTCACGTTCCGGCATATATCAGGACTGCTGACGACCAGGCAATGCTTGAGCTGGCTCTTGTGGAAAATATTCAGCGTGAAGATCTTGATGCTGTGGAGGTAGCTATAAGTTTCCAGAGACTTATTGAAGAGTGTAAGCTGACGCAGGAACTGCTGAGCGAAAGAGTTGGAAAACAGAGATCAACGGTTGCCAACTACCTTCGACTGCTTAAGCTTCCGGCTGAAATACAGCTCGGTATAAAGAACAAGCATCTAATGATGGGGCATGCCCGCACTCTTGTAAACATCGAAGATCCCAAAAAGCAGATAGCAGTATATTATAAAATCATTGACGGAGATCTTTCCGTACGCCAGGCAGAGGAGCTTGTAAGGCACCTTCAGGCTGAAACGATAAAGGATCCGGAAAAAATTGAAAGAAAAAGAAAGCTGAATCAGGATTTTGAACAGCTTTCCGAGCATCTTAATAAGATATTTTCAGCAAAAGTAAACTTCAGAATAAATGATCAGGGTAAAGGGAAAATTGTAATTCCTTTCGACAACCCCGAAGAGATGGAGCGCATTTTAGGAATATTTGATCGTCTTAACTCCTGAAAATAATTATCTTTGTCGCGCCGTTTTAATGGTACCGGGAGCAAATTCCGGTTATATTTGTTTTGAAGGCATTTCATAAAATAACGATTCTTATCATTGTAATCCTGTGTTGCTTTCAGCAAAACATTATTGCGCAGGATACGTTATCTATTACTAAACCCCTGAAGAATGTATTTAAGGCCGAACCAATGAGAGCCACCATGCTTGCCGTATCTTTTCCGGGTCTCGGACAAATATATAACAGGAAATACTGGAAAGTTCCGCTGGTTTATGCAGGTTTTGGCGGGCTTATCTATGCTATTGGATTCAATACCCGGGAATATAATACATTTATGACCGCCTATCAGGATTTTACAGATAACATTCCAGAAACAGATTCCTACCTTAAACTTATCAGGGGTGTTGATCCTGAAACATATGATCCTGTGCTTTATCCTGATTCTTATATTCCTTCTAATGCTTCATGGTACAAGGACAGAATGCTAAGACAGGTCGATTATTTTAAAAAATACCGTGATCTTTCGTATATTGGCATCGCAGCATGGTATCTTTTTACAGTGCTTGATGCAAATGTTGATGCCAGCCTGTTTAATTATGATGTTAAAGATGACCTTGAACTGAAAGTTGAGCCTGTCATGCTTCCTCTATCAGGGCACGGAGAAATGGGAATGTTTTTATGTCTGAAAATAACTTTTTAACTGACACAATGAAGAAGATCTATACTTTAATTACAATATTCTTACTGGCTATTCCAAAGGCCGGAGCCTCAACGGAAATTGATACTATTATTATCAAATCTGATATTGGATCGGAAAAAATATCAACAGATCTTGATAGTCTTGTCAACACATGGTATGTAAAACTGGCTCTTCAGAATAATCCTGAAATCTCTGAATATGATACCTCGGCAATTGAATTCCCTGATGCTGTATATGTTGACAGGTTAAACAAGATCAATTCGATCATCAAACTGCCATTCAACAGCATTATTAAAAATCATATCCACGTTTACACCATTAAGCAGAGAGATAAGTTCAGTGCTGTTCTTGGACTAAAGGATTATTATTTCCCGATGATTGAAGATATTTTTGACTCCTATGGATTGCCTGCAGAGCTTAAATATATGGCTGTTATTGAATCTGCACTTAATGTTAATGCAGTGTCAAAAGCCGGAGCTACAGGTCTCTGGCAGTTTATGTACAGTACAGGAAGATTTTACGGCCTGACGATAAATTCTGTTGTCGATGAAAGGAGGGACCCGGTAAAATCGACTCATGCAGCTGCCAAGTATCTCAGGGATCTCTATAATATATATAAAGACTGGACACTGGTTATCGCAGCCTATAACTGCGGCCCCGGTAATGTAAATAAGGCCGTCAGAAGATCGGGTAACAAAAAAGATTACTGGGATATATTCTATCGTCTTCCACGGGAAACCAGGGGCTATATACCTCAATATGTTGCAGCTGCTTATGCAATAAATTATTATCCGGAGCATAATATAATGCCCTTGCCACTTAATATTCCTGTTGCCACCGATACAATAATGGTGAACCGGGATATTCACCTGATGCAGATCTCGGAAGTGATGAAAATACCAGTGGGAGAGCTACGCGCTTTAAATCCTCAGTATCGTACGGGACTTATCCCTGGCTCAAGTAAACCTTTTGCACTTACCCTTCCCCTGAATCATCTGGGTGATTTTATCGACCTTAATGATACTATAAGGAACTATAAGGCCGAAGTCTATCTCAATAAAACCACAATAATAGCTGATCCTTCAAGATCAACTTTTCAACCAGCTGTTATTAAAGGAAAGACAAAGCTAATTTATTCAGTCAAAGATGGTGATAACCTGGGCTTTATTTCAGAATGGTACCATGTGGGCTTATCAGAAATCAGGTACTGGAATAATATTTACCGTAACACTATAAGGATAGGGCAGAAGCTTGTGATTTATGTCGATCCGTCAAGATCTGAATACCTCTCTAAGATCAATTTAATGTCCTTTGCTGAAAAGCAGGCTATGCTTGGGAAAAGCGTTCCGTCAAATACTCAGGCTGTAAGTACCAGTGATTCACTTGAGACAGATGGCGAATTTATCACATATACAGTACGTTATGGCGATACTATCTGGGATATCGTTAAGAAGTTTGATAATGTATCTACTACTGATGTACTGACTTTAAATAATATTTCAGATCCACAGAAGATACAGGTGGGGCAGAAGCTTAAAATAAAGAAAAAAGCTGATTCCTGATTAAAATATGCGCCCTTTCAGGTCGTTTTTATTATTGCTGATCGTTCTGGTATGCTTTACCAGCCTCTATTATGCGTTTCCAGGGTCCAAATTGTTCCCCCTACCTGAGGAATTACTTCCATTTCTTAAATCACCTGTCGGAAATAAAATTAGTGTTTCAGCACAACAAACAGTTAATCAGCTTACTGCAGATTCTTTACAAAGAGAAGCTTCTGGGGCACTTTATTCTGCCGGTAAATCCGATTCAATATTTTCAAAAGCGCCGTTAAAAATTCCCGGACATTTTTATGATTCGCTTCTTCTGTCAAAAGGTCAGGTAAGGATAATGTATTATGGCGATTCACAGGTTGAAGGAGACAGGGTAACATTTTACTTACGCTATTTATTACGTGAAGGCAGAGGCGGAACAGGCCCCGGACTTTTTCTTCCGGTCATGCCGGTAATGTATACCAAATCCATATGGATCAGAGCTTCATCCAACTGGGAAAAATATAATTACCTGTCCTATAAAAAAGGAGAGATAACTCATAACCGGCTTGGTCCCTTTATGGCTATATGCAGGTACCTTCCTGAAGGCAGGATAACGGCCCTGCCTGAAAAAGCTTATATAAGGATAAAGCCTTCGAAAGCAGCTGACAGCCTATCGGCTAAATTTGATATTCTCAGGGTTTTCTATACTAACAGGAACGGGAAGGTTATTCTGACAGTTAAAGCAGATACAAAAGAAATACTGAAAACCTTACTGAAAAATGGAGATGGGCTGCACGAGGTCACCTGTAACCTGGGAGGATCTTCAGATATTCTGATCGGATTTGAAGGCAGGGTCAGTCCGGATATTTTCGGTATAAGCATAGAAGGCAAGTCAGGTATTATTGTCGATAATATTCCTCAGCGCGGAAGTGCAGGACTTGAATTCACAATTGTCGACAAGAACAATCTCATGGAGTCTTATAAATTATTGTCACCAGATCTGATTATCCTGCAGTACGGGCTGAATATTGTGAAAAATGTCAGGGAAAACTATTCATATTATAAGATGGGTATAGAAAGGCAGCTGAAGTTGTTAAAAGAGGTTGCGCCAACGACTTCCATCCTACTGGTAGGGGTAACAGATATGGCAGAAAATGAAGGAGATAGTATAATTTCATATAGAAACATTCCTTCAATAGTAAGTGCGCAGAAGAAAGCAGCAGCAGAGGAAGGGGTCGGTTTCTGGAATTCGTACGAGGCAATGGGAGGCAGATCCTCAATCATAGAATGGACAAAAAAGAATCCTCCCCTTGCCCAGACCGATTATACACATTTTACTTATGCAGGAGCAGATACTCTATCAAAAATGTTAGGTAAAGCGTTTTTCTCATTAAAATCTTATGATACTCTTCTAAAATCTGAAGATACACTTCACAAACCTGTTACAGCAAATGATAAAGTAACCGGGAGTGTTATTGATTCTGTTCCTCCTATGACTTTTAAGAATCGGTCGCACGATCTTATTTCAGATATATTCAGTTATGATCCTGATAAGCCATTTATTTTTACTTCAGCAGCATTCTGGCTGTTCTTCCTGTTTGTGCTGGCAGGTTACAGCTTGATATACAGGAAATTGTTCCTGAGAAATCTTTACCTTCTGCTGGTTAGCATATTCTTTTACTATAAATCAGGAGGACTGTTTCTTTTTCTGCTGATACTTGTTACCGTAATTGATTTCAGCTGTGGATTACTGATTAATAAGTCAGAGAAAAAATTTTTCAGACGGTTTTTCATTCTGGTGAGTTTAATTTCGAATCTCGGTATTCTTGCATATTTCAAGTATACCGGGTTTTTAATACATGCCTTCAATAATATTCTTGGAACTGATATTAAGGTGTATGATTTTATTGCATCATTTTCGAATATGCATCTTGGTACCTCCTTTGATATCAGCACTATTATACTTCCGGTAGGGATATCATTTTTTACTTTCCAGTCGCTCAGTTATACTCTCGATGTGTACAGGAGAAAGCTTACGCCGGTAAGAAATATTATTGATTTTGGCTTTTATGTCTCATTCTTCCCGCAACTGGTAGCCGGACCGATCGTAAGAGCATCAGAGTTTATCCCGCAGCTGTACAGTAAGTTCAACCTTACAAAAAGAGAATTCAGCCATGCTTTGTTCCTTGTCTCGAAAGGCCTGATAAAGAAGATGATCATCTCAGATTTTATAGCCCTTAACTTTGTCGACCGCGTTTTTGATCTTCCCTCTGTCTATTCAGGGTTTGAGAATCTTATGGCAATATATGGTTATGGACTTCAGATCTATTGCGACTTTTCCGGATATACAGACATTGCAATCGGTTTGGGCCTGATAATGGGTTTCAGGCTTCCTATTAATTTCAATTCTCCTTATAAGGCAGCAGGGGTATCCGATTTCTGGAAAAGATGGCATATATCGCTTTCGCGATGGCTTAAAGACTATCTGTATATTTCACTTGGTGGCAACAGGAAAGGAAAAATAAGGACCGGCTTTAACCTGTTCGTTACCATGCTGCTGGGGGGATTATGGCATGGAGCTGATCTCAGGTTTATTATCTGGGGAGGATTGCATGGGGCAGGGTTGTTAGTGAATAAAGCATGGAATTCAATTTTTGGAGACAGATTGAAATCCGGCCGGTTTGGTCGTGCTTTGTCGGTGTTTATTACTTTCAACTTTGTAAGCTTTTGCTGGATCTTTTTCAGAGCACATGATACTGATACAGTGCTTATTATGCTGAGGCAGATAATCCATAATTTCTCACCAGGATCCTACATGACGGTACTTCCGGCATACAGCAGCGTTTTCTTGTTGATAGCTGTGGGATATATTATACATTTTCTTCCCGAAAAAATTAAAGAATCATACCGGGGCCTGTTTATCAGAATACCTCTCTTTTTGCAGATCGCAATTGTCTTGCTTATTGCAGTTTTCTTATACCAGATGAGGAGTACCAATGTAATGCCGTTTATTTATTTCAGGTTTTAGAATAGTCAGAGAATTCCGGCTTTTTGTTACTGATAGTGAGATGCATTTAGAAAAGAGCAGTGTTACACCGTGCAAACTCTGTGGTTAGACTACAATATTCAATAATTATAAGTAAATCGAACTGGTCCTGGTTCCTCCAATAAAAGGAGCTATAGCTCTGTGGAAAATTCCCTGGGTATATGCTATTGCCATACCGTAGTTGGTTACAGGTATCCCTGCTTTGATAGCCGGCTGGAGCCTGTTGTGAAGCTGTCTCCGGGTGATCATGCATCCCCCGCACTGTACGACCAGGGAGTAATCAGTTACCGGTCGTGGAAGGACATCAAGTCCAGCAACTACATCATATTCAATTTTTTTACCGGTGAAATTAGATATCCACCTGGGAATTTTAGTTCTTCCGATATCATCGCAGGCTATATGATGTGTGCATGATTCAAGAAGCAGGACCCTGTCTCCGTCTTTCAGATCAGATATTTTGGGAGTACCCTTAAGATAGTTTTCAAAATCGCCTTTAAACTTTGCGAGCATAATGCTGAAACTTGTCAGTGGAATATCGCGGGGAATTGAAGCATCGGCCTTTACGAAAACCTGTGAATCGGTGATTGCCAGAGCAGGCTTAATTCCGGTCTTTTTCAGGAAAGCGTCAACTTCTCTTTCTTTTAAAACTATCGCAACAGCGTCATTATCAAGAATATCGCGGATAGCCTGTACCTGCGGAAGGATCAGGCGGCCTGCCGGGGCTTCCACATCAATAGGAGTAATAAGAATGACAATATCACCATAGTTGATAAGATCACCAAGCAGGGCAGGTGTTTTGTATGAGTGTTCAGGGATCGATAACCTGATCAGGTTGATAAGATCCTCGAAGTTTCGTTTGTCAACAGCAGAAAATGACAGGAGCCCTGTTCCGCTCTTCCTTTTAACTTCCTCAATAAAAGAAGCAGACGGCTCCTCGATGTCAGATTTAGTGTGTACAATAATATGAGGCAGATCGTATTTATGAAATATTTCAATAAGATCATCTTCAAATTCCCCCCACGAGTTATTTGCTGTCACCAGTATCGCAAGGTCGATAATATCGATCGTATGCAGAGTCTTTTCAACCCTTTTATTTCCCAGTTCTCCTGAGTCGTCGATTCCGGCTGTGTCAATAAGGATGACAGGGCCAAAGCCTGTAATTTCAAATGTTTTTTTCACCGGGTCGGTTGTTGTTCCGGCATGATCGGATACTATTGCTATCTCCTGTCCGGCAAGAGAGTTTATAAGGCTGCTTTTCCCGTTATTCCTACGGCCATATATGCCGATATGCGGTTTGGAATCTTTTCCTTTTGACATTGTCTTTAAATATTTCTATCAAATTTCCAGGTCATCAAGGGAGAAACCCAGCTTGAGAAGGTTCCCGGGCAGAAGAATTTTTCTGAGCTTTGATTCATCAATAGCATTCAGTATCCCGTTTGCTTCGAAAATGTCAATCTTCTTTTCTTTCATCAGTTTTGCTAATTCTGCTGCTTTATGATAACCGATATGAGGGGTGAGTGCTGTAGTTACCGAGGTGCTTTTTATTAATGCGTTGTAAGCTTCTGATTCATTTACCGCAAGTCCGGTGAAAAGATTAAGATTAAGGGATATATTACATGATTCGAGCAGTTTAAGACTTTCAATAACTGTAACGCCAATAATCGGCAGGTACGCATTTAACTCAAGAGCTCCCTGTCCGCTCAGCGAACTGACCAGGGTATCGTTGGAATATACTTTGTGAACAGCAGATATTACAAACTCAGGTATGACAGGATTTATTTTACCTGGCATTATTGAACTGCCAACCTGTTTTTCAGGTATCGTAATGCTTTTAACTCCTGCCAGGTCTGAGGCCAGGAGTCTGAGATCCGAAGACATTTTTTCAAGATTCACGGCATGAGCCTTCAGGGTAGCATGGATTTCCACCCATTTGTCGAGGTTAGATGTTGCGTCTGAAAGGTTCTCACTGTGGGAGAGTTGCAGTCCTGTAATATTTCGCAGTTCAGGTACAACTTCCATGATAAAATAGCGTGGAATTGCCAGACCCGTCCCAATGGCTCCTCCTCCGAGATTAACCTGCTTGATCCTTTCAAAGCATTTGGAAACACGCCACCAGTCGCGCGAGAGTGCTTCGTTATAGGTACTGAACAGTAGCCCGAATGACGATGGAACAGCTTCCTGCATCTGAGTGTAACCTGGCCTAAGATGTTCCCTGTTCTTTTTTTCATAGTTCTCAATTTTTTGGCGCAGGGTATTTATTGACTCTTCAAGTGACTGCAGCAGTTTCATGACCGAAATTGTCAGTGCAGTAGGTATTACATCGTTTGTCGACTGGTATATATTTGCATCTTCAGTAGGATCAATATAAGTGTAATTTCCACACTTATTCCCTGTTTTTAAAAGTGCACTGTTTGTAATTATCTCATTGATATTCATGTTAATACTTGTTCCGGCACCACCCTGGATTGCAGGTACAATGAACTGGTCGAAGTATTTTCCCTCTGCTACTTCAGCAGCAGATTCAATCATTGCTTTCAATATCTTATCCTCGATTTTCTTAAAGGGAACACTTTGCCCCAGCTTTTCAACAGCTGCATCACGGAATTTCTGGTAAGTTCTGTAGCAGGCAAGTTTAGTAATACCTACTGCTTTATACCAATCGACAGGGAAAGGAGTATTATCCGGAAAGTTCTCTCTTGCCCTCAGTGCATGGATACCGTATAAGGCATCTGAAGGGACCTTTTTTTCACCAAGACTATCTTTTTCTGTACGAAACATAAAATTTAGAATCTCTCCGTTTTGCCCCTGCCCCTTAGGGGGTTCATTGTTAGTTCAGATTAAACCCCCCTTAGGGGGGATGGAGGGCTAAGTTTTAACAGAGTTAAATATTACTGGAGGATACCGGGAGGGCATAAGCAACTACATCGGTTCCTGTGATCTCATCCTTGCAAAGAATTATCAGTCTTTCGAGGACATTTCTGAATTCACGGATATTTCCGGTCCACTCGATCTTTTGTAATTCTTTTATTGCATCCTTTTTGAATGTTTTCTTACTCATACCGTACTCCTTGCATATCAAAGAATTAAAATGTTCAGCAAGAAGAGGTATGTCATCTTCGCGCTCATTCAAAGTGGGAACATGAATAAGAATAACACTCAGCCGGTGATAAAGATCTTCCCTGAAGCTATTGCTCTCGATCTCTTTCCTGATATTTTTATTTGTAGCGGTAATAACCCTGACATTCACCTGGATATCTTTATCTGACCCCACCCTTGTTATCCTGTTTTCCTGCAATGCTCTCAGCACTTTTGCCTGGGCAGAGAGGCTCATATCACCTATCTCATCAAGAAAAAGGGTTCCCCCGTTTGCCTGTTCAAATTTTCCGATACGTTGTTTGATAGCAGACGTAAAAGAACCTTTTTCGTGTCCGAACAGCTCACTTTCAATTAACTCTGAAGGTATAGCAGCACAGTTAACCTCCACAAAGGGACCTTTAGCCCTGCTGCTTTTTTCGTGTATCTGGTGGGCTACAAGTTCTTTTCCTGTACCATTTGCCCCGGTTATCAATACTCTTGCCTCTGTAGGAGCTACTCTGTCGATCATCTCCTTCACCTGTATGATAGCTGCTGATTCACCAACTATCTCATACATCTTGCTAACCTTATTTTTCAGGACCTGTGTCTGGGTAATAAGAGTAGATTTATCCATTGCATTGCGAATGGTTATGAGAAGCCTGTTCAGGTCGAGAGGTTTTTCGAGAAAGTCGTATGCCCCCTTCTTTATTGCATCCACCGCAGTATCTATATTGCCGTGTCCGGATATCATAATAACAGGAATAACCGGTGAGATATCCATTAATTTCTGGAGAACCTCGATGCCGTCCATCTTTTGCATCTTGATGTCGCAAAGGACAATATCGTAACTGTTGGCTGAAAACAGCTCCAGCCCTGTAGGTCCATCTTCTGCCAGATCAACCTCATGTTTCTCATATTCCAGGACATCCTTCAGGGTATTCCGGATGGCCCTTTCATCATCTATTACCAGTATTTTGGACATAATATCCTTTTAGTATTGGGTTTAACCGCTGAGTATCACAGAGTAAACACGAAGTTACACTGTTCCTATACGATATTTTACATCGCTTATAGCACATAATACATCGCCTATCCACTATACCTCAGCCACTTCCATATCTCTTTCCAGGACGATTTTTTACCATACATTAATATGCCTGTCCTGTAAACTTTTGCAGCCATCCAGACGAATCCCAGGAATGTAAGTATAAGGATTAGCATAGAAACGATGATCTGCCAGTAGGGTACTCCGAAGGGAATACGTGCCATCATTACTATAGGGGACGTGAGAGGAATCAGGGAAAACCAGAAAGAAATTGAGCTCTCAGGATTCTGCATTGTACCTATAGCTACAAACAATCCGAATATTATGGGTATTGTTATTGGAAGCATAAACTGTTGTGTTTCCGTTTCGTTGTCGACAGCCGACCCTATTGCTGCAAAGATTGATGCATAAAGCAGATAGCCGAATATGAAATATATTATGAATGATGTTAATATTAAAAACCAGTCCTGATTCATGGCATTATCAAAGAGTTTTGAAAATTCAGCAAGTTCAGGTGTAATTTCTTTTACCTGAGGTGCCGCCTGAGCCGTCTGTGCAGCCTGATTCTCGGACATAATACTCTGGGTAATATTTTGGGATACATTTGAAATCTTTGTATCCTTCAGAATTGTGGTATTTACAATACCTACTATTGCCATTGTTAAGATGATCCAGATCATGAATTGTGTTAGTCCCACAAGCGCAATACCAAGGATTTTTCCCATCATCAGCTGGATTGGTTTTACTGATGAAACCACAACTTCGACAACCCTGCTTACTTTTTCTTCAATAACACCTCTCATTACCTGGGCGCCGAACATGAAAACAAGCATATACATCAGAAAGCCACTTATATAAGCCAATGCCATTGTAATACCTGTATTTGTTTCGGTTGTCTGCCCGGCGTCGTTTATTTTAATCGTCTGTATTGATACTTTTGTTCTGATGCTTTTCAGTATGTCATCAAGGTTCTGGATATTATAGGCAAGAAGTTTTTGCCGTTCTATCTCTTTTTCGAGGTCGCCTGAAATATGTTCTATCAGACCTATCGGAGGCTGTGTTTTTGAGATCAGCTGAACTGCGTTTGGAGTGTCAGCCATGTCGGAGGGGATGTATAAAATCCCATAATATCCGGCCTGTTCAAAATTCTGCTTCAGATCACTGACTTTTACATTTTCGAGGTAAACAAAATCTTCATCTTTTGTATCCTGAATAACATTTTTGAAAACAGGGGGTCCGTCTTCTATAACCGCAATCTTTTTATACTCCTTATCTGAGTTCATCATCATCAGTGGAGGAAGAACCACCAGGGCAGCAATAAGCAAGGGAGCCAGAAGAGTCATTATTATAAATGATTTTTTCCTGACTCTTGTAATGTATTCTCTTTTTATAATTACAGATATCTTATTCATGATTGGAAATTTCAGTGGTTAGACAATTTTAATTGCGGGTTTCAACGACCCTGATAAAGATCTCATTCATAGATGGCAGTGCCGGGTTGAAGGAGATTATACTGCCTGAATTCATTATATTTGAGAGAATCTCATTTGTTGCAATGTCACTGGTTGTTTTTAGTCTTATTGTACTTCTGTCGTTTTCAAACTGATGACTCAGAATGTCGTATTTCCCGTTTCCTGTTATTTTTATATCCCCGTTCATGACCAGGTCAAATTCATTTGCAGCCCATTCGCTCCGTATTTCATCTACACTTCCCTCAAGTATCGTTTTTGCTTTGTCTATCAGGGTTATATTATCGCACAACTCTTCGACCGAACCCATATTATGTGTTGAGAAAATGATTGTAGCTCCTCTCTCCCTCAGAAAAAGTATCTCATTCTTGATAATATTGGCATTTACAGGATCGAAGCCGGTAAAAGGCTCATCAAAGATCAGGAGCTTCGGTTCGTGTAATACCGTGGTAATGAATTGAACTTTTTGCTGCATTCCCTTTGAGAGCTCTTCCACTTTTTTACCCCACCAGTCGACTATTTCAAGTTTTTTGAACCAGTACCTAAGCCTTTTCAGCGCTTCAGCCCTGGAAAGGCCTTTTAGCTGGGCAAGATAAAGTGCCTGTTCTCCCACTTTCATCTTTCTGTACAGGCCCCTTTCTTCAGGGAGATATCCAATTATATGGACATCTTCAGGTTTTAATTTATTTCCGTTAAGAAAAAGTTCACCATGGTCGGGTCCTGTAATCTGGTTAATGATACGAAGGAGGGTAGTTTTACCTGCTCCGTTTGGACCTAATAGTCCGTATATGCTCTGTTCCGGCACTGACATGCTTACATTATCAAGTGCCACAAAAGAGCCAAACTGTTTTGTAATATTCTTTGCTTCAAAAAGTGACATAAAGAGTTGATATTAGTTTTAAAAATGAAGAGTAAATATATAAAAACTCTGTGGAAATCTTTAAACATTCTTTTTAGTTACACAGAGAACCACAGAGATTGGCAGAGATAATCAGTTTTATTCGAAGTACCCTCTCATCCTTTCAAAGAACCCCCTGTCGGTTTTGTCGGGTTTTGGTGTAAAATTCTCCGAGTCCTTGAACTTCTCGATAACCCTGGCTTCCTCTTTGTTTACATTTTTAGGTACCCACACATTTACATTAACCAGGAGATCGCCGCGTCCGTACCCGTTAACTTCAGGCAGGCCTTTTCCTCTGAGGCGTAATATTTTTCCGGGTTGTGTACCGGCCTCGATCTTTATTTTGACATTATTTTCGACAGTCGGGACCTCCACATGAGTTCCCAGAACTGCATCGGGTATGCTTATGAACAGGTTATAAATCAGATCGTTACCTTCTCTTATCAGGTCAGGATGATCTTCTTCATCAATAACAACAAGCAGATCTCCATGTACTCCGCCTCTCCTTGCTGCGTTGCCTTTTCCGCTAACTGTCATCTGCATTCCCTTGCCAACACCGGCAGGAATATTTATCTTGATAATATCTTCTTTCTGAACAATACCTTCGCCGTAACACGAAGAACATTTTTTTGTTATGGTTTTGCCTTCTCCTCCGCACGACGGGCAAATAGATGTGGTCTGCATCTGACCAAGCATGGTATTGGTCAGTCGTGTTACATGACCTGATCCATGGCATGTTGAACATGTTGACATGCTGCTGGCATCTGCAGCACCTGAACCGCCGCATGCCTGGCATGTATCATATTTTGTAACCTTGATCTTTTTTTCAGCACCACTTGCTATCTCTGACAGGGATAGTTTAACCTTTACCCTGAGGTTGCTGCCTTTATTAACTCTGCGGCCGGATCGTCTGCTTCCTCCAAAAGCACCAAAGCCTCCGAAAGCATCACCAAAAATGTCGCCGAATGAAGCAAAAATATCCTCCATGGTCATCCCTGCACCGCTGAATCCATTACCGGAACCACTCACCCCTGCATGTCCGTAGCGGTCGTACCTGACTTTCTTTTCATCGTTGCTGAGAACCTCATAGGCCTCTGCTGCTTCTTTAAAATTCTCTTCTGCTTTCTTATCGCCAGGATTTTTATCGGGATGAAATTTCAAAGCCTGTTTTCTGTACGCCTTTTTTATCTCGTCCTTTGTGGCATTCTTCGATACGCCAAGAACTTCATAATAATCTCTTTTTCCCATCCGCTTAATTTTTTACAGCTGTCAGGTCCATCTGAACAAGGATTTTTGAAATTTATTCTCCCACAACAACTTTTGAATGCCTTATTACTTTATTCTGGAGGTAGTACCCTTTTTGTATAACCTCAACTATCCTGCCCTTCATTTCTTCCTCCTCGACTGGGATTTTAGCTACAGCATCATGAAGATCAACGTTAAAGACACAGTTAAATGATTCAATTTCCCTGATACCGTTAAGTTTCAGAAATTCAGTGAATTTTACATAGATAAGGTCGATGCCGTCTTTCATGGCAGCACAGTCTGATGCTGATTCCATATGAGATAAAGCCCGTTCAAAATCATCCATGACGGGAAGTATCTCCAGCAACAGGTTCTCGCTTGCATATTTTGAAAGCTCTATTTTTTCCCGAAGGGTTCTTTTCCTGTAATTGTCAAATTCAGCTGAAAGACGGATATATTTATCCTGCATCTCTGCCAGTTTTTCTTCCATTGTCTTCTCTGCAGCGACAACTTTGTCAGATGAATAGACTTCCTTTGCCGGAGCTTCTCCTTCCTGAGGAATCTTGTCAATTACATCCTGGTTATTCAGGCTCTTCTCCTCCGCACTCTCTTGCGAGACATTATTTCCCTTATTATCAGTTGTTTCGTTATGTGTTTCCTTCCCTGGTTCTTCCTTTTTGTGCGTTTTCTTATTTACCATACTCACTATGTTTCGGTTACAGACAGAATATTATACAAATAACCTGCCATCAGAAACATGTTGACATTTTGGCATGATTAAAAGGCGCAATGGCACAAAGGCAGGGAAATGTATTATGTACGGAAGGCGACAGACGATTTAAAAGAATGAAAGGGAGAAGAGGAGAGTGGGAGAAGGGAAGAGTGGGTGAAAGGGAGATCGGCATGAAGTGAAGATTCCACAAAGCGGAAAAGGGAGACAGATCTGCGTAAATCTTCGCGATCTGAGGGAAATAAAGATTGTATAATGAATATTAAAGCTATTAACGCCTCTACAGCCTTCTTAAGCTATTCTGGTAATATCGGCTCCGATAGCATTGAGCCTTTTTTCGATATTCTGGTAGCCCCTGTCAATCTGTTCGATATTATGAATTGTACTTATTCCTTCTGCCGAAAGAGCAGCTATCAGCAATGCGACTCCTGCTCTGATATCAGGAGATATCATAACAGTCCCTCTTAGTTTAATCATCTTATCCTGGCCTATTACAGTTGCCCTGTGAGGATCGCAGAGTATTATCTGAGCGCCCATTTCTATGAGCTTATCGACAAAGAAAAGACGACTTTCGAACATCTTCTGGTGAATAAGGACGGCACCCTTTGCCTGTGTAGCTGTGACGAGGAAAACGCTGAGAAGGTCGGGTGTCAGACCCGGCCAGATGGCATCGGCTATTACCATTATTGAACCGTCAATAAAGGTCTCTATTTCATAATGTTCCTGGTGTGGTATAAAAATATCATCCCCTATTCTTTCAAGGTTAATACCCAGACGGCGGAATGAATCGGGAATAATACCCAGGTTCTCAAAGGATACATTTTTTATAGTGATTTCCGATTCAGTCATTGCCGCCATACCTATGAATGATCCGATCTCTATCATATCCGGCAGGATAGTATGCGTACACCCTTTAAGTTCTTTTACCCCGTCGATGTAAAGCAGGTTTGATCCTATACCATCAATCTCAGCTCCCATTGAGACCAGCATTCTGCACAGTTGCTGAATATAAGGTTCACAGGCTGCATTATAAATTGTTGTACGTCCTTTGGCAAGTGTTGCTGCCATAATTATATTAGCAGTACCGGTTAACGATGCCTCATCGAGATGAATATAGGCTCCGGAAAGAGAGGAAGCTTCAACTGTGAAGAACGGATTGGTTGAATCGAATTTAAATTTTGCCCCAAGTTTCTGAAAACCAATAAAATGTGTATCAACGCGACGACGTCCGATCATATCCCCGCCAGGTTTTGGAATAAATGCCCTGCCAAACCTGGCAAGTAAGGGACCCACAACCAAAATTGATCCTCTTAAGCTTACGCTCTGCAACCTGAAATCAGCCGACAGAAGATAATCAAGGTTAATATCTTTCGCTTCAAAGCTAAAGGTTGATGAAGATTCCTTTTTTATATTAACACCCATGCAGCCAAGCATCTCAATGAGCTTGCTTACATCGGCAATATCAGGAATATTTTGTATTGTTACTTTTTCCGGTGTCAGAAGTGTGGCACAAATAATCTGCAGAGCTTCGTTCTTGGCCCCCTGTGGAGTTATTTCTCCCTTAAGCTTTTTTCCTCCCTGAACAATAAATGTTCCCATTAATGACGAATGTGACCTTTTTTCTTATTGTATTGTTTGTTTTGCTGTTTGCCGTGAAGTTTTCCCTGCGACTTCTTTTTGGTTTGTGGAAGAAGCTCTTTAATTTCAAGGATTTTAACGCCATCTGTGATCTTCAGTCTGCCACGGGATAATATTTTAAGATCGCCTATTATCACTTCATCTGCAACCTGGCTTCTGTTCCATGTTACATAAGCTTTTTTCATCTGGTTCACGATAAGCGTGGTAAGATATTCTTTTTCCTCGCCATCCTTAATCTCAATTGCAGCATCTATCATTAATTCTATAATGCGTCCGTAATGGAGAAATCTTATATCTCCCTGCTTATAAGGAATCTGGTTCGGTTTCTCGACAAATTTTGTACGTTCCGGTATTGGGTAAGGAGAGTCAATATCAAGGTCAAAATCGGCAATCAGTGCAAGATGATCCCATAACTTATGTTTGAAGTCACCTTCATCGCGAAGATGCGGATTGAGATTTCCCATTATCTGAATTACAGTTTTGGCTGCCCGGTTCCTTTCATCTCTGTCTTCGATCGACTTAACATGATCAACCATCTTCTGTACATTTCTTCCATATTCGGGCAATGCCATGCGCTTCCTCTGAGTGTTATAGTCGTACGTCATTTTACTTTTCCTGTTTCCTGCAAAACTAATAATTAAATGCCAATTAAAGAAAGATTTGTGGCTTTCCCACCTGTTTCAGAACTACTTTCCTGCGCTTGATGTTCGTTATATCGTACATACTGTTAATTTTGGATCTTATAATATACTGTCCTTACAGTGAAAAAAACATACATTTTTACATTCCTCTTATTTCTCTCACTCAACCAGTTTGCGCAGAGAGGGTTCAGTCCTGACCCTCTTGTTGATGTTATCCATTATGAATTCAACATTACTTTGAATGACTCTTCTGATATGATCACCGGGATTACGGTAACTGATGTGAAATTCAGAGGAACAGTCCCATTGCTGGTATTTGATATGAAAAATATAAATAAAGACGGCAAGGGCATGATTATCAATGCCGTTGAATATGACGATAAGAAAATAGCGTGGGAACATACCGGCAACAAGCTTAAAATTATACCTTCAGGTGTAACGGATTCAGGAAGTGAATGCAGAATTACTGTCCATTATTCCGGGATACCGGCAGACGGACTTATAATCTCAAGAAATAAATTTGGCGACCGCACTTTCTTTGCTGATCACTGGCCTGACAGAGCTTCATGTTACCTGCCTGTTGTTGATCATCCTTCCGATAAAGCAAAAGTCGATTTTATAATAACTGCGCCTTCTCATTATGAGGTAGTAGCTAATGGTTATCTCACTGAAGAGAGCGATCTGCCAGGGGGATACAGGCTGACTCACTGGAAGGAAGATATCCCTGTTCCTGTGAAAGTAATGACATTTGGAGTGGCATCTTTTGCAGTTCAGCTAGCAGGAACTGTAGATAATATCGCCGTGTGGACCTGGGTTTTCCCGGAGAACCGCATAGCCGGATTCAACGATTATTCTGTAGCAGTTAAGCCCATAGCTCTTTACAACAAGCTTATCGGACCTTATTCTTACGAAAAGCTGGCCAATGTACAGTCAAAGACTATTTTTGGCGGACTTGAAAATGCCGGCTGTATTTTTTATTCTGAAAATTCGGTGACGGGGCAGGGCAGGGCAGAGCGTCTCATTGCACACGAAATTGCCCATCAGTGGTTCGGTAACTCGGTAACAGAGAATAACTGGCACCATATCTGGCTGAGTGAGGGATTTGCAACATATCTTGCATCGGTATACATGGAAATGACTTATGGCAGGGAGAAGCTTGAAAACGACATGAAATCGGCAAGGGACAGAGTAATAGCGGCTTATAAAAGAAACCCTACCCCGGTTATTGATACTGCAATTACCAATCTCATGCTACTGCTAGGAGCAAATTCCTACCAGAAGGGAGCTTGGGTACTTCATATGCTCAGAAACGAGCTCGGAGATGAGAATTTCTGGAAGGGGATGCAGTTATATTACGAAAGATACAGGAACGGGAATGCAATGACAGATGATTTAAGGAAGGTAATGGAAGAGATAAGCAGAAAGGATCTGTCAGCTTTTTTCCATCAGTGGCTCTACATTGCAGGGCAACCCGATCTCAGAATCAGAACCGAACATGGTAACCGTAAGGATAGAATAGACATTGTGATTGAACAGACCCAGGACTATCTTTTTTCATTCAGTATTGATATTATGCTTAAGGATAAAGACGGGGGAAGGACAATTACTATCCCTGTCGACCAGAAGATTACCAGGATAATTGTAAAAGCTGCGCCGGATGCTGAACTTACTGCGGATCCTCATGTGAAGCTCTTATTCCGTGAAATTCAGAATTAGAGTGAGAATATTTACTCCGGTGTTATAAACTAAGGAACTGGATTGCAAGTCCCGACAGGAAGATCATGGTCCCGGCAATAAGATGATTATATTTCTCAACAGGTTTAAGGTTTATCCTGTTAAGGCCCATTTTGAAGACAAAAACAATCGACAACATAGTGGCTATTGTCACAATAGAAAAGAGCACCGATACAATCACTACACCTGATATGTTGTTTTGAGATGCCGGGTACATTACTAATGGGATCAAAGGTTCGCATGGACCAAAAACGAAAATCAGGAACAATACCCATGGAGTGGTTTTAATAATATCAGTTTCATGAACATGGACATGCTCTTGATGGTGATCATGCTCATGTGTATGTTTTTCGCCTCCCAGGTGAAAATGGCTATGACTATGCTTCTTGTTTCTGGCCAGATTTCTGATGCTTATTACCATATATACCAGGCCGAACGCAATAAATAGCCAGGCTGCAATGTTGCCGCGAAATGATTCTACATCAACAAGCTTTTTTACTGATATGCCAACAGCAATACCGATAAGCCCAAGTACAACAGAGCTTGACACATGCCCGATACCGCAGAAAAATGTAATTATCATTGTCTTCCTCAGTGACCATTTTTTAGCTTCACTTAAAACAATGAAAGGAAGGTAATGGTCAGGTCCCAGCATGGTATGTAAAAATGCTATTGAGATTGCAGTAACAGAAAGTAAAGCCAGGGAGCTATTCATATGGCAAATTTAAAACTTCAGACACTTTACGAAAATAATGTGCAATTATATTCATAAAAAATGAATTTAACAGTCATGGTAAGAAAAAATCTTATTGTTGTAATTTTAAATGACTAATTTCTTTCCAATCCATGACCCTAAAAGATTTGTCATTCCGAATGAAGCACCGATTTATCGGGGCGAATGAGGAATCTTACTCTCACAAACCGGATTGGACTATATGTTCTTATGAATCAGAAAAACTTCAGCTTACTTATTGGAAACCCGGCTGCTTCCGTTACAGATGACCTCCGGAACATTAATATTTTGCTTATAAAGCAGGGCTCTTGAATCGCTGATAAATCTCTTCATCTGGTCATAATCAGCAGGTTTGGCAAAGAAGTCGGGTCTATTTTCAAACTCAGAACAGGGAAGTATGTAAAACTGCTTCCTGTATTGAACAATAGGAGTATAGACCCATGTGAGATAAAACCCGGCATCCGAAATTTCAGTTTTGGTTCCTCTCTTTGTCAGTTCAATCCTGACCATCGATCCTCCATCGGTCTTTGGTTTTCTCTGGTTTGATATGAAATTTCCAAGTGAATAGACTATCCCTTTACCATTCAGGTCAGTATCATTTTTGTACCATTCCATTCTTTGAAGCACGTGAGGATGAGAACCGATAATAAGATCTGCTCCCAGAGATAAAAAATATTTTGCCAGGTCACTCTGTGCCACTGATGGTACAGTATCATATTCAGTTCCCCAGTGCAGGAAAAGTATCAGAAAATCAGGATGAAGCTTTAGTGCTTTCTCTATATCTCTTGTAACCAGGTCTTTATCTAGTATATTTACAATAACCGGCTCAGGTACTTTTAACCCGTTGGTCCCATAAGTATAATTAAGCAGTGCGATTGAAATTCCTTCTTCTTTTATCATTAAAGGCTGCAGAGAGTCTCTGACTGACCTGTTGATAAAGGAACCGGTATGCGGAATACCTATGCTGTCAAGCCTGTTTAGTGTGCCGGTAATACCCTCTTTTCCCCTGTCGACTGCATGATTATTTGCAGTAGCCAGGTAATCGATGCCTGCATTACGGCAAGCAACAGCAAGTGACGGCGGCGAACTGAAATGTGGATAACCCTGATAAGGGGGACCTGCAAGAGTAACTTCAAAGTTGGCAATGACAACATCGGCTTCAGAAATGACAGGTTTTATATAACTGAAAACTGTATCATAATCAAATGTATGTGTCATCCTGTTTTCGGCCGACCATATCTGTTCATCATGTCCCATAATATCCCCGATAAAAAGAAGGGATATTTTCTGGCATGATGAGTCAGCAGTCTGTCCGAAACCATTGATAACCAGGCATAAAAGCGATATAGTAAGGTAGCCTTTTTTAGAATTTGTATTGTGCATAATGAATCAGATAATCTGTATCATTCAGTAACATAAGTCCCGGAACATTGACCACAAAGATAAATTTATAATTATAAAAATATTTACCCGGCTAATGATTAACTTTGTTATAATGAGCATTTATAAATAATGTTATAAAACCAGTCACTTAGACTAATATTTTATAATTTTGCCATCCTTCCGGAGACGATACTGACCTGTCAGTTAAACAAAAATTAAAAATGGCCAAGCCCACTCCTGTTATAAAAAAACTATCTGTTGCCGGCATGATAATTACATTGGGCATCGTTTTTGGTGATCTTGGTACCAGTCCTCTTTATACTATGAGGGCTATTATTCACGGTGGCTCAGGCTATTTTAACGAGCTTCTTGTTTTTGGGGGCTTATCCTGTATTTTCTGGACATTAACACTTTCCACAACTATTAAATATGTTATAATTACCTTACGGGCCGATAACAACGGCGAGGGTGGAATCTTTGCACTTTTTGCACTGATAAAGGAAAAATCGACCTGGGCGGCCATACTAACTATGATAGGAGGGGCTGCACTTTTAGCTGACGGGGTTCTTATGCCTTCAATAACAGTTACATCATCAATTGAAGGGCTGAGGCTTATTAATCCTGATATACATGTTGTCCCGATCGTGCTGATCATTCTTGGCGTACTCTTTTTTATACAGCAATTCGGAACCAATGTTGTTGGTAGTTCTTTTGGCCCGATAATGGTAATATGGTTTACCACTCTGGGTGTGCTGGGATTTTCGCAATTAATTTTACATCCCGATATATTACGTGCCATAAACCCGGTTTATACTTACCGTTTTCTTTCGGAGTACCCTGCCGGTTTTATATTGCTTGGTGCCGTATTCCTGTGTACTACAGGAGCAGAGGCCCTGTATGCAGACCTGGGTCATGTAGGAAGGGCTAACATTCGTGTTTCATGGATTTTTGTCAAAATTGCATTGCTGTTAAATTATTTTGGTCAGGGTGCCTGGCTAATGTTGCATATTGAATCGGGTTCTTATGAGAATCCGTTCTTTGAGATAATGCCTTCATGGTTTCTCATCCCGGGAGTTATCCTGGCAACAGGAGCAGCAATAATTGCCAGCCAGGCAATTATCAGCGGGTCGTTTACACTTCTCAGCGAGGCTGTCTCATTAAATTTCTGGCCCAAGGTCAGGATTTTACATCCAACATATATAAGGGGCCAGGTTTACCTTCCTTTTGTAAACTGGGTCCTCTGGATCGCCTGCAGTCTCGTTGTATTCTCTTTCCGCGAATCATCCAATATGAATGCGGCATATGGTCTTGCAATTACCATAACAGAAATAATGACCACATTCCTGTTGTCATATTATTTGTTCCAGAAGGGGCTTAATCACCGGGTGGTTTTGTTATTATTCATGACCTATCTGACCATTGAAGGCAGCTTCCTGATCGCCAACCTTCATAAGTTCAGGTATGGAGGCTGGCTTACAATGATGCTTGCATCAATATATTTCCTGGTAATGTTTGGCTGGTATTTCGGCAGGAAAATAAAAAACCGTTATATTACATTTGCCGATCTTAATAAATATCTGGATCTGTTTAAAGACCTCTGCAAAGATGAGTCTGTTCCCCGGTTTGCAACTAACCTGGTTTATATTATCAGGGCAAACCGTCATGATCAGGTTGAATCGAAAGTAATTTATTCTATTTTTCATAAACAGCCCAAGCGAGCTGACACTTACTGGCTGCTCCATGTGAACAGGGTAAATGAACCAAACCGGTTCAATTACCAGGTGACGCAGATTATTCCCGGCATTCTGATCCGCGTTGATTTCCATATTGGGTTCAAGGTTGAACCCAAGATAAACCTTTACTTTAAGGAAGTTATCGAAGACCTTATTGCATCAGGGGAGATCCAGCTAAAAAGCAGCTATGACTCACTCAAAAAGCATGACTTCGAAGGAGATTTCAAGTTCATTCTTATCGACAGGATAATGTCGCGTGATTTTAACCTTTCCAACTGGGAGAATTTTGTTTTATCTCTTAACAGTCTTGTAAGAAAACTGAGTATCACTGATATAAGAACACTCAACCTGGATTCGACAAATACAATTATTGAGCAGGTTCCGATAACTCTCGACCAGCCTGTTCCATATAGGATAAGGCGCATTACTTAAGATTTTTCGGGAGATGAACAATTCATTATTCTATTCGTTTTGTATTTGTAAAGGCGCTGATTTAAAATAAGTTGACTATGACAAGCCAGGGTACTCATATCGATATTAAAAAGCTCTCGTTTGCCGGAATGCTTGTTACCCTGGGAATAGTTTTTGGCGATATTGGCACGAGCCCGCTTTATACAATAAAAGCAATTGCAGGGGGTGCGAAAGAATTTAATGAACTGCTTATCCTTGGGGGACTGTCGTGTGTCTTCTGGACTTTGACAATACAAACAACCCTTAAATATGTTATTATCACTCTACGAGCCGACAACAAGGGTGAAGGAGGTATTTTTGCCCTGTTTGCACTTATCAGGAGGAAAAGCGCCTGGGCTGCTATTCTTACCATGGTCGGAGGGGGAGCCCTGCTGGCTGATGGTGTTATAACTCCTGCAATAACAGTAACATCATCCATTGAAGGATTGAAGCTGTTTGATCAGAATATTCCGGTTATTCCTATTGTTCTTTTAATCTTTGGTGCACTATTCTTCATGCAACAGTTCGGAACTAATATTGTTGGCTCTTCTTTTGGACCAATAATGGTGGTCTGGTTTCTTATGCTGGGTATTCTGGGATCAGTTCAGGTTTTACATTCTCCGTCTGTTCTTCGTGCGGTTAATCCTGTGTATGCTATTCGCTTTCTCACTGAATATCCTGGTGGTTTCGTACTTCTGGGTGCTGTTTTCCTTTGTACTACCGGCGCTGAGGCTCTCTATTCCGATCTTGGCCATTGCGGCCGTAATAATATCCGCATCTCATGGGTATTTGTAAAGACTACACTGTTGCTGAATTATTTTGGCCAGGGCGCATGGCTTTTAATGAATCACGCGAGCGGAGCTGGAATTATTCCCTTCTTTTCTATTATGCCAAAGTGGTTCCTTTTACCCGGGATACTTATTTCAACTGCTGCTGCAATAATTGCAAGCCAGGCGCTGATAAGCGGTTCATTTACACTTATCAGTGAAGCGGTATCTCTTAATTTCTGGCCGAAGATCAAAATAGTCAATCCAACATATGTCAGAGGTCAGGTCTATCTTCCCCTGGTTAACTGGTCTCTGTTTATTATGTGCAGCCTTGTGGTTGTCTTTTTTAAAGAGTCATCAAATATGGAGGCAGCTTATGGTCTTGCTATCTCTATAACCATGATTATGACCACATTGCTGCTGTCTTATTACCTTTATCACAGCAGAACTAATAAGAGCCTTGCGATTACTGTTATGGTGACCTTTCTCATAGTGGAAGGTATATTCCTTACTGCGAATCTCCATAAATTCATGTATGGAGGGTGGTTCACGCTGCTGCTGGCTTCTGTTTATTTCCTTATTATGTTTGGGTGGTATTTTGGCAGGAAGATAAAGAACCGTCATATCACATTTATCAATCTTGAAGATTATATAGAGCTTTTTCGTGATCTTAAAAAGGACAAGAGTGTTCCAAAATTTGCAACTAACCTTGTTTATATCATCAAAGCAAACAGGCAGGACCAGGTTGAATCGAAGGTTATCTATTCAATCTTTAAGAAACAGCCAAAGCGTGCAGATACTTACTGGCTACTGCATGTCGACAGGGTAAATGAGCCTAACAGGTTTGAATATAAAGTAAATCATATTATTCCCGGTGTTCTGATCAGGATAGATTTTCATTTAGGTTTCAAGGTCGATCCGAAGATCAATCTCTATTTCAGAGAAGTCCTTGAAGATCTGGTCAAAACGGAAGAAATAAAGCTCGAAAGCAGTTTTAATTCAATGAAAAAACATGGTTTCCCGGCTGATTTCAAATTTATTATGCTCGACAGAATAATGCTTAAAGATTATAAATTAACAAAAACTGATAATTTCATTCTTACAATACAGGGAATTGTAAGACATCTTGGTATCCCTGAGGAGAGAGCTCTGCACCTCGATACAACCAATACGATAGTTGAAAAGGTTCCGATCATTATAAATCAACCTGTCGATTTAAGAATTGACAGGATAGAATAAAAGATACCTTCCTCCAATAAAATCAGGATTGCACAGGCAAATAGAAATATTAATTTTGTTATAATCATTTGGCCCGGAACAGAAAATAAGCTATGAATGCAATACCATTCAGGGATGGGTAAGAACAATAAACCGACTGAAAAGTAATTTAAATGATTAATATACCTGAATCAGGCAAAAAGAGAATCGTAATAGCAGGTTGCGGATTTGCAGGACTAACATTAGCCAGGGAACTAAGAAATTCAGAATTCCAGGTAGTAATCCTCGACAAACACAACTATCACCAGTTTCCGCCATTGTTTTACCAGGTTGCTTCTGCCGGGCTGGAAGCAACTTCAGTGTTATTCCCTCTCAGGAAGATCTTTCAGAAGTATAAGGATTATTATATCAGGAAGTCGGAGGTAAGAACAATAGATGCTGTTAAGAACCAGGTTATTACAGATACAGGTGTTGTGGATTACGATTTTCTGGTACTGGCCTATGGTGCTACCAATTCATATTTCGGTTCCCGGGATATGGAAAGGAACTCACTCGGGATGAAAAGCATAGCCGAAGTTCTGGATCTTAGAAATGCAATTCTGATGAACTTAGAAAATGCGCTTACAGCTCTAAATGAGGAAGAAAAGGAGAGACACCTGAATATTGTCATTATCGGAGGTGGCCCATCAGGAGTTGAAATTGCCGGGGCTCTTGCTGAAATGAACAAATACATCCTGCCTAAAGACTATCCTGAGCTAAAAGGGAAAAGAGCAAACATTTACCTCATTGAAGCTGCAGACAGATTGCTTAGTGTGATGTCGGTAAAATCGTCTGAAAAAGCAAAGAAGTTCCTTGAAAAAGCCGGGATAAGAGTATTGATCAACACTAAAGCTACCGGATGTGATGAATACGGTGTTATGACAAGCGATGAGAACAGGATCAGCACTTCTCTGATTATCTGGACAGCCGGAATAATGGGGAATAAGGTTGGTGGTTTAAGTCCCGAATGCTTGACTAAAGGGAATCGCCTTATTGTTGACAGATATTGTAGAGTGAAGGGTTACGAAAACATTTATGCATTGGGAGATATATCGTTTATGACAGAGGAAAAGTATCCGAGAGGACATCCGCAGGTAGCACAGGTGGCAATTCAACAGGCAAAGTTGTTGAGTGCAAATCTCAGGAGGAAGCTTAAAAATAAACCACCTGTTGAGTTCAGGTACAAAGATCTCGGGACAATGGCAACAATCGGAAGAAACCTGGCGGTTGTTGAGTTACCCTGGGTACATTTTCATGGTATTTTTGCATGGTTCGTTTGGATGTTTGTACACCTCATGAGTATTGTGGGAGTTCGAAACAAACTGCTTATCTTCTTCAACTGGGCATGGAAATATTTTACCTACGATCAGTCATTAAGGCTGATCCTCAGGCCAAAAGTTAATCGATAAAAGCGGTAATGGCTCAATAAAAAATCAAAGATTTAAGCATGGGAATTTAACTGGAACAGATAAATTAATAAGTGTATTTTTAATATGTTTTCTTTCTGCCCAGGATAACAGCTGGAGGATCGCAGAAAATAAAATAACAGCTCAACGGGCAGAAAAAGTTGATCCGTTAAATCCATTGCCTGAATATCCGCGTCCCCGGATGGTAGGGAGTGAGTGGAAAAGCCTTAACGGCCTGTGTGAGTATGTGCTTTAACCGGGTCAGGTGAGAGCATACCGATACAATCTGGCTGGTTATTAAAATTGTTGGTTATCTTTGAAGCTTCAATAATCTATAGTATAAATGGAGCTTTTTCATACTCTCTTCGACTGGTATATGGCGAACCTCAATTATCTGACGGTTGCTCTTCTTATGGCTATAGAAAGTACTTTTATGCCATTACCGTCCGAAGTGGTAGTCCCATTTGCAGCCTATAAAGCTGCCCAGGGTGATTTGAATGTTTTTCTGGTTGTGATATTTGGAACTGTTGGGGCATTGACCGGTTCCCTGATTAATTATTTCCTTTCCAAATACCTTGGAAGGCCATTAGTTTACAAGTTTGCTGAGTCTAAAATAGGCAGGGTATTTCTTTTATCAAGAGAAAAGATCCAGCATGCAGAAGATTATTTTGTCAGGAATGGGAAATCTTCAACTTTTATAGGACGCCTGGTGCCAGGTATAAGGCATCTGATATCAATTCCTGCAGGTCTTGCAAAGATGAACCTTCGTGATTTTATCCTGTTTACATTCATGGGTGCCGGCATTTGGAATATTATACTTGCTATAATTGGATATTACCTCTATGAAATAAGAGAACAGATCTTCCCATATCTCGGACACATTCTTCTTGCTCTTGGAGCAGTTTTTGTTATTTATCTTATTATAAAGGCAAAGAAGAATGGGAAGAAGAAACAATAGATATATACTTGTTGGTTATTTTGATGTGATGCAATCGGCACAGATCATTTTTAAATTTCAAAATCTCCCGATGAACTCGATTGTAAACTTATCGGTATGGATTGGCAGGCTGCTCTTAAAGTAGTTCTCGTAATTCAATCTTATTTCAGAATAGAACTGTTTTGGTTTAAACCTGTATGACATATAATTGTATATATTTCCTCTTGCGCCGAACCTTGCATTTCTTACCTCAAAACGCATTTTAGAATTGTCAAGGTCATACTCGACCTTGGTTTTCAGTATTCCATAGAGAGACGGGAGGTACTCTGATTTGTCCGGAGATGCTTCATGGGGTACTTCCCCTGATACTTCCCGGGCTATAGTGTTTAGGGATAAGAAAAACAGAAATAATATTAAGATTAATGAATTTTTCTTAAAGTTAGAGGTTGGCATAAAGATTAACCGGCTGATTAGAACTTTTATGCCCTAAATTTACATTATTATTTAAGGAAATCAATTATTGGGACTTATAAAATTATATTACGCCTCCTCATCCCGATGTACTATTGATGGAGAGAATGCCGGAAGGCATACTGCAATATATTCGGCACCTCCTTCAAAGGGAGAGCTGTAACTGACCCATTCTCCTTTCCCTGTCAAGATTGCTTCTCCTTCTGATAATATGATTTCTTCTTTAATGGTTCTGATCTTAAGTTTTCCATTAAGCACAAGAGTATATTCATTGAAATCTGGACTTTGACCTGGCTCTTCCCACCCTTCAGGGCTTTTCATCATAGCTATGCTTAATTCTGATGTTTTACTGTTAACGTTGCCAAAATATTCTTTAATGATCTTCTCCTTGCTACCTGCTGCTTTTACAATCGCAGGCTCTTTAATAATTAACGCCATAATAAAATATTTTTTTTAGTCTTCAAGGTAGCCGAATTTCCCTTTATAATAATCATCATAAGCCTGTTTTATTTCTTCTTCCGTGTTCATTACGAAGGGTCCATGTGATGCAATCGGCTCATTTATAGGTACTCCGCTTAAAACCAGGATGATACTGTCTTTCACAGGTTCAATCTGGATATTGGTTCCTTTATGTCCGAAATAAATAAGATCGTTCTCTTTAGCATTTTCAGAATTGTTGATTTTCACCTCACCTTCAATCAACAGAAAAGCAGTGTTATATGATTCTGGAAAATTAAATCTGGCAGTCGTATTCTTCAACAGTCTTGCGTTGAACATATTAACAGGAGTAAAGGTTGAGGCAGGACCTCTGACACCCATGTATTCACCTGCAATTATCTCAACGACACTTTGTTTATCCTCGAGGATATACCTTCCCATGTTTTTATTCTCGATAGCCTGGTATTTTGCCGGGGTCATCTTATCTTTTGCCGGCAGGTTAACCCATAGCTGGACCATCTGGAAAACGCCGCCTTTTCTGCTGAATTCTCTCTCATGGTATTCTTTATGCAGTACACCAGCCCCGGCTGTCATCCATTGAACATCACCTTCACCGATCACTCCGCTGTTACCCGCACTGTCGTTGTGTGCAACTTTACCATGATATGCTATTGTTACTGTTTCAAAGCCCCTGTGCGGATGAACGCCCACACCTCTCTGTCTTTCTGAAGGGGGTACATTCCATTTTGAATTATAATCCATGAGAAAAAAAGGACTCATCCCAAACAATCCGATAACAGGCATCGAAGGGAAAAAATTATGAACCCTGAACCCGTCTCCAACCATATGAAAAGCAGGAGGATTCAGGATAGCTTTTGTTGATTTATAGATAGTACTCATAATTATTATAGATATCATTATAACTATAACAATTATGATGGGACTATGTTTTAGTCTATCATTAATATGGCATTTAAGTGCCAGATACTATCTCTGCATTATCAAATTGGGTATTTTGCATATTAACCCTGGTATGCCGTACCCTCTTGACTCCTTTCCCGCCAAAAAATCCCCAGCCACCGCTGCCAATAAGAAATCCGAGAGCATATAATCCTCCATTATTATTCTGTGCATACATGGTAATTTTATCGTTGAAAAGCATAGCAATAAAATCGAAAGGTGCAATAAACCCGTGCCACAGACCTCCGAAAAATCCATATGTGTGACCTGTAAGGCACTGATTAACAGCTTCACTCTTTGCACAACCAGCAAGGGCAACTACCAGAATGAGCAAGGAAAACATCAGTAAGTTCTTTTTTGAATAGAGTGGTTTCATCATTATAAGTATTATTTTGTATAATATAATATTAACTGAACAAGATGGCATCAATTGCTTTGCCAGAGAATTTCTTTTCATGATCAAGAAGCTATTTCTTCCTTTTTAGTCATCCGCCATACCCTGTAAGCCTTCCATCTGAGCCGATTACTCTGTGACAGGGGATAACAATTGCAATTCTGTTTATCCCGTTTGCATGTGATATAGTTACATATTCAACTGCTATACCCTTTCACCCACTCCCCCCCTCATTTTTCCCTCAGATACCGCAGATTTCCGCAGATCAATCTCCCCTTCACCCGCTCATATTCAAAATACCGGTTACCTTTCAAATCGTCCGGAAGCTGATTTAATAAATTTCACATTTCTGAACCTCAACGCCGACCAGTCATCATCAACCGAAATCACCCTTACACCATGAAACCCTGAACGGTTTAAAGCATCCCAGCCATGATCGCGATCAAGTCCTGCTGAAAAATTCTTTGAAGTCTTTTTAGGGTAACAGAACCATAGTATACCATCGGCTGTAAGATTATGCAACACAACGGGGGCAATATTTTCTATTTCTTTTACTTTTTTTACAAAGATCAGAATAAACTCATATGGACAACGCTGGTCAACTACCCTGTCAGTTATTACACCACTCAACTCCCTGGAAATAGAATCAAAAAAAATATCTTCAGCATTAATGATTACTATTCTTTTATGTCCTTTAAAATTAAGTTTCTTCAGAAGATCTCTCATATTGAAGTCAGATTTAAAAGCTAATTTAACAATAAATTTATACCAGTTACTTCTCCGTTGCCATACAATTTCTATAAATATCTTTAGCAATATTAGTTTTTAAGTTCGTTTGTTATTAAAAAACACGCTATTAATAAAAATGAACAAAAAAGAATGTACCTTTGTTTGGTTGTAAATGGGGTGCCTTAATATAACGGGCTGAGATCATACCCTTAGACCTGATCCGGGTAATGCCGGCGGAGGGAAAAAAGAGTATCCTTTTAATCAGCTGACAGTACGAACCTCATTTGCATGAGTGATTAAATATATGCAGGAAATGAGGAGAATAATTCTTTTTTTAATTTTTACTGCGATTAGTCTGGTGTCTTCTGCAGCATATCAGGTCAGAAACGCCACAATTCATGGTAGAATATCTGATACTCTGGGGAATCCTCTTGGTGGAGCTTCTGTTACAATTGAGAACACATACCTCGGTGTAATAAGCGAACCTGATGGAACTTATACTATAAATGGTCTCAAAGATGGTGTTTATAATGTACGTTTTTCATTTTTAGGTTATAAACAGCAAATTAAAGAGATAGACCTGCATGGTAAGTCTGAATTAAATGTCACACTGATTTCTGATCCAATGGTTACCGGAGAAGTTATAGTAAGTGCCACCAGGGCTGACCAGAATTATCCGTTGGCATACACAACAATTGATAATGAGGCTCTTAAGAAACAGAATACTGGACAGGATATTCCTTTTATTCTCAGCCTTACTCCTTCACTGATTGAGACTTCTGAAGCAGGAAATGGTATTGGTTACACTAATCTGAGAATACGGGGAACAGATGCCAGCAGAATCAATGTTACCATTGACGGAATACCGCTTAATGATCCTGAATCGCAACAGGTTTTTTGGGTTGATCTGCCAGACATTGCCTCTTCAACTGATAACATTCAGGTGCAAAGGGGAGCAGGAACATCGTCAAATGGGGCAGGAGCATTTGGCGCAACTGTTAGTATCCTGACGAAATATCCTGAAAATGATCCATATGCACAAATAAGTTCATCATTTGGGTCATTTAATACATTTAAGAATACTGTTTCTGCCGGTACAGGTTTGCTGGCAGGCAGGTTTGCCCTCCAGGTAAGACTTTCCCAGTTGAAAAGTGACGGATATATTGACAGGACCGGATCAGATCATAAGGCTGCTTTTATAAGCGGTATCTACAGAAATGAAAAATCGAGTCTCAAAGCCAATATAATCCTGGGTGAGGAACATACAGGTATTGGATGGTGGGGAGTCCCTAAAGAAATGCTGACTATAAACAGGAGGTATAATCCGGCAGGTGAATATACTGACGAATCAGGTACAACTCAATATTATGGAAATGAAAGTGATAATTACATACAGGATCATTACCAGCTTATTTACAGCCATACTTTCAGCAGTGTTCTGAGTTTTAACGCCGCCCTTCATTATACCTTTGGAAAGGGATATTATGAGGAGTACGGCGAAGATGCCGTTCTTGCTGATTATGGTCTGGGTAATATAATCATAGGAGATTCAGTTATTTCTTCGTCTGATCTGGTCAGAAGGAAATGGTTGAAAAATGATTTTTATGGAATGGTTTATTCGTTTAAATACAAAAAAAACAGGTTGGGAATTATATTCGGGGGAGGAGCAAATTATTATTCAGGCGATCATTATGGGCAGATCATCTGGATGAGAAATGCAGGAACCCTCGAAAAAGACTACCAGTGGTATTTTAACACAGGAATAAAAAGTGAAGTCAGCTTTTATGGGAAAACTGATTATTCTGTTAGCAACAGTTTATCTCTTTTCGGGGATCTCCAGTACAGATATATAGGGTATCGCATGAAAGGACCAGACGATGATCTGAGGGACCTAAATCAGGATCACACTTTTAGTTTTTTTAATCCTAAAGCTGGTATATTTTATTCTCTTACGCGGAACCAGGACCTCTATTTATCATTTTCAGTGGCTAACCGGGAACCTTCACGTGCCGATTTCAAGGAAGCAACAGGTGACCCTGATGCAACTCCCAGACCTGAAACATTATATGACACGGAAATGGGATATAAGCTTAGGGGTGAGAAATATTCAGCTTCTGTTAACCTGTATGGAATGTATTATAAAAACCAGCTTGTTCCCACCGGGGAACTGAGTAACGTAGGGTATTCCATAACGACCAATGTCGATAAGAGCTATCGTCTGGGTATTGAGATAAGTGCCGGATTCAAGCCGGTTCAGTTCCTGCAATGGGATTTTAATGCAACACTTAGCAGAAATAAAATCACAGGTTTTACAGAATATTATATAGACTACAACACTTCCGACTGGTCGCAGGAATATAAGAACAAGAACCTCGGAACGGTCGATATTGCTTATTCGCCTTCTGTTATCGGTACCAGTGACATGAGTTTCAAAATTCTTAAGAATCTGGGATTGCATTTTATAAGTAAATACGTCGGGAAACAATACTTTGATAATACTATGAGTAGTGACAGGGTAATTGATCCTTATTTTGTGAATAATTTACGAATCGACTTTAATCCCGTATTTTCAAAAATCGGGGAGGCTCAATTCCAGGTTCTTGTCAACAATATTCTTAACAGTAAATATGAAAGCAATGCCTATGGAGGTAACTGGTATGAAGATGGTACTGAAAAGACATGGTCATATTATTTCCCGCAGGCAGGCACTAATTTCATGCTGAGAGCGAGTCTGATGTTCTGATCTGCAATTTGTTGTTATGAATTTTGACTGGTTATCAAATAATTTCATAGAAATATTCGGGGCAATTACCGGAATCCTGTATGTAATCCTTGAAATACGTCAGAACATTTTGCTCTGGCCGATCGGCGTTATTACTTCCGCAGTCTATATCTGGGTATTTTTTACCGGTAAGTTTTATGCTGATATGAGCCTGCAGGGATATTACCTTGTAATAAGCTTTATGGGATGGTACTGGTGGTTGAAAGGCGCAGGGCGCAGGGCGCCATCCTACGCCAAGGCTACGGATGGCAAAGCAGGGCAAAGAGCTGAAGAAGAGAAAAGGACTAAGGGACTGAGTGTTACGCGGGTCAAATTAAAGACAGCACTGGTTCTGGCTTTAGTGTTTCTGGCACTTTTTTTTGTGATGTGGTTTGTACTTGACAGGTTTACAGATTCACCGGTACCTGTTGGGGATTCATTTATAACATCACTTTCAATAGTAGCCACATGGATGCTGGCCAGGAAGATCTATGAACACTGGTTTCTGTGGATAGTGGTCAATGCTTTTTCTGTAGTACTTTTTGTAATAAAAGGATTATATCCGACTGTAATTCTTTATATTGTATATTGCGCTATGTCTTTTGCAGGTCTGATAGCCTGGAAAAGATCCTTGTACCCCAAAACTATGTAAAAAATTATGTCTTTAAAAGTTGTAGTAGTAGCTGATGGCTCTTTCCCGGTACACCAGATCCCACTGGGATACATAAGGGAGGCCGATGTGATAGTATGTTGCGACGGTAGCGCTGAAAGCATACATAATGCCGGCCTGAAACCACAGGCAATTGTCGGGGATATGGACTCAATAAGCCAGGAACTGTCTGACATTTATGCCGAATGCATTTATATTGTTGAAGGCCAGGATACTAACGATCTGACAAAGGCTGTTAACTGGTGTTATGAATCCGGATATAAGGATATTGTAATTGTCGGGGCAACAGGTATAAGAGAGGACCATACAATTGGAAATATTTCATTATTAGCAGAATATGCAGCATTTATAAATGTAATGATGGTTACTGATTCCGGCATCTTTTACCCGTTCCTAGAATCGTGCTGTGTAAATTCTTTCGCGGGTCAGCAGGTATCAGTATTCTCCATCAATCCTGAAACCGTAATATCCTCTAACGGATTGCGTTATCCTTTGAATAAGAGGAAGCTTAAAAACTGGTGGGAGGCAACGCTTAATGAAGCTTTGGGAGACACATTCCAACTGAACTTTTCAGGCGGACCAGTACTCGTTTTTATGAGGTTCCGGGATTAAATGAGGAATTGAATGGGAGAATGGGTGAATGGGAGAATATGAGATAGTGTGAGAATGGAAATGCTGAACGCGAAACGCTAACTTCCCATTTCCTCCTTTACAAGATTTATAAGTTGAACCCTGCTCTTCACATTGGTTTTAATATAAATGCGATGGGTATGATCCTTAACAGTCTGAAGACTGATAAAGAGTACTTCAGATATCTCTTTATTGCTCAACCCGTTGCATATTTCGCGAACAATGTCCGATTCACGTGGTGACACTTCGAACTTCTTGCAGAATTCTTCGAACGAAAGATCTTTCCCGGGTTGCCTGGCAAAGGCTGGCAATAACGTACCGTAAGAAAAGTAGACAGGCAAAAATGCATTACCTGCGAAGAAAGTGAATATAAAAAGTATTCCGATATAATTCTGATTTGTAAAAAATAACAGGGGCATGCACTGTATTATCATAACCAGTAATATTCCAAAAGACAGTATTCTTTTATCATATTCATGGATCTCCGACCTGTTTTTCCCTTTTATAATTATTAACAGGGCAGCCGACAGTGAATAGATAAAATTCATTATAATAAAATAATACCTGATAAGATCCACAGGCCTTATCGAAATGATCTTCGCTATAAAATATCCTACAATTAATAATATTGAAAAGTTCAAAAGCAGGAACCAGATAAGATTCCAGTTTGAAAATCGTCTCCCTGAAATCTCGAAGGAAAACTTTATGAACATAAGCCAGGCAAATACAAGAAAGGGGAGACCAAGAAGCATGGAGATATCCGAAAAACGGATCAGCAGATCCGGTGTGATGAAAGGTGAAAGGAACGCCTTGATTATTACATTTCCCCATATACCATAGAAACCGAATGTAAAAATAAAGACCTGAAAGTACAGGAGCGACGAAATGAAACCACTTGTGTATTTATTCTTTAGTCGTGATGCCAGTACTATACCTCCCGCAGCCAGGGCAACCGATAAAATAAAGATTACATAGACTAAATATTGTAACATATTATAAAGGTATTAATTTCCATAATTATTGAGAATAAAAATAGCCACTACCAAAGTATTGGCATACATACTTAAGTAGGAAATTGAAAAATCACTACTATAGTATGTAGCCGGAGAAAATTGCAGAGTCTAAATTTGCTATATAAGTCATTCGCAAATTGTTATTTAAAAATTAAAATTATGGAAACAGAAAGAGAATACAAATTAAAACCAACTTTCGGAGACAGCTTTGGTGCAGGATGGAATGTTATGATGGACAATTTTCTCAGGTTATTCCTTGTAGTTATTATTGTCGGAATTATCATAGGTCCTTTAAAGATATTTAATATTCATGTTGATTCGTCGGATCTCCGCCATATTCCATGGCACTGGCAGGGAAACTGGGAACATCTTTTCAGCCTTGCATCTTTTGGCATACTGGCAGCCTTTTTGGGTCTGATCGCTTTGTTATATACCTTCCTGGTTGTCCCGGTTTTCAAATATGGCGGTAATATGATGTTTGTACAGGCAGTCAGAAAAATAAAACCCGATTTTGAACTGCTTATAAAAGGTTTTATGCAGAATTACCTTAGTATTATACTTGCAAATCTCCTGGTCATTGCTCTTGTGGTTCTTGGTTTTTTTGCCCTGATAATTCCGGGTATTATAATCGGATGCAGACTTGTTTTTGTCGCATATATAGTTATGGATAAAAAGCTCGATCCTATTGAAGCAGTAGAATTAAGCTGGAAATTGACCAGAGGCCATGGATGGACTATATTCCTTATGGGTTTTGTATCTTTTTTTATAATAATATTTGGACTGATATTGTTGATTGTAGGTATTTTCCCTGCAATTATCTGGGTATCCAGTTCATTTGCATCTCTTTACCAGTCGGTGCTAATTGAAAAAGAAAAGCCTGCTGAACCTTTAGCTGCTTAATTCAGATTTCATTTATTCCTTAAATAATTTTAACCTGCCGGGATTTCTTATTCCGGCAGGTTTTTTTGAAATCTAAAATATTTTCCGGCCTTATACCTGCTTTTATTTCAGGTCAGGCATTCTTAAATTGATACATTGTTCATGATAGGAATCAAAATTTATGTAACTTTATACCTGCATTTCTTAAATTTTTCACCTATGAAAACAAAGACTTTTTTATTGTCACTCATGATGATTTGTATCGTGCCGGCTATTTCTTACGGCCAGGTGGGTAATTTGCTCAGGAATAAAGCTGCCAAGGTTTTAAATGCAGGATCAAAAACACTTAATAAGGAGGTTGATAACAAGATCGATACTGCTGCACAAAAAGAAGTTGATAATGCACGACAAAAAGCTGATCAGGACAGAGAGGAGAATAAAGCTGAAGAGGGACAGGATGAGGCCGGCAAGGGCGGCAACAGGCAATCAAAAGGTTTTAACCTTGGAGGCCTTATGGGAGGAAAAGTGACAGCAAAGTATAATGAATCTTATTCTTTCAATAACAGGATATACATGCAGATGGAGGCGTACAACAAAAAAGATGTCACAAAGATGGATTATTATATATATTTCTCTGACACTAATCCAAGTGCAGGATTTGAGATGAAAATAATAGGCACATCAGAAAGCGGAGAACAGGTTGGAATGTTAACATCATCTGTATTTGATGCAGAGAACAAAGTTTTTCTGATACTTTCGGATCTGGGTACTGTGAAAATGGGTATTATAAGTGAAGTACCGGATGAATCAACTCTTCAAAACCAGAGTACAGAAAACATAAATAAGCCTACAATCACGAAAACAGGTAATAGCAAGGTGATTGCGGGTTATAAATGTGATGAGTACCTTTATAAGGACCCTGAAAGCAAGGAACATGGCATTCTGTGGGTAACAAAAGATCTTAAGCTGAGAACTGATAACCGTACTTTTTCAAAAGCGGGGCTCCCTGCCTATTATGGTGATCCGGACCTGGAAGGAGGCATTATCCTGGCAATGGAATCGTATAACGAAAAAAATGAGCTGCAGATGAAATCTGAGACAAAGGAGATAAATATGAATTATAACCATACTATCTCAGTTATAGGATATCCATTGCGGCAGATGAACTTTAACCAGGCTGGCACCCAGAATAAAAAATAATTAGGAGGCTGTCGATAAAGGATTAAGGATTGGTTTTTACCTTTGTGTTACTTCGTGTTGTACTTTACGCCGCCGCTAAAGCTTTGGCGTAGAGACGGTGATACTTTGTGGTTCAATGATTTAGGTTTTACCACTAAGGAACACAAAGGTTAGCACTAAGGCTCACAAAGGACTTTTTAGACACCCCTGTGGGGGTTCAAATCTTTTTAAGTTTTGCAAACCGGAGAAGAAGCTTTTTTCTGCCATCTTTTTCGAATTCCACCGAAGCTGTGGTATTTGGCGCCGTTCCTTCGATCGAGATAATAATACCATTGCCAAATCTCTCATGCCAGACCTTGTCACCTTCACAAAAATCTTTTATTTCAGTAAAATCTTCTGAAGGAGAAGGCCGGTTTTCATGATTTGTTACTATTCTGAATTTGGATTTTGCAGGATAAGATGGAAATTCTTCCCTCATATCTGGACCTTTATCACCATAAGTAGTACGCGATCGAAATGGTTTACCTCCTGTCATAGGATAATCAAGAAACTTTGGATCAATCTCTCGCAGGAACCTGCTGGGATTACTCCTTTCGAGATTGCCCCATTTATACCTGTTTAGTGCATAGCTGAGTGTTGCCTCTTTCTGTGCACGGGTTACAGCCACATAAAAAAGACGACGCTCTTCTTCAAGCTCCTTTGAACTGCCGGCCGACATCGGTGAAGGGAATAGTGTATCTTCCATTCCAACAATATATACATGCTTGAATTCCAGTCCCTTAGCCGAATGCATCGTCATCAGGATCACTTTATTGCGGTCCTCTTCCTTATCTGTATCCTGGTCAGTCAGCAATGCAACATTGGCAAGATATGCAGCGAGAGTGGATGGTTCTCCGTTTGTCTCAGCAGCTTCGGTAAATATTTTGATGGCATTGAGCAATTCTTCCATGTTTTCATATCTGCTGATCTCCTCAGGTAACTTGCCATCCCTCAGTTCTTTCATTATTCCTGATCCGTAAGCGATTTCTCTGGCCTTTGTATAAGCCTCAGATTTGTCGGCATTAAGAGCAAGAGTATTGATCATTGAAGCATAGGCCGACAGCTTTTTTACGGTACCTGAATTGAATTGATCAGGGTAATTTTCGGCACCAGAAAGGATTTCCCAGGCAGTGACTTTATGGCTGGCAGCAAGTCCGAAAATCTTCTCGACTGTTGTATCGCCGATACCTCTCCTCGGGTAATTAACTGATCTTCTGAGAGCTTCCTCGTCGTCACTATTTATAACCATCCTGAAATAGGCCAGTATATCTTTTATCTCCTTTCTTTCATAGAAAGAGAGACCGCCATAGATCTTATATGGGATATTCTTTTTGCGAAGCGTTTCTTCAAAAATACGGCTTTGTGCATTAGTCCTGTAAAGAACTGCAAAATCTGACCAGTTTAACTGTTGTGCGAATCGTTTATCAAAAATATCAGAAGCAACATTAAACCCCTCCTCGGTGTCAGTTATCGCCTGCATAACTTTAATTTTCTCCCCTGCTTCATTCTTAGAGAAAACCTTCTTATGGATTTGTCCTTCATTATTTGCAATGATACCATTAGCCGCATTTACTATTGTTTGTGTCGACCGGTAATTCTGTTCAAGTTTAAAAAGTGTATAATCGGTGTAGTCGTTTTTAAAATCAAGAATATTTTCAATTCTGGCTCCGCGGAAGGAGTAAATGCTCTGGGCATCATCACCAACAACACAAAGGTTCTTATGTGATGCTGCAAGCCTCTTAACTATCAGGCATTGAGAGTAGTTAGTGTCCTGGTACTCATCAACAAGAATATAACTGAACTTTTCCTGGTAAGCAGCAAGCACGTCGGGAAAATCTCTGAATAGAATATTGGTATTCAGCAGGAGATCATCAAAGTCCATTGCATTTGACCTGAAGCATCTGGATGCATATAGCTTGTAAATATCTGCCATTAGCGGCATCCTGCTTGCCTTGTCAGCCTCCTGCATTGAGTCGTTAGCAGCATACATTGTGGCGGTAACAAGATTATTTTTGGCAGTCGATATCCTAGAAGCTATAACACCAGGTTTATAGATGTTGTCATCCAGATTAAGTTCTTTAATTATTGCGCGGATAAGACTTTTTGAATCTGTACTGTCGTAAATTGTATAATTTGATTTGTATCCCATCCTGTCTCCTTCGATCCTCAGTATTCTGGCAAATATTGAGTGGAATGTACCCATCCACAGGTAACGGGCTATCTCCGGACCGGCTATCCTGGCTATTCTCTCTTTCATCTCCCTGGCAGCTTTGTTTGTAAAAGTGAGCGCAAGGATCCTGCCAGCAGGAATTCCTTTTTGAAGCAGGTGGGCAATCCGGTAAGTCAGCACCCTGGTCTTGCCTGCACCTGCACCAGCAATAACCAGGGCAGGTCCTTCAGTGTTCATAACAGCCTGCAGCTGAGCTTCGTTAAGATCGTTAAGATAATTATTGGCCATTTGATTTTATGAATAACAGCGTTACCGGGTGGGGCAAATTTAACAATAACCGGATCATTGAAACAGGAAATCGAAGTTTTTTATTAACAGTGTGGAAGCCCGATTTGAGCATATTAACTTTTAACAAATAATTCCATGGTTTTTATTATTATTGCACTTGATTATACAATTTTAGTACCGGAATCCGTTAATAATCTAAAATTTAACCTGCCTGTGCGTTACTGGATTATTATAACCATGCTGTTTCTGCCTTTACAATTAGTGGCTCAACTTACTGCAACGGGAGCGAATAGTATAAGGTATACTACGTATCCCTCATCTCCTGGTGTAAAAGATCCGGTTTTCTTTTATTGCAACAGCATAGGCACAGAAAGGGGCGAACTTACTGCAGTTCATCCGGGAGGTACGGGCAGCTACAATTTCTCATGGTATCAATGGAACAATCTTACAAGCAGTTTCAGCATTCCGATCAAGACTGATCCCGGAGTATCCTCTTCAACAATTAACAACCTGACAGAAGGAGGATATAAAGTTGATATCGACAATGCCGGAACCATAACAAGCTTCACAGCATGGATCTTATTCGATAAACCTCCTGTTGTTGATGCAAAACTTCAAAACCCCCTGAAAAATTGTGATTACGTTGCACTGGATGGAACGGCTGCTCCTGTTGTTAACTCATTCCATTATTATGATCCGGTGACCGGAGTTCAGCTTAATCTTGCCAACGAATTGAAATTCATGTGGTCATCATCACCTGAATCAGTTATTCCTTATCCGGATGTGGATATTGATCCGATTTCATTTTCGCCTCCCCTTGAGGATGTAACATATACACTCAAAGTCTTTACACTGGGTTGTTCGAATGAATCATCATTTTTTTATGAGTCGATTCATGTAAAAGCAGACTTTTCTGTTGATCCGGAGACAGGTGAAGCACCACTGGAAGTTAACTTTACTGACAAATCAATCAGAGGTTATATTTATAAATGGGAATTTGGAGATGATACTATCTCGGAACTAAAAGATCCTTTGCCACATACCTACTACAGACCCGGAGAATATTCTGTCAGATTAACTATCGAAAGCGATCGTCATTGTGTTGATTCCATGAGGTTTAACAGCATCGTTGTTGATCCGTCGTCTTTGCACATCCCTAACGTTTTTACCCCTGATGGCGACGGGTATAATGAAACTTTCATGGTAGACTCAAAATCACTGAGGTTTATCAGTGTGGAAGTTTTCAGCCAGTCGGGTTTAAAAGTGTACGGCTTTTCCGGTGAAGGTGAGAGTCTTAAAAACTGGACGGGCTGGGATGGCAATATCAATAACTCTTCCAGAAAAGCTACCCCGGGTATTTATTACTATATTATACGGGCCCTTGGCTGGGATGATATTAAATATGACAGCAAAGAGTACCGGGGATTTGTTTACCTCTATAGATAAAGGCCCAAAGATACAATGGCGCAACGGGTAATTGTATTTTTCTGAGAACCAGCCGCAGGTCGCTCCTTTACGCCCTTACGCCCCTGGGCCCTTCTTCATATAAACAATTCAGCCCTGAAAATTGTTTTGGCATGACCTGAAATTTGAACTCTGTCTCCCTTCAATGCAACCTTTAATATCCCGCTTCTCAAAGAAATCTGGTGAGAAACGAACTCTTCACGTCCCGTCTTTTTGTGCCAGAAAGGTACGAGAACACAATGTGCTGATCCAGTAACAGGATCTTCATTAATTCCTAGTGCCGGCGCAAAGCAACGAACACAAAAATCGAAGTTAGTATCTTCGGAAGGAGCCGTCACGATGAGATCTCCATATACAGAGTCCTTCATAAGGTTATAATCCGGCTTCATGTTTCTTAACTCATGTTCCCCTAATAGCAATGCCAGTCTCCATCCGTGACTTGTTCGGTAGAGTTCAGCAGGTTTGATCCCTATTATTTTTTCTATATCTGCGGGAATTCTTACAGGGTCGAAGCTGTATGCCGGGAAATTCATATTTATCCAGTTTCCTGATTTTCTGATCATTAATTCTCCTGCCTTTGAGATGAACGTAATTTTTTTATCTGCAGCGATAATTCCTGCCTCAAACATAATATGTGCTGAGGCAAGAGTTGCATGTCCGCATAACGGTACTTCCGACTCAGGAGTGAAATACCTTATCTTGTATTTTTCATTATCCTTCACGATAAAAGCGGTTTCGGATAAATTCATTTCAGCAGCAATATTCTGCATCCATTTCTTTGGCATCTCCTTTTCAAGTATACAAACACATGCGGGATTCCCTTTAAAAGGCTCTGCTGTAAAAGCATCAACCTGGTAGATTGTTTTTGGTGCTGACATATATTTTTTAGTTTAAAGTTTATTGATTCTTAGAAACAAGGTGCAACGGCGTAACGGCGTAAAGGCGCAACGATATAATGGACCAAGAGAAGGAATTAATTAAAAGGAGCCTTTACGCCTTTGCGCCACTGTGCCTCTGAACCGTTTCCCCATTCACCGGTAATATACCGGTTTTTACTGAATTTAACCGGAATTTAACCATGAAAACTTTGTAAACTAAAAAAGTTTTCACATTTTTGCAGCGATAATTTGAGGAGATGGATTATAAACAAAGAATTATAGAAGAAGCAGCAGGGATGTTCAGGACTTACGGGATAAGATCGGTAACCATGGATATGCTTGCTAATCAGATGAGTATCTCAAAAAGAACGATCTATGAGATCTTTAGCGATAAAGATGAATTATTGCAGGGAGTACTTGTCTGGATGAGGGACAGGCAGGCTGAACTGATGAATAAGATTCTGGATGAATCTGACAATGTTATTGAAGCGATTTTCAAGATCATTGACAGGATGATGGATCACTTTCAGAATATGAGCCCTGCTTTCCAGATGGATATAAAGAGATTTCATCATGAGTTATTCATGAATTTGGACAAAAAAGATGAAATGCCCTATTACAAGAACAACTCAGAGATTATTAAGAGGGGAATGAAAGAAGGTGTTTTCAGGGAGGACATCAATATTGAGATAATTAATAAATGGATGTTTGAAGTGGTAAAACTGGTAAATGACAGGGAGTTATTTCCTCCTGAAGATTTCCTGAGTAAAGATGTTGTACAGAATGTTTTTATCAATTTTCTCAGGGGTATTTCGACTCAAAAAGGTCTGGGGTTAATTAACTTTTATGAAAAAGGTAAATAATCTTCAGTAAAAAGAATGATTTTGACTCAAGGAACAAAGAATAATATAGAATTTATGAAAAACAAATTTTTATTTACAGTTTCAATATTAATGCTTTTCTGCGAAGCTCTTTCTGTTGCTCAGGAAAATGGCGGGGAATTAAAACTTTCTCTTAAAGAAGCCCAGGAGTATGCTATACTTAATAATAAAATGGTACGATCCGCAAAATCAGATGTGGAAGCTTCAAAGGCTGCGGTGTGGGAGACGATCTCTGCTGCATTGCCTGTACTCGATGCGACCGGATCATTCACTGACAACCTCAAGCTTATGACAACCCTCTTACCGGGAGACTTTTTCGGTAGACCTGGTGAAAAGGTTCCTGTAACATTCGGATCTCAGTTTAACTCGAGTGCAACTGTTCAGGCCAGCATGCTGCTTTTTAATGCTCCTTTATATATAGGTATAGAGACAACAAAGCTTGCTCAGAAGCTGAGCGAAACGAACCTTTTAAAATCGGAACTAGATACCAAAGAGTCTGTTAGTTCAGCCTATTATCTGATACTTATTTCAGAGAAATCTCTTGAGATACTTGATGGAAATGTATTAAATCTTAATAAGACTCTTAAATCTACAAGAGCAATGTATTCAGCAGGTATGGCAGAGGCAACTGATGTTGACCAGATGCTGTCAAATCTTTCAATGGTAGAGAATAACAGGAGTTCTCTTCAGCGCACGATTGAACTCAATTATAATCTTCTAAGGTTCCAGCTTGGTGTACCAACCGATACCAGGATTACCCTTACCGAAACACTGGAGGACCTCATTAAAACAATAAATGTTGAAGCTCTGCTCTCACAAGAGTTTGATTATACCAGGAATGTGGATTACCGACTTATTGAGGGGCAGGAACTGATGTCCTCTCTTGCCCTGAAGAATCAGAAAGTGTCCGTACTTCCTACTCTGGCAGGATTCTATAATTATGGAACAAACGGAATGGGAGATAAAGTTTCTGAACTCAGATGGTTTCAGAACTCGATGACAGGTATCCAGATATCAGTACCAATTTTTGCGAGTGGACAGAGATACGCTAAAATAAAAAAAGCACAATTTAACCTGGAAAAATCCAGGACAACAAAAGATATGGTCACAGAGCAACTCCTTCTTCAGGAGAAGCAGCTAAGGTATAACCTGGTAAATGCGAACCTTCAGTATAAGAGTCAGAAGGAGAATGTGGATGTTTCAAAAAGAGTCTATGCCAGCATGGAAAATAAATATAACCAGGGTATGGCTTCAAGCCTCGACCTGACCCAGGCTAATTCTCTGTACCTCCAGGCTGAAAATAACTATGTATCTGCGCTGATGGATCTTTTACAGACAAAACTGGCGCTGGATAAACTATTAAACAACATGTAATTAATAAGATACGATATTAAACTCAAAATAATGAATCACACTAAATCAATTTCGGTATTATTGATAAGCGGCCTGATGATTTCAGCCTGTTCATCTAAAAATCAAAATCCGGCATCGGATCCTGAAAATCCTTCTTCGGCAGAAAAGGCAGCTATCCCTGTTAAAGTTATGACACTCTCCAGGACAAAAATTGCCAGGACTGTTGACTATACTGCCACTATTATGCCTTATGAGGAGGTAAATATGGCTCCTTCAGCCCCTGGCAGGATTGATAAAATATATGTTGAAGTAGGAGATAAGGTAAAGAAGGGAGACGATCTTTTCCTGATGGATCGCACGCAGCTTTACCAGCAAAAGGTGCAACTGGCCAATCTTGAAAAGGATCTCTCAAGACTCGATACTCTTCTTCAGACTGGCAGTGCAAAGCAGCAACAATATGATCAGTTGAAAACTCAATACGAGGTCACAAAGACCAATGTTGATTTTATGGAGGAAAATACTCTGCTCAAATCACCTTTCAATGGAGTTGTTACAGGAAAATATTTCGAGAATGGAGAAATGTATTCCGGCACACCCACTACCTCATCAGGAAGATCGGCAGTTGTTACTGTTATGCAGGTCGATCCGCTGAAGGTAAATGTAAATATTTCGGAACAGTATTATCCGCTGATTAAGCTGGGTATGAAGGCAACTATAACAGCCGATGTTTATAAAGGAGAGACATTTACAGGAACAATCTTCCGGATAGCACCTACGATAAGTTCTGCCACCAGGTCTTTTATTGCTGAGGTGGAACTTCCTAACAGGAATGATAAGCTAAAACCCGGAATGTTTGTCAGAGTATCCATGGACCTTGGAGAAATTGAGAGTTTTGTTGTTCCTGCCAGCACTATACTTGTCCAGGAAGGCACTAATACCAGGTTTGTTTTTCTTGATGAAAACAATACTGCCAGAAGAGTAGAAGTAACACTGGGAAAAAGATTTGATGACCAGATAGAGATCATCTCCGATAACATAAAGTCAGGCGACAAACTTGTTGATGAAGGCCAGGCAAAGCTGATCAACGGAGATAAAATTAAAACTGTAGAATAATAACTGAAACATCCGCAATAATATGAGTATTTACAGTGCATCCGTAAAGAGACCGGTAACAACTATCCTGATCTTTGTTGCCCTTATTGTTATGGGTATCTATTCACTGGTACAACTGCCGGTGGATCTTTATCCGGAAATGGAACTTCCATTCGTCGTGGTATATACTACCTATCCGGGTGCTAGTGCCTCTGATATTGAATCGAATGTCACACGACCTCTGGAAAATTCACTTAACTCTGTTAGCAACCTGAAGGAGATCACCTCCCGGTCGAGTGATGCGGTATCTGTCATTTTTATGAACTTCGAATATGGTACCGATCTCGATGAAGCATCTAATGATATAAGAAGCGCGCTGAGTTTCACAGAACGAATTCTTCCGGAAAATTGCGAGAAACCAACAATAATTAAATTCAATACCAACATGATGCCCATAATCTTTTATGCTGTGACAGCAAAAGAGAGTTATGCGGGACTTGAGAAAATACTGGATGAAAAAATTGTTAACCCTCTTAACAGGATTGAAGGTGTGGGGTCAGTCTCTCTTTCCGGTGTGCCGGGACGAAAAGTCTACATTGATGTCGACCCCAGGAAAATGGAGGCATACAACCTGACCATAGAACAGATAGGTAATATCCTCAGGGCAGAAAACATGAATTTACCTGCAGGCTATATCGAAATGGGCAAGACTGATTATCCGCTTCGTATACAGGGTGAATTTCCCGAGAGTGATGTTATTAAGAATATCGTTGTTACAAGTTATAATGGTACCAGTGTTTATCTTAAAGATATAGCTGAAGTGCGGGATACCATACGTGAATCTAAGCTGGATACGAGGATAAACGGTGAAAAAGGAATGGGCATGTTTGTGCAGAAACAGTCGGGAGGAAATACTGTACAGGTTACAAAAGAGGTGGAGAAATCTCTCAAGACATTGAAAAAGGATCTTCCTCCTGATGTCAGGATCGAGAAACTTTTCGACAGTGCATCGTTTATTAAGGATTCGATAAGAAATCTGACAGAGACTTTAATGTACGCTGCTATTTTCGTAATTCTCGTAGTGCTTTTCTTCCTGGGACGCTGGAGAGCTACATTCATTATTATACTCACAATACCTATCTCGCTCATTGTGGCTTTTATTTACCTTTTTGTCTCAGGAGCTTCAATTAATATTATCTCTCTTACTTCATTGTCGATAGCTATCGGGATGGTTGTTGATGATGCCATAGTTGTGCTGGAGAATATTACAAAACATATTGAGAGAGGAAGCAGGCCCAGGGAAGCAGCTATATATGCGACAAATGAGGTCTGGCTGGCTGTTATTGTTACAACATTAACAGTAGTTGCAGTATTTTTCCCCCTGACATTTGTCAAAGGTCTGACGGGTGTTTTGTTCAAGCAGCTTGGAATGAGTGTTACCATCACTATTGTGACTTCAGTATTCGCTGCTATAACTCTTACACCAACATTAAGTGCCCTTCTCCTTAAATGGTATCCGATCAGGAAAGATGCTCCATTCTGGACCTATGACGGCAGCATCAGGAAGGGACTTGATAAACTGGACAGATTTTATGAGAGGACTCTGAGGTGGGCTCTTCATCATAAAACTATGGTTTCATTAATAGCTATTATAATATTTATAGGATCGATGAGCCTCTTTGCGGTTGTTGACACAGAGTTCTTTCCAGAGGCCGATGAATCGCGTATTACCGCAACTATTGAACTTCAGACCGGGACCAGAGTCGCCCAGACGATTCTTACAGCTAATAAGATTAATGAACTTATCAAAACAAAATATCCTGAAGTGAATATCATGTCAACTTCCACAGGTTCAGATGACCAGGGAGGATTTGCATCGATTTTTTCGTCACAGGGAACACATACAATCAGTTACAGCCTTCACCTGGTACCAATTGAAGAGAGAAAACGATCAGTCTTTGATATTGCTGAGGAGATGAGAGCCGATTTTGCAAAGTATCCTGAAATAGTCGACTACACTGTGAGTACATCTGATAACATGGGAAGCTTCGGGGGCTCAACAGTTGATGTGGAAATATACGGGTACGACATTTCCGCTACAAACATTGTTGCAGAAGAGCTTGCTGAAAAGATAAAAAAGATAGAGGGAGCAAAAGATGTGACCATAAGCCGTGATAAATCCAAACCGGAATTGCAGATCATCTTCGACCAGAATAAAATGAGCGCAAATGGCCTTAATACTGCCATGGCATCAGCAGCAGTCAAAGACATGGTTGATGGGCTTACTGCCACAAAGCTTCGACAGTTTGGCGATGAATATGATGTGGTTGTAAGATATAAAAAGAGTGCCACGAGCACCCTGACAGATATAGAGAATATTGGTATTGTCAATCCTGCCGGACAAAGAATACGTCTTGGAGAGATTGCCCATATTAAAGAATACTGGGCTCCGCCGACTATTGAGCGTAAACGTAAAGAAAGAATAGTAACTGTTTCATTCACACCTTATAAGCGGTCTCTGACTGAATTGCAGATTGAAGTACAGAAAGCAATCGACAGTACCACATTGCCTGCAGGAGTAATGGTACAGATCTCGGGAGCCATCAAGGAACAGATGGATTCCTTTAAGGATATTGCTCTTCTGCTGGTAATAAGCCTGATCCTTGTTTACCTTATTATGGCATCCCAGTTCGAATCTCTGAAAATGCCTTTTATAATTATGTTTTCAATACCTTTTGCGTTTTCAGGTGTTGCTATAGGACTTTTTGTAACTCATACCGCTTTAAGTGTAATTTCCGGTATTGGAGCTGTAATGCTTATAGGTATAGTGGTGAAGAATGCCATTGTGCTGGTCGATTTTATTAACCTGATGAGGGAACGGGGCTATGAACTCTATGAAGCCATTGCAATATCAGGAAGATCCCGTCTCCGACCCGTAATTATGACCTCATCCACGACAATTCTGGGTATGCTGCCCCTGGCAATAAGTACCGGAGCCGGATCAGAACTCTGGAGCCCTATGGGCATAGCAGTAATCGGAGGACTTATGTTTTCCACTTTCGTTACTCTGGTGCTGGTGCCGGTAGTATACACAATTTTTGCGAAACATGGCGAACGCAATAAAAACATAGCTCTCTATTCCGAAATGGATTTCATGAATGGGGATAATGAGGGTAGTAAGTAACATAATACATATAAATAACTGATTATGAAAGCAGTAATGATAATATACAATCAAGCTCACACAGAAAAGGTGGAGTATATGCTTGATAAACTGGGGATAAAAGGATATTCATTATGGGAAAATATTCAGGGCAGGGGAACAAAAACAGGAGTTCCTCATCTTGGTACTCATACATGGCCCGAAATCAATAAGAGCGTACTCGCCATCGTGGAAGATGATATAGTTGATACTTTGCTGGATAAAGTAAAAAAAATCGATGCTATTAATGAAGAAGTTGGGATACGTGCTTTTGTGTGGGATATATTAAAAACAGTCTAGATATTTTTTTTTATTCTATTGCTCTCTTATTGATTTTTTTTCAGAACTGAGATTTGTCATTTCCCATGAAGTGAGAAAGCTCCATTTCTCTCTGAAGATTGTAGTCTCAATTGGCAGTGCAGTTATTTCTGTAATCTGAAATCAGAAGCCATATACTATTATTTTCTTTTCAAAATGCATCTCTATCTCGTGTAAGATGATGCATATCAATGTTATATATATTTTGTCTGTTTTCATTCGGACCCTAGCGGGTACTTCTTTGGTTTATATACTAATAGTCTAAAATAATTTCTTTGGTGCCTTATAAAAAAGAGGGTATATAATTGAAAAAGTATATAAAAACAGAATATACCCCATATAAAAGAGGGGGTAAAACATGAAAATACATATAATTAATAAAATATACCCTAATAAAATAGGGGGGGTATATAAAAATAATATATATTTGCAACGAAAAATAAGTATTAATTTAAATTATTAAGCAATGAAGAATCCGTTTTTAATTATTGCAGTGATGGTTTTTATGGCATTAACTGTAACCAGTGTGAATGCACAGGATAAAGAAAAAAAATCGAATCTCAGTGTTGGCACTGACTTCTACACTAGTTATATTTGGCGTGGTACAAAGTATGGCCAGGGACCCTCTCTGCAACCATGTGTCAAATTCGAAAAAGGCGGACTGACTCTTGGTGTATGGGGTTCTTTTGATGCGAGTGGCTACTCCGAGACAGATCCATATATCTCTTATGCCGCACCTTTCGGCCTTAGTCTGGGATTTACGGATTATTATTATCCGGAATTGCCGCTATTTGAGGTTTCTAAATCTGATACAACCGGCAGTCATGCGCTTGAGTTGAATGCCGGTTATTCTAAAGGTGGCTTTTCCCTGAGCGCCAATTATATCCTTAATAAAGCAGGCGGCGCCGGTTCTTCAGGAGGAGATATGTATTTCCAGGCAGGCTACTCATTCAGTAATGTCAGTTTGTTTGTTGGTGCCGGTAATGGCTGGTATACTTCAGATGGTGAATTTGCACTTTGCAATTTAGGTATAGGTGCCACAAAGGAAATTCAGCTAACAGAAAAATTCTCAGTACCGGTTAACGGCCAGGTTATAATAAACCCTGAAAGGGAACAGCTATATGTGGTTGTAGGGTTCTCTTTCTAGAGGGGCAATTAATTATCGTAACAATTAAATATTATTAATATGAAAAAAGTCGAAGTGGTAATCAGAAAATCCAAGTTTGATGAGGTTAAAGATGCCTTATACAGCGTAGGTATTGAATTTATAACATTCTGGGATGTCAGGGGAACCGGGAAAACAACCCAGGAAAGGGTTTACCGGGGTATTGCCTATGATACAAGTACTATTGAAAGAACCCTGATAACATTTGTTTGCCGGGAAAAATACCTGGATCAGGCTATAAAAGCAATCCTTAAATCTGCAAAGACCGGGCAGGTAGGAGATGGGAAAATATTTATCTCTGAAATAATTGATGCCTATAGGATACGAACAGAGGAAAGAGGTGATAAAGCAATGTACCTCGAGGGAGAAGAGTAATAATAGTTAAAAAATAAGGCACATGACAAATACATTAATTATAGCGGACATGTTCAGTTCACTTGGAACTGAATTTGAGGAATATGCTTTCTCGATAAACACTGTATGGGTACTGATTACGGCAGCACTTGTCTTCTTTATGCAGGCGGGATTTGCTCTTGTTGAGGCCGGGTTCACGCGCTCTAAGAATACAACAAATATTCTCTTTAAAAACCTTATGGACTTTGTAATAGGGACGATAGTATTCTGGGCTATAGGTTTTGGAATAATGTTCGGTAGCAAAAATGGTTTCTGGGGAGGAATTGATCTCTTTACTCAGCATACCTATCGTTCTGATATGCCCGATATGGCTTTTCTGATATTCCAGACAGTCTTTGCAGCTACAGCGGCGACAATTGTATCAGGTGCAATGGCAGAAAGGACCAAGTTCAATGCTTACCTGATGTACAGTGCTGTCATTTCCCTTATCATTTATCCTGTCTCAGGCCATTGGGCATGGGGTGGTGGATGGTTAAGCCAGATGACAACACCGTTTCACGATTTTGCAGGATCCTCTGTAGTCCATATGGTAGGAGGAATGGCCGCAATGATGGGAGCTATAACTTTAGGTCCGCGCATTGGTAAATACGATAAAAACGGAAAAGCGAAAGCCATTCCCGGTCACAGTATTACACTGGCTACCCTTGGAGTGTTTATTCTATGGATAGGGTGGTTCGGGTTTAACCCGGGTTCTCAGCTGGCTGCGGCAGGAACTGTTAATGCCACAGCGATAGCGTTGATCTTTGTTACAACCAACATAGCGGCTGCAGGTGGCGCACTGGCTACCATGCTCTTTATCTGGTTGTTGTACAAAAAGCCTACACTCAGCATGACGTTGAACGGAGCACTGGCAGGTCTTGTAGCCATTACGGCAGGATGTGACGCTGTTACTCCGGGGGGAGCACTGACAATTGGATTTATTGCAGGAGTACTTGTAGTCCTTTCAGTAGAATTTTTCGACAAAATTGTAAAGATAGATGATCCCGTTGGGGCTATATCTGTTCATGGGATCTGCGGGGCATTCGGCACCTTGATGGTAGGAGTGTTCTCAAAAAGCCAGGGTTTGTTATATGGAAATGGGGGAGCACTATTAAAAAGCCAGTTTATAGGTGTGATATCTATTGCAGCCTGGGCTCTTTTTGCTGCTTTTATACTTTTCAGGCTGCTTAAATACTTAAATGGCCTCAGAGTTGAAAAACGAATTGAGGAAGAAGGTTTGGATGTTTATGAACATGGTGAATCTGCATATAATATTTAATCAAACATTAATTAAATCAGGTGGTTTGAAGAGGCATTGCATACAATGCCTCTTCAATTTTATATATATACATAATCTTTCTGATTTCCGAAAATATTTCAAGTAGCGTAAACAAAATAAGATATTGTTTGTTAGTTTACCGGAATACCCCGGGTAGTCAAAATTGAACCTTTACGGGTTAAAAAGATGATGTTTACGGTAAGTTCGATTTGACATCCAAAAAGTGAATTTCTTTAGGAATAGTTTCTTTTGTAATTCGATTGAACTATAGAATTTTATAAATTGAGCCCGGGTTTTATCTATTTTGACCATGAAACATGATGTTTTAATTGTTGGAGGAGGAGTAAGTGGAACAGCCCTGCTTTATGTGTTGAGCAAGTACTCAGACATTAGAAGTATTGGAATAATTGAAAAATATGAGGATTTTGGTCTTGTCAATTCTGCGTCAACGATGAATAGTCAGACTCTTCATTTTGGAGATATCGAAACCAATTATACACTCGAGAAGGCAAAAAAAGTTAAAAAAAGCGCTGATATGGTCAAGAGGTATCTGGAAACAGAAAAAGCCAGAAACAGCACTGAAAAATTATTTATAAAAGTATCCAAGATGGTCCTGGCTGTCGGCAAGGAACAGGTTGATACCCTGAGAGAAAGATACATATCTTTCGGACCACTTTTCCCAAACTTAAGGATGATAGAGAAGGAAGAAATCGGGAGGATTGAACCCAGGATAATGACTGGCCGTGACCCGGATCAGGAATTACTGGCTCTTGTTACCGGGGATGGATATACTGTTGATTTTGGCAGACTAAGCCATTCATTTGTTGAAAATGCAAGGCGTATCAGACCTGATCTCTCTGTTCATCTCTCTACAAAAGTTATTAAAATCAAAAAGACAGGAGATTCTTACACACTGATAACGGATAAGGGTGAATTCGAAGCTTCAGCGGTTGTCGTTGCTACTGGCAGCCATAGCCTGAAAATAGCCAAATCGCTAGGTTATGGTAAAAACTTTTCAATACTTTCAATGTCAGGAAGTTTTTATAGAGGACCAAAAGTGCTTAACGGCAAAGTATATACCATGCAGATAGCAAAACTTCCATTTGCTGCAATTCATGGCGATCCTGAGGTCCATGATGAAAATATCACCCGTTTTGGTCCGACTGCAAAACCAATATTCTTTCTCGAGAGGTATAACTATTCTACTTTCTGGGAATACTGGAAAACATTCGGATTTAGTCTTAAGCCGATTTTAAGCATTTTAAATATTACTTTCGACAAGGTTATTTTTAACTATTTGATTAAAAATGTTATTTATGATATACCTGCAATCGGGAAGAGATCATTTCTGAAGGAAGTCAGAAAAATTGTACCCGACATTAAATTAAACGAGATAAAGTTTGCAAAAAGGGTTGGAGGAACCAGACCTCAGATCATTAACAATGCAACCAGGAAACTGGAAATGGGGGAAGCAAAAATTCTTGGCGAAAAGATCATTTTCAACATTACTCCTTCGCCCGGGGCATCTACATGCATTGGAAATGCCTTTGAAGATACTCTTAAAGTAATGGATTTTCTCGATAACAAATATAGTTTTGACCGGTACCGGTTTGAAAAGGATCTTATACTTCCTGCTGATACCGTTCCGGTTACGGCAAAAAGGACAGTGAAAATCAAAATATGATATTGGTTGAATAAAATATTAATAGATAACATATTATTTTAAACAAGAAAATGATATTTGACCTGGAAATGATTAAATCGTTTTATGGAGGTCTGTCTCACATAATTTCAAAGATCAGGAAAGATCTCAGACGGCCTTTAACCCTGAGCGAAAAAGTCCTTTACAGCCATCTGTATAAAGATAATCTGTCCGGTTCTTTGAAGAGAGGTATCGATTATGTTGAGTTTTCTCCCGACAGAATTGCCTTTCAGGATGCTACTGCCCAGATGGCTTTGCTTCAGTTCATGCTGGCAGGTAAAGAAAAATCTGAGGTCCCGGCATCGGTTCATTGCGACCATCTCATTATGGCTAAAGCAGGATCAGTTGCTGACCTGAGCAATGCTTTTATCACCAACAGGGAGGTTTATAATTTTCTCAGTTCAGTGTGTGATAAATTTGATATTGACTTCTGGGAACCGGGTGCAGGGATAATCCACCAGATTGTCCTGGAGAATTATGCATTCCCGGGGGGTATGATGATAGGCACTGATTCTCATACTGTTAATGCCGGCGGATTGGGTATGGTTGCCATTGGAGTAGGCGGCGCCGACGCTGTCGACGTGATGTCGGGTATGGGCTGGGAATTGAAGCTCCCCGAGCTGATAGGGATAAACCTGACCGGACGATTAAACGGATGGGCTTCTGCCAAGGATGTTATCCTGAAAGTGGCAGGGCTTCTTACTGTCAAAGGAGGTACCGGATGCATTATCGAGTATTTTGGAGCGGGCGCCGAATCTATTTCCTGCACCGGGAAAGCTACTATTTGCAATATGGGTGCAGAGGTCGGGGCTACTTGCTCCATTTTTGGCTATGATAAGACTATGTCAGATTATCTCATTTCAACTGGAAGGAAAGAGGTTGCAGGAATGGCAGAAAATGTTAGGGTAGACCTTACCGGTGACGCTGAAGTATATAAAAATCCTGAAAAATATTTTGATCGGGTGTTTGAAATTAACCTTTCTGAGCTGGAACCTTATATCAATGGACCATTCACTCCCGATCTGGCAACTCCAATCTCTGAGATGAAAACGGTAGTTCTGAAAAACGGCTGGCCGGTAAAAATTGAAGTTGGGCTGATAGGATCATGTACCAATTCATCCTATGAAGATCTGTCGAGCGCTGCCTCGGTTGCAAACGATGCCCTTGAGAAAAAACTGGTAGCACAGTCCGCATTCACTATCACTCCGGGATCTGAACAGATACGGTCGATAGCTGAAAGAGACGGCTTTCTTGAAATATTTGAAAAGCTCGGGGGTAAAATTTTTGCTAATGCCTGTGGCCCTTGTATAGGACAGTGGGACCGGGATGGGGCTGAGAAAAAACAGGTGAATACAGTTATCCATTCTTTTAACAGAAATTTTGCCAGGAGAACAGATGGCAACCCTAACACACATGCCTTTGTAGCATCCCCTGAAATTGTAACAGCACTGGCAATAGCCGGCGATCTGACTTTTAATCCGATTACTGATACACTTATTAACAGCGACGGTGAAAAAGTAAAACTGAAAGAGCCTGAGAGAATTGATCTGCCGCCACAAGGTTTCCGGCAAACCATTACCGGCTTTCAGAAGCCATCAACTGACAAATCAAATATTTCTGTTAAAATAGATCCTGGCTCAAACAGGCTGAAAATGCTTACCCCTTTTCCCGCATGGGACGGCAGGGATATTACCGGGATTCCATTGCTCATCAAGGCAAAAGGGAAATGTACGACAGATCATATATCCATGGCAGGACAATGGCTGAAATACCGAGGTCATCTTGATAATATCTCTGATAATTACATGATTGGCGCTGTAAATTTCTTTAATGATCAGGCCAACAGTATTTTAAATCAGGTCACCGGTAATTATGAACCGGTGCCGCAGGTCGCAAAATTTTACAAGAATTCAGATTCCGGCTCAATTGTGATAGGAGAAGAAAATTTCGGTGAGGGTTCCTCACGCGAACACGCAGCTATGGAACCACGGTTTTTAAATGTGAAAGCTGTATTGGTGAAGTCATTTGCCCGTATCCACGAGACAAACCTGAAGAAACAGGGTCTGCTTGCTTTAACTTTTTCTGATAAAGATGACTATAACAAAATAGAGGAAAAGGATAAGATAGATATTACAGGTCTTAAAGAGTTCGCTCCGGGAAAGCAACTGACAGTAATACTGAACCACTCCGATGGGAGAAAGGAAAAGATTATGGCAAATCATTCATATAACGAAGCTCAGATTGAATGGTTCAAAGCCGGAAGCGCCCTGAATCTGATAAGAAAATCAAACACATAATTGAAAATGAGTTTTTATTTCAACCACGAAGTAACACATAGGTATCCACAAAGTAACACGAAAGGAAGAACACAAACCAAACTATCCTTTGCGTAACTTTGTGACACACTTTGTGATCCTTTGTGGTAAAAAAACAATTAAGTATATGATCCCTGAAAAAATAACTCTGATCAATGGTAAACTGGTGGTTCCGGATAATCCCATAATCCCCTTTATTGAAGGAGATGGTTCAGGCCGTGACATATGGAGAGCCTCTGTGAGGATATTTGATGCAGCAGTAGAGAAGGCATTTGGAGGTAAAAAAAAGATAGCCTGGAAAGAAGTATTTGCCGGTCAGAAATCATTTAACCAGTCAGGTAACTGGCTTCCTTCTGAGACTCTGGATGCATTCAGAGAATACCTGGTAGGGATAAAAGGGCCATTAACAACACCCATAGGCGAAGGTATGCGTTCGCTTAACGTGGCGCTGCGCCAGGAGCTTGATCTGTATACCTGTTACAGACCAGTGAGATATTTCCGGGGTGTCCCCAGCCCCGTAAAAAAACCTGAGCTGGTTAATATGTACATATTCAGGGAGAATACGGAGGATATATATGCCGGGATAGAATATATGAATGGTAATCCCGACACGGACAGGGTGAAAAGCTTCCTGATAAATGAAATGGGTGTCAAGAAGATACGGTTTCCGGGGACTTCATCTATCGGGATAAAACCTGTATCGGTAGAAGGAACAGAGAGACTTGTCAGGCAGGCGATTAAATTTGCCCTGGAAAGGAAGTTGCCATCGGTCACTCTGGTACATAAGGGGAATATCATGAAATTCACAGAAGGGGCCTTTAGGAAATGGGGCTATGCGCTTGCAGAAAGGGAATTCGGGAATGAAGTATTCACCTGGAACCAGCATAAAATTATCTCTCTGGCTGAAGGCGAAGATGTTGCCAATGATGTTTTACATAAAGCAGAGACGAGTGGCAAAGTGATAATAAAAGATGTTATCGCAGATGCTTTCCTGCAGCAGATACTGACAAGGCCCGCTGAGTATTCTGTTATTGCCACATTAAATCTTAACGGCGACTATATTTCTGATGCTCTGGCAGCCATTGTGGGAGGCATCGGTATAGCGCCCGGTTCAAATATCAATTTTGAAACAGGACATGCTATTTTTGAAGCTACCCATGGTACTGCTCCGAAATATGCTGACCAGGATAAGGTGAATCCGGGTTCTGTGATCCTTTCAGGGGCACTGATGCTGGAATACATGGGATGGGTTTCTGCAGCAGAGAATATTTATAAAGGTCTGGAAAAGACTATACTGCAGAAAAAGGTGACATACGACTTTCACAGGCTGATGGAAAATGCGACTCTGCTCAGAACTTCTGAATTTGCTGATGTAATAATTACCAACCTTAATTCATAATAAATAAATCTCTGAATAATGGAAGACAAAAAATTCTTAGCCTCATTAAGCGAATCAGTTACAAAGGCCTGCCATATCGATAATGAATTATTTGAGAAATACGATGTTAAACGCGGTCTTCGTAATTCTGATGGAACAGGTGTCCTTGTCGGACTGACAAATATAGGAGAGGTAATCGGATATAAGAAGGAGCAAGACAAGGTTATACCAATTCCCGGCAGATTATTGTACAGGGGAATAGATATTGATGATGTCGTAACCGGATTTCAGAAAGACCAGAGGCATGGTTTTGACGAAACTGTATTTCTTCTTCTGGCCGGCCGTTTACCTGACAGTGAGGAATTAAAGAATTTCTCCCGATATTTGGCCTCTCTGCGTGCCCTGCCTGATGACTTCACAAAAGACATGATACTTTCAATGAAAGGCAAAGATGTTCTTAATATACTTGCCCGGTCTGTCCTGGGTTTATATACTCTTGATGAACATCCGGATAGTATCGCCCTCGAAAACATGGTAAAACAATCGCTGAATCTCATTGCAAAATTTCCAACTATCGTTGCATATTCTTATCAGGCACTAAGGCACCTTTACAAGGGAAAGACACTTTCAATCCGGCACCCGCAGCCCAACCTTACCACTGCTGAAAACTTCCTTTATCTTATTAAAGGGGATTGTAACGGCTTCTCAAAGCTCGAGGCTGACCTGCTTGACCTGCTTCTTGTTCTTCACGCCGAACATGGAGGCGGTAATAACTCAACCTTCACCATGAGAGTGACCAGTTCTTCTGAAACCGATATATATTCTTCAATTACATCAGCCATAGGATCATTGAAAGGGCCATTGCACGGAGGGGCAAATGTCAGGGTCCTGGAAATGATGGAAGATATGAAAATGCATGTTAAAAGCTGGACTGACGAAGAAGAAGTTAAAGCACACCTTCTCAGGATACTGAATAAAAAAGCTAATGATCTTACCGGAAAGATCTATGGAATCGGACATGCGGTTTATACAATATCGGATCCCAGGGCTGCTATTCTGAAGGCAAAAGCAAGAGAACTGGCAATCGAAAAAGGGCGTCTGAACGAGTTTGAGCTTTATTCACTTGTTGAGAGAATTACTCCTGAAGTTTTCAGGATCTTTAAAGGAGAAAAATCAACAAAGGTAGTTTGTATAAATGTCGACTTTTATTCCGGCTTTGTTTATTCCATGCTCGATATCTCAAAGGAACTATATACTCCTCTTTTTGCAATCGGAAGAGTATCAGGGTGGTGCACACATCGTATCGAAGAACTTACATTTTCGGCAAAAAGAATCATCCGGCCTGCCTTTAAAAATGTTTTCGGCAAACAGGAATATATTCCAGTCGCAAACAGAAATGTTAGAAAATAATTAACAGATAAATGTATGAACGAATTTATTGACGATAGTATGCAGGAAGCATTTGGTTTAATGCTTGACGGTAATCTGAAAGAATCCGCTGCGATTATTGAGGAGAAATTGAAAGATCACCCTGACAGTATCTGGCTTTTGCTTGAGGCCGCCAATATAAATTATATACTTTGTGAAATGGCCAAATCGATTGGTTATTATAAAAGGTTACTGAAGCTCAGACCAGATAGTCCATATGTTATGTACAGGCTGGGAGTTGCATTGTACAGATCGACTAATTTCTCGGAAGCTGTTGAGGCTTTCAACAAAATAATTGATTCCGGAAAACACCTGCCTATGACATATCTATGGTTGGGTCTAAGTTATTATCACCTTGGTAATGAGGAGAAAAGCATCGCATCTTACAGGAAGTTATTTGAATATGGATCTGAGACATTAATGGCCAATTATTATATGGGAATAGCTCTTAAAGCTTCAGGGAAATATACCGAAGCCATCGGGTTTTTTGAGAAGCTTTTAAATAAGAATGATCAGCATGTTTCAGCATTGTACCATCTGGGGAGAGCCCATATGAAGAACTTTAACTACGAGAAAGCAAGGATATACTTTAAAATGGTGATGGATCTGGATCCGGAGAATATGAATGCAGCCAGCATGTTCGATTTTCTGATGTCTGCTTGAATTTATTCTTCTTCTTCTTCTTCGGTATATGCTTTTATAACAGCGTCCTGTACATCTCCGGGAACTTGTGCATACTCTGAGAATTTCATTGTATACATTGCCCGCCCCCCGGTAATTGAACTAAGAGCTGTAGAGTACTTATTCATTTCAGCAAGGGGAACTTTTGCCTTTATCACTTCAAAGCGTTTTTCACTTGTCATCCCGAGAACCATTCCCCGGCGGCCCTGCAGGTCACTTATCACGTCGCCCATGCGATCGGCGGGTACCATTATCTCGACATCATAAATAGGCTCGAGGATTCTCGGTCCTGCGTTTTTGAAAGCCTGGCTGAAAGCGTTCCTGCCGGCAAGTCTGAATGAAATCTCATTGGAATCAACCGGGTGCATCTTCCCGTCATATACATATACCCTTATATCGCGGGCATATGACCCGGTTAGAGGACCAACTTCCATTTTTTCCATGATACCCTTCAGTATGGCAGGCATAAAACGTGCATCAATAGATCCGCCAACAATACTGTTAACATAAACCAGCTTTCCTCCCCAGGGAAGTTCAATAACTTCTTTGTCGCGAACAGATATCTTTATATCTTTTCCTCCTATTTTCTGCATTGATACTTCTGTCGATCCTTCTTCATAAGGTTCGATTATCATATGAACTTCGCCAAACTGACCTGCACCTCCTGATTGTTTCTTGTGTCGGTAATCAGCCTGGGCTGATTTTGTAATAGTTTCACGGTAAGGTATCTTAGGCGGATTGAAATTTGTAGGTATTTTGTAGATATTGTCAAGGTGCCATTTCATAATATTTAAATGATATTCTCCCTGGCCATGCACTAAAATCTGTTTAAGTTCTTTTGAATATTCAATAATTATTGTCGGATCTTCAAGGTGGATCTTGTTAAGCGCTTCACCAAGTTTTTCATCATCACTTTCACTCTGAGCCTTTATCGCAGTCCTGTATTTAGGTTCAGGGAATATTACGCCTTCATATTTCCAGTCATTGCCCGGCGCATTCAAAGTATGTCCTACTTTAGTATTCTTAAGTTTTACAAATGCCCCTATGTCGCCGACACTAAGTTCAGAAACCCTGTTCCTGTTTTTACCGGCACATACATAGAGTTGCGAAAGCCTTTCTTTCGTTCCGTTATTGCTGTTTACCATGTCGAGGTTCTCTGTTATCTTACCGGAGTAGACTCTGAAATAGTTTATTTCACCAATATGTTCTTCGATGGATGATTTAAAGACATAAACAGATGCCGGTCCGGCAGGGTTTGGTTTGACCTCATTACCTTTGCTGTTTTTTGGGGCTGGTAAGTCGATAATTGACGGAGTCTCGCTTATGATAAATTCCATGAGGTTATCAACACCAATATTGTACTTAGCTGATAAGCAGAAAACAGGAAACATTCCCCTTGAAAGTATTCCTTTGGTTATCCCTTTTCTAACTTCTTCCTCTGAAAGTGAGTCGTTTGAAAAGAAAAGCTCCATCAAAGACTCATCACTTTCAGCTGCTTTTTCAACAAGAGCAGCATGAAGCTCTTCAGCTTTGGCAGCCTGGTCTGCAGGAATGTCCAGGACCTCGGCCTTGCCTCCATCTTTTGTATAGCTAAGCATTTTCATGCGGAGAACATCGATGATCGAATTGAAACCTACACCTTCATTCACGGGATACTGAATAATCACAACATTATTGCCCAGTCGCTCTTTCAGCATTTCCATCGATTTCTCAAAATTGGCCTTTTCATGGTCAAGGCCATTGACAGCTATTATTAAAGGTTTGTTAACCTTCTCGGCATGTCTGAAATGGATCTCTGTACCTACCTCAACGCCATTCTGAACATTTATGACAAGCACTGCCGTATCGGCAGCATAAAGTGAAGATATCACACCACCACTGAAATCATCAAGACCCGGAGTATCGAGTATATTTATTTTCTTATTCTGAAACTCCGTATACAGCACTGTTGAAAAAATGGAGTTGCCGTTCTCATGTTCGATCGGCCGGTAATCTGAAGTTGTGTTTTTCCCTTCTATTGTACCTCTTCTTTCTATCATGCCACCGTTAAATAGCATCGCTTCCCCCAGAATAGTCTTACCTGAACCTGAGTTCCCCAGGAGCGTGATATTCTTAATCTGGTCAGTCTGGTATGTCTTCATGTTAATGTGGATATTTTTTATACTTATTTATTATATATCTCGATTTCGCGGTGGCAAAATTAATAATTTTTTAAAAACTGGTTAAGAAAGAGATCATAATTCCAAATTTTTTATTTCCTTTGCACCAGTTTTTTGAAACGCAGGAGTACCGGTATTCCTTTCAAAGGTAAGTTTACAAAACGTTTTTCTTCAGGAAAGATCGGGAAGTTACCTGTTCATAACTTACAATTAAGTTAGAATAGTAATAGTTTCAAGACATGTCAGGATGCCTGATTAATAGCTGTTTCAGGGCCTGTCAGGGTATGCTGGTTATTGTTTTTAAAAAAATATCATACTTGTATGTAAAATAATAATTAAAATAAATACCTTTGCGAACCATTTTTTGGGGTAAAATTTAATACTAAATTAATTGGAATTATGCCAACAATTCAGCAGTTAGTAAGAAAAGGCAGGAAGAAACTGGTAGATAAAAGTAAAGCTCCAGCCCTGGATTCATGTCCACAGAGAAGAGGTGTTTGTGTGCGTGTTTACACAACCACACCAAAAAAACCTAACTCTGCCATGAGGAAAGTAGCCAGGGTAAGGCTTACCAACCAGAAAGAAGTAAATGCGTATATTCCGGGGGAAGGTCATAATCTCCAGGAACACTCCATAGTACTTATCAGGGGTGGCAGGGTAAAAGATCTTCCGGGTGTTCGTTATCATCTTGTGCGTGGTGCACTCGACACCTCCGGTGTTGACGGTCGTACACAGAGAAGATCAAAATACGGCGCTAAAAAGCCAAAGAAGTAACATTAAAGGAATAAGATAATGAGAAAGACAAAACCAAAGAAAAGGATTCTGTTACCGGATCCAAAATATAACGATCCGTATGTGACAAGGTTTGTAAACAATCTTATGTTCAATGGTAAAAAGAATCTTGCTTATCAGATTTTCTACGATTCGCTTGAGATAGTAGGCGATAAGTTCAAGAATGAAGGAAAAACACCTCTTGAAATATTTAAGCAAGCTCTTGAAAATGTTACGCCTCAGGTTGAAGTTAAAGCTCGTCGTGTTGGTGGTGCTACTTTCCAGGTTCCGATGGAAATCCGTTCCGATCGCAAAGTTAGCATCAGCATGAAGAACATGATCTCTTTTGCACGCAAGAGGACAGGTCATTCAATGGCCGAACGGCTTGCTGCTGAGCTCATAGCTGCATATAAACTAGAAGGCGGCGCTTACAAGAAGAAGGAAGATACTCACAGGATGGCTGAAGCTAACAAAGCATTTGCCCATTTTCGTTTTTAATTGAATAAGAGAGTAGCCACAGATAGATGGATAAGAATCTGAAATATACCAGGAACATCGGAATTATGGCCCACATCGATGCCGGTAAGACCACAACGACAGAACGTATTCTGTTCTATACCGGTCGTACACATCGCATGGGTGAGGTGCATGATGGAAATGCCCAGATGGACTGGATGATTCAGGAACAGGAAAGAGGTATAACCATAACATCTGCGGCTACAACTACATACTGGAAATATAATTCAGAGGAATATAAGATCAATATCATCGATACACCGGGACATGTTGATTTCACGGTTGAAGTAGAGAGATCCCTGAGAGTACTTGATGGTGCTGTTGCTGTCTTCTGTGCTGTCGGAGGTGTAGAGCCTCAGTCGGAAACTGTATGGAGGCAGGCAGATAAATATGGTGTTCCCAGGCTTGCATTCATTAATAAGATGGACAGGGCCGGAGCTGATTTCTTCAGTGTGGTTCAGCAGATTAAGCAAAAGCTTGGTTCGAACCCTGTTCCGGTACAGATTCCCATCGGATCTGAAGAGAACTTCATCGGAGTTATCGACCTGGTACAAATGAAAGCGCTTGTATATAGTGATGATGAAGCACTTGGCATAAGGTACGACATAGAGGAAATACCTGCCGAAATGATTGACGAGGCGGAAGAATGGCGTGGAAAAATGGTTGAAGCTGTTGCTGAGGTCGATGATACTTTGCTCGAAAGATATGTTAATGATCATGAGTCGATTACGGCAGAAGAGCTTCTTATTGCTTTAAGAAAATCGGCTATTTTAGGGACAGCAATACCTGTAATATGCGGTGCGGCTTTCAAAAATAAAGGCATTCAGAAACTTCTCGATTCGGTAGTTGCTTTCCTTCCCTCACCTGTTGATAAGGGAGCTGTAACAGGAACCGATCCGAGAAACGACAGCGAGGTCACACGGGAGCCTGACGATGAGGCACCTCTTGCTGCTCTTGCTTTTAAGATTTCTACAGATCCTTTTGTGGGACGTCTGGTCTTTCTTCGTATCTATTCAGGCATTCTTCATTCCGGTGATACAGTCCTGAATGTAAGAACAGGAAAAAGAGAGCGGATAAACCGTCTTTTTCAGATGCATGCCAACAAACAGAATCCTAAGGAAAGTATATCGGCAGGTGATATTTGTGCAGGTGTGGGATTTAAAGACCTGAAAACGGGCGATACTCTTTGTGCGATCCATAAACCAATTTTACTGGAATCAATGGATTTTCCGGAACCGGTTATAGGAGTTGCAATTGAACCTAAAACACAGGCCGATGTCGATAAGTTATCTGTGGCACTTCACAAGCTGGCTGAAGAGGATCCCACTTTTCAGGTGAGAACCGATCCGGATAGCGGACAGACTATCATCCATGGTATGGGTGAACTGCACCTTGAGATACTTATTGACCGCCTTAAAAGAGAATTTAAAGTTGAATGTAACCAGGGTCCGCCTCAGGTTGCCTATAAGGAAGCTATTACATTGTCGGCAGAGTTCCGCGAACTGTTTAAAAAACAGACGGGGGGCAGAGGCAAGTTTGCAGATATCACTGTTGAATTATCTCCTGCTGACGATGGATTAAGAGGCTTACAATTTATAAATGAGATTAAAGGAGGAAATATTCCCAAGGAGTATATTCCCTCAGTTGAGAAAGGATTTCTGGAGGCAATGGCCAATGGTCCTCTTGCCGGATTCCCTCTCGATAGTCTCAAAGTAATACTTAAAGACGGTTCATATCATCCGGTTGACTCTGATGCGCTTTCTTTTGAGATTGCTGCAAAACAGGCATTCAGGCGATTTGCTGGGAAATGTAATCCTGTGATCCTTGAACCGATTATGTCGACAGAAGTAGTCACTCCTGAAGAATATGTCGGAGATGTTATCAGCGATTTTAACAGGAGAAGGGGCAAGGTGGAAGGTATGGAATCGAAAGCAGGTGCAAGGGTTATTAAAGCAAAAGTACCTCTGGCAGAAAAATTCGGCTATGTTACAGTACTTCGTACCCTGACCTCAGGAAGAGCAACATCAACCATGGAGTTCTCCCATTATGAAGAGGTGCCTGCAGAAATAGCTAACAGAATTGTCGAAATCACAAAAGGAAAAATTCTTTAAAGATGAGTCAGAAAATTCGTATTAAACTGAAATCTTACGATCATAATCTGGTTGATAAATCAGCGGAAAAGATCGTAAAAACAGTAAAATCTACTGGTGCAGTGGTAAGCGGCCCTATTCCCCTTCCTACCCACAAAAAGATTTATACCGTTCTGCGGTCACCGTTTGTCAATAAGAAAGCAAGGGAACAATTCCAGCTCTCTTCTTACAAAAGGTTGCTCGATATCTACAGCTCGACACCTAAAACCATCGATGCTCTTATGAAACTCGAACTTCCCAGCGGGGTTGAAGTTGAAATTAAAGTGTGAAACCAGTAAAGTACTAGAAAAATGCAGGGATTAATTGGTAAAAAGGTTGGGATGACTTCCATCTTTGATGAGAACGGGAAGAATGTCCCTTGTACGGTTCTGCAGGCCGGACCATGTGTTGTGACACAGATCAAGACTGTGGAAAAAGACGGCTACTTTGCTGTACAGCTTGGATTCGATGATAAAAAAGAGAAGCACACTACAAAAGCTGAACTTGGGCATTTCAAAAAAGCTAACACTACACCTAAAAGAAAGATTGTAGAATTCATAGGCTTTGAAGAGGGCCAGGTCAAAGAGGGTGAAGTGATTACAGCTGAACTTTTCAGACCTGATATATGGGTTGACATTAGAGGCTGGTCTAAAGGAAAAGGATTCCAGGGCGTTGTTAAACGTCACGGTTTCAGTGGCGTCGGTGGACAAACACATGGACAGCATAACCGGGGCAGAGCACCTGGTTCCGTGGGAGCATCATCATTCCCGTCAAGGGTACTGCCAGGCATGAGAATGGCAGGTCGTACCGGAGGTAATAAGGTGATGACGGAAGTACGTATTGTAAAGCTTATGGCTGAAGATAATATACTAATTGTGAGAGGATCAGTTCCTGGTCCAAAAGGTGGTTACGTAATAATTACAAAATAATGGAATTAGCTATTATTAATATTGATGGTAAGGAAACCGGAAGGAAAGTTAATCTTAACGATTCAATATTCGGTATTGAACCTAACGACCATGCTATTTATCTGGATACAAAACAGTTTCTCGCAAATCAGCGCCAGGGAACTCATAAGACTAAGGAGCGTGGAGAGATTGCCGGCAGCACCAGGAAGATAAAAAGACAAAAAGGCACTGGTACTGCTCGCGCAGGAAGCATTAAGAACCCTTTGTTCAGGGGAGGAGGACGTATCTTTGGCCCGAAACCAAGATATTACGGCTTCAAACTTAATAAAAAGGTAAAACAGCTGGCAAGAAAATCAGCTCTTTCATATAAGGCTTCATCCAATAATATCATTGTTCTTGAAGACTTCTCTCTGGAGGCTCCAAAAACGAAGGAAATGGTCAAAATGGGGAATAACCTGAACTTCACGAATAAAAAATCGCTAATTGTTTTACCGGAACAAAATAAAAATATATATTTGTCATCCCGAAATGTGCATGGGGTTGAAGTTGTAACTGCCGGAGAATTAAGCACATACGAGATTATGAAAGCTTCAACTTTAGTACTTGTTGAAAGTGCAGTTGACGTTTTGCAGGCAACTTTTGAAAACTAGTAAAATTTTGTGTAATGAATATTTTGCTTAAACCGATTGTAACGGAAAAGATGACAAACCAGGGCGATAAATTTAACCGCTATGGTTTTATTGTTGCCAGGAGCGCAAACAAGTTACAGATTAAAAAAGCCGTCGAGGACCTGTACGAGGTTACAGTTGATTCTGTTAACACGATGCGTTATGGCGGCAAGGTAAAAACCCGTAACACTAAATCGGGCATGCTGGTCGGAAAAACTGTTTCAACAAAAAAAGCAGTTGTGACACTGGCAGAAGGAAATAAAATAGATTTCTATAGCAATATTTAATAACCAGTATGGCAGTCAGAAAGATCAAACCTGTAACACCAGGACAGAGACACAAGATCATCAGTGCTTTTGAGACAATCACAAGCACCACACCGGAAAAATCCCTCCTTCGACCGCATAAAAAAACCGGAGGAAGGAATGTTAACGGCCACAGGACCATGAGGTACATCGGAGGCGGTCACAAGAAGATGTACAGGGTTATTGATTTCCTCAGGGATAAAGATGGAATTCAGGCTACAGTAAAAACAATAGAGTACGATCCAAACAGATCATCAAGGATCGCACTTGTTGTTTATGAGGATGGTGAGAAGAGATATATTATTGCTCCCACTGGACTTCAGGTAGGGCAGAAAATTGTATCGGGAAAAGATGTAACACCGGAAGTGGGAAATACTATGTTTCTCAGCGACATGCCCTTGGGAACGATAGTTCATAATATAGAACTTAAGCCGGGAAAAGGTGGTGCGCTGGCTCGCAGTGCCGGAACTTATGCTCAGTTGTCGGCACGTGATGGTAAATATGCGACCATAAAATTACCCTCAGGTGAAACCAGATTGGTTCTGACCAATTGTCGCGCCACAGTGGGAACGGTATCAAACCCCGACCATAATCTTGAGAGATCAGGTAAAGCAGGCCGTTCACGCTGGCAGGGCCGTCGCCCGAGAGTAAGGGGTGTGGTTATGAACCCGGTAGATCACCCAATGGGTGGTGGTGAAGGAAGGGCTTCCGGCGGACACCCGAGATCGCGTAAAGGTATCCCTGCAAAAGGATTCAAAACAAGAGACACCAAGAAGTATTCCGCAAAACATATTATTGAAAGAAGGAAAAAATAACTGATATATTATGAGCAGATCCATAAAAAAAGGTCCTTTCATTGATTTTAAACTTGAGAAGAGAGTTCTTGACATGAATGAGGGCAATAAAAAATCAGTAATAAAGACATGGTCCAGAAGATCAGTAATTTCACCTGACTTTGTAGGACACACTGTGGCAGTTCATAACGGGAATAAATTTATCCCGGTATACATTACCGAGAATATGGTAGGCCATAAACTTGGAGAGTTTGCACCTACACGTACTTTCAGAGGTCACTCTGGCAATAAATAATCTGTAATGTAATATTGAAAAATTATTAGACATGGGTGCAAGAAAAAGAAACACAGCTGAACAGAGAAAAGCGGCCGCCAAAACAAGGTATCAGGCTGTCCTCAGGAACTGTCCCACTTCACCGCGTAAGATGCGGCTGGTGACAGATCTGATAAGTGGCAAGGAGGTAAATAAGGCACTTGATATACTCAAATTCAGCCACCAGGAAGCATCTCGTCGTTTGGAAAAGCTGCTCCTCTCCGCAATTGCCAACTGGCAGGCAAAAAATGAAGGTGTAAAGGTTGAAGAAAGTAATCTTTATGTAAAAACAGTTCATGTCGACGGTGGACGCACGCTTAAAAGGTTACAGACAGCTCCGCAGGGTAGAGCCTACAGGTTAAGGAAAAGATCAAATCACGTAACCCTTGTGCTTGATAGTATGAATAACGAATCTGAAAAAACATCAAACTAAAATATGGGACAAAAAGTAAATCCGATAGGTAACAGATTAGGTATAATCAAGGGCTGGGATTCAAACTGGTACGGTGGAAAAGACTTTTCCGGGAAACTGGTTGAGGATACAAGGATCAGGGAATACCTGAATGCAAGGCTTGCAAAAGCCAGTATCTCAAAGATAATCATTGAGAGAACTCTCAAGCTTATAACCGTAACAGTCAATACTGCACGTCCCGGCATAATTATCGGCAAAGGAGGACAGGAGGTTGATAAGCTCAAGGAGGAACTTAAAAAAATAACCAAAAAAGAAGTTCAGATAAATATTTTCGAAGTAAAACGTCCGGAACTTGATGCCAACATCGTAAGTAACAATATTGCCAGGCAGGTTGAGGGTAAAATATCGTACCGTCGCGCCATTAAAATGGCAATAGCATCAACGATGCGTATGGGTGCCGAAGGAATTAAGGTACTTATTTCAGGACGTCTGGGCGGAGCAGAAATGGCAAGGACTGAGACATATAAGGAAGGGCGTATTCCTCTCCATACATTCCGTGCCGATATTGATTATGCTCTTGCTGAAGCTCATACCAAGGTTGGCCTTATAGGTATAAAAGTCTGGATTTGCAATGGTGAAGTATATGGCAAGAGGGACCTTAGTCCGAATATCGGTGCAAGGAACGCCAAGAACAAGAGCCTTAAGAGGAAAGCTAAGAAATAGGAAGACAAAAAATAACTTTTTAAGATATTAAGCAATGTTACAACCAAAAAGGTCCAAATTCAGGAGAGCCCAGAAGGGAAGGATGAAAGGCAATGCACAAAGAGGTAACCAGCTGGCATTCGGGTCATTTGGTATCAAAGCTCTGGAAGAATGCTGGATAACCGGAAGGCAGATAGAAGCAGCCCGCCAGGCTGTCACACGTCATATGAAACGTGAGGGACAGCTATGGATCAGAGTGTTTCCGGATAAGCCAGTTACCAAGAAACCTGCCGAGGTACGTATGGGTAAAGGAAAAGGAGCTCCGGAAGGTTTTGTTGTACCGGTGACTCCCGGCAGAATACTCCTGGAAGCTGAAGGTGTTTCATATGAAGTGGCAAGGGAAGCTCTCCGTCTTGGCGCACAGAAACTGCCAATAACAACAAAGTTTGTTGTACGACGCGATTACGTGGAGAAATAAAATTATTATACAGATGAAAATTTCAGAAATAAGGGAATTAAGTACGGCTGACCTCCTCGAGCGTATCGATACTGAGAGGACAATGCTGGTTCGCATGAGGCTAAATCATGCAATAACTCCTCTGGATAATACACAGAAACTGAAGCAGGCAAAGATAACCATAGCCCGCCTGCTCACTGAACTGCGTGCAAGAGAACTAAGTCAAAAATCTAAATAGCCGGGATCAGCAATGGAAAGGAATCTTAGAAAAGAACGTATCGGTGTTGTCGTCAGCAATAAAATGGACAAATCCATCGTAGTTGCCGTTAAAAGGAAGGTCAAACATCCTATCTATGGTAAGTTTATTAACAGAACAAAAAAACTGATGGCACACGATGAAGAGAACTCATGCAATATCGGTGATACAGTTCGTATATCGGAGACCAGGCCTCTAAGCAAAAATAAAACCTGGAGATTAGTCGAAATTATCGAAAGAGCTAAGTAACAATGATACAGCAGGAAACCAGGCTAACAGTAGCCGACAACTCAGGCGCCAAAGAAGTATTATGCATCAGAGTCCTCGGCGGTAGCAAAAAAAGATATGCTACTGTAGGTGATAAAATAGTTGTGAGTGTGAAATCCGCACTTCCATCAGGAGAAGCTAAAAAAGGAACGGTGAGCAAAGCTGTTGTCGTCAGGACAACCAAAGAGATCCGTCGTTCAGATGGTTCCTATATCAGGTTCGATGATAATGCTGTTGTGCTGCTCAATAACCAGGATGAGGTTCGTGGTACCCGTATCTTTGGCCCGGTGGCAAGGGAACTACGAGATAAATACATGAAGATTGTATCACTGGCACCTGAAGTGTTGTAATTTTTATAAACACAACAATGCAAAAGAAAATAAATATAAAAAAGGGAGATACGGTTATGGTCATAACCGGTGAATCGAAAGGTCAGAAAGGCAGGGTTCTCGAGGTCGATAGGGCAAAAAACAAAGCTATAGTGGAAGGTATTAACATGGTATCAAAGCATACCAAACCCAACGCAAAAGCTCCCCAGGGCGGAATAATAAGGAAAGAGGCTCCTGTTCATTTATCAAATCTGATGCTTATCGATCCGACATCCGGCAAACCTACCCGTGTTGGTAAAAGACTTAATGAAAAAGATAAATTAGTGCGTTATTCTAAAAAATCAGGAGAGGAGATCAAGTAATGTACGTACCTGCACTTAAAATCAAGTATAAGGAAGAGATCGTCCCTGCATTAATGAAGGAATTCGGATATAAAACCGTTATGCAGGTCCCGAGGCTTGAAAAGATAGTTCTGAATCAGGGTATTGGTCAGGCTATAGCTGACAAGAAACTCCTTGAGTTCGGTGTTAAGGAATTAACAGATATTGCCGGGCAGAAAGCTGTTCTTACATATTCATCGAAAGATATCTCAAATTTCAAACTTAGAAAAAACATGCCGATTGGCATTATGGTTACTTTGAGAAAAGAAAGAATGTATGAATTCCTTGAAAGACTTATATCTGTGGCACTCCCCCGAATCCGCGACTTTAAAGGCATAAACGCCAGACTAGACGGGCGGGGTAATTACACATTAGGAATTACAGAACAGATTATCTTCCCTGAAATAGACCTCGATAAAATAGCAAAGATCATGGGTCTTCAAATGACTTTTGTTACTTCAGCATCGACTGACGAGGAAGCTTTATCACTCCTAAAGAGTTTTGGTTTACCTTTTAAAACTACTAAAAACTGAAAATATGGCTAAAGAATCAATGATAGCCCGTGAAGTAAAACGCGTAAAACTGGCTCAGAAATATGCAGAAAAGAGAGCACAGCTTAAAGCCGAAGGGAACTATGTGGCATTAAGCCGTCTGCCAAGGAATTCAAATCCGAACAGGCAGCATAACCGCTGTAAACTGACAGGGCGTGCCAGAGGATATATGAGACAGTTCGGAGTCAGCAGGATAACCTTCAGGGAAATGGCATCATTCGGCCTTATTCCTGGCGTTAAAAAAGCCAGCTGGTAACAATGAGAATATAAACGATTTTAAATAATAAATAAAAGATGACTGATCCAATTGCAGATTTACTGACCAGAATAAGGAATGCTATTATGGCGGGTCATAAGGTTGTGGAGGCACCAGCATCCAATCTTAAAAAAGAGATTGCCAGGATACTTTTTGAAAAGGGATATATACTCGGCTATAAAATTGTTGAAGGAGAAAACGTCCAGGGAATTTTAAAAATAGCCCTGAAATATAATCCGAAAAGCAAAAAGCCTGCTATAAAGGAATTACAACGGGTAAGCCGCCCCGGACTCAGACATTATTCAGGTGTCGACGATCTGCCCAGAGTTTTGAACGGACTGGGAATCGCAATCATCTCAACCTCAAAAGGTCTGATGACCGACAAAGAGGCAAAAAAAGAGAATATTGGCGGCGAAGTTTTATGTTATGTTTATTAATGAAGGAGGATAGTTTAATGTCACGAATTGGGAAATTACCTGTAAACCTGCCTAAAGGGGTCACTGTAAATATCAGCGACACCAATGTGGTTAGTGTGAAAGGACCTTTGGGAGAATTGCGTCAGACAGTTGACAAAGACCTGAAGGTTGAAGTGGTTGATAACCAGCTCATTATAACGAGACCGTCTGAATCCAAAAACCATAAATCATTGCATGGCCTTTACAGAGCATTGATTGCTAATATGGTAACTGGCGTTTCGCAGGGGTATAAGAAGGAACTTGAGCTTGTCGGAGTTGGTTACAGGGCTGAAGCCAAAGGACAACAGCTCGAAATGAGCCTTGGCTATTCGCACGATATTATAATGCAGCTACCGGCTGAAGTTAAGATTGAAACTAAAACCGAAAGAAGAAGCAATCCTGTAATTACACTTACCTGTATTGATAAACAACTTATCGGGCATGTTGCTGCAAAAATAAGATCTCTTCGTCCGCCGGAACCTTACAAGGGCAAAGGGATCAAGTTTGTCGGAGAACAGCTCAGAAGAAAAGCTGGAAAATCTGCAAGTGTTTAGGTGTTTTATAATCTGGAAAAAGTTAAAAAAATGGCTTTAACTAAGTTGGAAAAGAGAACAAGGATCAAAATGAGGATCCGGAAAAAGATCAGGGGTACTGCAGAAACACCAAGGCTTGCAGTTTATCGGAGCAATAAACAGATATATGTGCAGGTTGTTGACGACCTGAACAAAGTAACGCTGCTTTCAGCTTCCTCAAAAGAGAAAGAGGTTTCTGAAAAGTCAGGTATGAAGAAAACAGATCAGGCAAAGCTTGTCGGCAAACTACTGGCTTCAAAATGCAAAGAGAAAGGTATTGAGAAGGTTGTTTTCGACAGAAGCGGATATAAATATCATGGCAGAGTAAAATCATTGGCTGATGCAGCCCGCGAAGGCGGTTTAAAATTCTAGTGAATTATGGCAGAAGGAATAAGAAAAGTAAAGACCAGCGATCTTGAATTAAAAGACAGGCTCGTTAGTATTCAAAGAGTTACCAAGGTGACTAAAGGAGGACGGACATTCAGTTTCTCAGCTATTGTTGTTGTGGGAAATGAAGATGGAATTGTTGGTCATGGACTTGGTAAGGCCAGCGAGGTAACAACAGCTATTGCCAAAGGGATCGAAGATGCAAAGAAGAATCTTATCAAAGTACCGGTCATTAACGGCACCATACCTCATGAGCAGATTGCTAAATTCGGGGGGGCTAAAGTATTCATTAAGCCGGCATCTGCTGGAACAGGAGTAAAGGCAGGAGGTGCTATGCGTGCTGTCCTCGAAAGCGTGGGAGTAAAAAATGTGCTGGCCAAATCAAAGGGCTCATCTAATCCCCATAACCTTGTGAAGGCCACATTTGCTGCACTGATGGAGATGCGCGATCCATTCTCAATTGCGGAACACAGAGGTGTATCGATGGAAAAAGTTTTTAACGGATAGTAAAGTACATAACGATGGCAAAAATTCGTATAACTCAGGTGAAAAGCAAAAACGGAAAACCGGCCAGACAGAAAAGAACTCTGGAAGCTCTTGGAATCCGTAAATTAAACCATTGTGTTGAACATGAAGCTACACCACAGATACTCGGTATGGTAGAAAAAGTACGACACCTGGTTAAGGTCGAGAATATTTAAGTAAAATACTGAAAGATATAAAGTTATGGATTTAAGTAACTTAAAACCTGCTAAAGGATCGGTCAAAAGAAGTAAACGTCTTGGTCGCGGACAGGGTTCCGGTAAAGGAGGAACATCCACGAGAGGCCATAAAGGCGCCAAGTCCAGGTCGGGTTATAGTAAGAAAATAGGCTTTGAAGGTGGCCAGATGCCTCTTCAGAGACGTGTTCCCAAATATGGTTTCAAAAATATTAATCGTAAAGAGTATAAAGGTATTAACCTGTCTGTTGTTCAGAGCCTGGCTGAAAAGAATAAACTTGACAAGATAGATATCGAAGTACTCATTTCTGCTGGTCTCATTTCCAAGAACGCAAAGGTTAAGATACTTGGAAAAGGTACTCTTGATAAAAAACTTGAAGTTCATGCCCACGCATTCAGTAAATCAGCCGTAGCCGCAATTGAAGCCCAAAAAGGAACTGTAGTAAAATTATAATTTCATGAGACTTTTCCAGACAATAAAGAACATATTTAAGATAGAAGATCTTCGTGCAAGGTTGCTCTATACTCTAGGAATAATTCTGTTATACAGACTTGGTAAATATATTACACTTCCGGGTATCGACCCGGCCTTCCTGGGTAATCTTAAAACACAGACATCTTCAGGAATTATGGGATTACTTGATATGTTCTCCGGAGGTGCATTCTCTCAGGCCTCGGTATTTGCTCTGGGGATCATGCCGTATATCTCGGCTTCAATCGTTGTTCAGCTTCTCGGGATAGTATTCCCTTATTTCCAGAAATTACAGAAAGAAGGTGAAAGCGGACGACGTAAAATGAATCAATATACAAGATATCTAACTGTACTCATCCTTATTCTTCAGGCTCCCACGTACCTTTTGAACCTCACCCATACTTTGGATCCCAGGGCATTTGTTCTCGGAGGTACATTCTTTGAGGTCTCGTCTGTAATAATTCTTACTGCAGGTACAATTTTTGTAATGTGGCTTGGAGAAAAAATTACTGATAAGGGAATTGGTAATGGCATATCATTAATTATCATGATAGGTATTATTGCCCGTCTGCCCACAACCTTCATATTTGAAAGCGGAGCAAGACTCAACGGAGCAGGCGGCCCTGTAGCACTTATCGTAGAAATTGTACTGTGGTTTGTTGTTATCCTTGGGACAATTTTGCTTGTTCAGGGTACGCGACGTGTTCCGGTTCAGTACGCGAGAAGAATTATCGGCAATAAACAGTATGGTGGTGTTCGCCAGTATATACCTCTTAAGGTAAATGCTGCAGGAGTAATGCCGATTATATTTGCCCAGGCAATTATGATGCTCCCAATTATTATCGCAGGTTATTCAAGTTCCAGCTCGGGATTTGTTGTGGCATTTTCAAATATGTACGGCTTCTGGTATAACCTGGTTACGGCAATCTTTATAATTGCTTTCACTTATTTTTACACTGCTATCACAATCAATCCTGTTCAGATGGCAGAGGATATGAAAAAGAATGGAGGATTTATTCCTGGTATAAAGCCCGGAAGGAAAACTGTGGAATTTTTTGATCAGATCATGTCGAGGATCACGTTGCCCGGTTCAATATTCCTGGCAATTATTGCTATCCTTCCTTCCGTTGCAGTAAAAGCCGGAGTTACACCCCGGTTTGCGCAATTTTATGGTGGGACATCGCTACTGATCCTTGTAGGGGTTGTTCTTGATACATTGCAACAGATTGAGAGTCACCTGCTTATGCGACATTATGACGGACTGATGAAATCGGGCCGTATTAAGGGCAGAACTGGTGGTGGTTCATCTATATAAATAAGTATTACGTTCTTTGATGTTGTATTTAAAGACTGATGAAGAGGTAGGGTTGTTAAAAGAGAGCAATATGCTGGTGTCGAGAACACTTGGCGAGATTGCTACATACATAAAACCCGGGGTAACCACTCTTTATCTCGACACTATTGCCGAGACTTATATCCGCGATCATGATGCGGTACCGGCGTTCAAGGGATATGGCGGGTTTCCAAACACCCTCTGTACGTCAGTCAATGATGAAGTGGTTCATGGTATTCCGTCAGGATATACACTGAAAGAAGGAGATATTATCTCGGTGGACTGTGGGGTGATCCTAAACGATATGTATGGCGACAGTGCCTTTACATTTGCAGTTGGTGAGATCAGCCCTGAGTTAAAAAAGCTGCTTGAATATACAAGAGCTTCACTTGAGGAAGGCGTTTTGGCAGCAACAGCCGGAAACAGAATTGGCGATATTTCAGCTGCAGTTCAGACCAAAGCTGAGAGCGGAGGGTTTTCAGTTGTCCGGGAACTGGTTGGCCATGGCCTGGGTAAAAAATTGCACGAACCTCCTGAAGTACCTAACTTCGGGAAGAAAGGCACAGGGCCAAAAATGGAAAAAGGACTGGTTATCTGTATAGAACCGATGATTAACCTCGGCAGAAAAGAGACTATACAGATGAACGACGGATGGACTATTAAAACCGCGGATGGAAAAGCTTCGGCACATTTTGAATATGCTGTCGCAATAGATAAAGGAAAAGCAGACGTATTGACAACATTTGAATTTATTGAAGAAGTTTTAAATAAAATGTAATCATATGGCTAAACAACCATCAATAGAGCAGGACGGCACTATCATTGAAGCCCTTTCGAATGCGATGTTCAGGGTTGAGCTTGAGAATGGACATGTCATTACTGCACATATCTCAGGGAAAATGAGAATGCATTATATAAAGATATTACCCGGCGATAAAGTGAAGGTTGAAATGTCACCATATGATCTGACAAAAGGAAGAATAACATTCAGGTATAAATAGAAATATTAAAATAATGAAAGTAAGAGCATCTGTAAAAAAGCGTAGTATTGACTGTAAAATAGTCAGAAGAAAAGGACGCATTTACGTTATAAATAAGAAAAATCCCAAGTTCAAACAAAGGCAGGGATAATTTTAATTAATTTTGCAACTCAATTTAAGAAAAGTTATATGGCACGTATAGTTGGTGTGGATTTACCAAGACATAAAAGAGGCGAAGTTGGCCTTACTTATATTTACGGGGTTGGCAGAAGTACTGCCCAGAAAGTGCTGGATGAAGCCGGCGTTGACAGAAACGCGAAGGTTGAGGAATGGACTGACGAGCAGATAAATACTATCCGCCGTGTCCTTAACGATTTTTATAAACTCGAGGGAGAGCTCCGTTCAGAAACCCAGATGAACATTAAGAGACTTATGGATATCGGCTGTTATCGTGGTGTTCGTCACAGAATAGGACTCCCGGTAAGAGGACAGAGTACAAAAAACAATGCGCGAACACGTAAAGGCAGAAAGAAGACTGTTGCAAACAAGAAAAAAGCTACTAAATAAATAGATTATGGCAAAGAAGACAGGAGCATTAAAAAAGAGGATCGTTAAGGTAGAACCATCAGGCCAGGCACATGTTCATTCATCATTCAATAATATTATTATTACACTGACCAATAATTCAGGTCAGGTTATATCATGGGCTTCCGCAGGTAAGATGGGTTTTAAAGGTTCCAAGAAAAACACCCCCTATGCAGCACAGATGGCGTCTGAAGAATGTAGTAAAGTAGCTTATGATCTTGGACTTAAAAAAGTAAAGGTATTTGTGAAAGGGCCTGGTTCCGGACGTGAATCAGCTATCAGGGCAATTTCAAATGTTGGTATCGAAGTTACCGAGATAGTGGATGTAACACCTATGCCTCATAATGGGTGCAGGGCTCCCGGCAGAAGAAGAGTATAACACAATTTAAACTTAGAATAGTCAGATATAAATTAATATAGAAATGGCAAGATATACCGGCCCAAAATCAAGAGTCGCAAGAAAATTCGGGGATCCTATTTTTGGTCCCGACAAACACCTGGAAAGAAAGAATTTTCCTCCCGGCCAGCATGGAATAAATAAGAAAAGGAAGAAAACGTCGGAATATGGTATTCAGCTGAGAGAAAAACAGAAAGCTAAATACACATATGGTGTCCTGGAACGTCAGTTCCGTAATACCTTCGAAAAAGCATCAAGAACAAAAGGTGTTACCGGTGAGGTACTCCTTCAGCTTCTTGAATCGCGTCTGGATAATGTTGTTTATCGTCTTGGTGTTGCTCATTCGAGGGCAGGCGCCAGGCAGCTGGTCTCACATCGTCATATAACTGTTAACGGTGATGTTGTCAATATACCTTCATTTCAGGTCAAACCCGGCGATATCATCGGTGTTCGTGAGAAATCAAAATCTCTTGAAATAATTATTGATTCACTTACAACAAGAAAATCTTCCAAACTTGCATGGCTTGAATGGGATGATACCCAAATGGCCGGTAAATTTATGAATGTGCCTGAACGCGCTGATATTCCGGAAGATATAAAAGAACAACTTATTGTAGAATTGTATTCAAAGTAATAATATATATTTATCTCTATGGCCATTTTATCATTCCAGAAACCCGATAAAGTAATAATGCTGGAATCGGATGACAAACTCGGAAAATTCGAGTTTCGTCCTCTTGAACCTGGCTATGGCATTACTGTGGGAAATGCTTTGAGAAGAATTCTTCTCTCTTCACTTGAAGGTTTTGCAATCACAACGGTGAAGATCGAAGGAATTGATCATGAGTTTTCTACCATTACAGGTGTCATTGAAGATGTAACCGAGATTATCCTGAACCTTAAGCAGGTCAGGTTTAGAAGAATCGTTGAAGATGCTGATCATGAGAAAGTAACGGTTAAGATGCATAATAAGGATGCATTCAAAGCCGGTGATCTCAACAGTGCTCTCAGCAATTTTGAAGTGCTTAATCCTGAACTGGTTATATTCAGAATGGAATCTGATGTCAAGCTTCAGATTGAATTTACAATCAGTAAAGGAAGAGGTTATGTCCCTGCTGAAGAAAATGAACCGGCCGATGCCGAATTCGGTCTTATAGCTATTGATTCAATTTTCACTCCGGTTCGTAATGTTAAGTATACCGTAGAGAACTACCGTGTTGAGCAAAAGACAGACTATGAGAAACTTCTTTTTGAGATCGAAACTGACGGATCAATACATCCCAAAGATGCTCTTAAAGAGGCAGCCAAAATACTTATATATCACTTCATGCTATTCTCCGATGAAAAAATAACCCTCGATTCGGATGATAAGCTGGCCAATGAAGAGTTTGACGAGGAAGTTCTGCATATGAGACAGCTCCTGAAAACAAAACTTGTCGACCTCGATCTTTCAGTACGGGCCCTTAACTGTCTTAAGGCTGCTGAAGTTGAAACACTTGGCGACCTCGTGAAGTTCAATAAAAATGATCTCCTTAAATTCAGGAATTTTGGCAAGAAATCACTTACTGAGCTGGATGAACTGCTGGAGTCAATGAGCCTTTCATTTGGCATGGATGTGAGCAAATATAAGTTAGAAAAAGATTAATTTGAAACTGTTTGAGGATATATAGAGATGCGACATTCAAGAGTAATAAATCATTTAGGAAGAACAAGTTCACACAGGAAAGCAATGCTTGCCAACATGGCTTCATCCCTTATAATGCATAAAAGGATTACGACAACAACAGTTAAAGCAAAAGCACTGAAAACATTTGTTGAACCACTGATCACTAAATCGAAAGAAGATTCAACACACTCCAGGAGAATTGTATTCAGCTACCTCAAGGATAAAACGGCGGTATCTGAATTATTCAGGGAGATTTCCCCAAAAGTTGGTGACAGGCCCGGAGGTTATACCCGGATATTGAAGATAGGTAACCGCTTAGGCGATAACGCGGAAATGTGCATTCTTGAGCTTGTCGATTATAACGAGGCAATGCTGGGAGGTGGTGAAGCTGCAAAAGGTAAAACTACAAGAAGGAGAAGATCATCAAAGAAGAAAACCGAAGCTGTTGTACCAGAAAAAACTGAAAAAACGGTTGGAGCAAAGCCGGTTAATGAAAAGAGTAAAAAGACTGAAGAATCTGCTTCTGAAACTGCTGAAACAAATGAAGATCCAGGCACTGAAGAAGAAAAATGAAAAAATAAAATATTTTAAATTGAAAGGGATAAGCTGTAACAGTCATTATCCCTTTTTTTGTATATTGCACCATTGTTTAATAAAAATTTAAATACCTATGGGTCAAATAGTTAGTGTACATGCTCGTGAGATTCTTGATTCCCGCGGCAATCCTACAATTGAAGTTGATGTGACAACTGCCAGCGGATATTTTGGCCGCGCTGCTGTACCGTCTGGTGCATCAACAGGAGAAAATGAAGCCCTCGAGTTGAGGGATGGCGATAAAACACGTTACATGGGAAAGGGAGTACTTAAAGCTGTCCACAATGTAAACAATGTCATTGCTGAAGAGATAATGGGGATGGATGTTACCGATCAGGCAGGCATTGATAAAAAAATGATAGAACTTGACGGAACGAAGACCAAGAGCAATCTGGGAGCAAATGCCATACTTGGTGTTTCCCTGGCAGTTGCCAAAACAGCTGCTACGCTTCACGGTTTACCGTTATTCCGCTATATAGGTGGTACCAATGCTGTTATCCTTCCTGTACCAATGATGAACATTATTAATGGAGGGTCACATTCCGATGCCCCGATTGCTTTCCAGGAATTTATGATCAGACCCGTAGGCGCACCCACTTTCAGCGAAGGCTTACGTATGGGAGCCGAGGTCTTCCATTCATTAAAGAAGGTCCTTAAAGATCGCGGATTAAGTTCTGCAGTAGGTGATGAGGGCGGTTTTGCTCCTGTTCTTGGCGGAACAGAAGATGCTCTTGATACAATTCTTAAGGCAATTACAGATGCCGGATATAAGCCCGGTGTCGATGTTACTATAGCTCTTGATCCGGCTGCTTCTGAGTTTTATGAGAATGGAATGTATAACTATTCAAAGTTCGAAGGACCAAAAGGAGCCAGAAAAACATCAAAGGAACAGGTCGATTATTTTGAAAAACTTATAAGTAAATATCCTATCGATTCAATTGAAGACGGTATGGCAGAGAGTGATTGGGATGGCTGGAAAATGCTTACAGAAAGAATAGGTAAAAAATGCCAGATAGTGGGCGATGATGTGTTTGTAACCAACGTCGACTATCTTAAAAAAGGAATAGATCTTGGCTGTGCCAATTCCATTCTTATAAAGGTTAACCAGATCGGTACTCTTACCGAAACGCTTAATTGCATTGAGATGGCTCACAGAGCTGGTTATACTACTGTCACTTCGCACCGTTCAGGTGAAACTGAAGATTCAACTATTGCTGACATAGCAGTCGCAACCAATTCGGGACAGATTAAAACCGGATCGTGCAGCCGTACAGACAGGATGGCTAAATATAACCAGCTGCTCAGGATCGAGGAGGCTCTTGGAGACCTTGCGGTGTATGGGTATAGGAAGTAGTTATCCATAGGGGCTTTCCGACGTTATTAACAATTGTTGAAAACTCCTGTTTATATCAGGTTCACAACAACGGGTCTCATAGTATTGTTTTTTGACATTCTTACATTAATTTTGGTCTATCGGGTGAGCGATAAAAGGCTGCTCAAACGATGTGGAACCGGAAAAGGTTACTTAAATGAAACACAATCCGATTCGGTCAGACCCTCGGGTCTGCGCATCAAGAGAGCCGGAGTCTGAACGAAGGGAACCCGGTCAAAAGCCGATCCCGGGTGTTCAGTAAGTCGAGAAAACCGGAAACGTTCTTTCAAGATTGAGTCACAGGGCTTCAGAAAAAGAAGGGCTTCGGCCCGGAATGGACTGAAACTGGTGCCATGACCTTCGGGAAATGAACATCAGCGCCTGAAAGACACTTCGTCCTGGAAGTTGCGTCGCAAGACGTAAAAAAAGGACAGCCGGAAGGTTTTTCTATAACAGGTTAAGCCGGAAGGCCCAGGGTTGCAGGTACAGATCGTAAGACCTGGAATGCAGCCGGTCATAATAACAGTAATCCGACGCCGTATGCAGCTTCGGTTGCAAACGGTGAATGGGAACTACTCCTAGTGAATGGTTCCCATTATTGTTTTTATATATTACCATCCGCCTCTTTTTCAATATATTCTTTTATTGATTCCTCCTTATTGAATATATTTACCTTCAATTACAATTGCATGGCATATTCAGGATTGGCAAGTTATATAAACCGTCTGGAAGAACTTGGGGATATGCATCGTATTAAAACATTTGCAGATCCTGTTCTTGAAATAGCGGAAATTACCGATCGCATTACAAAGAACGGAGGTAAAGCATTGTTTTTTGAAAATACGGGTACCAGATTCCCCTTATTGATAAATGCTTTTGCTTCTGACAAAAGAATTGCCATGGCATTGGGAAGAAAAGACCTTGATGAAGCAGCTGAAGATATTGTCTCTTTATTTGAGACCCTGTCGAATTCCGGTGGTAATTTTTTGAAAAAGATATCGTCTGTTACTGATCTTATTAGGATTACCGGATATCTTCCGGTAAGGGTGAGGGGCAACGGTGCCTGTCAGAAAATAATTATAAAAGATACTGACCTTTCCATCTTGCCTGTGCTTAAATGCTGGCCTTTCGACGGCGGGAGGTTCATAACACTGCCAATGGTGCATACTGTACATCCTTTAACAGGCAAAACAAATGTGGGAATGTACAGGATGCAGATACTCGATAAGAAAACTGCTGCGATGCACTGGCAGCTTCATAAAACAGGCGCAAACCATTTTGATGCATGGAAAAAAGCCGGTAAAAGAATGCCGGTTTCAGTCGGCCTTGGCGGAGACCCTGTATATACTTATGCTGCTACGGCTCCTCTGCCCGAAAATATTGATGAATACATACTTGCAGGGTTCCTGAGGAAAAAAAAGGTAAAACTTGTCAGGTGTATTACTAATGATCTTTATGTGCCTTACGATGCTGATATCGTTATTGAAGGTTATGTAGATCCTGAAGAGGAACCTGTATGGGAGGGTCCATTCGGAGATCATACAGGATTTTATTCCCTGGCTGACTGGTACCCTCGTTTTCATGTCACCTGTATTACCCATTCGGAAAAAGCAGTTTATCCTGCAACAGTCGTGGGCATCCCCCCTATGGAAGATGCCTGGCTTACAAAAGCAACTGAAAAAATATTCCTTGCTCCTCTGAAGCTTGCTTTACAATCAGAAATTGAAGACTTCCATATGCCCGATGCCGGTGTTGCACATAACCTGGTAATTGTAAAAATAAAAAAATCGTACCCCGGCCAGGGGAAAAAAGTTATAAGCTCTCTGTTCGGAGCTGGCCAGATGATGTTTACCAAATATCTTGTGGTAGTCAGCGGTGAAACTAATATCAGGAATTACCGGGAAGTGGCTGAGCATATTTTTGAAAATACCGATTTCAGATCTGATTTGTTATTCAACTCAGGTCCCCTTGATGTTCTTGATCATGCATCGGATACCTTTTCATTGGGAGGTAAGCTTGGTGTTGATGCTTCAGTTAAGTTGAAGGACGAGTTATCGGGGAGAAATAATGATTCGAACGGTGAGATCATGATATCGGAAGAGGTTCCGGAGAGTCTCAGAATTAAGATGTCGGAGAAATGTACCAACCAGCACTTTGTCAGTGGTCTGCCTGTCATGGTAGCAGGGGTGAACCAGGAGAGTAATTCCAGCGCTGTGGATGATTTAAAGAAAGAGATCAGGGAAATTAATCCTGAAGGATTAAAACTGATAATTGCAGTTGACCATACGCTTGATTTAAGTGATTTATTTACAGCTGCCTGGCTGATCCTGGGAAATTCTGATCCCCGTCGTGATATTGAGCTTATTTCTGATAATCTCCTTTTTCTCGACGGGACAATAAAGGCATTTCACAACTATGGCTTTCCCCGGAGATGGCCCAATGTTGTCGTTTCTTCTGAAGAGACGGTTAATGCTGTTGACCGGAAATGGGAATCTCTCAATATCGGACCTTTCCTTGTGTCTCCGTCATGTAAAAACCGGAGACTTCGCAGAGATGGAAATGATGAGGTATCTGTGAATCCCTGATACCTGTTTTCGGAAGCTTAGAGGTCTCATAAACCGATTTTTAGACTATTTTTGTGAGTCGGATGGGATTTCTCGATGTCACATATAATTATATAATGATTTTGTTTCTGACCGGAATCTTCCCGGAAGTATACCAGGATACAATGGATGGTAATACTATTTCTTCTCCATACCGTTTTATCCTTTACAGTGCCTTGCTGCTTGCTTTTGTCTATCTGGTGGTAATGTCTCAGACAAGGAGGCTTATTAAAACCAGGAAGCTTCTTAAGGACAAGGAACAGGCTCTGGATCAGATAGAAAAACAAAAGATCAAACTGGAAATAAGAGATAAAAACATTACTGACAGTTTAATATATGCTCAAAGAATACAGGAAGCATTATTACCTTCTGAGGATTATTTCCGTAAGCATTTAAAGGATTCTTTTATTTTCTTCAGGCCAAAAGATATAGTCAGCGGCGATTTCTACTGGATAGGTGAGAAGAGTGAAAAGATTTTTGTTGTGGCGGCAGATTGTACAGGTCATGGTGTCCCTGGAGCCCTTATGTCGATGATAGGATTGGAAATCATTGAAAAAACAATAAATGAAGACAATATTGAAGAGCCACCAGCGATACTGGCAGTAGTTAACAAGGGTCTGGAAAAAACATTTGCCAGGGAAAAGAATATCGGAACAATAATCAGGGATGGGATGGATATAGGTCTCTGCATTATTGATATGAAAAGGAGGAAAATTGAATTTTCAGGCGCTTTCTTTTCGCTTTATCTTATCCGTGACAACACTCTTATTGAGATGAAGGGAGACAAATATATTATCGGAATGAATCCTGTTGGCAAACCGTATACCCTGAACCTTATTGATCTTAAGGCGGATGATATATTGTATCTCTTTTCTGACGGATATCCCGACCAGTTTGGTGGAACAGAGAATAAAAAGTTCATGTACAGGAGGTTCAGGTACCTGCTCATGACTATACATAATTTCCCTGTTGATGATCAGAAAACCATCCTTGAAGAGAATATGAGAACCTGGATGGGAAAGACTCCTCAGGTAGATGATATGATGGTTATAGGCTTCAGGCCTTTGTCAGGTAACTCTTAGAGATATTTTTTTATCAGATCCAGCAGGGCTGAAGGCTGAAATGGTTTACTTATATAGTCATCGATACCAGCCGATAAACACTTTTCCTTATCACCGAGCATTGCATTTGCAGTTATTGCAATTATCGGGATATGAGTATTAGTGCTGGCTTCCAGCGCCCTGATTTTTTCAGCTGCTATAAGACCACTCATTACCGGCATCTGGATATCCATTAGTATAATGTCGTAATTTGCTGTTCCGAACTTATCAAGGGCCTCTTTACCATTGGAAGCTGTATCAATACTGTTTACCAGTGGTTTAAGTGTGAGATGGGTGATCTTCTGGTTTATCAGGTTATCTTCAACAAGCAGTATTTTAATGTCTTTAAGTTCCTTTCGGATTTTTTCCTTCTGTGTAAGTTCTTCAATTTTCTGAGAGGCGATATGATGTTTCGGTTCAAATATTATATGGGTAAACGGTAATGTTATATTAAGTACAGTATAGTTATTGCCGAATTCCTGACTATAGTAACCCTTGCTGTTTGAAATTAATTTTGCAGCAAGGTTATGCTCTTTATTTTCTTCGTCAATCAGTACTATATTTTTATCAGTCTGGATCCTCAATCCCACAAAACTCTCATTACCCGATTCTTTCTCTTTTTTCAGATTTATTGTAACCTTTGTTAATCTGCCATTATTTTGATTTTCAACAGTATTAAAGATATCGAGAAAGATCTGTTTCAATATTATTGGATCCCCGTAGCAGTCAAAGTCGCTGAATTCTTTTTTATTCAGAATGAAATCTATGCTTGCCTTGTCTTTAAGCCCGTAAAGGTCAATAGTATTCTGAATTGTCGATAACAGACTGAACCTGATTCGTTTTCTTGTCTCGAAGCTCAGGTTCCCTGCCGATTGCATTGTCAATTCATTGACAGTTGTTACCATGTTATTTGTGGAAGCCATAAAAGTCTCAAGAAGCTCTTTTTGTTTCTTCTCCAGACCAGATTCCATAAGCATATCAGTAATGATAACAAGGTTGTTAAGTGGTTCCCTTATCTTATGCGAGAAATCGGTGATCACATCATCCTTTTTTTCATTTGAAGATGACACATCATTTAAAGATTTTTTTGCACTGTTTAACAGAGTAATAGTTTTTTTAACAGCAAGAATTCCCAGACATGCTGTGATAATTATTACCACACCGGTCAGGAGCCTGAAATTGAAGGTGATTAGCAAGATGGAAATTATCAATCCTGATAAAGCGGAATATGCAAATAATTCAATACTCTTCAGTTTTTTTTCGTAAAATTCACCGGCAGATTTATTTATATCATTATTATTGCTATTTCCGGTATCTCTTACCATATTTTATAATTGAATTTTGTAAATTTAATCAAAATATATAATAAATATACATCACCTGAAATTTACGACATTTCGGTGAAATCGTTAATTTTGTCATTACGGTACGAAATTTGAGCGGAGTAAGAAAAATACTTTTATTATGAAATTTCTTCCCAGGAGGTTATTGTTCTTAGCAATTCTTATTCTTCCGGGTTTCTGGTTGCAATCAAGTGGCCAGGAGAAGGAAGGAATGGTGAAGTTCACACCCGATTTCAGGTTTAAGGATGGCATATACCTTAATTTTAATCAGGTTAAAGAGAATAGTCCGATTCCAAAAGCAAAACTTCTTACCTCTACTGATTACAACGACAGGGAATTCTTTAAAAAGCTCCTTGAATCGGATAAGATCTATTTTTATGATGCAATGGGTATAAGGCAGGAAGTGCCCAAAAACAATATCTGGGGTTATTCCCGCAACGGTGTTTTATATATCCAGGTACAGGAAGAGTTTAACCGGATCACATTTGTGGGAAGCATTTGTCATTTTGTGGCCGACGTAACTACTACTGATCCAAGATATTACAATTCTCCCTATGGCTACTACGATCCCTATTCATATTATTCTCCTTTCGGATATGGAAGTTATTACTATCCTTATGGATCTTATTATTCGCCATATTCAAGAACCAATATGACCAGGAATGAAGTAAAGCAGTTCATTTTTGACTTTGAATCAGGTAAAGTACTTGATTTTGATCTTGAGAATACAGAATTACTGCTCATGAAAGATAGCCAGCTGTATGAAGAATTTATGAAGCTCCCAAGGAAGAAGAGAAAGGATCTCATGTTTGTCTACATTCGTAAGTATAATGAGAATAATCCATTGTATATACCTGAAAATAAATAATATATGAAAAAATTGTTATTTGTTCTTTTCTTAATTATTTGCCCGTTTTTTTTAAGTGCACAGGCTCCATTCCCCAGCAAGACTGAAATAAAACAGTTTGGAGAATCAAAAACATGTGTTGTCCTGGAGGATGATCCTTTTTCTTCATTTAACTCTTTTATAAAAGCTGCGATGAAGGAGTACTGGAAAGTTACACCATATGAATTTATAGATGTCGGAGAATTTAATACAAGAAGGCTGAAACCGGCATATTCATTCATCGTTCTTACTGAAACGAATTATGAGAAGGATAAATCGAATTCGGTATTTAATTTCATTAATCTGCTCCAGGGGAAGAATGTAAACAAGCTTGGTGAAATGCCTGAGATATGCGCTGTTCCGCTCTCTTTTGCCGGGGAAGATGATCTGGAATACGGATATAAACTGGGAGCAATCCTTGAGTTCATGCAGAAGCATGCTCAGCTTATCATGGAGGATCCTTCCAAGACTGGCAGGAAATATCTCAAGTTTTATAACGAGAATGTTCCCCTGCTTGCCACAAAGACAATCCTTGTGAAGCAGGAAGATCTTTCTCCGGAAATATCGACCATAGAAAGAATAAAAGCAATTTATTCAAACAAGATCGAGATTGTTCCTGAAGAAGCGATTGTTAAGGCAATTGAGACTAAAGCTCCGAACACAGTGATCCTCCATAAGGTTGGTCCGGTAGGTGAAAAGCAAGATGAGGGTTATTGTTTTAAAATGCTTATTGGTACCGACGATGCGAATATGTATTACTATAATATGCATAAAATTGACAAAGATGATCCTAACAGATTCTTACCCTCTGATCTGAAACGCCTTGCTAGGTTCGATTGATGCATCAAAGACAAAAAAATGCCGTCTTTTTAATAAACAGTAAATAACATGGAAGAGATCAGACCATTATCAGAATCAGAAAGGAACTGGGCTATGCTCTGCCATCTCTCAGCCTTTGCAGGTTTCTTTTTCCCATTTGGAGGTATTATCGGGCCGCTTATCTGCTGGTTAACCAGGAAAGATGAGTCGTTATGGGTCGACCAGAATGGAAAAGCTTCCATGAATTTTCAGTTGTCGATGCTGCTTTACATGGTTCTTGCCATACCATTATGCTTTATTATTATAGGCATTCCGATTGTTATGTTCCTGGGTGTTCTAAAAGTTATCTGCATAATTATCGCAAGTATAAAAGGCTCCAAAGGCGAAACGTTCAAATATCCATTGTCGATACCATTTATCCAATAGTCATTCAGTAATTATTCGATGGTCACTCGGTGGTCATTCGGTGGTCATTCGGTGGTCATTCGGTGGTCATTCGATGGTCATTC
>CAZGKI010000007.1:90977-92229 GCA_964526345.1 uncultured Rikenellaceae bacterium
TGGTCATTCGATGGTCATTCAGTTGTAATGCAGTAATCAATTGAATGACGCGCGAAGCGCAAATGACGGCCGAAGGCCAAATGACAACCGGATGACGCGTAGCAACTGACGCGCGGTTCGAGGGCAAGGAGGAACTTTTTGATAGTCTATTCACAATAAATTTCCTTTGTTGAAAAAAAGATTGTAAATTTCTATCTCTTTAATTTTTAGAGTTATGGTAGAAAAGAAAAAATCAGGTAGTGTCAAAAAAGAGACACTGAAAGTAAAGAAGGAAAAATTTGATAAAGCTGATCTGTATCATGATGTGGAGGATGAGAAGCATAAGAAAATGAAGAAAAAGCATTATCTGAAAGAACTTCAGAAGCTAGAAATTGAAATGATTAAGTTACAGGAATGGGTTAAGACAAAGAAGCTGAAAGTAGTAGTGGTATTTGAAGGGCGGGATGCTGCCGGTAAAGGAGGCGTAATTAAAACCATTTCAGGTTGCCTGAATCCAAGGATATGCAGGGTTGTTGCACTTGGAACCCCAACAGAAAAGGAGAAAACTCAGTGGTATTTTCAAAGATATGTGCCCAATTTTCCGGCAGGTGGTGAGATAGTACTGTTCGACAGGAGCTGGTATAACAGGGCGGGAGTTGAAAAAGTTATGGGATTTTGTACCAACGAAGAGTATGAGGAGTTCCTGCGGTCGTGTCCCGAATTTGAGAGAATGCTTATCAGAGCCGGGATTGTCCTTGTAAAATACTGGTTTTCAGTTAGTGATCATGAGCAGGAGAAACGTTTCCAGGACAGGATAAGTGATCCGACAAAAAGATGGAAGATAAGTCCCATGGATGTGGAATCGCGAGATAAATGGGTGGAATATTCAATGGCTAAAGATAAAATGTTCTCATATACAGATACAAAACAATCGCCCTGGTATGTGGTGGAGGCAGACGATAAGAAACGTGCGAGACTGAACTGCATAAGTCATCTGCTTTCGCTTATCCCCTATGAAGATCTGACTCCTAAACCATTCAAACTGCCTCAGCTGAAGTATGATAAAGCATACGTAAGGCCCCCCAAGGACGAGCAGACCCATGTACCGGAATTGTTTTAAACAAGTTCGATTGTGTGACTGTATAGAGATTCAGCGGCACATTGGTACGACAGCCCGCCTGTTCTGAGGTTCATTGCTACGTTTAACCGATGGGCATTTAAGTCGCATTGCCTTTGCGCCATTTCGCCTTCGCCAAGGCTCCAGCCTGGCTCC
>CAZGKI010000007.1:92329-115415 GCA_964526345.1 uncultured Rikenellaceae bacterium
GAAGCGGGGTAAGCTCTTCGCTATCATTAGCCAATGGGCTAATTTCTTTACACTCAGCCATGTCCTTTGTCTTTTTTCCTTTGTTCATTGTCTTTTATCTTTTATCTTTACTCCATGTCATCAAAACCATCGATCCCAAAAGGAACCCGCGATTTTTCTCCCTCAGAGATGATCCGACGGGAATATATTTTTGATACCATCCGGCAGGTATTCAGATTATATGGTTATCAGCCTATCGAAACGCCTGCAATGGAAAACCTTTCATCCCTTCTGGGGAAATATGGGGAAGAAGGGGATAAGCTTCTTTTCAGGATACTGAACTCAGGCGATTTTCTTTCTGCTGCCGGCGATGACGATCTTCTTAAAAGAGAGACCGGCAGACTCTCATCTCTGATATGCGAAAAAGGATTGAGATACGATCTTACCGTGCCTTTTGCCAGGTATGTCGTACAACATCGCGACGAAATTGTCTTTCCTTTTAAAAGATACCAGATTCAGCCTGTATGGAGAGCCGACAGGCCACAGAAAGGACGATATCGTGAATTCTTTCAGTGCGATGTCGATGTCATCGGAAGCGACTCATTGCTAAATGAATTTGAGCTAATTAAGATAATTGATGAAGTCTTTTCACGGCTTGATATTAATACTGTAATTAAAATAAATAATCGGAAAATACTTTCGGGTTTAGCAGAAATGTCGGGAGAATCTGACAGGATAACCGATATAACAATAGCTATTGACAAGATAGATAAGATAGGTTTTGATGCTGTTATTGAGGAGCTTAAAGGAAAAGGTGTATCCGCATCTGCAATAGGAAAACTGCGACCTGTACTTAACCTTACAGGCAACACTAATGCAAAGCTTAAAAAACTTGAAGATATTCTGGCATCTTCAGAAACCGGGATGAAAGGTATTTCAGAACTGCGTACTCTGGTTGGTTATATTGATAAATTCAGTTTGAATTCCGCTTTTGAACTCGACCTGACCCTTGCAAGGGGATTAAATTATTATACCGGAGCAATTATTGAAGTAAAATCAAAAGATGTTAATATAGGCAGTATATGCGGAGGTGGACGGTATGATGATCTTACAGGTATCTTCGGAATGCAGGGAGTATCCGGTGTAGGAGTCTCTTTTGGAGCCGACAGGATTTACGACGTACTGATGCATCTTAACAGGTTTGAAACTCTGAAAGCTCATGGGCAGTCAGTTATGGTTGTTAACTTCGGGGATAAGGAGCTGGATTATAACCTTAAGATCCTCGATGTGATTCATAAGCTTGGCATTTCAGCGGAGATATATCCGGAACCTGCAAAAATTAAGAAACAGATGGCTTATGCCGATTCCAAAAAGATAACTTATGTTCTTATTGCCGGGGAGGATGAAATAACATATAACCAGGTAACAATCAAAAATATGCAGACCGGCGAACAGGTTAAAACCGGACTGATGGAACTGGCCTCCTTCTTTAAATAATCAGAACTGTTTTCTTCCAGGTCCCCGCGGGTTGTCCATGGCAGGCCTGTTATCCCTTAGTTCATTAAGCAGTTGCAGTCTGTACTGGTTTTCAACCTGATATAACCTCATTACTTTAGCAGGCGGAAGTATTTCCATCATCATCTTATGATACTTAACTGCCAGCGCTGATTCCTGTACTATTGCAGCACAATATTTATTGCCCAGCTCTGCAATCTGCTCATCACTCAGTGTGCTTTCACCCTGATTAAATGTCCTCATGAGTGAAGCCTTCTCCAGCTGGATCTGGGTTTTCTGAGCCTGGAATTCGTTATAGACCGGCCAGAATTTCTCTGCTTCCTGTGGTGTAAGATTAAGCCTTTTTGTGAAAAAGGCAATCTTGTAAGCGTTCAGTCTCTCCATACCAGGATTCTGGGCAGCAGCCATGGTACAGGATAAAATCATTATTTTTAATAAAATAACAGCTCTTTGTCTCATTATTCCGGGCTTATAAAATTTCATATATTTCATTTGGATCAAGATTATCAAGTACAAGATAATCAATAATATCTTGTGAGCTTACGGCAGGCATGTCGTCGTACATCACTGCCTGGGCAGCATCCTGCTCAAGCTCAGTAATATCAATATCATTAAGATATTCTTCGGAAAACTCCTCAAGACTGATAACAGGCAATACTTCGTTCTCATTACCGGTATGTATTATCCTGACCAGGGCATAACTTAACAGCACAAAAAATGCCACGGAAGCTGCAACAGCAAGGAAAGGCCCCAGTCTGCTGTATACTACTTCCTTTGAAGGTCTGCTCTCAACATCCGCAGTTTCGGAAAGAATCTTCTGATTCACCTTTTCGAAGTAGTTTTCAGGTACTTTGAAAGGATTTTTCCCCGGTATGTCATTGATAGTTTTCATCACTTATTTAGATAGTTAAGTATCAAAAAGGTTTAATTATCTCCCAATATTTTTTCAATTTTTTTTACGGCATGGTGATAAGATGCTTTCAATGCACCCTCCGAGGTTTTCAGAACGCTACTCATATCCTCATAGGTCAGCTCTTCAAAATATTTAAGGTTGAAGACGATACGTTGTTTCTCAGGAAGCTGCAAAATCGCGTTCTGAAGTTTTACCTGGGCCTCATCGCCGTCGAACCAGGTACTGCCTTCGATTGAATTTTCAAAGAAGCTGCTTATATCATCAAGAGAAATTGATGCATTCTTTTTTCGTCTGTTCAGAAGTGCAAGAGATTCGTTGGTAGCAATGGCATAAAGCCATGTGTAAAGAGCGCTTTCGTTCCTGAATTCACTAATATTGCGCCACGCACTGATAAATGTATTTTGCAGGGCATCATCGGCATCTTCATGAAGAATTACAAGCCGGCGAATATGCCAGTATAATTTCGAACTATACTTTTCAACAATAACCCTGAACCCCTTATTAACATCATCTTTAAGGAGTTGAAGAATATCATTATCAGTATTTATGTTGCCCAATCAGGGTTAAGTTTTTTACTTTGATGAATAAAATGCCAAAAGGTTTAAAGTTAACAGACTTATTTAATAATTTATTATGGGAGACTTGATTGTGAGGAAGCAGAGCCAAGAAAGTGGCTGAATATGAATGACCCCCGGTTGGCACCGGGATTTATTCACATATGGCTCTTTCAGAGCTAGTTGACACAATATATTTACTGCTATAAACAATTTAATAGTATTATTGCTCATGCTCTGGAATATTGATAATTTTACACCATTATCATTAAACGATTTTTCTGATGGCTCTTCAATGTGGAATTATAGGGATAACTAATGTCGGAAAGACAACGATCTTTAACTGTATCTCAAACACCAAAGGTGAGACAAATACCTTTGTCTTCAGTGCAACCAAATCAAATATCGGGGTAGTGCAGGTTCCTGATAGGAGGCTATATGAGCTTGAAAAACACCAGGTTACTGAAAAGATTGTACACACTACTGTCGAAATCGTCGATATTCCCGGTTTGGCAAAAGGGTCAAACAAAGGTGAAGGTGTCGGAAATAAATTTCTTGGCGATATCAGGAACACCGATGCATTGATACATGTTCTAAGGTGTTTTGATAATGAAGCGTTACCTCATATCGACGGGTCTGTGGATCCGGTCAGGGACCTGGAGACGATAGACCTGGAGTTGCAGGTAAAGGATATTGAATCTGTTGAAAAGAAGATTGAACGACTCCATCGGGCATCCAGGGCCGGTGACAAGGATGCAACTCATGGACTTGAAGTACTCGGCCGCTACAAAGAACATATAGAAAACTTCCGGAATGCCCGCACACTTCCGTTAAAACCTGAAGAAAGGAAATATATAGACGATCTTTTCCTTCTCACCATGAAACCTGTTCTCTATGTGTGTAATGTTGATGAAGCTTCCGCAGTTAGGGGAAATGCATATGTTGAACAAGTAAAAGAATTCCTTAAGGATCAGGATGCTGAAATACTGGTTATTGCCGGGGCCATTGAAGCTGAAATTGCAGAATTGGAAAATATTGATGATCGTATGGCGTTTTTAAAAGATGCAGGTCTTGATGAATCGGGCGTTGATAAACTTGTCAGGGCAGCATATAAGTTACTAAGTCTGCAGACATTTTTTACTGTTGGCCCGAAAGAAATAAGAGCGTGGACCATTAAAAGAGGGATGACTGCCCCGCAGGCAGCAGGGGTGATCCACAGTGATCTTGAAAGAGGCTTCATCAGAGCTGAAGTAATGAAATATGATGACTTTGTAACACTGGGTTCAGAGCACGCCTGCAAGGAGGCCGGGAGATTTTTAATTGAGGGCAAAAACTATATTGTTGGTGACGGAGATATTCTGCATATCAGGTTCAATATTTGATGACTAAACGGCTGATTCTTATATTACTCTTTTTACCCATCCTGGCCTCCAGATCTTTTTCGCAGGATAGTTCTGACGATATTGCCCTTAGAAAAATGGTTACGGAATACGGACAGGCAAAGGTAGAAATACTATTTCCGGGAACTATTGCAGTAAATGAATTATCCGGGATTGTTTCTGTCTCATCCGTCAGGGAAAAAAGCATTGAAATAGTCTTGTCTCCTCTTACCGTGGAGTGGTTCATTCAGCAAAAGTACAGGTATAAAATTTTGAAAAGGCCTGATAGTAAGAGTATTGTAATGGCTGCCAATATTAAGCAGGCAATGGAGTGGGAGAGTTACCCTACATATACACAGTATGATTCCATTTTACAGAGTTTCGCGGCACTCTATCCCTCCCTGTGCAGGGTCGATACTATAGGCACAAGCATATACGGAAAGCTGGTACTGGCTGTGAAGATCTCCGATAATGTAAATGTTGACGAAGATGAACCTGCGGTTTTCTATTCCTCCACGATTCATGGCGATGAGACAGGTGGTTTTATCCTGATGCTGCACCTGGCTGATTATCTGCTTAAAAGCTATAATACTTCCGGGAGGGTTAAAAACATGGTTGATAACCTGGAGATATGGATCAATCCCCTTGCAAACCCCGACGGTACATACGGAACAGGAAACACCATCTACTCACCTGTAAGGGAAAATGCCAACGGATACGATCTTAACAGGAATTTTCCTGACCCGGAGACTCCGAATACAGTAAAGCAGAAAGAGACGCTTGATATGATGAAATTTATGCGGAAGCACAGATTTGTTCTTTCTGCAAATTTCCACGCGGGAAGTGAGGTTGTTAATTATCCCTGGGACAGGTGGTCGAGACTGCATGCCGATGATGAATGGTTTTATAATATCAGCAGGAAATATGCTGATACTGTGCATCTTAATGCTGTTGCAGGTTATATGACATTTAAAAATGATGGCGTGACCAATGGATATGAATGGTATAAGATAAACGGTGGGAGACAGGATTTTATGACATACGAGTTACAGGGCCGTGAGGTCACCATTGAGCTCGACAACAACTATATAACTCCAGCAGCAAATCTGCCAGCTTTATGGCTTTACAACTGGCATTCGCTGCTGGGTTATCTCGAAAATGGATTATACGGGATACATGGTATGGTAAGCGATGCAATTACCGGTGAGCCTGTTCCTGCAAGGATCTTCATTAATGGGCACGACAAAGACAGCTCCCAGATTTATTCAGATACTTTGTCAGGTTCATTTTTACGGCTTATTGCTTCGGGAACGTGGGATCTCATTTTCACCGCAGCAGGTTATATTAATAAAAAAGTTGAAAATGTGGTCGTTGTCAACGGGCAAAAAACAGATCTGGATGTGAAGATGGAAAAATCGGCAGATACGGTAAAAACATCAGTTCTGATAATTTCACCCAACCCTGTATCGGAGATGATGACCGTAAAGCTTCCGGAGAGACAGACTGGCAGGGTGAATGTTGCAATATATAATTCCCTGGGTATGAAAATAGTTGACTATTATGAAGATACTATTGAGGATATACCAATCGTAATTTACGTGAGAAACCTTGCTTCCGGGGCTTATTCCCTTGTAATTACAAATAAAGAAACAGGTGTTTCTGATAAAGGCCGCTTTGTAATCATACGGCGCTAAGGAACATTTTTATAATTAATTTTTTGCTATTGCATCTCAGTTTAAAAAAACTACTTTTGAAGCTTATTTTTTCATTTTACCCCCTTTCCCGTTTCCCCGCCGGGGTGGGGCAGGCTCCCCAGGGGGGAAAGCTTTAATTTTTTCTGGGGTTGTTGAAAAAGTAATATGGATTGGTCTTTTCCTTTGTGTTACTTCGTGTTGTACTTAGTGATCCTTTGTGGTTCAATGATTTAGTTTTTACCACAAAGCACACAAAGGTTAGCACTAGGGCTCGCAAAGAACTTTTTAGACAATGTCTTGGGGTGGGGGTAACATAAGGATATTAGAGTCATTTAAGGTATTATTGAAAATCGATAATTAAAATAAATTTAAATAGGGAGTCATTCTATGGTGGGCAAAAAGATTCTGATGAGAACAACTGTTACATTTATATTATTATTTGTTTATAAAGTGATTTCAGGGCAGGAAGCATATATTCCTCCGGAAAAGCCAAAGCTTGTTATTGGTATAATTGTGGAACAGTTAAGGTACGACCAGATTGAAAAGTTCAGGAGCAGGTTCAGCGATAACGGGATACGCAAGCTGCTTAATGAGGGAACTTATTTCCAGAATGCCTCTTATCAGTACATGTTATTACAATCGGCTCCCGGGCATGCTACCATCTCAACGGGCACTGAGCCATCCTTTCATGGCATCACGTCAGATAACTGGTATCTGCCTCTCAAAAATGAACTCATTTATTGTACTAAGGATCTGTCTGTTAACCCTGTTGGCGGAAGCTATGAATCAGGGCTCCATTCTCCGGTTAACCTGCAGGCATCTACATTTTCAGATGAGCTTAAGATGGCAACCAACAGGAAGGCCAAAGTCTTTTCTGTGGGGATGAAGGAGAACCCAGTGATATTAACGGCAGGACATGCAGCTGATGGCGCTTACTGGTATGATAATATTTCAGGGACGTGGATGTCGAGTACATATTATATTGACTCTATTCCTCCCTGGGTTGGCGACTTTAATGCTATGAAATACCCTGAAACATATCTTAGTGGTTCATGGTCGCTGTCAATGCCTTTACAGGATTACTATGATTGCCAGCCTGATTCCGGTAAATACGAAGCCGGGTTCAACGGAAAAAACTATTTTCCATACGATCTAAAGAAGCTGAGTGCACGACCCAGAACAGCGACAGGTCGTGATTATTCATTGCTCAGGGAGACACCCTTTGGAAATACATACACTACCAACTTTGCTATTAAACTTATTGAAAATGAAAAGCTTGGCGAAGATGATGTTACAGATTTCCTTTCTGTTTGTTACACCTCAACTGATTACATAGGACACAGGTTCGGACCATCATCTGTTGAAATGGCGGATGCCATATTCAGGCTGGATAAAGACATTGAAACACTATTAAAATATCTTAATGATCATCTGGGTAAAAGGAATGTGTTGATTTATTTTACTTCTTCTCATGGTATCTCAGAAATCCCCGGTATACTTCAGGACAACCGTATCCCATCAGGGTATTTCAGGCAAAACCAGGCTCTACAGCTTCTCAGGAGTTATCTCAATGCTATGTATGGGGAAGGCGATTGGGTAAAAGGATATTCTGAAAACCAGATATTCCTCAACCGTACACTCATTGAAGATGCAAGGATCCCTCTGGAGGATATGCAGAAAAAAGTTGCGCGTTTTCTTGTTCAGTTTTCAGGAGTTGCTTCTGCATATCCCTACTCGGCATTTGAAGCTAATGATTATGGAAATGGCAATTTAAAAAGGATCATCAATAATTTCAGCCCTCAGCGATCAGGAGATGTTATAGTTACACTTAATCCGGGGTGGGTGTTGAAAGATGATGATTATGTAACAAATTATAATTCCCCGTATGATTATGATTCTCACGTTCCGCTTATATGGTATGGGTGGACAATCAACAGAGCGTCGGTAACAAGGAAAGTGAATATGACGGATATTGCAGCCACTCTTTCATCGCTATGCAAGGTTCCGATGCCCAATGCGTGTACCGGGGAGCCAATGTTTGAACTGTTCAGATAAGATTCACCTTATTTTGTCTCTGACGGAACATGCCTCTGCCAGCAGGTCAGGGTTCTTTTCACAGCCGTTGCCCAGGATTATCAGATCAGCCCCGGCATTGAAGATCTCTTCAATCTCATGTTTATGTCGTATCCCACCGCCAACAGCCAGTGGAACTGAAATGTTTTTGCGTACCGATTCTATTATTGTGCCAGGTATTGGATTGGAAGCCCCGCTGCCTGCTTCAAGATAGATCATGCTGAGCCCCAGCATCTCTCCTGCCATGGCTGTTGCAACAGCTATTTCAGGTTTATCCGATGGAATAGCTTCAGTCTGGCTGATATATTCGACTGAAGTTTTGGGGCCGCAATTAATTAATATATAACCTACTGAAATAAGTTTTTCCCTGACATTCTTCAGAAAAGGTGCTGCGATGACATGATTCCCGATAAGCAATTCAGGATTTCTTCCCGAGATAAGTGAAAGAAGAAGTATATAATCAGCTTTCTGGCTGAGCTGCAACAGGTTACCTGGAAAAAGAACAACAGGTATTGAGCAAAGCCTTCTGACAGAATCAATCAGCCGGTCTATACTGCTGAATGTAAGGCTGCCGCCTGTAAAAATATAATCTGTCTTATGTCCCGATGCAACCTGCAATATGCTATTTATGGATTCTGTATTTACCTTATCGGGGTCGAGAAGCAAAGCAATGCTTTTTTTTACCGGGAATTTATTTGTTTTCATCCGTATATAATTTATTTTTAATGGTCGGATGGAACCACGCATGATTGAAAATGAAATATATTCATTCGTGTTTGTGATTTGGATCAATCATGTGAGTTTCATAGTTCTTTTTTGTCCAGACAATTGCATAATTATTGTACCTTGAGTAGTGTAAATCAAATGACTCATTGATTTTTACCGTACGTACCTGTCCTCTTATCTCTCCTGATTCATTAACCTCAAAAGGTTCTATGGTTAAATTCTTTCTTATGCTGATACCTTCTTTGTCACAAATCTTATAAAGAGATTCTTTTGCGCACCAGTGAATATAGAGATGGTACTTTCTATCATCAGCATTTTTTGTGATTTTTTCCTTCCTGTTGAGAAATTTAAAAGCCAGGGCCCCGATATTTGCGCTCATATATTCAAGATCAATACCTACTCTTTCGTTAACACTGCATAATATAGCTGTAAGCTTATATGAATGGGAAATGCTGATAAACATTGATCCATCTTTCAGGAATGGTTTGTTATTCTTGTTATAAACTATCCTTGCCTCTTTTCCCAGTAACTCTGAAAGGAGTGCCCTTACGCTCAGGAATTCAAGCTTTCGTGAAGTGCTGCTGAATCCCCTGTATTTTTTTCTTTCGTCCGGATCCAATACCACCATTTCCAGAAGAGTATTTACATCCTCTTCGATCTTCCATACCCCCAGGATAGTGGACTCATTTAAATAATGTTTTGTTATACAGCCCATTGCAAGCGTCAGTGCTCAGTTATTCTTTCCATTTAAGAGTTTCGATAAGATGAACGATATCTTTCCTGAAAAAATTTATTACCGGAGCCAGCGAATCGGGATTCGGTTCAGCAGTAAAATATAATGATCCTCTCAGGAAATGCCTTGTACTGTCTGTTACAAAGAACTGGACAGCAGTGGCAGTGCTTCCCTTCAGATCGTAAAGGATGCCATAGACTTTGTGATCCGGTTCACTGATAATCTGCTCATCGATGGCATCGGCTTTTGTAATATGGTTTTTAACATCCATCCTGTAGGATTGTTCCATCAATCCAGGCAGGTTATTTTTTACATTTTTATAGGTGAGATATATTTTTGCGTTATAAAAGGGGAAGTCTATGTCGAACCACCCTGGTTCAGAAAGCTCTCTGGTTTCAAATATGATTTTTCCGTAAGAAGGATATTCGAAAGTAATAGGCAGTCCGGCTGTCCTTGCTTCAGTATTATTGAAAAGGATATAATCCCTTGAAGGAAGATCTATCCGGAAGTAGCCCTTCGGCTTAGGGACAGGCACATCTTTGCAACTGTTCATGATAACCAGGAGAACCAGCAAGGTTAGAAGATTATACTTTTTCAGAATCACCATTTTTTTCATTTATTTCAACACGGATTTCCTTAATTCGTCTCCTGTCAGCAGCTATTATGGTGAAAATAAAATTGCCGTATTTTATTGTCTGGTATTTTTCAGGTATTTCGCCTTTCAGTTCAAGGATAAGGCCCGCAAGTGTTTCGGATTCTCCCCTTACCGCTTCAAAGGGATCATTTTCAATTCCAACGATCTTATTAAAGTCATTCAGCAGAACCTTACCTTCAAAAATGTAAGTTTTTTCATCCAGCTGCCTGAAATGTGACTGTTCTTCATCGCTTTCATCAGTTATTTCTCCCACTATCTCTTCAAGAATATCCTCAAGACTGATTATTCCGGATGTGCCCCCATACTCATCAATAACAATTGCCATATGTATCTTCTTCATCTGGAACTCCTTCAGCAGGTCGTTTATCTTTTTTGTTTCAGGTACAAAATATGGAGGCCTTAAAAGCGCCTGCCATTTGAAGCTGTCGGGGTTGTTCATGAATGGGAGGACATCCTTGGCATATAAAATCCCTTTTACATTATCGAAAGATTCAGAATATGCAGGGATCCTGGAAAATCCCGATTTTATGATAACCGGTATGATCTGACTGAAACCCGATTTTATTTCTACAGCTGTCACGTCAATTCTGGGGCACATAATTGCACTGACATTGATATTGCCGAAGTTAACGATGCCTTTAAGGATCTTTTCGTCTTCATTCAGCTCATTTGAGGTTAATTCAAGGGCATCGGAAAGATCGTCCATGCTGATATTTGAATGAAATGAACCGGTCCTTTTTTTTACAAATGATGAGGTTAATAATAAAAGCGATGTTACGGGCCGAAAGATCTTCTCCAGCACGGTAAGTGGGATCGCCATGAAGAGCGCCACAGAAACATTATTCCTCGATGCATATACTTTTGGCATTATTTCGCCGAAGAAGAGCAGCAGGAAAGTGATCACTCCTGCTTCCACCAGGAACCCTATCACCGGATTGGAGCTAAAGTCGAACATTTGTGTACTCAGAAATGCAGATAATAATACTATTGTAATATTAATGGTATTGTTTGCAACCAGGATTGTACTTAGCAGAATTTCAGGTTTGCTGTAAAGCTTAAATACTGCTTCGGATTTCCTGGTCCTGCCGGATTTGATTTTTTCTATATCATCGGGGCGGAAAGAAAAGAAAGCCACTTCTGAACCTGAAACAACTGCCGATACGAATAAAAGAGCAGCAAGAACCAATAGCCCGATAATTATTTTAAAGTCAGGATGATAAACTATAATTCCTGGTAAGTTCACAAAATATGAAATTGCAAATCCCGGTTCCAACTGAATTGGTTTTAATAATAAAATCTAGAATGGAAGATCATCTTCACTCTGCTCCGGCCCGGATCCGTTGCTGAAAGGCCCTTCCGGACCTGGAACATCATTGCTTGAAATATACTTATCGTCGGCTCCTTTTTTTACACTTTCGGCAGGCGTCTGGTAAGAGACTCCCGTATCATTGACCTCAGTAGCAGGTCCTCGTTTGTCTGTTAAGTCATTTTTTGCACTGTCAGACTGAGCAGAATAGCTGATTTGAGATGGTTTCTTTTCTAAAACCATTAATGTATCTGCCAGTATCTCGGTGATATATTTGTTATTCCCGTCTTTGTCGACATACGATCGGGTTTTTATCTTTCCGACTATGTAAACCTGGGTACCCTTTTTTATTGTTTTTTCGGCAACTTCAGCCAGGGCACGCCATAAAACAATGTTATGCCATTCTGTTGCTGTAATGGTCTCTCCCTGCTGATTCGTATACGATTCGCTGGTAGCAAGCGGAAAAGTCGCTTTTGCAACACCTCTATCAAAATATCTGACGACAGGATCTTTTCCAACATTACCGACTAATATGACTTTATTGATTGACATGTAGTTATATTGTTAATAATTAATGCACATCAGGATTGTAAAGTTAAAAAAAAAACTCTTTGTACAATACTGGATATTTAATTGGAAAAAACTGGTATTCAGACCGGCTGCGATGGATCTTAATTTAACTCAGTTTACCGGCAGGGTGTGAACGCGGGTATTAGACCTGACTTAACGGAAACCGTTAATTCACTCTTGTCAGTAAGTAACCGCCATTCATCTATTTCATTGGAATTAAGGCAATAATAATAACTTTTTTTAAAAAATTATTATATAAGTGTTCCTATTTAAACAAATAATATTTTTATATTTGCAGGGTTGAAAAAACGAAAACTCAAAATAATTTGTTGAATTTTAAACTTCACGCAAAATGACTAAAGCAGACATTGTTAATGAAATTGCCAAGAACACTGGTATTGAAAAGGTAACAGTACAGAAAACTGTAGAAGCCTTAATGGAAACTGTAAAACATTCGATGGTAACTGGTAATAACGTTTATCTCAGGGGTTTCGGTAGCTTTATCGTCAAGAAAAGAGCAAAGAAAACTGCCAGGAATATTTCCAAGAACACTACCATTATTATTCCAGCTCACAACATTCCAGCTTTCAAGCCGGCAAAATCATTCATTACAAAAGTTAAATCACACGTAAAGAAATAATCCTTTATGCCAAGCGGTAAGAAAAGAAAGAGACATAAGATGGCTACTCACAAACGTAAGAAGCGTTTGAGAAAGAACAGACATAAGAAGAAGTAACAGATCTGTGGGTGGTCTTTGACTGAATATTTTAAACCTAAAGGTCCTGTGATCTTTAGGTTTATTGTTCATGGATGTCGGATATTGTTGATGATATATTAACTCTGATTAATATAGGAAGTGGTAAATAAGGATCTTATCATTGATGTAGGTGATTCCGAGGTTTCTTTGGCATTGTTGGAAGACAAGCAACTAATAGAGCTAAACAAAGAAAAACGTAATATCAGGTTTTCAGTCGGGGATATTTACCTTGGCAAGGTTAAAAAGATTATGCCCGGGCTGAATGCAGCTTTTGTGAATGTGGGCTATGAACGGGATGCCTTCCTGCATTACCTTGACCTCGGAGCTCAATTCAGAACCCAGCATATATATTATTTATCGGCTCTTCAGAAACAAGGCAGGGTAATTCCTGTTCATAAATTTAAACCTGAACCTGATATTGATAAGGACGGTAAGATTACGGATGTTCTTACTACCGGTCAGACCGTAATCGTCCAGGTAACCAAAGAGCCAATTTCAACCAAAGGACCAAGACTGGCTTCAGAAATTTCTCTTGCCGGCAGAAATCTTGTCCTGATACCTTATTCTGATAAAGTTTCTGTCTCTTCAAAGATCGAGAGTATTGAAGAAAAAAACCGTCTTAAGACTCTGCTTCAAAGCATTAAGCCAAGAAATTATGGTGTTATTGTAAGAACGGCGGCGGAGGGAAAAAAAGTCGCCACACTTGATGCAGAGCTCAGGGACCTGGTAAGGAGATGGGAATCTGCCTTTGCCTCGGTAAAAAAAGAAATAAAATCACCAAGACTCTTTATCGGCGAAATGAACCGGGCTTCTACAATTCTGAGGGATATGCTTAATGTGACTTTCAACAGCATTCATATCAATGATCCTACGCTGGCTGATGAGATTCGAAAATATATCAGGGAAATAGCTCCGGAAAAATCCAAAATAATCAAGCTCTATAAAGGCACCATCCCGATATTTGACCATTTTGGAGTAAACAAACAGATCAAGGCTCTCTTCGGTAAAACAGTCTCTTTTAAGCACGGAGCTTATCTGATCATCGATCATACTGAAGCACTCCATGTAATTGATGTGAACAGTGGTAACCGGTCCCGTACTGGCAATAACCAGGAATCCAATGCCCTGGAAGTCAATACGGAAGCCGCGACAGAGATCGCCCGGCAGGTGAGACTCAGAGATATGGGCGGAATAATTGTTATTGATTTTATCGATATGCAGTCATTTGAAAATAAACAGATACTGTTCGAGAAGATGAAGGAGGTGATGTCTGGCGACAGGACAAAGCACAATATTCTGCCTCTTACCAAATTCGGTCTTATGCAGATCACAAGGCAGAGAGTAAGGCCCGAAATGAATATTGTCACAGATGAAAAGTGTCCGGTATGCCAGGGCTCAGGAGAAACGAAGCCGACAATTCTCTTCACCGACGAACTTGAGAGAAGCCTTGCTTTTATTGTCGATAAAATAAAAACAAGGAAGCTTCTGCTTAATGCACATCCTTTTGTGGCAGCATACCTTACAAAAGGAATATACCCGGTTTTCAGAAAGTGGAACATGAAATATAAAATAATGCTTAAGGTTCAGGCAGTTACTTCGTATCATATGCTTGAATATCATTTCTACGACAGGGACAATAATGAGATCGATCTCGCATAAAAATTATACCCTCAGGCCTGCCTTTTAACATATTCACCCTCTCTTTTTTATACGATTTATTACTTTTAAGAATTATTTAATCCGTATTATGCTAAAGCGAAGTTTATTAATCCTGACCACTTTACTTCTGTCAGCAACCATACAGGCCCAGATTTTTGACCCTGTTACCTGGAGTTTCGGGTATGAGAAGACTGGAGAAAATCTCTATGAACTGGTTTTTACAGCTACAATAGATGAAGGATCACATATTTATTCTATTGACATTCCTGAAGGAGGACCAATTCCTACAACATTCAGTTTTGATACTGTTCCCGACTGGTCGTTGGAAGGAAAGACTTATGAAGTAACAACGCCTGAAGAGAAATTTGACGGGGCTTTCGGATTTAAAATCAAATCATTCAGTAACAGAGCCGAGTTCAGGCAGAAGATCAGAAGCAGTTCTGCATCATTTACAGTCAGCGGAATTGTCAATTTTATGTCGTGCAACAATGCCACATGCTCTCCTCCAAAAGATGTGGAATTCAATATTCAGATCCACGATAACGGTAATGAGCATAAGATAATCGGAAACACAGGCGCTGAATCCGGATCGGAAGGTACACCTCCAAAAAAAGGATTGCTGGGGTTTTTCTTAATTTCAATGCTTGCAGGCCTGGCAGGTATTCTTACACCATGTGTTTTCCCTATGATCCCAATGACTGTTGCCTTCTTTTCCCGTGATTCAGAAAAAAGGGGTAAATCTGTTGTTAATGCGGTCATTTTTGGCCTTTCAATAATATTGATATACTCTTCGCTCGGAGTAATTGTGTCCCTGACGAGTGCAGGAGCAGGTTTTGCCAATACACTTAGCACTCACTGGATCCCCAATATCATTTTCTTTGTTTTATTTATTGTATTTGCCATTTCTTTCTTTGGAGCCTTTGAGATAGTTCTTCCTAATAAATGGGTTTCAGGAGCTGATTCTAATGTAGACAGGGGAGGTATTCTGGCTGCATTTTTCATGGGACTGACAACTGTAATTGTCTCATTTTCATGCACAGGACCTATTGTTGGAGCTCTTCTGGTTGAAGCTGCCAGCGGCGATGTAGTAAGGCCAACCATAGGAATGTTTGGCTTCGGCCTTGCTTTCGCGTTACCTTTTACATTATTTGCTCTCTTTCCGTCTGTATTGGGCAAGATGCCTCACTCAGGCGGCTGGCTCAACTCAATAAAAGTTGTTCTGGGATTCCTCATGCTGGTTTTCGGTATGAAGTTCCTTATGACGATAGACAGTGTTTATTCGCTAGGCCTGCTTTCGAGAGATCTGTACCTCTCAATATGGATAGTCCTGTTTACTTTGTTGGGCTTTTACCTTCTGGGGAAGATTAAATTTGCACATGACAGCGATCTGCCTTATATCGGAACGTTTAGATTATTCCTGGTTATAGTGGTTTTTACCTTTGTGGTTACCCTGGTAACCGGTCTTTTCGGCGCTCCTCTTAAAGGACTTTCAGCTCTTCTTCCACCGCAGGAAACTTCATGGTTCTATAAAAACAAGGTTATCACCCAACCTGTGTCGGTTTTTCCGGCTGCAAAAGTCTCTGATTCTGTAAATCAATGTTCGGAACCAAAATATGGCGACAAATTTAAGATGCCTCTCAGGCTTTCAGGTTATTTTGATTATAGCCAGGGACTTGCATGTGCCAGAGAGCTTGGAAAGCCGGTTTTGATCGATTTTAAGGGTCATGCCTGTGCCAATTGTAAACTTATGGAAGCTAAAGTATGGTCAGATCCGGAGGTTCTTCAACGGCTGAGGGATAATTTTGTCATTGTTTCTCTTTATGTGGATGACAGAACACAACTACCCGATAATGAATGGTTTGTGTCTGCCCTGGATGGAAAAACGAAGAAAACCATAGGCAAACAAAATGAAGATCTTGAAATATCGAAATTTAAGACAAATGCTCTTCCTCTTTATGTAATTGCCGATGGCAAGGGGAATCCCTTAAACAAGCCTATGCCAACCAACATGAATATTGAAGAATACAAAAGATGGCTGGATGAAGGGGTTTCAAATTATAAAAGCAAATATTCAAAATAAATTACTCTGTGTTACTCTGTGATCCCGATAACAATCGGGACTCTGTGAAACTGTGTTAGTTCTTTAGACATTTTTTAGTTACACAGAGACTCACAAAGGAAACACAGAGTCACAGAGTCGTGCATCAGAATTTCCCGAACTTGAACGTAACTGTATAGCTCAATCCTTTGAGCGATTCAGAGCTTACCACAGCAGATCCTGTTGTGCCAACATCAAAAGGTGTCGGGAATCTGTAAGAAACACCGCAGGCAAATCGGAAATGCCTGGTCAGATTTATTTCCAGTTCAGCTCCCGGTTCAATAAGCAGGAATGCTTCAGAATCCTCAATAAAGTTATTGTTTTGATCCGGATTTTTTGAAACATAAGAAATTCCTCCGGCCCCGAATAAAACCGGGAAAGACATATGGACGGGATATCTTGGCATCAGGATAGGCTCAATATACAGACCTCCGTATCCGCCTGTAAGAGCTACATCTCTGTCGAGTAATGGTTCATAATGAAACTCGTTTATAAATCCTGTCCCTCCAAAGCCAAATCCTATAAAATGACTTGCAATCCATGCAACTTTTCCACCGAAGAGTACAGCATTTCTATTGTCGATCGAAGAATATCCAAAAGAAAACGCACCATATCCGCCACCTGGCTGGTGATTGCCCAGTAACGTCTGGATCTCTCCGGTTTGCCGGGTTCTGTTTTTTTCTTTGGTTATTGTTAATTCATCCTGCTCCTGTGAAAATGCAACAGAAAAAAGAAGGATCAATAAACCGGATAAAATGGCTGATTTTTTCATCATAATCATTATTTTAAAAATCTATTATTAAAAGACATAAGAAACTGACACTGCAAAATCCACAGGCATTACCCTTACAAATGCAGGTATGGTAAGTTCCACGAACGGTTTAAGGTTCAGGCTTATATTTAAAGGTATTTCCCTGACCCTGTACTCAACTGCCAACCATCCATCGGCACCGATTACCGGGCAAAAACGATCTTTCTGAAAATAATAGCTCTCTCCCATATATCTCAGATAATCTGTATACACAAATCCGAGGTGACCTCCAAATCCCCAGGCAAAATACAGATCAGGAGAAACAGAGTTCAGCGAAGTCTCATAGATTATCTTAAGGCCGGTAAGCTGCACACCATTATTATTGAAGCTCAGGAGGGCATTATAAGCGATCTCAGCATTACCCGCTTCATTGGATACCTGATAAAAAAACCCGCTTTTGTACCCGGCCCGAATTCCGGCCTGTCTTGTCGCCATCTGTCCGGAAAGGACCATGGGAAAAAGAACGACTGAAAGAAAGATTAAGATGAATGATTTTTTCATGAGTATGTTATTTCTATTTGTTTTTTAACAGATCAGAATTATGAATGCTCTTTTTTTGAATAAAGACACCAGAACAGTTTCCGGGTTGCATGAAGCGGAGAATTATTTCAGATAAATTTCACCCCGGGTGGCATCAATCTTCACTTTTACCGTACCCGGATTTTTTCCGACTGTTCCGAAGGTCATATACTCTTTCTTATCCTCGCTGAGAGTTTTCTTTTCGAGCTTTGAATTCTTTTCAGGAACGATAATATGAGTATTAAGGTGCTTAATATCAAGATTATACGACACCAGAGGATCGAAAGTCAGGTTAATATCTGAGTATGATGAAGTTATTGAAATGAACTCAACACCCTTATCTATATGATCGGCAGAAAGGCTTCCGTATTTTGTTACAACATTAATCTCTTTCTTAAGGTCATCTATCCTGTAATCGGTAAAATATGAGTTTCCCTTAACTGATATAGCGCTCCCTATATAGAACTTATCTCTTTTCGACTCTGCGTCGAGGTTTCCTGTTTTTTTCAGTTCAAAACGTGATGATATAGATTTAACAGAAAGGTCACCGGATTCTTCGATTTCCAGTTCTGAAAATGATGCATCAATATCGCCTCTGTTCAGTTTGTCGATTGTGGCATCGCAGAAGGTAAGATCTATTCCCTCAGCCTCATTCAGCGATCCGGCTTTGAAAGAGCCATTAGATAGATTCAGCGAAAATAAACCGGTATTATTTTCCATATATACATCGCCATATTTGTTTACGATTTTCATGTTGAGGTATTCCGGAGCATTTATATAATAATTTATCTGGATCCTGGATTCATAAGAGATGAGCTTATTTGTCATTCCCTTGAAACTTTCGAAAAGCATACTGATATTCTGAGTAAATTCAGTTTCTGCCCTGACCAGGAAATTGGTTTCTGAAATATTAACATCCACGCCCTCAAGCATTTTGTGCAGACGATCGAGGTTAGATGTAACTGCCTCTATCTCAACTTTTACGTAAACTGAATCCTTATCCCACGGTGTGACCTGGACCGTCCCGTATTTATTGCTGATCTCCAGGGTCATTTCCCTGTTTACACGGGCAGATTTCTGATAGCTCCTCTTTTCAGAAAAGGACTGACCTGACATAGTTCCGGAAAGAAAGAGGAAAGCCAGACCTGTTAAAAGTATTTTATAATGCATGTGTATCATTTTTGGGGTGATCATTTTCATTTTGCTTCAGAAGAACCAGCATATCCTCAAGTATCTTGATCTTTATCCTGTAATTATTGATAAGAGCTTCGATGACCTCCTGGTTAGAAACATTATCTTTAAGATCGTTCTTTATATCAGCGCATAAGCTGTCGATCTGAGACATATCGCTAAGGAGTTCTTTCTTAATATCGGGATGACCGGCCAGGAGAGGTTTCGCCTCGGAATAGAGGAAATTTACCTGGTTGTTGTAGTATATTTCAGTCTCCTGCAATTGTGGATTGACCTTCATGATAAGGGCTTCATCCCTGGACTGAAGAGCCGCCTTTTTCCTGTTTTCTCCCACATAAAACAATGCAGCTGTGGTAAAGATCACCACAATCATTGCTGCGGCAGAAAACCATCTTATCTTATTTGACTTTCCGGCATGAATACCTTTGGTTATTTCATCCCAGATTTCGGGAGAAGGGGTATAAACGTCGAGATCCTCCCTGTTTTTCTTTATATGTTCTTCCAACCTGTCCATAACTTTAATTTTTTGAGAGAATGATTCTCAGTTTGTCTTTAGCACGGGAATACTGCGATTTTGATGTTGATTCAGTAATGCCCAGTATCTGGGCAATTTCTGAATGGTCGTAACCCTCAAGAAGGTAGAGAGTAAGGATTATCCTGTAACCATCGGGTAATTGTTCGATACATTTAAATATTTTTTTTGTATCATATACTGTATCGGGTTCATCTTCAGTTATATCTGCTGGTAGCGTTTCATAAAATACCAGTTCAACTTTCCTTTTCCGAAGCTGGTTTATGCATCTGTTCACAATAATACTTTTAAGCCATGCACCAAATGTGGATTCAAACCTGAATGACTCTATATTTCTGAAGCACTCCAGAAATGCCTCCTGCAGAATATCTTCAGCATCCTCCCTGTTATTCATCATCCTGTAAGCCAGGTTGTACATTGCTTTTGAATATTGGTTATAAAGACTGTATTGAGCCTTACGGTTCCCATTACTGCATTCCCGGATCAACGATGCATGTATATTGAAATCTGGATAATCCACTTTAATCACTTACTACTGGTAAAGACAAAAAGAAAGTTTCAGGGTTGCACTATTTCCTGTTGGATGTTGTATTTATTTTTCTCAAAGGTAGTCCAATGAAGGTATAAAACAGTATCAGAACGGCCGACACTGACAGAATTTTCATAATAAAATCTCCGTAACGGACATAAGGAGTAATCCTGGTTTCAGAATATATTTCACCGGTAAGCACAGCTTCTTTCCACCATTCAGTTTCCATAAGTCTTTTCCCCCGGATGTCAATAATGCAGGAAATACCGGTATTAGCACACCTGGCTATCTGTCTTCGTGTCTCAATAGCTCTGAGAGAAGCATAGGCCAGATGATGCTTATATCCATTTGTATGTTCCCACCAGCCGTCATTCGTTATAATGAATAAAGCCTGTGCCCCTTTTCTTACATAATCAGCAACATAATTACCGAATACTGATTCATAACAGATTATTGGACCAACTACCTGCTTTGAAACAGGTTGCTCAAAACAAGCCCTGTCATCCTGCCTTCCATATCCCCATGTAGTACCGCCAAGATCAGGCAGGATACCGGTTATCACGTTGCCTAAACCTTCAGAAAATTGCATCTCAATTCCAGGAACAAGCTTCGATTTATGATATATATTTATAACTCCCGCACTATCTATCTCAAATGCTGAATTGAAATGATCCTGGTAATCTCCCTGAGGACCGATTTTCCTTGCCGAGATTGTCGGAGCCTTTTCTGCATCCTTATAAACACGATAGCTCACAAGTCCTGTAACAATGGTTATACAAGGGTGTTGCCGTGCAAAATCCCTGAACGTTTCGATATATTTATTGCTGTTTAATTCTGCTTCATTAACCGGATCATCAACTGTTGTTTCAGGAGTAATTAGCCAGGCTGTTTTTTCTGTAACTGCCTCTCCGGCCATCCTGAGTGTTTTTGTCAGTTGCTGGTCGAATGGCACAGAAAATTTTTCAGTAAAGGGATCTATATTCGGCTGCACTATCACAACCTCATTTTTGTTGGAAGATGATTTCTTTATTGTGTAATACCTGGTTATCGATATGGCCGAAGGGATCAGTATCAGCAAAATCCATATCACTAAAATAAAACTATTTTTCAGCCTTCCGGGATGCGAGCCTTTAACATAATTAAACAGGAATAAGTTTGACAGCAGTATCCATAGTGTTCCACCTGCTACTCCTGTAACTTCATACCACTGGATAAAAAGAATATCTTTTGCCAGGCCGTTGCCGAAATTTACCCAGGGGGAAAGGATCACCACGTTGAGTGTTAGTAATTCAAAGGCCGGCCAGAAAGATATCAGGGCAAAGAAACCGGTTTTGTTACCGGCTTTAATCCTGACCAAATGGATGAGCCATAAGACAAAAGACATAAAAAATGACTGGCCAAGGATCACACATACAGCGGCAATGATGCTGGCGGCCGTTATCCAGCCCAAAGTCATGATGTTGAAAATTACGATACCGGGAAGTGCATATAAGAAAATGGCATTCAGGGGGTATTTGCCGTGATTTTCAAAAAGATAATTTTCAATCATGAAAAAGGGGATCAGCGAAACCAGCAAAATAAGCCCTGAGCACCAGCTGCTCCATGCCAGACCGGTAAGAATACCTCCGGCAGCTGAAAGTGCAACAAGAAAATATTTATTCATTTGAAAACATTGCGGTTATAGAACGTAATACCCGGCACCAGTGTAAAGACAAGACTAACCAGTGCCATATTTTTCTCTTTTCTTGCATTATTATAAAAACCACAAAATTAACAGAAGTAATGGTTCGTGACATGCTTTTCAACAAACAGTTCATTCACCACATCAAAACCATGGTTCATCTAATTTTTTACAGCGCTGGTGAAAATGAACATGATATTATTGCTTTTTGTTCGATTTTAGTTTATTTTTACCAGTGTTATTTGGCTTATTGAATAAATATATCCCAAATGAAACGCAGTATACTTTTTATATTTACCATACTTTTAGCATTTTCTTTAAGTGCACAGGTAAAGCAGGAAGTTATTGCCAGCGCCGGTGGTTATAGTGTTGCCTCGGGTGTATCTCTGAGCTGGACTCTTGGAGAGACTATCATCCCGACCTTCACTAACGGGGGATTGACTCTTACCCACGGATTTCAGCAGCAGCTTATTGTTACGGCTGTTGAAGAAAACCTTGAGGATGTGGTAAAGGTCACACTCTATCCCAACCCTGCCAGCGATATTGTAAATATAAAGCTTGGATCACCTCTCGACGGAGAAGTAAAATTGTTTCTTCTTGACTCCAGGGGGAAACTGATAAAAACTGATTTTATGGAAGAGACCGCTGTGGAGAAAGAGATCAATCTTCAGGATCTGCCTGCCGGCCTCTACTTACTTAAAATGACAAAAGGAAAACTTTCAAACGTATATAAAGTTGTAAAACTTTAAAGAAGCTTTTACTGTCCAAAAGCAATTTTTCCATTCTTTTCATGGCTGCCCCTGACTCACAAAGTCGGGGGCTTTTTGCTTTTGTGCTTTAATATTTCTACCTTTAAATTAACCCTGATAAGAGATTGTACTTGTCTTCCTTCTTGAGTTAACAGGGAGTTATTTAAATGGACTAAAAAGGAAAAAATAATAATCAGAAATATGAACCAGCTTATAACATTACAACCTGTTGATAAAGTTCGCTTATTACTGCAAAATGATGACCGAACTGAACTGACAAACTTGCTGGACTCTTTACAGGCAAGTGAGGTAGTTTATCTGATGAACAAGCTTGACAGAAAGGAGCAGCATAAATTACTTACTGTTATCAGCCCGGAAGATGCTGCTGATGTTATCGAGGAACTACCAGATGCTCAGGCTGCTGATATTATTGAGGAGATGGACGCTGAGGATGCAGCTGCAA
>CAZGKI010000008.1:0-107689 GCA_964526345.1 uncultured Rikenellaceae bacterium
CGATGGGTATTATCTGGGTATCATTACTTGTAACAGGGATTGTTACAAAAGATGATCATATCAGAAATCATTTGTGGATCATTCTTTCCTGCCAGTCTGCTATTGCGCTGGGGACTCTTTTAGGTGGCTGGAGAATTGTTAAGACCATGGGACAAAAGATAACCAAGCTTAAACCTTTTGAGGGATTTTGTGCTGAAACGGCTGGTGCCCTGACACTGTTTGGAGCTACACATTTCGGTATCCCGGTAAGTACTACACATGTAATTACTGGTGCCATTATCGGTGCAGGTGCAAGAAAGGGAGTATCAGCCGTAAAATGGGGTGTAACAACAAAGATCTTCTGGGCATGGATCCTTACCATTCCTGTATCAGCAGTTATTGGAGGAACAATGTTTCATTTTCTGAACTGGATACTTACATGATATCCAAAAACAAAAGATTAATATAATATACAACTATTATGAACATTGATAAATTTCTTAAGTTTTTTGTGCCGAAAGATCATTCTTTCTTTCCTCTTTTTGAAAACGCTGCTCAGAACCTTGTTAAAGCAAGCGAACGTCTTAAAGAATTAATGGCAAATACAGAACCGGAGGGTCATGAAAGGATAAACAAGGAAATAAAAGATATTGAACATATTGGTGACGAAATTACTGATAAGACATACGAACAGCTTAATAAATCTTTTATTACACCTTTCGACAGAGAGGATATTCATGAACTGACTGCTCATATAGATGATGTTGTAGATTCGATCAACGGTATCAGCCGTAGGGTCTGTCTTTATAAACCCAAAAAAATGATTCCAATCTATAAAGACATGTCTGAAATAGTATATCTTGCCGCTAAAGAGATTGAAGGCGCTATTCATTGTCTGAAGGATCCTGTTGCCAATAAGAAAAAGATAACCCAGGCATGTGCAAAGGTCACAGATTATGAACATAAACAGGATGAGCTTTATTTTGTAGGTGTTTCTGAATTGTTTGAAAAAGAAGAAGATCCAAAAGAAGTCCTGAAAAACAATAAAATTCTTGAAATACTTGAAAGATGCGTAGATGAGGAAGAGGATGTGACCGATACTCTTAAGGCTATCCTGATCAAGATGGCATAGGAAAGACTCTGGGCGCTGGGCTCAGGGCTCACGGCTCAGGGTTCACAGGAGAGTCGATCATTATTAGGGAGTAATGTAAAACATGGGTTAATAAATAAGAAAGGGCGACCATAACCAGTCACCCTTTTTTTATTTAATATTATATCTATTTCTTAATATTCGGAAGTTCAAGACCGTAGCCTTTCTTTTTATCTTCAGCTTTAAGAAGAAATGCGAATAACAGGGAAAGTATACCCAGAGAAGTGAAAATTACTAAATCGAAGAAATAATTATATCTAAGATTCAGCTTTGTCTTTTCGATTATCGGATAAATTGCTTCGGACGTTTTAATCTCAATATCCTTGTCAAACTTACCTTTATCTTCTGCAGGATCAATGCCTGAGAGTGCGCTGGCAGTAACAGCTGAAATGCTTTTTTTCAGACTCTCAACATCAATTGATGAAGTAGTTACTTCCTCATATGTTGAGGTTTGTACCAGGGAATCAATTGCACGACTGCTGGCTTTTTCAGCAAGGGTTGAGATTTCTTTACCGGAAAGATTATAAGCGTTATCAGATAATACCTGTTTATATGCACTTGCAACTGCATCTTTAACAATTAATTTATTAGGAGTTACCTCAGGATTTGTCATATTGAGAACTACACCAAGCAAGAGAGGAATAGCCCAAAGACCAATATTCTGAATCCAGAAAATTACAGCATATGCGGTTCCCAGTTGTTTTTCAGGAATAATTTTTGGAACGGAAGGCCACATAGCAGCAGGAACCAAAGAGAAACCGATCCCAAGAATAATTACCATTACAGCAGCAAGCCACCATGCGCTTACCGGGATCGTCAGGACACCATGTACCAGGATCAAAATGAATGAACCAATAATCATAATTGTTGCACCTTTTCCCTTCCTGTCGTAAATAGTTCCGAATAAAGGTGTGAGAAAGATAGTACCAAATGGCAGCAATGCCGGAATTGACCCTGCAAGATTTGGATTAACATGATATTTATTGATCATCAGGTCGGTAGCATAAAATAAAAACGGGAATACCGCTGAATAGAACAAAACACACAGAATAGCAATATACCAGAATCCTTTGTTCTTGATAATAAATAGAATATCCTTGAGTTCAAAAGCATCTTCTGCTGCATTTCCAGACTTACTCTGGGCTATTGATGCATCCAGTTTTCTATCCATAAAAGTATAAATGATAAAAGCTGATAATGCGATCAACATTAATACAAACGCCAGTAAAACAGGAGAAGAATAAGAATAAGATCTTGCCATTGGCAGGGCTATACCAAGAGCAAGGGCAGTTCCCAGACGGGCGATAGACATCTGCATGCCCATTGCCAGAGCCATTTCTTTTCCTTTAAACCATTTCACTACAGCTTTTGAGACCGTGATCCCACCAGCTTCAGTTCCAACGCCAAATATTCCGAATCCGATAGCTGAAATTATGACCTGGGTTTTTATCCCAAAAATCAATGCCCCATCAGGAAAAACGTGTCTCAGCGCCCAGTAATTAAGTCCTGTTCCGATTGCCATCATGGTGGTGGCAGCCAGGCCTGTAAAACGGACCCCCATTTTATCAAGAATAATTCCGCTGAAGATCAGCATGAACAAAAAGACGTTAAACCAGGTGTAAGAAGATGTATATATCCCGAAATCAGAGCTATTCCATCCTAATATACTTTCCAGCATCGGTTTAACAGGAGAAAGGGCATAATTAAAAAAGTATGCGCCAAACATCGAAAATGATACAATTATCAGAGCAGTCCATCTTGCTTTTTTTGAATCACGCAGAGTATTGATTATCGATTCCATATTTGTTTTTTTAATTAAAAATTTTTGACCGGTAAATGTAAATAATATATTTCTCAAATAAATTAAAAAGACTCCCGTTTAAGAACCATTTTGTTTTAAAGTTGTTAAAATTTGATATTGTAAATGGCATACTTTTGATAATTATTCAAGAATTCAATTTACTTTGCAATTTCTGGTATTAAAACCAGATTAGAACTTTTCATATGAAAAAATCAATAACCGTTACATTATTTGTATTTTTCTCAGTGCTGGCATTTTCACAGCAAAAAGTAAAATGGTATACTATTGAAGAAGCCGGAAAACTTTTAAAAGAAGCACCAAGACCATTATTTATTGATACTTATACTGACTGGTGTGGATGGTGTAAGAAAATGGATGCCGAGACTTTTACTAATTCTGTTATTATTGATATCCTTAATAATAAATTTTACCCTGTTAAGTTCGATGCTGAGGGCAAAGAAAAAGTGACATTCCTGGGACAAACCTTTGTAAATGACGGAAAATACGGAAATACGCATCAGTTTGCCGTTGCTCTGCTCCAGGGGCAACTCTCCTATCCCACTGTAGTCTTTTTGACTGAAGATAATGGGAAATATGCTGTCTCTCCGGTCCCCGGGTATAGACAAGCCAGTGAAATGGAGGTGCTTTTAAGCTACTTTGCCGACAATACTTACAAGAACCATACCTGGGAGGATTTCCAGAAAAGTTTTGTGGGGAAGGTCAAATAAGGTGCAAGATGCAAGGTGCAAGGTGCAAGCCTTTGCCAGGTCTTCGGCTGACAAAGCAAGACGGAGCGACCAGACTTTATGACCGCAAGACTATTTTCCTAACAGGTAATTTGAAGGCAGCTGCATGGTCTCTCCAAACTGGTAGATTAGCTTTCTTGAATCATAAAGAGTTATATTGCCCATTTTGATTTTAAAATCAACAACATCCGGCATTCTGAAGAATAGTTTATCATTTGTCGTTGCTGCAGAAGCAGAAGGAACCCTGGTTATAAGCGAGATATCCCTGGTTTTCTGTGCAGGTACCAGTTCTGCTGAAACAGTTGTTCCCGTTTTTGATCCGGCATCTTCAGGTCCTGTCGATTCAGAAAATCTGAACAAAACAACACTTTTAGCAGCCTGCTCTTTTTGAGGGATGAGACTGTAAGTAAATATTCTTGTTTCTGCAAATGTTTTACCTGTAAAGAGTTCGAGGTATTCTTTTTCCATTCTGTTTATTTCGTCAATAGGTGCAGCGCTTTGCGGAAAGACCGTTGCTTCGCCTGTAAGGATCAGTACTTTTCCGTCACGGATATCCATGAGTCGTCTTGCAGCTCTTTCAGCAAGCTGATCTTCCGTAAGTTGTTTCTTTTTCTCAACTGTATAGGGGATCCTGATATATTGTGAATTTACACTTACACGTCTGTAGACTGTATCGGTACGTGAAATGAAGTACTCATCCGAGCCAAGGTCATTTGATCGAAACTGATTAGTATTGATCTCCTTACTATTAATAGTGCCATCATTTGGATAATTTGATTCAGGATTGATATCAAGAATGAGTCCTTGTTTTTTCAGGGCCAGGACGTTTGATATAAAGGTATTAATGCAATTAATAACAAAGAACTCTGAAGGATCGACCTCCTCGTGTGAACTTACTGCAATGCCTTTTACCGACCATTGCTCAGATTCACCGGAAATTACATTTTTGAGTCCAAGAAGGTCTCCTGCATATTTTGAATATGGACCGGGTAATTCGATAATTCTTTCAAATTCAACTTTTATGGTGAAAACCGTCATTGGCAACGCATATACCAGGGTCCCTTCTCTCATCCTTGTCGTATCTGAAAGTGGAGCAATTGCCACTGAAGGACCTGTTACCTTTTTTGATGGAAAGCAGGATGCTGTAAGTAATGCTATCAGAGTTAATATTGAAATTTTTTTAATCCTTTTCATTTTGGCTGGCTTTTACTGTAATAAAAAGTCAAATCTAATTAAAAACACTATTTATTACTTCCTTTTTTTATTTTATTGAATGCTGCGCCGATGTTCTTAATGATATCAGATGCTATCAATGATTCAGGCCCGGAGTCGGAATATGCAATATCACCGGCAAGGCCATGCACATATACACCTATTAACGAGGCACTTACAGGATCATAACCCTGTGCAAGCAACGAAAGGATCATTCCTGTAAGAACATCACCGCTTCCGGCAGTAGCCATACCAGGATTTCCCGTACTGTTAAACAGGATTATCCTGTCGGGTGTTGTTACCGATGTATGAGCTCCCTTAAGAACAACAATGCATTTATATTTTTCTGAAAACTGCAACTGCATAAGAAGTCTTTCGTAACCTGATTTTGTCATCCCGGCAAGCCTGCTGAACTCTCCCGGATGTGGAGTCAGGATGGAATCTTCGGGAAGCTTTGTCAACCATTTTTTATTCAGCGAAAGAATATTAATTGCATCAGCATCAATCACAAGAGGCTTACTGCATTTTTGTAAAAGATCATAAAGAGCCTGCTGTGTTTCGGATGCTGTTCCAATCCCGGGCCCCACACCCACAGCAGAGAAAGATTCTGTGTTGCCTGTCTCAGAGATAAGTTTTGGCGATTTATCGTGAATAACCATCGCTTCCGGAATAGCGCTTTGCAATATAATGTCACCATCAGATGGTATATGGCACGTAACCAAACCAATGCCGGTACGCAAGGCCGCTTTTGCCCCGAGAACAACAGCTCCCATTTTCCCATAGGAACCTCCTATAAGCAATCCATGACCGAATGTACCTTTGTGGGAAAATTTACTTCTTGGTTTAATCAGTTTTCTGATCAGTTCCTGTTCCAGGTATGAGTATGGTGTTTCTGTGCTATCAGTAATATCCTTGTGGAGGCCTATGTCGAGCAAGACCCATATACCTGTATATTCCTCATTCTCAGGAAGCATGAAAGAGAGTTTTGGAAACTGGAAAGTGAGTGTATAGTCAGCTTTTATTATTGATTCAGGATTATTGCCACTGTTATCTTCTCCAAACAACCCCGAAGGAATATCAATGGAAATCACCACAGAATCTAAGCTATTGATTTTTCTCATGACTTCCGAGGCCAGTCCCGAAGCAGGCCGGGATAAACCTGATCCGAATATTGCGTCAATAATTACAGAGCCCGGAGCTATATCAGGAAACTGGTTTATATTTTCGATTGTTTTTAGCGCGATAATAGTCTCAGTGACAAGTCGCTTTTTATTGATCTTCCAGTCTTCAGAAGTGTTTGATGATATATTTACGAAGTATACCTCTGTCTTATAAATTTTATCTGACAGCAATCTTGCAAGTGCCAGGCCGTCACCGCCATTATTGCCGGGACCGGCAAATACAATAATATTGCATGAGTTATTGAATTTACCTGCTATCCACTCAGCAAGCTTACCAGCGGCTCTTTCCATAAGATCGATGGAAGCAACTGGTTCATTTCTGATCGTATATTCATCGATCGCCTTTATCTGATCGCAGCGGAATATTTTCATTATACCGGAACATGTTTCTGCAAATTTAAACTCTTCGGTGGTTAATAAAAAAAGATTAATATATTTGTTTCCGGTCAGCAGAGAATTAACCCATTTTTATTTGCTTCACACTCAAAACAAAAAAAGACCGGAATAATTAAAAACTAATATTCATTTATATGCTTAAGAATCATCCAAAAGGACTTCTGGTAGCCTTTTTCGCCAATATGGGCGAGAGGTTTGGTTTCTATACAATGATGGCCATTCTTGTTTATTTTCTTCAAGCCAAATTCGGTCTTTCTGCTGAAAAAGCCGGAGGGATTTACAGTTGGTTTTACTTCAGCATTTATGCCCTGGCACTCTTTGGAGGTATTCTGGCAGATTCTACAAGAAGATATAAACTGGTTATTCTTACAGGGATCATAATAATGTTTGGAGGTTATATCATTATGGCTCTCCCTGGAATGACACTAACCGTCACAATAATTGGCTTATTTACCATTGCATTCGGAAATGGGCTTTTCAAAGGCAATCTGCAGGCTGTCGTTGGTCAGATGTATGATGATCCGCAATATTCAAAATTGCGAGATTCAGCATTTATGATTTTTTACATGGGCATAAATGTGGGTGCTTTTTTTGCACCCCACGCTGCAAAGGGTATTCTTAACTGGTGGCTGAAGGTTAATGGATTTGGACACGATGCAAGTCTTCCTTCTCTTTGCCATCAATATATTAATGGTACTTTGATTGACACATCTGTTTTCCAGCAGCTGGCCGACAATGTGAATATGGGGGGTCCAGTAACAGACCTTGGGTCTTTTGCATCACATTATCTTGAAGCTTTTTCAAAAGGCTATAACTATGCATTTGGTATAGCAGCAATTGCAATGGTTATTTCACTGCTGGTATATGTCTTCTTTAATAAACGTCTACCGAATAAAGAAAAGAAAGTTACAGCAGCTGCTGAAAAAGTTGATTTTAAGCCTTCAATTCTGTTTGCCGCAGTCGTAACCATGGGGGTAACCGCTTTCATATTACAATTTATCACCAAACTTGGAGATAGTCCTGCCCAACGCTGGGCTACAGGTTTAGCGTTCGGTTTGTTTACAGGATTTGTAACCTGGATAATACTCAGTTCCCGCAAGGAAGAAAGGGCCAGGATCATAGCCCTTGTGCTGGTTTTTGTGGTAGTTATTTTCTTCTGGATGTCATTCCATCAGAACGGACTTACACAATCACTTTTTGCGAGGGACTACACTGTTAAACAAGTCGGACCGTTTACAAACCTTTTCTTCACATTGCCCTCAATGCTTGCTGTTATTGGGGCAGTGGCCGGTTTGGTTTTATTAGTCTACCGGAAAATAAAAATCAGGATCAAAATTTCAGGAGGAGCCCTTTTCCTGGTTGCTCTTTTATTTGCCTTGTATTTCACAAATGGTTTCGACCCTACAGGTCTGTTGGATAAATTATTCATTCCATTCGGATTGCAAAATTCAATTTCTCCTGAAATATTTCAGTCGTTTAATCCACTGTTCATTGTTGCTCTTACCTTTCCTGTTATGGCAGCTTTTTCGTGGTTGAATAAGAAAGGGATTGAGCCATCTACACCAAAAAAGATTGGTATAGGAATGATAATTGCTGCTCTTGGGTTTGTTGTCGTACTGATAGCTTCAATCGGTGTCCCTTCTCCTGCATCTCTTGCCGGAGCACCTGTTTCTGATGTGGATAGAGTATCACCTTACTGGTTAATGAGTAGTTATCTTACTCTGACAATTGCGGAGTTGTTCCTCAGTCCAATGGGACTTTCATTCGTTTCAAAAGTTGCTCCTTCACGTTTCCAGGGACTGATGCAGGGAGGCTGGCTTCTTGCCACTGCGGTTGGGAATAAGCTTCTTTTCATAGGTACTCTTCTCTGGGATAAGGTGGCATTAACTACCCTCTGGCTGGTATTTATCTGCTGCTGTCTTGTTTCTGCAGCATTTATCTTCTCAATATTAAGACGGCTGGAAAAAGCAGCCGGCAGTTAGATTTGTTTTCATTCTGAAAAATATTATTAAAAACATTCGAACTTCTGTTTTTCAGATAAATTAATTAAGCTATTTCGCATTTATACTGTAAATATTTTATATTTCCAGGTGTTTTAATTTAATATTGTTATGTCTTATAGCATTTTAATGATTATTATTATCTTTGCATTCTTAATTTCTGCATCCTGTGGATGCTTTTTTTATATATTGGAGAGGGAAAATGAGAGTTTTGAAATTCGGCGGATCATCAGTTGGCAATCCTGAACGGATCAGAGGTGTCAAACGTATCATTGAGGCACAGGAACTTCCTTGTATTGTTGTTGTATCCGCATTTCAGGGAATAACCGATCAGCTTAACAGGGCAGCTGAAATGGCAGCAGCAGGGAACTATGAATATAAGGGTCTCCTGGAAGAGATTATCAGGAAGCATATCGAATACGCATGGGACCTTATTACAGATAAAGACAGGCAGCATAAGGTTCTTGAATTCATTGATAATGTCTCTCGTGAGTTAATGGAGACTTTCAATGCCATATTTCTTTTACACGAGCTGACAAAGCATTCCCTCGACCTTGTTCTAAGCAGTGGTGAAAGGTTGTCTTCGTACATTATCAGTAACTTTATCGAAGGGAGCGTTTTCTCAGATGCCCGGAGGTTCATTCGCACTGAAACAAGATCCGGGGTGACAATAGTTGATTTCGCAATCACAAATTCTTTGATACGCGATATTATCGGGATTACTGAGAACCTGGTAATAGTGCCTGGATTTATTGCAGGAGATTCCCATGGAGAAACCACAACGCTCGGGAGAGGTGGTTCAGATTATACAGCAGCAATAATTGCGGCTGCCCTGGGAGCTGAAGCTCTGGAGATATGGACCGATGTTGATGGATATATGACTGCTGACCCAAAAAAGGTTGAAAAAGCTTATACCATTGCAAGTCTTACATATTCAGAGGCAATGGAACTCTCCCACTTTGGGGCTAAAGTTATTTATACTCCTACATTAAGACCTGTTTATAAGGAAAACATACCTGTTATTGTCAGAAATACCTTTAATCCCGAATCCAAAGGTACCGTAATCAATCACAAATCAAGTGATGAGAGCGCCAGTCCTATAAAAGGTATCTCCTCTATTGATCATATTGATCTGATAACCTTGCAAGGACCTGCAATGGTCGGGGTGACAGGAACTTCGGCAAGACTTTTCGGCGCACTTGCCAAACATGAGATCAATATAATTCTGATAACACAGGCATCATCTGAGTATTCAATCACTTTTGCAGTGGATCCTTCGTCAACATCTGCCGCTACCGAAGCAATCAATACTGAATTCAAACTTGAAATAGCCCAGAATGCCGAACTGAAAATACTTGTAGAAAAAAACCTGTCGATTATTGCCATTGTTGGTGAAAGGATGAAAAACACACCAGGCATTTCAGCAACTCTGTTCAGGGCACTTGGCAGGAATGGCATCAATGTTATCGCTACCGCTCAGGGTTCTTCAGAATTAAACATTTCGGTTGTCATCAGGAATGACAATATCAGGAAGGCACTTAATGTAATACATGATGGCTTTTTCCTTTCCCCTTACAAGGATATGAACCTTTTTATTGCGGGAACAGGACTGGTAGGATCGAGCCTGATTAAACAGCTGCAAAAACAGCACGAGATGCTACTCAGCAATCATAAGTTGAAAATCAATCTCATTGGCATTGCAAATTCAAAAAAGATGATTGTTGATAAGAAAGGAATTGCACTTGATTCCTGCAGGGAGAGGCTAAAAAACGACGGGGAGAAAGCAGATATTTCAGAATTTATAGGAATCATCAAAAAGATGAACCTCAGAAATTCGACTTTCATAGATTGTACGGCTGATGAAAACGTGGCTAAAAAGTATGGTGATATTCTGTCAGGTTACATTTCCATAGTTACCGCCAACAAGATTGCCTGCTCTTCAGAATACAGCTACTACGAACATCTTAAAAAAATTGCAAGTGACAGGGGTGTACGTTTCATGTACGAAACCACTGTAGGGGCAGGTCTTCCTGTTATCAAAACAATCAATGACCTGGTTTTAAGCGGCGACAGGATATACAGGATTGAGGCAGTACTCTCAGGAACGCTGAATTTCATTTTCAATGAACTGTGCGAAGAACTGCCGTTAAGTAAAGCTATAAGGAAAGCCAGGGAAAAAGGCTTTTCAGAGCCGGATCCGAGGGTCGATCTCAGCGGAACGGATGTTGTAAGGAAAATAATGATATTAGCACGCGAAGCAGGATATCACATTGAAAAAGAAGACGTTGAAGTTGTAAAATTTCTGCCGGATGATTGTTTTAAAGGCGATCTTAACGACTTTTATGCCAGTGTGGAGAAATATGACATGGAATTTGAACTTAAAAGGCTTGATCTTTTAAAGGAGAACAAAAAATGGAGATTCTTTGCAACTCTCGATAGCGATAAGGCAAAGGTGGAGCTGATGGTAGTTGGACCTGAGCACCCCTCCTATTATCTTGAGGGAAGCAATAATATAGTTCTTTTTACAACAGAAAGGTACCGTGAGCTTCCAATGGTTATCAAAGGTTACGGCGCCGGGGCCGATGTTACAGCTGCAGGCGTTTTTGCCGACCTGATGAGGGTGGTTAATGTGTGATAAGGACTCAGGGCACAGGGCGCAGGGCTTTTAGTAAAGAATTTTTAACAAATGAAGTAGTATTTAAAGAAGCTAATTGAAAACTGATTCGATAAAATATTATTCCACTAACCTGAAGGCACCGGAGGTGTCATTCCGGGAAGCGCTGTTAAAGGGACTTGCTCCGGACGGAGGATTATATATGCCTTCAACTATCCCCAGGCTGAGCATGGAAGAGATTGAAGATTTTCTATCCAGCGAATATTACGAAATTGCTTTTAAAGTTTTAAATAGCTTCCTGGGCAATGAGATGGATAGCAATGATTTGAAAGTTCTATGCCGGGATGCATATAATTTTACAGTACCGGTTGAAAAGGTATTCAGCAGGAACTATGTGTTACGGCTAGACCAGGGGCCTTCTGCTTCTTTTAAGGATTTTGCGGCAAGAATCATGGCAAGGCTTATGAATTATTTCATATCACTTGAAAACCTGCATTTTACAATCCTTACTGCTACTTCCGGTGATACCGGCAGCGCAGTAGCGAATGCGTTCCATGGTCTGACCAATATTGATGTTGTTATCCTCTTCCCTGCGAAAGAGGTTACCGAAATCCAGCGAAAACAGATGACAACACTCAACAAAAATATCAGGGTTATAGCTGTTGATGGTAAATTCGATGATTGTCAGAAATTTGTCAAAAAAGCATTCCTTGACGCTTCCCTTGGTGACCTCAGTCTTACTTCTGCCAACTCAATTAATATAGGAAGACTGATTCCACAGGCGGTTTACTATTTTTATGCCTGGTCGAGACTGGCCCGTTACATTGATGAACCGGTTGTTTTCAGTGTGCCTTCCGGAAATTATGGTAATCTTATGGGAGGAATCATTGCTCGTGAGATGGGTCTTCCTGTAACAAAGATGATCATAGCAACAAATGAGAATAATGAAGTACCCGAATACTTAAGGAGCGGCAAATATAAAACAATCGATCCTTCGATTGACTGTATTTCAAATGCGATGAATGTAGGACATCCCAGCAATCTTGCAAGGATAATTGCTCTTTACGGCGGTATGATGGATGAAAAAGGGAATATTCTGAGACCACCTGATATTGAGCGTATGAGATATGATTTTTTTGGTGTGAGCCTGTCGGACGGCGAAACACGTGCTGCCATCGCTAATAATTATAAAAAATATAATCTCATCCTTGAGCCGCATGGCGCGATTGCCTGGGAAGGTATACAACGGTATCAAGGGACTGATCAGGCAGAAAATACTGATGATCAAATATTTATTTCCCTGGAGACTGCACATCCGGCAAAATTTGATGACGAGGTAAGAATAATACTTGGATTTTCACCGAAAATGCCTGAATCGCTGACCCGGGTTGAAAATGTAAAAGAATCGTTTATTGAAATAGAAAATAATTATGAAACGCTCCGGGAGTTACTCCTGAAGCAAGAAAACCAGAAATGAATTATGTACATAGTTTGTTCCGATCTTGAGGGTGTTTTTGTACCGGAAATCTGGATAAATGTAGCCAGGCATACCGGGATTGATGAACTGAGACTTACAACACGCGATATAAGTGATTATAATGTCCTGATGAAACGCAGGCTTGATATTCTGCACCAGAACAAGCTTACGATTCATGATATACGCCATGTAATATCATATATAAAACCATTGCCTGGCGCGACAGAATTTATTTACTGGCTCCGTCAGATAACTCAGCTTATCGTTGTGTCAGATACGTTTTCTGAATTTGCCGATCCGCTTATGGAGAAACTGGGACGCCCTACCCTCTTCTGTCATCATCTTACAGTAGATCAAATGGGAAATATATTGGATTACAACCTGCGCCAGAATGATGGTAAAATGAAGGTGGTGGAAGCTCTTCAGAATCTTAATTACAAAGTTATTGCGATTGGTGATTCATATAACGACATCAACATGCTCAGAAAGGCAGAGATTGGCATTCTGTACAGACCACCACAAAATGTGATGAATGATAATGATGACCTTAATGTTGTCGATTCTTATGAAGAGATTAAAAAAATAATCTCAGAACAGATGGAAAATAAATAATATGTTCCGGGGTAACAATATAACCATATTTTTATATCTCATACACATTATTATAAAGGCCTGATATATAGGACTATAAATTATTGGTTATTTTTCCACGGTTAATTTATTAATGTCTGATATTTATTATGGAAATGGCTAATTATCCAATAATTTTCTATATTTACTCAACCGATATACCAAAAACCATTAATCCATGAAACTTCCGCAGACCTCAAGAAACTGGATTACTATCATAGGATCATTGATCGCAGTTCTTAACCTTATTCTTATAATTTTCCTGTTTATTATTTCAACAATTTTTAATAAGAGTGATACAAACCTTGGCCTTTTTATTTATATAATTCTTCCTGGCTTTTTGTTGCTGGGTCTTATTATGATCCCTGTAGGTATGTTAATCGCAAGGAAGAGGATAAGAAAAACTGCAGAGAGCGAAAAGTACAGGTTGCCTGTTGTTGATCTTAATGATCCCAGGCACAGAAATGCTTTTATAATTTTCACCATTGTGACTATTATAATCCTTTTTCTCTCCACGTATGGCAGTTTTGAAGCATATCATCTTACAGAATCAGTGCAGTTCTGTGGCACACTTTGCCATAAAGTAATGGAACCCGAATACACTGCTTACCAGAATTCACCTCATGCAAATGTAACATGCGTTGAATGCCATGTCGGATCCGGAGCTTCCTGGTATGTAAAATCAAAACTTTCAGGATTGCACCAGGTATATGCCGTGCTCACAAAAACATATCCTACACCTATTGAGACTCCCTTACACGATCTGCGTCCTGCCAGGGAGACATGTGAAAAATGTCACTGGCCGCAGAAATTTTATTCCAGAACCCTTCAGGCAAACAGGTATTTTCTTACCGATTCACTGAACTCCGAATGGGATATCATGCTCCAGATGAAGATCGGACCGGAGTACAAAGGGCAAGGCTTTAGTGAAGGTATACACTGGCATATCAACCCTGATGTCAATATAGAGTACATCTCTGAAAACGATAAGCGCGAAGTAATTACATATGTTAAATACATCAATAAAAAAACAGGGCAGGTTGAAATATTCAGGAACCCTGATACTCCTGTTTCCGATAGCCTTATATCTGCCTCTAATATCAGAACCATGGATTGCATTGACTGTCATAACAGGCCTACTCACAATTACAATTCCCCTCCGGTATATTTCGACAAAGCAATGCTGTCCGGTAATATCTCGAAGAATATCCCATTTCTTAAAAAGACTGCAATGGATATTCTCAGAGACACTTTCAGCAATAAGGATACTGCATTGATTACAATCCGGGAGAATATTTTAAATTATTACAAGACAGAACAAAGTAGTTTTTACGCTGCAAACAGTGAATCAATAGATAAGTCAATCACAGCTATTCAGCATGCTTTCAGTCAGAACACTTTCCCGGCGATGAAGGTTACTTATGATGTTTATCCTGAACATATCGGGCACCTTGAAACGGAAGGGTGTTTCAGATGTCATAATGGCTCATTTACATCTGAGAATGGCAGCAAAATAACGAAGGATTGCAATCTATGTCACACAATCGTAGGGCAGGGAAAGCCCGAAAACATGCAATATACTGCTATCAGGGGAACTCTTGAATTTCAACATCCCATCGATATCGGAACTGCCTGGAAGGAGGCTAATTGCTCGGAATGTCACAGGTATCTTTATTAAGGTGCAACGGTGCAATGGTGCAAAGGTTCATTTATAACAGGCGATTTGGAAGAAGGAGTGAAACGACGAAGTGAAATGAAGCTCGGCGAAGCCAAATCCTCTCAGACATAAAAACAAGGCAAAGACGCTGGTATTCCTGAGGTTCTATTTCAGAATTTCCGAAGTATATTTATCTGCAATATCAGCCTGATCTTTTGCCAGTCCTGATATAATCACAATTCTGTCATCTTTCCATGAAAGGAATATTGTTCCGTTATATCCGTCAGTAAATACATACCTTCCTGTTTCTGACTGGCCGGGTTCAATTCCCGCAGATGTCAGATATACTTCTACAGTTTTAAGGGCTTCCTGCGGAGATGTAAACTGTATCAGGAATACATTAAAGTTATCATTTCCAACCTTATATACAGCCTTGAATGCTTTTTTCAGAAACTCGTGTCCAAGCACGCTTTCATTTATGTAAGTCTCCTCATTTGCTTTTTTACCATCAGAAGGAAACTGTGAGAGAAGAGCCGGCATCCGGGTCTCTCCCTTAAGCATGTCTGCGACACGCATGGCGAGAGACTCTTCGGCCTGAAGAGTTTTCAACTTTTTAGAATATGTTCTCAGCTTTACATAATAATCTCCCTTGAAAAAATTAATAGAGCCATCGGCAGTATAACCCTGCGATCCAATATTCGTAAAGCTGAATGATGGGGATCGTTCGGAGGCGTAAATCCCAAACGCCATTGTATGGTCGCTGTGATGGTATATCTCCAGCTTAATGGTTTCTTTTCCCTTTTTGTATTCTGTTACATGAAGGTCCACAAATCCAAGCGCCAGGTAAGTATCAGCAGCTCCGTCGATAAAATCCCACAGGTTTTCAGGAAGGTAAACAGGGTATTTTGATGTTTGCTTAAAACCGGCAAGATCAGGGAAAGTGATATCCTGAGCATATGCTAACCCGGAAAATATTGAAAAGAATAATCCGATAAGAACTTTATTTTTCATATAAAAAACATACTATTCTATTAATAATCAAGTCAGAAAATCAGCCGGGACATTAACCAGTCTTGAGACATCAGTTATCTTATTGCTTACCGCAAAGTTCCTTGAGCAGGACACACTGCAGGTATCGCAATTGCTGCAGGGATTGCCGGAGGTTCCCAGTTCGCTAAGGAGGTTTTTTGCCATTGAAGGCATTGCATAACCGTATGCGTACATATAAGCACGCATCAGATCAGGCACCGGCAGGTTTTTCGGACACGACGGGATACACTGTCTACATCCGGAACATAACAGGCCGGGATGTGAAGCATCGGCAAGCAGATCACCCTTTTCCTGATCTGTAAGATTTATATCAGCGAGGATGGCAGCATTAAGGTCAAGCTGATCGAAACTGGTCATTCCGGGTATTGTGGTAGTAATATCAGTGTTTGACAAAACCCATTTAATCGCCGCAGTGGTATTTATAGGCTTAGTTCTCTCCCTGTCGAGGAAACCTCCCCCCGCAAGTGTTTTCATGGCGATAATCCCGATACCAGCTGAAGCTGCTTTTTTAACAGCACTTTTAAGTTCTTCAATATAAGCCAGCCTGTAATTATACTGGGTAAGAATAACATCCCATGTATCTGAATCGGCAGCTGTATTTATGACAACCGGTTCATTACTGTGTGTCGAAAATCCCATAAATTTTATTTTCCCTTCTTTCTTTAGCTTCTTAATTGCATTTACAAGAGGCTTATATTCAATAAGTTCAGGATTACTGACACCATGAATATATAAAATATCTACATAATCCATCTGAAGCCTTGAAAGACTAACATTGAATAACTCCAGAAATCTTTCAGGTGTGGTTTGGTCTGATGGTTTGCCATCGCGATCTGTGCCCGGCTTTACCTTGGTAGCCAGTATGAAAGAATCCCTTTTATAATCTTTGAAAAAGTTGCCCAGCATTATTTCATTATTGCCTCCCTGGTAACCGTTTGCTGTGTCAAATAGTCTTATTCCTTTATCATAAGCTGCTTTGCACAGGTTTGAATTATCTGACCTCATTACACCAAAACTTATTACCGGAACTTTTATTCCTGTCTTCCCAAGAGTCCGGTAAATAACATCATTACTCTTCGCATATGATGATGCTGAAACGAGTGATGGTGATAAGGCTATTACTCCGGCACCTGCTATTCCTGTTTTAAGGAACCCTCTTCTTGTTATATCTTTCATACTTTAATTATTTTAGATTCCTGATACGAACTATAATATCTGTTCCTTTCAATAAGTTTACTAATATATCCGTATTGGTATCTCCATAATGGTATGGGTACAGGATTTTGGGATTAAATGATTTTGCAGCATCCGCTACCATTTCCGGAGTCATGGTATACGGCACGTTCATTGGAAGGAAAGCTACATCGATATTTTTCAGTGCCTTCATTTCAGGGGTGTTTTCCGTATCACCTGCTATATAGAATCTCTTGTCCCCTATTGTTAATATATATCCGTTACCGACTCCCTTTGGATGGAATGGCTGACCAGGGGCTCTCATATTAACTATATTATAAGCCGGTATAGCTTCGATCGTAATATTATTCACAATAGTTTTATCGCCTGCTTTCATGATCTTCGCCCATGGTATTTTCTCAGCTGAGTTTTTATTGCACAGCAATACTGTTGAAGGTTTGCGAAGATCATTGATCAGGTCGATATCGAGATGATCATAATGCTCATGCGTCACAAGGATAAGATCGGCTTTGGGAGCATCATCATAATTTCCTAACGAACGGACAGGATCGAAATATATAATATAGTCCTTTAAACTGAACATAAGTGACCCATGTCCGATAAAATGTAAATCAACAATTCCTGCTGATGTATTAATCCTGTCTACTGCAGGATTCTCCTGAGAGATTGCTGGACCTGTCATCGCTATAAAGATTAATGAAGCAATAATATTTTTCAACCTGTTAAATGAATCTGGCATCATATAAGTAAAATTTAATATTCAATAAAATTTATTTAATCAGTTCTGATCCCCATAACCAGAATATCATCGATCTGCGGAGTCTGTCCCATCCAGTCCAAAAGCCTCTTTTCAAGTATCTCTTTCTGTTTCTTCATCGGGTAGATCTGTATTTCAAGTATCAGCTTTTTGAAGTTTTTCTTCATAAATTTTCTTCCCCGCGGACCTCCAAACTGGTCGATATATCCATCAGAAAACAGATAGTATGAGATTCCTTTTTCAAGGCTCCAGTCATAGAACTCAAAATTCTCATTCATCCTTGAGGAAATACCTATCGGCATCTTGCTGCCATATATTGTTTCAAGAAGGTATTTACCATCCGACATGGAACCATCGGGCATTTCTGCAGAATCAGACTGATATTTAATAACCTCATTTTCAGTAAGTTTTCTTACCCTAAAGCATGGATTGTAGGCTCCGGAGAATTCTACTCGCTGTGAATTGAAATCGATCACCAGGAGCGCTATATCCATACCATCTTTTGCTTCATCTTCGCCTCCAACCTGCTTAAGAGAATCAGTAACATGGTGTCTCAGCTGATTAAGAATGAAGTCGGCACGAGGAGACTTTTCTTTGTCGATTATTTCATCCAGGAACGACATTCCAAGCAGGCTCATAAACGCGCCCGGCACACCATGTCCTGTACAGTCGGCAGCAACAATATAAAGCCTGTTATCTTTTTTAGTCATCCAGTAGAAATCGCCACTTACTATGTCGCGTGGTTTGAGGAGGACAAAGTAATTCCTGATATTCTCTGAAAGAATTGCTTCCGAGGGCAGCAATGCCATCTGGATACGGCTGGCATAATGGATGCTGGATTCAAGCTCCTCTTTTTGTTTTACTACAATTGCTGTACGTTCTGCGACAATACCTTCAAGACGGATATTTTCGTTTTTCAGACGTCGTGTATAAGCGCTTATAATGCCGAAGATCGCCAGGAGCGCCGCAAGGACAAATCCAATGTATGCATATATTGTAGTATACCATGGTTTCAAAATGATAAACTCATATTTAAGTTCATTTCCCTCAAGCCCTGTAAGTGTTCTGCTTCTGACTCTGAAAGTATAATGTCCATGAGGCAGATTAGTATAATCCTTTTTGGAATAGAGGGCTTCAAATGTAAATCCAAAAGAAATTCCGGTCCATTTTGACCATTCTTTATCATATCCTTCCAGTTTATAACTATATTCAGTCTGCAATTCCTCAATAAAATACGATGTGGTCCATTCAAAAATAATCCGATTCATATCATAGCCATATTCAGGTACAATAGTAGAAGGATTCACTAATTCAGGGATCCTTCTTTTCTCATCGATATCTTTATGAAACATTCCTGCCATCACAACTGAATCTGTGCCTATAGTAATCGAGATAAATCGCGTATTTACTTTAGTTGTATCAGGTAAAAGTCGCGCCTTCTCAATAACTGGCACAATTTTCGTTTTGGTTAAATATATTCTTCCATTTGAACTCATAATGTCCGTTGGCGGAATATTGGGTAACAGGTTAAGAACCCCGGTGTAATAACGGATACCGGAACTTGTATTTCTGAATAACATCTCGTAGTATTTCCTATCGTACCCGCTAAACCATATGTCGCTGTCTTCATCCATAAAAAGATTAACAGCGTATTTTCCCTCAGAGAATCCTCCTGTCAGGGTATTATCACTAATAAACCTGTCATTTTTTCTATCGTACCTGAAAATGCCTGTAGATGTTGTAATGTAAGTTTCATTTTTAATGTTTTGTAAAGAATGTAATTCAGCCTGAGGGACACCTTTTTCCTTACTGTATTTTATAATTGTTGTATCGTTCGAGTTGGTTGAAATGTTATATAATGCATCCGGGTTATTAGTTAAAATCCATAATCCATGATCTCCATTCTCCGCAACAGATGAAACAGATCCGGATGGAATTTTATACCTGTTCAAATATTGCCAGTAATTCCCTTCATTTTTCAGAATTATTATTCCACCCACCTCAAGTCCAATATATACTATATCGTGGTTGTACGAAGATTGGCTTATAAAGCGGGTGTTATAACCAAAATTACCTTTCCTTTTAGGTAAATCGCGGCAAATGCTTTCAACCTTTCTTATATTATCATTCGGGGAGATTTGCAATATTCCCTCAAGACCACCGGCAAGCAGGAATTCGCCATGATCTGACTTAATTACTTCAAGAGGGAAGAATTGTGAATCAATTCCAGGGATCTTCTTAAATTTTACACAATTATTCTTATCAGTGTAAGACTTAAGGATACCGGCATCTGAAGAGAGGTAAATATTACCCTGGAATTGGCTTATATCATTTACGGCGTAGTCAATACCCTGCTTTTCCGAAAATATAGTTAAAGGAACATTAAAATATGCTTTACTGATTACTCCGGTTGTCGATATCCACAATTCTGAATAATTAGGGTAATCACAGTACATTGCTAATATTGTATTATCCTCAAGATCACAGTTTTCCTTATTAATCTGGTATATCAGTTTTCCAGTTCTGTTAAACACAAGTATCCCTTCTTCATTGGTTGTTCCGATCGCAAAAAGATCTTTTGCGATTTTGGCAGCAGCATATATAAAGACAGTTTTGAACTTCTCATTCAGCCTGGCATCTACAAAGTCATCCTTAACGATTCCGGTTTTGTAATCATATATAAACAATCCATCCTGGAATGTGCAGATAAGAACCTTACTTTCATCATAGGGTAGAAGAACAGTGCATAGTTTCTTTTTAAAAAATCCTCCACCCGGTAACGGACTGATAACAGTATCCCGTAGCTCAAAAATACCGTTGATATTATCTGTAATGATCAGTTTATTGTTAATCTTTGCAAGCTTATAAGCATCAAAGACATTAAATTTAACCAGGCTTATTTCAGAGAGAGAATCGTTTTTAATATCATATACATATATGAATTTTGGTCCCAGGAAGTAGACCTTGTTATCCAGTATCTCGATTGAATAAATTACCTTGATTTCTGCTATTGAATCAATCCGTTCCGCAAGTGAGACATATTCAGCTTTGCCCTTTTCATCAGGCTGCAGATATCCAAATTCATATGCAGCTCCGACATATACTATTCCTCTTTCGTCAGCAAGAAGCGAAAATATTCTTGGATTATTTTTTATCTTGATAGCCGACCATTTTGTACCATCGTAACAGATAACTCCTTTGTCCTGGTTCCCAAAATAAACATTACCGAATTTATCCTTTGTAATGCACCAGTTTTGTTCAGATCCCTGGGTAATCTGTGTAGGATAATTTTTAATAAACGGAACACCAAATTTGTTTACCTGACCGGATAAATCAATAGCAGCTGTGGCTAAAAAATATAATAATAAGAACTTTCTCATAAGCTCCCCTGTTATTTTCGTCAAAGAAAATCAAGTATAAAAGTACGAATCTAATTATTTTAATCAAATTTATTACAACCCCAATCGTTATATATTGAAAATTTAATAACTTGCCACGGGAATTTAGGTACAGCGTTAAATATTTAACACTGATGCGTTTAGGGAAATTTAAACAGGTACTGTTACCTGCGCTGATATTGATTTTTAATTTATCGGCATCTGGTCAGTCAGGAAATAGAATCCGTCATCATTTTACTGATGAAACGGCTGTTAATAGCGTTACTCATACGGATCATTCCCTCTCCGTTAATTATTCGATATCTGAGATGGACATGGAAGGTCTGACCAGTGAGAACGGCACGTTCTTCAGGTTATCGATGCCGGGGCATACACTAACTTCAGATCTCGGAAAACCTGAACTTCCGGTTCTAAGCAGGCTTATTACGATACCTGATGGTTACTCTTACAAAATCAGAATCAGCAATGTAAAGGTTTCCCGGGTAAGACCTTCAAAAGATAAAATCAAAGGACTGCTTTTCCCTGCACAGGAAGGAGAAACAAAAGAGCTTCAGAATAAAAAGCCTCAGTTCAGGATGGATAAAGCTCTTTATGCATCAAAAGAATTTATCGGCTTTGATACCGTACACATTGAACCGGTAGGAATTATGCGCCATAAGAAGCTCGCAAATCTTGTTATATCGCCGGTGCGTTATAATCCTCATTCAAACGTCCTGGAAATAATAACTTCCATGAAAATTGATGTGTCATTTTCCGGGGTTGCTGCAGCTGATTCAAAAGCGTTGTACCCTGAATCTCCGCTTTTTAACGAGACTTTGGAAAAAGGATTGCTGAATTATAATCCCGGGGATGTTATAACCGGTTATACCGACAATCCGGTAAGGATGATAATATTAACCGATACTGCTTTCATTAAACAACTCAGGCCATATATTGCCTGGAAAACACAGAAAGGGTACAGACTCCAGATTTTGTATAAAGGAGCTGCCTATGCCGGAGTGACATATACAGAACTTAAAGATACACTGACCAGCATCTGTAATTCATCTGGTCAACCTCCGCCCGAGTATCTTCTTATCGTTGGTGATGTAAACAGGATACCTTTTTACGGAACAGGCCAGGTAACAGATATGTATTATGGAGAGCTTGACGGAAATGGTGATTATATTCCCGATATGTATATAGGCAGATTGCCAGTGGCCGATACAAATGAATTAAAAACTGTTGTAAAGAAATTAATACAATATGAGAAATTCGAATTTACAGATACCAATAAGTTCTACACCCGGGCATTAATGGCTCCTGGTTCTGATGGCGGTTATGCAACCTATATGAACGGCCAGGTAAAGTATGGTGTGGCTAATTACCTTACTCCTGCCAATAAAATCCAGGAATTCCATTTTTATTATCCACAGAATCTTACTCTTCAGAAAGATTCTATGATCAAACTTATAAATAATGGAGTATCATTTATAAACTATACAGGTCACGGAGATCTTACCGGATGGCTTCATATAAATATAAAAACTACAGACATACCATCTTTCACGAATAAAAGCAGGTATCCATTTATAATAAGTAATGCCTGTCAGACATCCAGGTTTAATGCATCCTCTTTTGGTAACAAAATGGTTGTCGCCAGCGATAAAGGTGCCATTGGCTTTATTGGCTGCTCAAACGATTCGTACTGGGATGAAGACTATTACTGGGCAGTTGGAACTGGCACTCCAAACGATAATCCTACATACGAAACCACCGGACTTGGTGCTCTCGACCGTCTTTTCCATACGCACGGGGAGTCTCCTTCAGACTGGTATATCACAATGGGCCAGGTCAATTTTGCAGGGAACCTGTCTGTAAGTGGCAGCAGCAGTTCGCGTAAGAAATATTACTGGGAGACATATAATCTTGTGGGTGATCCAAGTATCATTCCTTATATAGGCACTCCCGGTACTTTCAGTACGATATTGCCGGATACTCTTCCAAATAATATTAAATCATATTCGTTTATCGGTATACCTTTTTCTTATGTGGCTGTATCACATTTCGATACGCTGTGGGATGCCTCTTATGTAAGTCCTTCAGGTTCAGTGACACTTGAAATGCCGGGACTGGCTAACGATTCCTGTCTTGTAGTGATAACCGGACAAAACAAAAAACCACTGATTAAAAAAATCCGTTTTATAAATGTTACCAGGGAATTTATTAATCTCTCCAGGTCAGCTATCAACGACAGCAACGGAAATAATAACGGGGTGGCTGATTTCGGAGAAACCGTCTCTCCGGATTTCACAATCAGTAATCTTGGAACCAAAGATGCTGTAAATCTTTATGCAACGATATCATCAACATCCGATTGGGTTACCATTAACAATGATTCCGTATATATAGGAACTCTTGCGGCAGGCACAGATATTGTGTTGAATGATGATTTTTCTATAACTATTGCAGACAATGTTCCGGACGACGGGATAATTACACTTGACCTGTTAATAAAAAATACAAAATCTGAAAAACACTATAAAATAGATATATGTGTACATGCACCGGTACTTGACATTACCAGCTATGTGATGGATGATCGTATTACAGGTAACGGCAACTATGTGGCAGATCCCGGAGAAACCTTCAGGCTTATTTTCAGAGTTAGCAATCAGGGTACCAGCAATACTGCCGGGCAACTGATTGTCTCGAGTCCCGATGATGATATATCGGTACTCGAACCGAGCAAGAATTCGGGAACTATTCTGTATGGTGAAGTAACTGAGATTCCTGTTCTTGTCAAGCTGTCGGAACTTGTAAACCCCGGAACAACTATTTCAGTTTCAAGCCTGCTGGACTGCAATCCTTATTATGTCAGTAAAAACGTCACATTCAGGGTCGGACGTATCAGGGAATCGTTTGAATCAGCCTCATTCACGATATTCCCATGGATAAATTTAAGTTCAAAACCGTGGACAATTACATCGACAGGTTCATATGATGGTTCATTGGCTGCTCGTTCGGGCGCCATAACTCATAATCAATCATCCTCACTATCCATTAAACTCATTTACGACGAAGCGGACTCTGTAAAATTCTGGTACAAAGTATCTTCGGAGACAAATTATGATTTTCTCATTGTTAAACTAAATGATGCAGAGGTTCTCAGAAAATCGGGTGAAACTGGATGGAATAAGGCAGCAATACCGGTACCGGCAGGCTATAATAGGCTTGAATGGCTTTATAAGAAGGATCAGTCAGTATCGCAGGGAACCGATTGTGCAATGATAGATCTTATAGATTTTGCAGGTCCGGGATCAGTGAAATATATCACCAGGGATATCGTTACTGCCAGAATAGCTTCTCCTGTTAATAAAGAGAAGCTCAGGCTGGAACCAGTAATTGTCAAGATGCTAAATATCGGACCTGATACGATCAAAGGATTTAACCTGGCTTATACTATTAATAATGGAATGCCTGTCAGTCAGCATTTTAACAACGTTTTAATTCCTTTCGGAGATTCTGTTGCCGTAACTTTCGATACACCTGCTAACTTATCGTATTTCGGCAGCTATGATCTGTTAACGTACAGCTACGATAATGACGACGATTATCTCTTTAATGATTCTTTAAAGATCAACATTATGAATAATGAAATTGAGGGACCTTTGCTGGTTTACCCGAATCCGTTCAGGGATGTTATCAATATAGTCATTAATTCAGATTTCGATGGAAGTGCAAGGATCTCATTATATAATACAGCTGGCAAAAAGATGCTGGATATTGAAAAACAAATAACTGTGGGGGTAAATAATGAAGAAATTAAAGAGTTCAACCTGGTACCTTCAATTTATTATCTGAAAGTTCAATTTCCGGGAGTTTCCAAAACGGTTCCGTTAATGAAGATCAGGTAACAACAATATTTTTTATTTTCACATATTGATCTAATTATATATTCAGTATGTCTACAGTTTTACCTACCCGTGAAACAGCTCTTGAGCTGTTAAAAAAGTACAATAAATCAGAAAGTCTTCTCAGGCACGCTTTTGCAGTAGAAGGCGTTATGAGATATATGGCAAGAAAATCAGGTGAAGATGAAGAAAAATGGGGTATTATAGGATTGATCCATGATCTTGATTATGAAATGTATCCTGATCAGCATTGTATTATGACAAAAAAAATACTCGTTGAGAACAACTGGCCTGAAGAATATATCAGGGCTGTACTGAGTCATGGATGGGGGCTGGCATCAGATGTCGAGCCTGTAACAAAGATTGAAAAAACCATTTATGCAATTGATGAATTGACAGGCCTTGTAGCTACAAGCGCCCTTGTTCGTCCTTCAAAGAGTGTTCTTGACATGGAAGCAAGGTCTGTAAAGAAAAAATGGAATGACAGGAAGTTCGCTGCCGGAGTCAACAGGTCGGTAATTGAGAAAGGGGCCGAAATGCTGGGAGTAAGTCTGGATGAATTAATCACCAATTGTATAATGGGAATGAGGGAAGTAGCTAAAGAGATCGGATTACTGGGAAATTTATAATTACATTTCCTTGATTTTAATATTCCGGAACCATACATCGCTGCCATGGTCCTGTAATCCGATATAGCCTTCATGAGCAGTATTTAAGAACCATTCCCAGTCTTTGAATTTGGATTCAGCCACCATCTTTTTCCAATCGTCTGTCCATAGATGGAATTCAACCACATTAGCTCCGTTAGATTTAAAGACAACAGTGCCATCGTAGCAAAGAATTCCAGCCTGGTTCCATTCACCAGCCGGTTTGGTATTCTGGGGAATTGCCGGTATAAGGTCGTATAATGAACCAGACTTGCGGTTTCCGTTCACACCAAGCCTGGCATCGGGATGTTTGTCATTATCAAGTAACTGCATCTCAGGAGCAGACTTATAGATTGGCTCGTCTGGAATTTCCTGAGCCAGGACGAAGATCCCGCTGTTACCACCTTCCCCAATTTTCCATTCGAGAGTGAGTTCAAAATTTTTGAATTTTTTGTCGTAAATAATATCTCCTCCATTTCCGGCTTCGCCTGTACCTGAGCCTATACAATGTAATGTACCATCCACAACTTCCCATCCTTTTTCAGGGAAAGTCGGCTTATTATAACCTCTCCAGCCGGTAGTTGTTTTACCATCGAACAGAGAAACCCATCCCTCATTCTTTGCTTCGTCCTTAACAGCTTTCTTTGTTGATGCGCATGAATTGGCCATCGCAATTACCAGTACAAATGATAAAATAATGTTTACAATTTTCATTTTCAATTAGAATTTTAATTTAAAAATCAATAATCTCAAAATCAGGCAGGCATTTCCGGTAAAGTAAATCCCGGACGGTATGTATGCCTGATCATTTCAGAAGCAAACTGTTTTGCATTAACTGTAATATTTATTCTGTTAAATTTAGGATCTCCATCGATGATAGTAAAATTATCAGAAGTTGTCAGTCTTACTTTATCTTCATCGCCGATGTTTGTGAATTCCATTTTCTCTCCGTTCCATTCGAGTTCATTATTCAGTCCCTGCAGCCTGACAGCAAGAACGCCCATGACAACCATTTCGTTAAATGGTCCTGCCTCAGAGAAATCAGATTTGGAAGGCACTCTCGATTCAGGATCCTCTTTACAGGCGCGTACCCAGTCCATCTCATGTTTCGCGCCTTCAACTCTGCGCTCAGTTTTAGGTACGGATGGTACACGGCCCGAAAGAAGCCATGGATCGCGGCCATAGCAGCCACAAACAAGAGTATCTTTTTTACCGTGGAACAGGACACCGCCTCCATTATTCTTCATATCTTTTCCGGCCGGCCATCCAGCTGGTCTTGGTGGTTGTAAACCGCCATCATACCAGAATACTTCAACCTGAGGATATTTTACTTTTGAACCTTTTGGAGCAACTCTTTCCGGGTATGTCAGTTTCACTATCTGAGCATTTGGAGCACAATCGGTAAGAAGAAGAGTTGAACTTCCCTGAGCTTTTATGGGGTATTGCAGTTTTAGTCCTTTGAAAACAGGATGCAGAATATGACAGCCCATATCACCAAGGGCTCCTGTTCCGAAATCCCACCAGCCACGCCAGTTCCACGGAGTATAAAGGCTATTATAAGGACGCATTTTTGCCGGACCTATAAACAGATCCCAGTTAAGTGTGTCGGGAACCCATTCACCTTTTGGGACATTCAGCCCCTGAGGCCAGATAGGACGGTCGGTGAAGGCTTCAACTTTCCTCACTTCACCAATTTCACCATTCTGAATCCACTCCGTGATCAGGTTTACACCCTCACCGGAAGCCCCCTGGTTCCCCATCTGTGTGGCTACCTTATATTTTGCAGCAAGCCTTGTCAATAGCCTCGATTCATAAACAGAATGTGTTAAAGGCTTTTGAACATATACATGCTTACCCATTGCTATTGCGTTGGATGCTATAACACAATGAGAGTGGTCAGCAGTTGCAACTATAACGGCATCAATGGATTTGCCCATCTCATCATACATTTTGCGCCAATCCCAGTATGCTTTTGCTTCAGGATTGGCCGCAAATACTTCTTTGGCATATTCCCAGTCAACATCACATAAAGCAACAATGTTCTCTGATACCTTGACATTCTTAAGGTTTGTGTTTCCCATACCTCCGATGCCAACCACTGCAATATTCAATTTATCGCTGGGTGCCTTTTTCCCCAGCCTACTTATCACGGAGCTGGGAAGTATTGTAATACCTGCAGCTACCGCTCCAGTCTTACCAATAAATGACCGGCGCGTCATGTTTTTCGAATCTTCTTTCATTTTCCAGGTTGATTAAAATTAAAGAATCATATACGAAAATTTGTAAAATCAATCTGACTCCAATTTACAACAGTTTTTATTATTTTCAATTTTGGTCTCCAAAAAAAAGTTATATTGCCATAAATGATATTGATATGAAAAAAGAAATATTCTCGCTTGAGCCAAATGTAAGTTCCCGCATCGTAAAAATTATCCAGATCATATTTGGGATCTTATGTATCGGGATAGCAATTTTCTGGATAATCTTTAATATCAGATCAGAAAAGGCAGATGTAACCCTTTGGATAACGACTATTTTTCTTGTCGGATTCGGCATCTATCAGGTACTCGCAGGTGCCGGAAAAACCTTAAAGTATATCGAAATAAACCATGAGAAAATAATACTGAAACAAAATTCAGTCCTTCCGCACATTGAGATGAATGCAGCAGATATTGCCAGAACAGAATTATATCCGCTCAGCATTACCTTCATCCTGAAAAACAATAAGAAGATTATTTTCAGGTTCGGCCTCAACTACACCGAGATCATTGATCCGGTAAAGAAGAGTATAACTGAATTTTCCAGGCTCAATAATATCCCGTCAGAATTTAAGACGGAAGAACTATAATCTTTTAAAACAAGGCTCGGCGCAATCATGAATAAAATTAATAGGGATTCCTGTCCGTGCTATTTATTTGTCTCCGCGTGAATGACCAGACACAGCAACTTTCTTTTTATTATTGTAAATTTGTAATTACAATTAATAATATGCACAAATGTTACAACGGATTCTTGAAAATAAAACTGAATGTCTCCTTTGTCCGCATTTGTGCAAACTGGCCGAGGGGAAAAGCGGTATTTGCGGCGTAAGAAAAAATGTTGGAGGAACAATAGAACTGATAACATACGGAGTTCTGTCAGGCTATGCACTTGACCCTATCGAGAAGAAACCTTTATATCATTTTTATCCTGGCACGAATATACTGTCGCTCGGATCGTACGGATGCAACATGCGTTGCGATTTTTGCCAGAATTACAATATATCACAACGCAAATCGTTGGAATTCATAAAAAAAACCGATCCCGAAAAAATAATAAGTGATGCCCGGTCGTCCCTGAATAATATTGGAATAGCATTTACCTATAATGAGCCTGTAATATGGTTCGAGTTTATCCGCGATGTATCGTACCTTGCGAAAGAGGAACATTTACTGACTGTTATGATTAGCAACGGTTATATAAACAGCGGACCTCTCGATGATATTATTTCATTTACCGATGCATTTAATATTGATCTTAAAGCATTTAACAGCGATTTCTATAAGAAACTGACCGGAGCAGAACTCGAACCTGTGAAGAATACACTGAAACAGATAGCCAGATCAGGGAGACATCTTGAAATTACGACACTTATTATTCCCGGACATAACGATAGTGAAGCAGAGATGGCAGCGGAAGCTGAGTGGATAGCCGGAGAGCTTGGTAAAGATATACCTCTGCACCTGAGCCGTTACTTCCCGATGTACAAGAGAGAAGATCCTTCAACACCTGCTGAGACAATCAGGAGACTCGCTGCTGTTGCCTTGAAATTTCTCAATTATGTCTATATTGGAAATATGGTTTCTGAAACCGGTCAGAATACATACTGCCCGGAATGCGGCAAATGTGTAACAATCAGATCGGGTTACAATATAAAAATCCGGAATCTCGATCAGGATGGAACATGCACTGTTTGCAGGACCCAAATCTACAAACACTTTACTTCGTTTTCTTCTTCGATAAGGAACTGAGCCGTTTAAAAAGGCTGTCGGTACCGGATAAGAGATCCTTTTGTATCTGCTGGTAATGAGACTTTACTGCTTTTGAGTCAGTCGCATCAACAGTATGATTTATCCTGTGGATCAGATCGTTTCTCAGAGCGACCGCATCTGCCAGGATTTCTGATACACCTCCAGGTTTCTTTTCCGGGTGCACTTCAGACCAGGTAAAACAATCTGATATAACCTCAAAGATCTCCGAATCGATTTTTTTCTTCAGCTTTCTTATTGTTGCCATTGGAGCGTATTTGGTAAATGTATAAATTCATATACGAATAAACATGTTTATTTCAGCATGCCGTTCCTGAACTTTGTTATACTCTCTTCTGCTTTTTTAAGGTGTAGATCACGAAGCTTTCCAATGAGGGGATATGTAACGGCATAAGAATAATTATCGATGCAACAAAATGGAAGCACCACAGGGGAAGTTCCGGTCATGAATACGGCATCATAATCAGAAATTCTGTCGGCGCTGACACAATCAAACTTTACTTTGATTTTATTTTCTATACAGAGATCAAGAATATGTTTACGTGTTATGCCATTGAGAATCAGTCCGTCAGGTGCAGTTTCCAGAGTATCTCCCTTCATAAAAAAGATATTTGTTCTGCTCCCTTCCGTTATCCTGCCCTCCTCATTGACCAGCAAGGCCTCATAGGCTCCTTCAAGGATCAGCTTATGAAAAATAGATGACCGGAGTTTATGATTAATTACCTTGGATACCGGATTTTTCCGTTCAGCATAAAAAAGGATTCCCTTGACACCTTCTTTATATTGTTTATCCGTCGGGTAAATCGGTTCAATAAAATAGGCAAGGTAGTTTTCATTACCTTTATTATAATTGAATACCACCTTAAGGTTTAACTCTTTTCTCTTGTCCGATTTTGTAAGGTTAATTATGTCACGTTTCAGCCTTGATTCATCGACAAGCATCTTTTTCTTTTGCAATCTCGTGCTTTCGGCAAGTCTCTCAAAATGGTCATAAAAGAAAACTGGGCTCCCCTTCACCATCCTTATGACCTCATAAACAGAGTCGCCATCATATACAAGAGTATTATCAAAATGTTCTGCCGGATGCAATGTGCCGTTAAGTATGTATTTCTTTCCGAAACATTCGTTCATGATGCCATATTTTAAACAAAAATACAAACTATTAGATACTTCAGACACTTTTCTGTTTATATTCGTAACTGCGTAAATGGAGAAGATTTTAAGAGATGTACGCGATCATCGACATTGAGACAACAGGAGGCAGCGCCAGATTTGAAAAAATAACAGAAATAGCTGTATACCTTCATGATGGTGAAAAAATAACAGGTGAATTTGTTTCTCTCGTTAATCCTGAGAGAAATATACCATATTTTATTACCAACCTGACGGGCATAACCAATGAAATGGTTGAAAACGCTCCATGTTTTTATGAAATAGCCAGAACAATCGTTGAACTTACCGAAGGCTGCACTTTCGTTGCACATAATGCAAGATTTGATTATTCATTTATAAGACAGGAGTTTAAGTCGCTTGGATTCAATTTTAGAAGGAATATTCTCGATACTGTATCGCTCAGCAGAAAATTATTACCCGGGCACAGATCCTACAGCCTGGGGAACCTTTGCAGGGATCTTAAAATTGAGATAAGCGGAAGACACCGGGCAGCCGGGGATGCTCTGGCAACTGTAAGACTTTTTGAGCTGCTGCTCAGTAAGGATATGGAGATCAACGGTAAGAGATCAATACTCATCAGGAATACCAGAATCTCGAAGCTCAACCCAAAGCTCGATGTTGCCAAGATAGAAAACATTCCTGAAAAGCCAGGTATATATTACTTTTATAACGAAGAGAGCGATTTGATATATATTGGCAAGAGCAGCAATCTCCAGCATCGAATCAGCACACACCTCTCAAACAATTCAACAAACCGGGCAATGGAAATGCGTGATATGATAGCTGATATAGAATGGGAAACTACCGGCAGTGAACTTATTGCTCTTCTAAGGGAATCGTTTGAAATAAAGGATAATAAGCCATACTTTAACAGGGCACAAAGAAGATCCGGATTTCAGTGGGGAATATTTAACTTTTTCGATGACCGCGGTTATCTCAATTTCAGGTACGGCCTCACTGACCAGGATGAGAATCCGCTCTCCGTATTTACATCCAAAGAGAAAGCAAAATCAAAACTGGCATCCATAGTCGAAACATATGAGCTGTGCCAGAAATTATGCGGACTCTATGAAACAAGCGGTCCGTGTTTTCAATATCATATCGGTATATGCAAAGGTGCATGCTGCGATAAGGAAGAGTTTGATTCATATAACGAACGTGCTCAGAAGGCAGCAGAAGAATTCATTTTCACCAGACGTAACTTTTTTATAATTGATAAAGGCAGAAATGATGATGAGAGAAGTGTTGTTAAGATAGTCAATGGTAAATACACCGGTTATGGTTATTTCAGCATTGACGATATGGGATTCGGACTCTCAGCGCTTCACGATTGCATAAGAACCTCCCCCGATAACCGTGATATTCAGGTCATTCTGAAACAATACCTTAAGCGAAACAGGGTTGAGAGAATTATTGATTTCTGAATAAAATAATTATACATTTGTTATAATAACCTAATTATCAAAAGCTATGCCTGTTTTTACAAGGACAACAAAAAATCTGATAATAAAAATCGATGAATTTTTCGATAATGTTGAGCTTGGATTACTCGTATTCAGGGAAGGGGTAAAATCCTATCTCGAACGCGATATGGAGTCTTTTAACCGCCATATACATAAGCTTGATTCACTTGAAAATGCTGCCGACAAGCTTCAGCGCGCGATAGAAAATGAAATGATCACGCATTCCATTCTTCCCCAGCACAGGGAAGAAGTAAGTAAACTTATTGACGAACTTGATGAGATAATAGATTCCTTAAAGAGGTCGCTGAATGAGATCAGTATTGAAATGCCAGACATACCTTCATCATTGAACAAGGATTTCATAAGTCTTACAGAGACTTCCGCCAGCGCTGCGGAGGAGCTGATTCCGGCGGTTCGTGCTTATTTTAAGGCTCCTTACACTGTGAGGGAAAAGCTTCTGAAGGTATATTATTTTGAAAGTGAAACAGATAAAATCTCACACAGCATGAAAAGACGTATTTTTCAGGATATGAAAGAGATAGACCTGGCACATAAGGCACACCTGAGATATATTATCCATCATATTGAACATATATCTGATCTTGCTCAGAAGGCAGCAGATCTTCTCTCAGGGATGGCGATTAAGATAGTGGTATAGGCTCAGGGCTAAGGAAAAGAAAAGAAGGGGTGAGTGGGCGATGGGGAGAAGGGGAGAGAAAACAGACAAAAAACAAAAAAACACTACACGCGGAACCCTGAACCCGGAACAGTGAAATTATTATTAATGATCCTGAATATTCGGCAATAACAGATTACAATTATAGGCAATGATACTCTTCTTCCTGACCAGCGGTCTCTTCCTTGGATGGTCTCTCGGAGCCAATGATGCATCAAATATATTTGGTTCAGCAGTAGGATCAAAAATGGTAACTTTCAGGAAAGCTGCTATTATTGCTTCTGTTGCAGTTATCCTCGGAGCTGTTATCCAGGGGGCCGGCGCCTCTCATACTCTTGGCAAGCTGGGAGCTGTGAATGCAATAGGAGGATCCTTTACGCTGGCTTTGGCTGCTGCAGTAACTGTCTATATAATGACCAAATTTTCACTCCCGGTCTCAACTACCCAGGCAATTGTAGGAGCGATCATTGGATGGAACTTCTTTACAGGTAATTCAACAGATTCAGGCACACTGTCGAAAATCATTGCTACATGGATATCCGGTCCCATACTTGGTGCCATCTTTAGTATACTTCTCTATCTTTCAATAACCAGGATCAAAAAAGTGACCAAAATACACCTTATAAGGTTTGAATCATTTATTAGAACAGGGCTGATAGTGGTCGGCGCTTTTGGTGCTTATAGCCTGGGAGCTAATAATATAGCTAACGTAATGGGTGTGTTTGTTCCTGCTTTTCATCTTAACGAACTAGACCTTGGACTCTTTTCTCTCTCCTCCAGCCAGCAGTTATTCCTGCTCGGGGGACTGGCGATTGCCGTAGGTATAATGACTTATTCCAGGAGAGTAATGGAGACAGTGGGCGAAAATTTACTTGAACTTTCCTCTGAAGCTGCTATGGTGGTGGTACTTGCTCAGTCGATGGTCCTTTTCATTTTTTCGTCTACAGCCTTATCGAATTTTTTTGTCAAAATGGGGCTTCCTCCCATTCCGATGGTTCCGGTTTCAAGTTCCCAGGTAATAGTAGGCTGTGTTATTGGCATAGGACTTTACAGGGGAGCCAGAAATATTAACTTCAGGCTGCTCGGCGAAATAGCCATGGGATGGATAGCAACTCCGGTTATGTCAGGCTTTCTGGCATTCTTCTCATTGTTCTTCATTAAGAACATTTTCAGTATAGATGTAGGACATAAGGTGACAGAAAAAGTATTGCAGAATAATGTAGTTTCAGTTACTGCCGAAGCTGGTATCTCTGGAATTATCAAGTATTTACTTCTGGGGATACTGATTGTTGGATCGCTGGTCATAATATTTTTGTACCTTCTTGAGAGAAAGAGAAAAAGAGAGTTAAGATTATCTGAGCAAAAATTCTGGCGAAACTTAAAATGAATAATTATGGATTCAATTCTTGATAAAATAAGAACTGAGCTTGCAAATAAAGCCGATGAAAAGACAAGGTTATCAGGAGAAAGATTTTTTAAGGAAGAAGTAAAGCTTTATGGAATAAAAGCATCAGATGTAACGCAGACCAGTAAAGGTTTCTATAAACTCCTCCCTGACAGAAGCAAAAACAATGTCTTCAGATTGTGTGAAGAATTATGGAAATCGGGATATATTGAAGAGTCTATTATTGCATGCGACTGGTCATATAACGTAAGGAAGGATTATGTACCTGATGATTTTTCGACTTTTGAAAAGTGGGTAAATAATTATGTCACTAACTGGGCATCTTGTGATACACTGTGCAATCATACAGTAGGAACATTTATTGAAATGTACCCGGAGTTCATTAAAGGTTTAAAAACATGGGCAGTGTCGGAGAACCGCTGGGTGAAGCGTTCTTCATCCGTATCCTTAATTGTACCGGCTCGTAAAGGAAAATTTCTGAATGACATTTTTGAAATAGCAGATATACTGCATTCAGACAGGGATGATATGGTACAAAAAGGTTATGGCTGGATGCTCAAGGCAGCCAGTCAGGCCAATCAACAACAGGTATTCGATTATATCATGAAAAAGAAAGCAACCATGCCAAGAACCTCACTGAGGTATGCCATCGAAAAGATGCCACATGAATTAAAAGCCAGAGCCATGGCTAAATAGTCCTGCCAGTTTTTTAACTTTGTATTTAAATACATAATAAGATGAAAAGGATCATTTCCTTATTTATCATAATAATTGCACCGACGATTTTGTTCTCGCAGGACAGGGTCACGGGCAATAATTTTGCTACACGGTCAGAGGTAATTGCAGTGAACGGAATGGCAGCTACCAGTCAACCTCTTGCTACACAGGTTGCTCTCGACATTCTTAAAAAAGGGGGAAACGCTATTGATGCTGCTATTGCTGCGGATGCTGTTCTGGGTGTGGTAGAACCAACGGGAGCCGGCATTGGCGGAGATCTTTTTGCCCTTATCTGGAGTGCTGAGAAGAATAAACTTTACGGACTGAATGCAAGCGGCAGATCACCCCGGTCGCTTCGGATTGAATATTTCAAGGAAAATGGTTATGAGTTTATTCCGGCCTACGGACCATTATCTGTATCGGTTCCCGGGTGCGTTGACGGGTGGTTTGAGATGCATGATATCCTTGGAAAACTACAGATGAAAGATATCCTTCAACCGGCAATAAGCTATGCCAGAGAAGGTTTCCCTGTAACAGAAGTAATTGCTTACTATCTTGATAAGGGAACGCAGATACTTAAAGATTTCCCTAATATAAAAGAGGTATATATGCCAGGAGGAAAATCTCCTGGCAAGGGTGAGATATTTAAGAATCCTCTTCTTGCAAATACGCTCGATAAAATAGTCAAAGGAGGGAGAAATGAATTTTACAGAGGAACTATTGCAAGGGATGTTGATGCTTTCATGAAAAAGCAGGGAGGGTTTCTTACCTACGATGACCTTGCCAGGCATCATTCGGAGTGGGTTGAACCTGCGAGCACTACTTACAGGGGTTACGAAATATGGGAAATACCCCCTAACAGCCAGGGTATTGCAACACTCCAGATGCTGAATTTACTTGAAGGATATGATCTGGCTTCCATGGGCTTTGGTTCAGCTGAATATATGCATCTCTTCACTGAAGCAAAAAAACTCGCTTATGAAGACCGGGCAAGATATTATGCTGATCCGCTTTTTTCTAATGTGCCCGTAACACAATTAATATCAAAGAAATATGCTGCTGAAAGACGTAAGCTCATCGATCGTGAAAAAGCAGCAAAAGTATATGATGCAGGTATAATCGAAGCCGGAAACACAGTGTACCTGACAGTTGCCGATAAATATGGTAATATGGTGTCATTAATCCAGAGCAATTACCGTGGTATGGGATCAGGAATGTGCCCCACCGGTCTGGGTTTTGTATTGCAGGACAGGGGTGAGTTATTCAGCCTGGAACCAGGTCATCCAAATGTCTATGCACCCGGGAAGAGGCCATTTCATACAATAATACCTGCCTTTATAACGAAGAATAATAAACCGTGGATAAGCTTCGGCGTCATGGGTGGAGATATGCAGCCACAGGGTCAGGTTCAGATAGTAATTAATCTTATCGATTTTAAAATGAATCTGCAGGAGGCTGGCGATGCACCACGCATGCATCATATAGGGTCATCCGAACCGACAGGTCACCAAATGACCGATGGCGGTACTCTGTTACTTGAGAGCGGTTTCCGGACAGATGTCATACAAAAGCTTATGAATATCGGCCACAAAATACAATGGGATCTGGGAGGTTATGGAGGTTACCAGGCAATTATGTGGGATGAAAAGAACAAGGTCTGGTACGGAGCTTCAGAATCGCGAAAAGACGGTCAGGCTGCCGGGTATTGATAAATCAACAAGCCTTCCTATATATTCATCTGCACTTCAGTTTGCTTAACTTCAAGAACCTTTGTTGTACCTCCGGTTTCAAGGTTGATACCGTGAAGTTTGTTTGTTTTCCACGAACCACAGGTATAGTCAGGAACATCAATTGACTGAGACCGGTTGGCCACTGACCATTCACATATATGCAAGGCTTTTTAATTTATTTATAGACTCTATTTATAAGATTTTTATATACTTCTATCACTTTCATTTTCTCATTTTCCCAGTTAACTGATTGTGATGCAATAACAGCGTTTTGCTTAAGTTTGTTCAGCATATTCCTGTCGTCCTTCAATTTCTTAGCTGCCTTGCTTATCTCATCCGGATTTACTTCATGAATGATAATTCCACATCGTAGTTTATTTATCATAGCGGCGACTTCCGGAAGACCTGAAGCTATTACCGGAATTCCTGCTGATATATAATCAAACAGTTTATTGGGAAGACTAAATCTGTAATTGGGATTGGTATCTTTATCGAGCGCTACTCCGGCATCAGAAGCTTTTGTATATCTCATCATCTCGATCCACGGCATTCTTGGAAGAAACCTGACCCTGTGCGAAAGATTCAGAATACTGACTTTCTCTTTAAGTGTATGCAGGATATCCCCGGAACCCAGAATAAGAAGTGAAACATTTTCCGTTCTTCCAATAGCTTCTATCAGTTCTTCTCCTCCCCTGTCAATATTAATACCAGCACCCTGTAAAATTAAAAGTAAATGTTCTTCGCTTATCCCCAGCTGATCGCGCGAAACAGGCCTTATATTCGCTGCTGAGCGAGCATAATTTCGTATTACATGCGGAAGTATTCCATATTCTTCTTTATATTTTGAAGCTATTGATTCACTTACAGTTATAACAAATTTAAGACGAGGAAATATTCTCTTTTCAATCGCAGTCCATACCCGTTTAACAAATAATCTGCCCTGTATCTCGGGAACGCCGGTAAAATATTCATGAGAATCATAAACCAGCGGCAGATGCTTAATTTTTGAGGCCAGATAATTTGGTAATAATGTGTCAAGGTCGTTAGCGACCAGAACAGTATAATTATGAAATAACAGATGAAATAAAAGCCTGATATTGAAAAACATATAAAAAAGAAATCCTTTGTGGAAGATCATTTTGAATCGTCTTGTTTTAAATGGCACTATGTTGTCTATACAGCAATCACCTGATCTTCTGCCAATTAAAGTAATATTACAACCAAGATTACTGACTGTTTCTGCCATCTTAAGTACTCTCTGATCGTAGCAGATGCAGTTTGTTACTGAGAAAGCAACACGTATCATTTTCGGGCCTGGCATGGGATAAAAGTAATAAAACCGGATAAGAAATCAGGAATTTCTGGGAGAGAAATATTACATCATACCGGGCCTGATATTTTTTTCACAGAGATCAACCATCCTGGCGATTCGGCGCAATCTTGTTTCAGCTCTTTTTGCATCATTGAGCCAGAGAATATAAAGCTGTTGCGCAGATTGGGAAAAACGGTTGAAATTATCCAAGGCCTTTTTATTCCCTTTTAGTTCCTCCAGCAGATCAGGAGGAATAACAAGGTCACCTTTTGGTCTGTTATCATACACCAGATCAGGCTTTTTCATAACCTCACTGAAGGCTTGCAGGCCCTTTTCCTTCATCCTGCCCTCCTTTGTAAGTCTGTGCACCCGTTCAATATTTAATTTTGACCACCTGCTACCTGATCGTCTCGGAGTGAACCACTGCTTATAATAATCTTCATTAACTTTTTTTATTTTCCCATCGATCCATCCATAGCATAATGCTTCTTCAACAGCTTCACCATAAGGAATACGTGGCTTTCCTGATTGCTTTTTATAATATATCAGCCAGATACCATCTGAAACGGCATGATTTTTCTCAAGCCAGTTACGCCACTCTTTACGGGTTGCAAGATATATTTCCTTCTTAATCTGAACCGTCATAATCATTTTTTAACTATGTCTTAAACAAAGATACAAGACAAAAGACATAAATTACCCGAACATTTCTTTATTTGTAATCATATTGATCCAGTTTGTCTATTTTTACAAAAAAAACGGATGAAGATTTGTAAAAATATCTCTCTGAAGAGTTATAACACCTTTGGCATTGATTGCATGGCCCGTTGCCTGGTGCATGTGAGAACAGACAAAGAGGTGGCGGCTCTCTTCCGTGGAGATATTTCGTGGCAGGGTCCATTGCTGATAATAGGCGGAGGAAGCAATATATTGTTTACAGACGATTTTATGGGAACAATTCTTCATCCTCAGTTTAGCGGTATCAGGATAGAAAAACAACAGGGTGATTATGTAATTATTTCTGCCGGCGCAGGAATAAACTGGGATAAATTAGTTGAATGGGCAGTGGCAAAAGGATTTGGAGGTATAGAGAACCTTTCACTTATTCCCGGTAAGGTTGGAGCGGCGGCAGTACAAAATATAGGGGCCTATGGAGTTGAAGCAAAAGATACGATCGTGAAAGTAAAAACCATTACAGTAGCAAACGGGTCAGTTAAGTTCTTCAGCAACGAAGAGTGTTCTTTCAGCTACAGGAACAGCATTTTTAAGGATAAAGAAAAAGGCAGGTACCTGGTAACAAAAACCTGGTTCAGACTGAAGAGTAATCCGATGATGAACCTTGATTACGGGTCGTTGAAAGATGAAGTAAAAAAACTGGGCTCTCCAACCCTTAAAAATGTCAGGCAGGCAGTTATCAATATCAGGAGAAGTAAACTTCCTGATCCTGAGGCAACAGGTAACGCAGGCAGTTTTTTTAAAAATCCTGTTGTGAGTTCAATCATTGCTGAAAAATTAATTAAGAAGTTTCCGGAGATGCCATCTTATACTGATCTTTCCGGAGGCGTCAAGCTAGCGGCCGGATGGCTCATAGATCAGTGCGGATGGAAAGGTACAAGACTGGGAGATGCCGGAGTCCACGATAAGCAGGCGCTTGTTCTTGTTAACCATGGAAATGCTACAGGAAGAGAGATCTATAATCTTTCAGAAAAAATAAGGATATCCGTTCTTGAAAAATATGGGATAAATCTTGATCGTGAGGTAGAGATCATTGGTTCTACCTGAAGATCCTTCTTTTATTAAGTTCCCGTTGATACTCAGCAGCATACCTGTTATGCTCAGCAAGCGTTCTGGAGAAGTTATGATAACCTGAAAAATCTGCCCTCGCGGCAAAGTAGAGATAATCGTGTTTCTCAGCATTAAGTACAGCATCTATTCCTTCGACGGTCGGACATCCAATGGGTCCGGGCGGAAATCCTCTATGCTTGTAAGTATTATAAGGAGAATCAACCTCCAGGTACTTCTTCAGAACTCTGGTGATAGTAAAGTCGTTTAATGCAAATTTAATTGTTGGACATGCCTGTAGCGGGATACCTCTTTTAAGCCTGTTAAGATAGACTCCGGCGATCCTGGGCTTTTCATCAGGTTTGGCCACCTCATCGTCAATTATTGAAGCCAGGATCTCCACTTCCAGAGGATTAAGGTTTTTTTCCCTGGCTTTGGCCAGCCTCTCTTCATTCCAGAATTTCCTGTATTCAGTAAGCATCCTTGAGTAGAACTCGGAAGCAGTAGTATTCCAGAAAAACTGGTAAGTATTGGGAATAAAAACTGAAATTACATTTTCAGGCGTAAAACCATCTTTTGAATAATTCTCAGGATTTGAAAGAAATTGTATTATCTGAGCTGAATCTGCATTTATCTGCTTTCCGATTTTCCCAGCCAGTTCATTAAGCGTACGTATATTATTAAATGTAACATTAACAGGATTCTGCCTGCCCGTTCTCAGAAGATTTATCAGTTCATTATAACTCAGGTCCCTATCAATAATATACTTGCCGGGTTTTACAAGCCTGGGATATTTTTTCTTCACGGCAATCCATTTCAGTATTTTTATATTTCTTATCTGAAGATGTGCTTCAACAGAGTCCATCGCCTGAAAATAAGATGAGTTTTCAGGGATATAAATTACAACCTTTCTGCCTTCCGGTTTAACATTTAATCCGAATAAAAGTCGGTATATAAACAAAAAAACAATAATGACTATTAACCCGCACAGGTAATAGAAAAGTATTAAATATTTCCTTTTCATTGGTGCTTTCTAAAAAGAGATATTTTTTGCATTTCTTCTTTTTGTCACTTTATATTTTACTTTGCACAAAGGTCTCAAAGGACTAATACCAAAACCCCAAAATTAGGGATATTGTTCAGAAGAACAAAAGGAATTGATATGTCATTCCCGATTAATTCCTACTTTTACATTCAAGTAAATAAAGTAATTAATCATAAATGAAAACGACTATGTCTGTTTCAGTGGTTCTGCTTCTGCTCCTGATCGGAGTTGTCACAGGTATAATGGCCGGAATGCTCGGCATTGGCGGTGCAGTAATTATGATTCCATCGCTTGTTTTCATACTGGGCTTTAGTCAACAGATGGCACAGGGGACCAGTCTGGCAGTCATGTTACCTCCGATAGGCATCCTTGCTGCTTATAATTACTGGAAGGTTGGCCAGGCAAATATTAAATTTGCACTTATCCTTGCAGCAGCTTTTATAATTGGTTCATATTTCGGATCAAAGCTTGCTCTGAGTATTCCACAGTCAGTATTGAAAAAAATATTTGGGGTTCTATTGCTTCTTATAGCAGCGAAGATGCTTTTCTCGAAATAAATACAGCCAGATCAGAAATAAGAAAAGGGGCTCTTGAATTAGCCCCTGTTTTGATTTTCTATTCTTCTAGAACATAATTCCCAGGCTGAGGAGAAATGCATTTGGTCTGTCATCAAGATTGACAGTTGTGCCAATAGCATTTTCGATCTCATTCTGAAATTTCTTCAGACTTCCTTCATATCTCAGGTCAATAGTAAGTTTCTTTAAAAGATCAAGACCTACGCCGGCCTGGTAGCCAAAAGTCATATTTGCATACATAGATTTGAAATCAGGATCACTGATCAAATCTTTGGGTGAATTAATGAGTAATGAAGCTGAAGGTCCTGCGTTAACCCTGAAGGGACCAAATTTCAGACCTACCATAACAGGAATATCAAGTTTATTAAAGCTCTGTTTAACCACATCAGAAGCTGAAGTCTGAAGATTTGTAACTGTGTACTCATTTGTTCTGTTTGAAAAAAGCAATTCTGGCTGAATATACAGTTTGGAAATTGCTAACCTCAGGAATACCCCTGCATGAAAGCCATAATTAGCTCCTTCAAGTTTTTCCACTGTATAAGAAGTTTGCCCTGATGTTAAGGTCTTAAGGTCATCCATAGTGACTGAAGTGGTGCTTAATCCTGCTTTTATCCCGAAATTAATCTGTGAAAAAGCCGGCAAAGCCAGAAATACTGCTAATACGATAATAATAAGTTTTTTCATAATTATTTTTTTAAGTTTAACCTCATAAAATGGTTTCCTATCCTTTTATTTAACATTATAACGGAGAAAATACGAAAAAAGTTGCAGACCATGTAATATTTTATCATTCATCATAATTCAATTATTGATATTCAAGATATTGACTATTCTGTCTGATCTCAATAAAATCATCGTCTGTTTCGCTGTATCCATATTCAAAACAGAATTGGAATTGCTTTCCCCCTGATGATTCTATGATATGGGTGAAAAAACTGAAATTATATCCAAGGGCAAAAAGAGCATCTTTGTGGATTTTTACCTTACCATCATTGTACAGGTCAGCAAGGATGCGTCTGTTTTTTCTGAGCAGGCCATGAACATTCCGGACAAAATTATTTGTATCCCTGTTCAGTCTGTTATTGTAATTATTCCTGCACTGGTCAGAGCAGAATTTTTTATCGGTCCGGCCGCGTATAATTTCGCCGCAATCGAGACATTTCTTTTCCACTGCACTAAAGTTTTGTTAAAGATATAAAAAAACGTGTTCAAACGCTTACAAACGACTATAAATGATTAGGTATCGTGTATAAACGACTATATACCGAATCGTATTATTTTAAGGGTTTAAGTTTGTCATGAATATTAATTTATGTCTCACTAAAAATTAAAGTCATGAACACACTTAGAAACAGAGTACAGCTGATCGGAAATCTTGGTCAGGATCCGGAAATCAAAACGCTCGACAGCGGAAAGAAAGTTGCACACTTCACACTTGCCACCAACGATGATTTCAAAGGTACAGACGGGCAGAAAGTATCTGAAACGACCTGGCATAATATCGTCGCATGGAATGGACTGGCTGAAATTGCAGGCAATTACCTTAAAAAAGGTGGACAAGTTGCAGTGGAAGGAAGGATTGTTTACCGTAATTATGAAGACAAAAAAGGCGTCACCAAGTACATCACCGAGATTGTTCTCAATGAGATGCTGATGCTCAGATCGCCCAAGGATCAGGGTAAAGAAGAGTGACAATCTCAGCAAAATGCAATCGCTGCATTTCTGAAAGAAAGAGGCTGCCAGTTAATGACAGCCTCTTGTTTTATCTTGGGGCATCATGCACGGGAAATATCTTCAACAGGAGGTATAAACTTTAAAGCTGCGTCCTGCCCTTAATGCCTTCAGATTCATTTCGACTATTTCTTCACCTTTACGCTCAAATAGTACCCTGACCGCTTTTTCAAGGCTCATGAAGGGTATACTGATGAAAGGAGATGCAGCACCAAGGACAACAATATTTCCTGATTTAGGAGATCCAAGGTCCCTGGCAATTATGTCGGCATTGATGATTATGTTGTTTTTTGTTTTCCGGATCTCATTATGTATTTCAGCCACAGGAGGATATTCAGGTATATTGATAAATGGTTCAGAATTTGTGACAAGCCATCCACCGGGTGAAAGCCACGGGAGATACCTAAGAGATTCCATGGGCTCTACAGATATTATCAGGTCGGCTTTTCCATAAGGAATAAGATCGGATGAAACTGGTCGGTCAGATAAACGGAGGTGCGATTGAACATCACCTCCTCTCTGGCTCATCCCGTGAACTTCAGCCTGCTTCAGAAATAGATTATTCTCCATGGCTGCCAGTCCTATTACTGCTGCTATCGAAAGGATCCCCTGGCCTCCGACTCCTGCAAGTATAATATCGTTCTTCATCAGAATCTGTTTTTATTTGTTATCTGCGGATACCTGTTTTTTCCTCCGCCTGGTCGCTGTTTGTATACATTCCCGTGATGCAATGATTATCGAAACGCCCATATATTCCATCTCTTCCATCATTATATGTACATTTTCTTCATGATTTTTACGTAATGGGATTATGGTTCTTATATGTTCCGGCTCAACGCCTATTCCTTTGCAAATCTCTTCAATTCTTCCGGTGGCCTGTGATTTTTGCCCGCCAGTCATCCCTGTAGTTGAGTTATCTGATATTATTATGGTTATCGAAGAATTTTTACATACTGCATCCAGCAGGCCTGTCATGCCGGAATGAGTAAAAGTGGAATCGCCGATTACAGCCACTGAAGGATATAATCCGGCATCAGCGGCTCCAATGGCCATTGTTACTGATGCACCCATATCGACACAGGAATTAATTGAATTATAAGGCGGTAATGCTCCCAGTGTATAACAACCAATATCTGAAAATACCCTTCCCGGACCAAAAGGCTTAACAGCCTCAATCAATGCATTGAACATATCAGCGTGACCGCACCCCTTGCAAAATGAAGGAGGTCTCATTTTGACCAGGTCCGGCACTTCCTTCCCAAAGCTTACAGGGAAACCGAGAGCCCTGGCAACAATGGAAGGATTAAGCTCCCCATCGCGCGGAACAGTACCATCAAGGCGTCCATGTGTTTTAATTCCTTTTCCAATAATTCCTTTGAGGCCCTCTTCAATAATTGGATAGCCCTCCTCGAGAACCAGCACTTCGCTGCAGCGATTGACAATGTCTCGTAAGAGATCTTCCGGAAACGGATAACCGGCAATTTTAAGTATCGGAAATTCTCCTGCTGAGTCGTCAAGATTTTCCATCAGGTAGTTATATGCAATGCCACAAGTAATTATACCTCTTGTCCGGTCTGTACCATCACTGAAAGAATTATATTTTTCTATTCTGGCATCATATCTTATTGAATCATATGTTGATAATAGCGCCCTGTATTTCTTCCTGGCAATAGCTGGTAATAAAACAAACTGAACAGGATCAACGGGAAGGCTCAGCTTTTTCTCGGGAAAAGGATCATTAATTATTTCAACACTGGCTCTGGAATGAGCAAGTCTTGTTGTTATCCTCATCATCACAGGGACCTTGTATTTTTCTGACAGTTCAAAAGCATCTGCAACCATATTATAGGCCTCCTGCTGGTTTGAGGGCTCAAAACATGGTACGAAGGCAAATTTACTATAGAATCTTGAATCCTGTTCGTTTTGAGATGAATGCATTGAAGGATCATCAGCAGATACAACAATAAGTCCTCCGTTTACACCAGTTATGGCAGAATTAATAAATCCATCTGCAGCAACATTAAGACCAACATGTTTCATGGCTACCATTGCCCTTTTACCGGCATATGACATTCCCAGAGCAGCTTCCATAGCGGTCTTTTCATTCGACGACCACTCCCGGTGAACATTTCGCTCCCTGGCTATACCAGACGACTGAATGTACTCCATGATCTCAGTGGACGGAGTGCCAGGATATGCATACATTCCGCTGAATCCTGAATCGATCGCTCCCTGAGCAATTGCTTCATCACCTAATAAAAGAAGTCTTTTCATCATTTATATACCTTAACAGTGTGACAAATATTAGAATATTTTCCATATATTAAAAAGAGAATTGGCATATACTTACAAGTACTATAATTAACCCGCATGTAATGATATTGTTATTATCCGTTCAGAGCTTTGAGAACCCTGTTTACGAGGTTCTTTATGAAAAATTGCCGGGTTTCATAAAATTTCGTTAAATCTTTCATTGTTACATTCATTATTGTTTACTTTTGCAGACTTTGCTTGATTCTTTTACGTTTAAAAAGGACACCCGTTAGCTATTGAAGAAATTTTTATATACAATCATTTTCTTTACTCTTCCACTTGTTTCCCTGAAAGCTCAGGTTCATGTTCCGGAGCGATTTGTACAACTGAGCGGGATAATCACAGATGAATTGTTTAATCCTGCGCAGGGAGTTGCAGTAGTATCTAAGAAACTTCACAGGGGAACTGTAAGTGAAAGAACAGGAATATATTCAATAACTACAATGCCCGGCGACACCGTTTTTTTCAGGGCTCTCGGATTTAAAAGATACCATACTGTGATCCCCGAAGATTACCAGGAGAGACATTGTACTGTTGACATTGTATTGCAAGCCGATACTCTGGAAATCTCAGAAGTCAAGATTCTTCCCTGGAAAAACTATAATGACTTTATAAAGGATATGACCAGAGAACGACCTGCCGATCCAATTATTGAGAATATGAACGAAAACATCGCATCCATTTATATTGCGATAACAAATCAGACCGACATAAGAATCTCTCCTGAAGCAGGTTACAGATATGCTATGGAACAAAATTTTAATTCCATGGCAACAAGGAACCAGATGCCTGTGAACAATCTCCTTAATCCTTTTGCCTGGGCAAAATTTGTAAATGAAGTTAAAAAAGGTCTCTTGAAAAATCATTCATTTAAAAAGCCGGAACCTGCTAAAGTCATTAAAAAGAAAAAGAAGAAGAATAAAAATTGATCTTTCTATTGAGATATTATATAATCACCGGAAAGATTCTCCTTAAAAGTATATAAATCACGTCTCTTTCTTGGGCGTCTTTTTTTGTCTCTTTCCGATAATGCCGTCGGGATAAGAGATCCGTCTCCGATATGACCGACTGCCATAACTGAAACAGGCTGGACGTCATCTTTAAGATTAAAATATTCACGCGTTTTTTCCACGGAAAAACCACCCATCTGGTGAATATAAATATCCATTGCTGCCGCCTGGGTAATAAGATTTGCAACAGCCATACCTGTATCGTACCAGGCATACATGTTAGGTTTTCCTTTGTAAGAATATGTTGACCTTGCCAGGTTTATTATCAATGCCCATGCATGCCGGGCCCATATCCTGTTGGATTCTGTAAGTAATGCCAGGAACTCATTAAATTTTTTTTCATTATCACGGGTAACATAAACAAAAAGCCATGGCTGCTCATTATTTGAAGAGGGAGCCAGTCCGGCTGCTTCGAATAGAATTTCTAATTTTCCGTCATCAATTCGTTTCCGTGAAAATGCATATGGGCTCCATCTTTTTTTTAATATTTCCAATACATCTTCGTTTTTCATATTGATGGTCAATAAATATTTTTAATAAAAATTGTCAGAAATTGTGCCCTATGAATCATAATATAAGTTTAATTATCGCAATTAGTTAATAATAGGAAGGCAATAATTTATAATTTCGCAATATATGAATAAATATGAGGGCAAACTAGTAGGTATTTTTGGAACTGTAATTATCCATCTCATTGCAGCTATTCTCTTTATGTCTTTTAAGTTACATTCGATCAAAGAGGACTTTTCGAAAGAATTTGTAATTGAATTTAACCAGGTAGTCCAGCCTGCAGAAGAAGAGAAGAAGATTGAACTGCCCTCCTCAGGTATTGAAAAAATTCTCCAGGGCGACGAAGAACTTTTAAATATTGCCAGAAACCTTGCTAATAAGTCAGATGTAAAAATAAATCCTTCGGATTATATAGACAAGGTGAAAGATGAGCTTATCAAGGACGGTAAACTTGGTGCCGACAACTATATAGATGAGCAAAAACAACAAAAAAACCTTAACGGAGACGAAAATCTTTCCTTTAATGATAAAAAGGATGATGATGCAGATAAACCAACAGAGTCGCAGGAAATGGCTGCCAATTATAAGGGACCAACGCGGATTTATTATGATCTTGAAGGACGCAATCACACATATCTTCCCATACCTATATATAAATGTGAGGGCTCAGGAAAAGTAGTCTTAACAATTGAAGTGGATCAAAAGGGAATCGTTGAAAAGGCAAGTATTATTGATTCTGAAAGCACGACCTCTGATCCATGCCTTACTGAAACAGCAGTAGCGACTGCCCTTATATCCAGGTTTAATCCTGATATTAATGCTCCTAAAGTCCAGACCGGAACTCTGACATATCATTTTGTAAAGCAGTAGGATAAAGGTTCCCGTCTTCGCCGAGGTTACGGCTGACAAAGCAAGGTTCAAGATACCTTAATGCATTCTAAAACAACAAATTCCCGGAGCGATAATTGAAAGGTTCAATAATTTCAGGGGTATTTTTGTTGGCTTTACGGTCATTAATGAGCGGGCCGATGGTGTGAGCCTTAAGCCGATCTGAAGGGCAAGGCTTAAGGATTTTCAGTAATTCAGCTGAAGAAATCGAAATGTTGAGCCATTTTATTTCGTCGGATTGTCCAAGTATTACCGGCATTCTTTTCTTTGTATTATGAATTTCGGCCATCAGTTCATTTGCTTCTGTTGTAATCACCGAAAAAGTCCATTCGGTTTTACCATTTCCGGGATGGATCCATTCGCTGAATAATCCCGCAAAAGTAAGTATTTCATTATCTGCGCCATAGATATACCATGGGATCTTATCGGCGCCGAGGTGTTGCCATTCAAAGAAGCCTTTAACAGGGATAAGACATCTTTTTGATTTGAAGGAGAGAGAAAAAGATGGCTTAATATCAATACTCTCCGCCCTTGCGTTAAATGTCTTACGCTTTATCACATCTGCCTCCTCAGATGTCTTTACCCACGATGGTATCAGTCCCCATTTAAGGAGTCTCACTGTACCCGGATTATCAGAACAAACGGCAGGTACCTCCGGTAATCCGAAAGCATGGTAATAATAACTTGGCTCGTAACGGTATTTATCCGGAAAACTGACACCGTACCTATCTTCAAGCTCCTCCTTGACAAGATTGACATTGACGGAAAAACACATTATTGATTTGTTAATGAATCACTCAAAATATTTCTTAAAGGCACTGGCAGGGAATATTCAAAAAGATCATTATCGGGCCAGCGCTTAACCTGCGCAATTACTCTGTACATCATATTGTTTATATAGGAATAAATCTCCGGGCCATTCCAGGTGCTGGAATTAAGCAATACCACCCAGCCGTAGCCGTCCGATTGTCTTTTCATTATACCGGCACTGCCGGGAAAAGAACCAGTTCTCCACCATGTTCCGTTGTAAATGGTTGTCTTCCAACCCACCGGAGCAAATCCATTTTCATTGTCGGTCATATACTGTATACTTTCACCTGAAAGAATATCATTACGGGTAGAGAAACCATCAACTGCAAGCATTAAACGAATCAGATCCGGAGCAGTAGCCAGCCATGCTCCGGCTCCTCCGAGAGCTTCAATATCATTTCCACCATAACTTGGAGAAACGAGTTCCCCGGTGCCATAAATGGAGGGCTTAAATAATACATCTGAGGGTTGGTAATAGGTAACTTCAAAAGGAGCTTTCTGTGATTGCAGGTTATGTGCAAGCAACATATCGTAGATCCCAATTGGTTCAAGAATAGCTTTTTTGCAATACTCTTCATAAGACATTCCAGATACCTTTTCTATAATAAGACCAAGAATACTGTAACCAAGGTTTGAATATGCCCTGCCTTTCCCCGGCGTAAAATGAAGACGCTTATCAAGAACAAACCTGATAATAGTCCTGGTATCGGCCGGAGGCTTCACTCCCATTTTATCAGCAATAGTAATAGGCATGAACATCTGATCGCCCCACCTCTGTGTCCAGCCTCCTTCATGACTCAGAAGATGAGCAACAGTTATCCCATAAACTCTTTTATCTTTCGGACAGGAAAAATAAGGGTCATTCAGAATACCAGCCGGTCCGAAAACAGTATCATTAAGTGATATTTTTCCTTCCTCCTTTAACTTCATTATTGCAATAGCCGTGATAAGCTTTGAAATACTTGCGATGCGGAATTTATGGTAAGGTTGTGTTACCTCAGCAGTTGCAGTATCCGCGTAGCCGAATCCTTTAGCATATATCAGTCTGCCATCTTTGGAAATTGCAATGGAAGCACCTGCTATTGACCATTTACGCATGAACGAAGATATTGTTTTTTCAGCAGCGTTAAATTCCCTTCCCGATGATTTATCATTTGTCAGCCTGATATTTTCCGGAACAAGCTTATCAGTTACCTCACTGGTCTTTTCAACTGCACCGGGGTTATAGCTTACAATTGAGATCAGCAGGGTTATCAGGAATATTTTTCTCAACCTTGTCAATAAAATATATATTTTCGGGAACAAAAATAGAAAGTATTCTGTTCTGCTAAAAGATATAATGAGTAAAATATATTCCCGTTTGTTAAAATAATCCTGTAACAACTCCTTACGAATTATTTCAGAATAGAATTTAATATAACTTTGTGTTTATGGTATTAAACAAAATAATAAATAGACTTATTCTGATAACAGGATTGGTCATTTTATTTTCGTTTCGATTAACCGGTCAGGGAATAGCTATTGATACATCAGGATACTTGCCCCTTTTTTATGATAATGCGCTTGATTATAATCTCATGATTGCGGCGTCTGACGGCTATAGCTCGGAAGTAGAGAGGCTGATACATAAAGGGGCAGATATCGAGGCTGAGACTTCAGAAGGTGCCACGCCTCTTATTATTGCAGTATCAGCGAATCGGTTAGATGCTGTAAAAACTCTGCTCAATTACAATGCTGATCCAAATAAAATCACTTCAGTGATGGAATCACCTCTGCTGATTTCAGTTAAGAATAATAACGTTGAAATTTCTGAAGCTCTTATAAGAAATGGCGCAGATATTGACTTCCAGGATAAATACGGAGTCACTCCTCTGAATTATGCTTCATTATACGGATATTTTTATGTTGTCGACCTCCTCATTTACTACAGGGCTGATCTTGAAAAGAAGGCTAAAGACGGTTCTACACCTTTAATGTCGGCTGTACTGGCCAGATATGCTGATATCTCTGATTTGCTGATACAGAACGGAGCTAACCTGGAAGCCAGGGATAACCTGGGTTTTACTCCGTTGCTTATTGCTGCACAAAATGGCGATACTCTTTTAATTAATATACTCCTTAAGAATGGCGTGGATCTTTTTGAAATAAATATATTCAACTGGAATGCATTGGACCTTGCTATTAAAACGAACCATAAAGATGCTGCTGATTTGCTGATAAAAAAAGGGATTACCGGGAGCGGAGATAAGGCAGGGTCCGTAAACCCTTATTATCTTGCAGCGAAATACAGAAGGAAAGAGATCATCGACCTTCTGGAAAAAAACAATGTACCAGGTAAATACAAGCCTCGTATAGACCAGATGGCAATATCGGTTTCAGCAAAATTCTCTTTGAAGGACTTTTATACAGGATTGAGCTTCTCATTTAAAGAGCCTTTATCGAACTTTGGAGTTATTGGGGGTTTTGACACTAAATTGTGGTACACAAGAGTCTTGGTTAAAGTGGAAGAGAATATTTATTACCAGTATATGGATAAAAGCTCTGCAGCCTATCTGGGTGTTTTTAAAGACTTCCCCCTTACAAATAATATTGTTAAAGGTAACTTCTACCTTTCTCCTTCATTATCAGCTGCTTATTCATTTGGCAATAAATTCAAGGGGACTGAATTAGTACCTGAAAACAAGCTCAGGGCATTGCCTGCAATAAGTGTTAAGTGGCAAAAGAATAATTTTTTACTATTTTCGGATTTTGAAGTATTGTCCACTGATTTCTATAGAATAGGCCCTTTTTGGGGAAGGATTGGATGTAGCTATAATTTCTTTTTTGATAATGTAAGAGCTCCAGTGAAAGTAATAAGATGGTTTTAACAAATTATACAAAGGTCGCTAAAGGACTTACATTATTCCTTGCATTTTCTGTTCTTTTCTCCTGTGAAGATCCGGGAAAATATTTTGTTAACTGTAATGATTGCACAACAGATGAACCAAATGAAGCTTATCTTAAAGTCAAGCTGGAGATAAAGTATGGGCAATCGATCGTCAATGTGTTTATGGGTAATCTTGAAGACAGTGTTTTGTTTGATACATTTACGGCCAATACTGCAGAAACTAACGTCAAGGTTCCGGTTAATGAGACTTTTACGCTGACAACGAAGTATTATTATTACAACAAGTATTATTATGTTGTAAATTCTGTAACACCTCGTGTAGTATACGAAAAGGATAAATGCAACGATCCCTGCTATTATGTATATGACAAGGTAGTTGACCTCAGATTAAAATATACTAAATGAAAAATAAATATATGAATCCTTATCTGGCGGGGACAATACTGGGTATAGTGCTGCTCCTGTCCATGTTTCTTGCCGGACGAGGACTTGGTGCAAGCGGCGGAATTAAATATTGCATGGTGTCGATTGTTGGTGCTGTGGACAGGCCGCATGCAGAGAATTCATTATACTACAGTAAATATTTTGAAGGAGATAAAAAACCATTGAAAAACTGGCTGGCGTTTGAAATACTCGGAGTAGTTGCAGGAGGCTTCCTATCCGGGGCCATTTCCGGAAGGCTTAAATTCAGGATCGAAAAATCACCAAGGATTTCAAACACCAGAAGACTGGTCTTTGCTTTCCTGGGAGGACTCTTTTTTGTTTATGGAGCTCAACTTGCCAGAGGATGCACAAGCGGCGCTGCACTTTCGGGAATGGCTGTACTTTCAGTTGCAGGATTTGTGACTATGATTGTAATTTTTGGCTCCGCATATCTTTTTGCCTGGTTTTTCAGAAAAAACTGGATATGATTAACGTCACAACGGTGAAATGGTGAAGAAATTTATTATGTATTTCAGGCGACAGGCGAAATAGAAAAATGAAAGGGAGATTGAAACGAAGTGAAGATTCCGCAAAGCGGAAAAGGGTGAGTGGGTGAAAGGGAGATTGAGATTACTTAATGTGCAGGGCAGAATTTTCTGCGACAATCTGCTAAATCTGTGGGAAATAAGGACCGAATGAACGCAGGACCTGAAGACAAATAATTTAAAACAATAAAATGGGACCAATATCATCACTAATAGCAATGCCTGAATGGCTCGATCTGTTGATTGCAATTCTTATCGGGATTGGCTTTGGCTTTTCACTTGAGCAGGCAGGATTTTCATCGAGCAGAAAACTGGCAGGGATGTTTTACGGCTATGACACTACTGTAATCAAGGTTTTCTTTACTGCAGCAATTGTTGCACTTGCCGGTTCCCAGTTTCTCAGTTTTTTTGGCCTGCTTAACCTTAATATGGTATTTGTTAATGAGTATTATGTTTCTGCATCCATTGTTGGCGGAGTAATTATGGGGGCTGGATTTGTAATGGGAGGATTCTGTCCGGGTACAGGATTAAGCGCGCTTGCGATCGGGAAGATTGATGCCATGGTCTTTTTTGCCGGAGGACTCACCGGGGCATTTCTTTTTGCAGAAAGTTATCCTTATATTCAGCACCTTGCAAACGGTTCATTTAAAGGACCTTTGAAGATAAATGAGGTTATGGGAATCTCTCCCGGACTCTTTACGTTGCTTCTTATTGTTGCTGCTGCAATAATGTTCTGGCTGGCAGAAGCTTCGGAAAAAAGATTTGCACGACCTGATATTACAAACGAGATATAATAAAAATGAATGCCAGGCAGAAATTTACAGTCGGACTTCTAAGCCTTGGATTAATACTGGCTTTGCTGCCACCATCCTCCAGTCTCTCGTTTACTGTTAAACCCGAAAGGCTTCTGAGGGAAGTCCTGGGGGAAAATATATATATGTCAGTCGATCAGGTTGCAAGGTTTATTGTCAGAGAAGACAGTTCGATTCAGCTTATTGATCTGAGGCCGGCAGATGACTTCAGAAAAATAAACATACCGGGATCAATAAATATTCCCTATAGTAAGCTGCTTAACAGGGACCCCGGATTTTTTCTCAATACAGAAAAAACGAAGACTATTTTCTACTCGAATGGCGATTTAGAATCGGGTTATGCACTTTCCATAGCTAATGGTCTGAATTATAAAAATATCTACTGCATGAAAGGAGGGCTGAATGGATGGTTTATTACTGTTATGAACAGCAGCTTTACCGGTGAAAGGATCTCCGCCAGGGAAAATGCCCTGTTTGAAACCAGGATGAAAGCCAGAAAAATATTTACAGAAATTAATTCTCTTCCTGACAGTCTTAAAATAAAATATATTGAAGCTCAACACTTAGCTTCAAAACAATTAGACGGGGGATGCGAATAGAAGAATACAAATCATGAACATTTTAAAAAAATATATTGCGCTTCTTGTCATAGTACTTACGGTTATTATCCTGGTAATTATCAGATTATTTGGTGCCGGTGGTTTCAGGCCGGATGCAAAAAAATGGTATGAGCCTTCTGTTACCGGAACAAATATTATATCTGAAAAGCAGGTTCATGCTCTTAATGAAAAAAAATTGATCATCAATCTGGATGATGCCGGATCTGCGAATGACTATAAATACCCGGAAGCAGTAAATATTCCTGCCGGTTCAATCCTTGAGAACGAAAACCTGAAAACCATCAGTAAACATAATGGCCCGGTCATAATTTATTCATCAGAAATCTCTGTTTCAGCTAGAATATGGATGATACTCAGCCAGATGGGTTATAAGAATATTTATATCCTGGCCACCGATACTACCAACGAAGTTCTTAAATACAAATTCAGGACTGACACAACAGCCAGCCCGGAACTATAATTATTATTTATAAGGTAATTTTATTTTACTACGGGAAAATCATTGACATCTTCCTTTGAAAAGGGAAGCCACGATAAGGTCGCCCGCTCTTTTACCATTTTTTCGTGCATAAAACCATTATTGCCATATTTCAAAGTTCGTGCATCATATCCAAACAATCGCAGATAGGCTGTGGCAAAACCTGAATTATGTCCCGTGCTGCAATAAACCACAATGGCTTTGTCGGACGGTATAGTGGCCATTTCATCTGTAAATCCAAGAGTTGACTCAGGTTTATAACGGACAGCGCCGGGGATATGACCATCCTCATATTTATCTTTCCGTTCAAGATTAATAATGAAATATTTTGAAGGATCGCGGAATACTTCACCGGCAGTGATAAGAACATCCCGGGTACCTTCTTCAAAGAGTTTTTTGAACCTGGCATCTGCTATTTCTGTTCCTGTTGATAAACCTGTATTAAGTTCAGGCATTTTTTCAGGAAGCGGTTTTTCAATATCATTCTTTTCAAGCCTGTCTTCATATTTACCCGATATACCCTTTAACCAGCCATTCTCTGCAAATTTATTATTCCAGGCACTCATCCCCCATCTCATTGAATAGACATTCCCGTAACCCATAAGCCTTAGAAGGCAGGTTGTATAGCATGAGACCTGACCATCTTCTGATACAATGATTATTTTATCATATTTAAAAGGTTTTATGCCTGTTTCAAAATATGAAGGCAGTTCTTCAAATTTTTTATTTATCGCCCCTTTAATGTGCCCTTCAGCATATTGACCCGATGGCCTGATATCGATAACAAGGATATTTTTACCCACTGATTCATTTACAATTGAGGCTTTGATCAATGACGGGAATTCCTGACTGTTTACATAATCGCCCGTTTCATCAAGTTCTTTCAGAAGTAATTTTGTTTCGATACCGATAACCGGAGGACCATGAGGTTTCTGAATTTCCTCCCGGACTGGTTCCCTTATGGTTCCTGGTGTCTTTCCTTTACAACCCGCAATGAATATACCAACCAGAAACGCAGGAAGAAGTAATAAAAAATATCTCTTTCTCATATATTACTTATTCACTGATATTTATAAATTCAATGCAACTCTGTCCTTGTCATATCGGAGCGTTTCCGTACGCTTTCCAAGGTCATTATATTTATACTCAGTTATGGCAACGCCGTTTTCAGGATTATTCATCAGGTTCCTGTCTTTATCCATACTTTTTACTTCAATAAGAGCTCCATACTCATCATAAACATACTGGGTAACCGGTACATTTTTGCCGGCCACATATTCATCATCCTGATCAAAATATGCTGTCTCAAGCACATTTCCATTTTCATCAAATTTAGATACTCTTTTTGACCAGCCCCAGTAAAGATTTGACATCTGCCCGGTTACATTGAAGACTGAAAAAGTATCAACGTCACCGTACTGGTTTGGGGAAAATGTAAAGTATGAAACACCAATATCACCACAATTTTCAGCAGTACAGTTATAAAGCGTATCAGCCATATAATTTGCCATTTTAATGACATTTCCGTTTTTGTCATATGTAAATCTCAGTTCGTAAAAAGGACAAAAAGGATTCATAACAGTTTCCTCACCTGCCAGGTTATATCTCAACTCACGAACCATGCCATCCGGAAGAATACTCCATGAATATGAATGGATCTTATTCCTGTTTTCTACCATAGATCCATCCTTTCCAAGGTACATAAGCCCCACTCGATTGCCTTTTGAATCAAGCATATATTCAGCAGCAAATGCTCCTCCTGATTCAATTGGCTCGTTATCTTTATTAAAATAATGCTTCATCTGCATATTCCCGGTGTAATCGTAAGTGATTTTGGCGGCTCCGCCCATTGACGAATAACCCAGGAGATTACCATTCCTGACAAATTCTACAGACAGAAGACGACCGGAATTGTCATAGGTAAATTTGTAGCTGTTTATTGTCTTAGCTTCTTCAGGAGTCATTGGATGTGTACCTTTCTCAATGTCATAGGGTGTTTCACTGAATTGCAGGTTTCTGTAATATTCCACACCCGTGTGGAGTTTCTTCTGATTTGTCTTACCTGTACAGGATACAACAATAATACCTGCAATCATCAGGAATAATGCCATGATAATTAATTTGTTAATTTTCATACTCATAAAGGGTTTAATTAATTTAAAAATATATTCTTAATTCTGATTTTCCTTATTTCGTCCTTATAAATAACAATACTAATTAGTAAATGTTTATGGATGTGATAAATAATACTGTCTTACACCTTAATGCCGTTGAGCCATTGCGCCATTGTACCGTTGGGTCATTATTCCTATATTTGTTTTAAAATAAAATTCTGCCATCATGGAAACATCCTTCTTTGATTCAAACCTCTTCAGTTATGCGATTCTGCCATTTCTGATATTCTTTGCACGTATATGTGATGTATCAATTGGTACAATGCGTATAATCTTTGTCTCCAAAGGTAAGAGAAATATTGCCCCGATCCTTGGGTTCTTCGAGGTCCTGATCTGGATAACGGCAATCAGCAAAATAATGCAAAACCTTGATAATTACATTAATTATGTTGCTTATGCTGCAGGTTTTGCTACTGGGAATTTCATCGGCATGATGATAGAAGAAAAGCTTGCAATGGGGATCCAGATGATAAGAATATTCACCCATAATAAAGGAATGGAACTGGTTAAATCTCTCAACAGCAATGGTTACGGTGCAACGAGTGTTGAAGCTCAGGGTGCAAGGGAAAAAGTATATCTGATTTACACAATTGTAAAACGTCATGAACTGGCCAAGGTACTCGAAGTAATTTATCAGTTCAATCCAAAAGCATTTTATACCATCGAAGACATTAAAGCAGCCAAAGAGGGCATTTTCCTCCGCAAGAAACAAAATGCCCAGTTTCCTTTCAGCAATATTTTGCGGGATTGGAGAAAGGGGAAGTAGGAATATTGGTACAGGGAGCAGGGAGAATAAAGCAGGGCGCAGGGAAAAACGGGGAGAAAGGGAGATCGGAACGAAGTGAAGATTCCGCAAAGCGGAAAAGATTGGATGGGGAGATGCTGTATTGGGATTAGCAATTAAAAATATTTTTTTAGATTTGATAAACTTAATTTTTCAAAAAAATGAATCAGTTCAGCAATCATCCTTTATACAAGAAGCACGACATTGACAGTGCAATGAGCTCATTCTGGAGTTTTTATAAAAACAAATTTGTTGTTCTGTTTTTTACCTCATTTGTAATGTCACTCGTAATTCAGTACATCTCGTCTACCCTCAATTTCAATGAGATGCAGACAATAACTGATCCTGCAGAATTGTTTGAAAAACTAAGGAGCTTGATATGGCCTATTGTCATGATTTCACTGATAAGCCTTTTATTTACTTCAGTAATACATTATTATATTATTTACAATCCCATAGATGAGAGCAACACCATTTTTGTATCTGCCTTAAAGTCGTTGAGATACTATATTCCCTATCTTATAATTCTGATCCTTTTTGCATTCATGGCTTCATTTGCTATGGTAGTGGGATTGTTACTTCTGATAATTGGAATATTCTTTGCCATTTTATATATGGCGACCCTCTATCTGTTTATTCTTCCAATACTTATGGTGGAAGGCCCGAATATAGGAAATGCGATAAGCCGTACCTTTACTCTGGCTCACAGGAGATTCTGGCCGAATATAGGATGGGTTGCAGTATTCCTACTGATAATAATGGTCATATCGTTTGTAACATCAGCATTGATTTTGCTTCCGTTCACAGGCACATTTCTGAAGGCGATCACCAATCCGGAGGAAGCAAATAACCTTCTAAGGATAACTTCAAGTCCCTTATATATAATAACTTCATCACTTGTAAGTGCTCTCTATTTCCCTCTAATGCCAATATTGGGTGTAATACTTTACTTTAACGGCAGGGCCAGGGAAGAATATATTGAGGTTGAAACACCGGTGACAAATGATGAACCTGATAAAGTCAGGGTTGAAGATCTGTACGCCAAACCTTATTCTGATGACCATCCTGAGAAACCCGAGATTAAAGATCAGAATTGAAAACTGGCCATAATTATATTACACGAAACGAGGAAACTTAAATAAGAATATTCTCTTTTAAAGGTCATTCTCCCCCTTTACATATCCGAAGTTGGCAAGAATTCCACCATCGACATAGAGTATATGGCCGTTGACAAAATCACTTGCTTTTGAAGCAAGGAAGAGGGCAGCATAAGCCACATCATTTGGCTCTCCCCATCTGCCTGCCGGAGTACGGGTCATAACCAGGTCGTTGAATGGGTGTCCGTTCTCACGAATGGGAGCAGTCTGTGAAGTTGCAATGTATCCGGGACCAATACCATTTATCTGTATATTATATTTTGCCCATTCACATGTCATGTTCCGGGTGAGGAGCTTTAATCCACCCTTTGCTGATGCATATGCAGATACAGTATTGCGACCATAAACGCTCATCATTGAACACATATTTATAATTTTTCCACTCCTCCTTTTAATCATTTCAGGAGCCACTCTCTTTGATACAATAAGAGGAGCAACGAGATCGACATCAATAACCTGCTTATAGTCTGAAACAGCCATATCAAGAATAGGAATACGCTTAATGATCCCGGCATTATTTACAAGGATGTCGATCGGACCAACATTTTTTTCAATTTGAGTGATACCCTTATCGACGTCAGTTTCGTCTGTGACATTGAATTTGAGAGTATAAACATCGAAACCCTCCTTTTTATATTCCTCTTTGCAGTTTTGAAGTTTCTCATCCAGAATGTCATTTACACATACTCTGGCTCCGGATTTTGCAAGAATTAAACCTATAGCCAGCCCTATTCCGTGGGTTCCTCCGGTTACAAGGGCAACTTTCCCGGTAAAATCAAATAATTCTTTCATGTATACTATTATTATTTTCTTATTTTAATGTGTCCGGATGACGAACATCCATATCTCCATAATTTAGATTTTCTCCTGCCATGCCCCAGATAAATGTATAGTTTGATGTGCCGGCAGCACTATGGATGCTCCATGAAGGTGACAATACAGCCTGTTCATTTTTCATCCAGATATGTCGTGTTTCATCAGGATCTCCCATAAGATGGCAAACAGCCTGTTTTTCAGGCACTTCAAAATAGAAATAAGCTTCCATCCTTCTGTTATGAGTATGAACCGGCATCGTATTCCAAACGCTTCCTGTTTTAAGTTCAGTCATGCCCATCTGAAGCTGACATGAGGGTAAAACACTATTTACCAGCAGTTTGTAGATTGTCCTGTGATTTGAAGTCTCCGGGCTTCCCATTGTCACCACCTCGGCATCTTTAAGTGTAACTTTTTTTGACGGGTAAATATGATGAGCAGGGGCAGAATTAATGTACAATTTTGCCGGATTTGACGGATCTGTCGATTTGAAGACGACATCCCTGGTTTCTTTGCCAAGGTAAAGTGCTTCCTTGTATGCCAGCTCATATTTGGCTCCTGATGTTTCAATGATGGCATTACCTCCAACATTGATCATTCCCATCTCCCTTCTTTCAAGAAAATAAGTTGCTTTAAGATCGTCAGTTGTTTCAAGACGAACCGGATTTTTCACAGGCATGGCACCACCGACAATATATCGGTCGTACATAGAATATACGAGAGAAATATCTTCCGGAATGAAGATCTTTTCAATAAGGAATTCTTTCCTTAATTTCTCAGTGTTATAGCTTTTCACATCATTAGGATGTCCGGCATATCGAAGTTCTGTTTTCATAATAATTATGCTTAAGATATTTATATTTTATAATTGCTACGGGTACAATAATAATTTGACAAAGGAATTCAGAAGGATCAGGAACTAAGGCCTGTAATCTGATTGCACCTGAGACTGAATACTAACAGAGGCCATCAGAAAAATAATTGTTAGCAGTATTTTTATGTATTTCATTGAGCAACGATTTGGATCAAAAATTTTTTCTTATATGAAACAAAATTATAATCTTTGACAAGAATCACAATTAAATCGCATTGTTCTCTTAACCATTCAGAATTAATCCAGTCATCAATTATTTCTTGATAAATATAATTGTAATTCATATTTTCGTTATCGTTAACGAAAATATTTTGGTGTTCTTATAATAATAAATATTAATTATAAAACGACTTAACTGATTATATATGAAAACATTTATTCATGACGATTTTCTACTGACTAATAAAACTGCAGTCAGGCTTTATCATCAGTACTCTAAAAATCAGCCTATTATTGATTTCCATTGTCATTTATCTCCATCAATGATCGCTGATGATCGTCAGTTCAGCAACCTGACACAGGCATGGCTTGAAGGCGATCATTATAAATGGCGCGCGATGAGAACAAATGGAATAAATGAAAAATACTGCACCGGGAATACTCCTGATGATGAAAAATTTTACAAGTGGGCTGAAACCGTACCCCTCACTATTGGAAATCCGCTATATCACTGGACGCATCTGGAACTTGCACGTTATTTTAAAATTTTTGATTTACTTTCACCTGCAACAGCTTCCGGGATTTATAATAAAGCCGGTGCCCTTCTTCAAACTAAAGAATACAGTATCAGGGAATTGCTGAAGAAAATGAATGTCGAGGTTGTCTGCACAACAGATGATCCTGCAGATACTCTTGAACAGCATAAGAAACTTAAAGGTACATTCAAAATAATTATCCTGCCCACTTTTCGTCCCGACATAGTGATAAAAACGGAAGATCCTGTTAAACTTAAAGCCTATATTGATAAGCTTGGCCAGGCAAGCAATCTTGAAATCAAAGACTTTGACAGGCTTATTGAAGCTCTCGACAGCAGGCATGGATTCTTTCATGAGATGGGTGGCCGGTCATCCGATCATGGTCTAGACCGCTTCTATTTTGCATCATTTACTGCTTCTGAGGTTGATAAAATTTTCAAAAAAGTATTAAAAGGAGAAGCACTTTCCGCTGAGGAAACTGAAAAATACAGGGCCGCAGTCATGACGGAGCTTTGCCGGATGAATCATAAAAGGGGGTGGACACAGCAATTCCATATAGGCGCACTGAGAAACAACAATGCACGCATGTTCCGTCAGATGGGCCCGGATACAGGCTGGGATTCAATAGGTGTACCCCAGGATGCCGTGAAAATGTCGAGATTCCTGAATAGTCTTGATGATACGGATCAGTTAGGAAAAACAATCCTCTATAATCTTAATCCCGCTGATAATGAAATGATGATTACCATGGCAGGTAATTTTAATGACGGTTCAACTGCTGTCAAAGTTCAATATGGAGCAGCATGGTGGTTCCTTGATCAGAAAAACGGGATGGAGAAACACATCAGGGATCTTTCCGCACTGGGGCTCATGCGTAGATTCATCGGGATGGTCACTGATTCCCGAAGCTTCCTTTCCTATCCCCGCCATGAGTATTTCAGGCGTCTTGTCTGCAACTATGTGGGAGAAGAAGTGGAAAAGGGTTTTATTCCTGATGAAGAGGAACTGCTTAAGCCGCTTATCGAAGGCATTTCATATAAAAATGCCAGGGAATATTTTGGATTTAATTTAAAATACCCCTCTGGCAGTGCTTAAGCATCGCCATCTCCACTGAAGAGGAGCTAAAACAATGTTTCAAATTGAACTTATGTAAAGAATAAACCGGATATATTATGAACGAATTAAACATTAAAAATAAGGTTGCAGTGATTACCGGTGGTGCCGGCATCATCTGTTCTGAGATGGCTAAATCGCTGGCAGCACAGGGTGTAAAAACTGTCATTCTGGATCTTAATAAGGATGCTGCAGTCAAGATTGCCGGAGAGATCGAGGAAGAATTCAAAACTCCATCTTTCGGAATTTCAGCAAGCGTCCTGGATAAAGCTTCACTTGAAGGCGCCAGAAAAGAGATTCATGATAAGTTTGGACAGATCGATATCCTTGTTAATGGTGCAGGTGGTAATTCTCCTGCCGCCACAACCAAAGTTGAAAGAATGGATGTAAATGATAAACCTGAAGATACATTCTTCGGGCTCCAGGTTGAAGGATTTGATAGGGTATTCGATCTGAATTTCAAAGGTACATTATTACCTTCTATGGTTTTCGGAGCAGATCTTGTTTCAAAAAAGTCAGGTGTCATTATCAATATTTCTTCAATGAATTCATACCGGCCCCTTACAAAAATACCTGCATATTCAGCCGCCAAAGCTGCTATAAATAACTTCACTCAATGGCTGGCTGTTCACTTTGCCAAAGTGGGAATAAGAGTTAATGCCATAGCACCTGGTTTTCTACTGACAAATCAGAACCGTTTCCTTCTGATTGATGAGAATACCGGGGATCTAACCCCGAGAGGCAAAAAAATCATAAATGGTACTCCGATGGAACGTTACTGTGTTCCTGAGGAACTTACCGGTACTCTTCTTTACCTTGCTTCTGACCTTTCAAAAGCTGTGACAGGGGTTGTTATTCCTGTTGACGGTGGTTTCAGCGCCTACAGCGGAGTATGATGAATGAACAACCGGCACCATGAACCTCTTTATATAAAGAAATACGGAAGATATGATATACTATCAAAACGGATCTCCGACAACGGTAGTAAATTCCAGCGATCTGGAATACGGACTCTTCTCTGCGCTGACAAAGATCGGGCATAAAAAGAAGGTACTTGTTGTTCCGCCTGATTATACACGATTTTATTCAAGAGCCGGTAATATAACAGCTTTGCTGCACCAATATTATAAGGAAAATCTGAAAGATATTTTGCCGGCTCTTGGCACGCATGTGCCAATGACAGATCATGAACTGGAAGAAATGTTCCCAGGTGTTCCCAAAGAGCTTTTTCGGGAACACGACTGGAGGAACGATATTGTAACAACAGGTATTGTTCCGGGGGAATATATTTCAGAGATTACTGACGGTGCTATTGACTATTCATGGCCTGCCCAGCTTAACAGGATCGTATTTAACGGAGGACATGACCTGATACTCTCAGTCGGACAGGTAGTTCCTCATGAAGTGATAGGAATGGCAAACTATAACAAGAATCTCTTCGTTGGAACGGGAGGCCATGAAGGGATAAATAAAAGCCATTTTATAGGAGCTGTTTATGGAATGGAAAGAATAATGGGCAAAGCAGACAACCCGGTCAGAAAGATACTCAATTATGCTTCTGAAAAATTCATACCCGGCCTTCCGGTTGTTTATATCCTTACAGTTATCGGACGGGATGAAACAGGCAAGCTTGTGATCCGTGGATTATATATTGGCGACGATAGCGAGGTATTCAGACTGGCATCTGAACTATCCCTGAAAGTCAACTTTACTGTTCTTAATAAACCTCTGAAAAAAGTAGTGGTCTATCTGGATCCTTCAGAATTTAAAAGCACATGGCTTGGAAACAAAAGCATCTACAGAACACGCATGGCTATGGCAGATAATGGTGAACTTATTGTTCTTGCTCCCGGACTTAAAGAGTTTGGTGAAGATAAAGAAATAGACAGGCTCATAAGAAAGTATGGCTACCGGGGAACACCTGCAACGCTTGCTGTACTCAAGGGGAATGAAGAACTTTTTAATAATCTGAGTGCCGCAGCGCATCTCATCCATGGAAGTACCGAAGGAAGATTTTCAGTAACATATTGCCCCGGTCATTTTACACGTGAAGAAATTGAATCGGTTAACTTCAAATATTCAGATCTATCAGAAGCCCTGAGGAAATATGATCCCACAAAGCTTAAAGATGGATTTAACAGGCTCAGGGACGGTGAGGAGATATTTTACATTTCCAACCCCGCACTTGGACTATGGAGTGTTAAGGAAAGACTGACTTAATGGTAAACCGGGGTATTACAGGATGCGGAAATGCAACTAAAACAACTATTAAATTATGAATAAATTATCAGATATTGGATTAATCGGATTGGCAGTTATGGGCGAGAACCTCGTTCTGAATATGGAGAGCAAAGGGTTCCAGGTAACTGTTTATAACCGTACTACGCAGAAAGTTGATAATTTTCTTGCGGGAAGGGCTATGGGGAAAAATATTGTGGGTGTTCATTCTATTGAAGAGTTGGTAAAATCGCTTGCCAGTCCCAGGAAGATAATGATAATGGTAAAAGCAGGTAGTGCTGTCGATGATATGATCAATGCTCTCATTCCTCAACTTGAAAAGGGTGACATTATCATTGATGGCGGAAATACACATTTCCCTGATACAAACAGAAGAACAGCCTTTGTTGAGTCAAAAGGACTTTTTTACATCGGTACAGGAGTTTCAGGAGGTGAAGAGGGAGCATTGCTGGGTCCTTCAATTATGCCCGGAGGATCGAAGGCTGCCTGGAAGGAAGTTAAACCAATTTTTCAGGCGATAGCTGCCAAAGTTGAAGATGGCTCGCCCTGTTGCGACTGGGTTGGGGAAAACGGCGCCGGCCATTTTGTTAAAATGGTACACAACGGAATTGAATATGGAGACATGCAGCTCATCTGTGAAGCTTATCAGATAATGAGGGATCTGCTTCATATGACAGCTGATGAGATGCATATTGTTTTCAGGGACTGGAATAAAGGAGTTCTCGACAGTTACCTTATTGAGATCACAAGAGACATTCTGGATTATAAAGACACAGATGGCAAGCCTCTTGTTGATAAAATTTTGGATACGGCCGGGCAAAAAGGAACAGGAAAATGGACGGGCATTGCTGCTCTCGACCTTGGTATTCCTCTTACACTTATAGGAGAGGCGGTATTTTCAAGATGTCTTTCTGCAGTTAAGGAAGAGAGAGTTATTGCTTCAAAAATATTATCGGGACCATCTCCGGTTTTTGCAGGGGATAAAGAGAAGTTCATAACTGACCTGATGGAAGCTCTTTTTGCCTCAAAAATTGTGTCATATGCTCAGGGTTATGCTCTCATGAAAGCTGCCGCTGAGGAGTTTAAATGGGACCTTAATTATGGGGGAATTGCCCTGATGTGGCGCGGCGGTTGTATTATCAGGTCAGCATTCCTGGGTAAAATAAAGGAGGCTTATGATAATAATCCTTCTATAACCAACCTGCTGCTCGACCCCTTCTTCAAGGATAAAGTCGAGAAGGCACAAAAAGGCTGGAGAAATGTTGTTTCAGCAGCAGTGATCAACGGGTTACCTGTTCCGGCAATTTCAACAGCGTTAGGTTACTTCGACGGTTACCGATGTGAAAAACTTCCTGCCAATCTTCTTCAGGCACAAAGAGACTATTTCGGAGCTCATACATATGAGCGTACTGATAAGCCGAGAGGAGAATTCTTCCATACAAACTGGACAGGTCGTGGAGGAACAACAGCTTCATCTACCTATAATGTTTGAATATTAAATATCTTAACGTTACTTATCAACCAATCTATTTAATATGTCAGAAACTACAAAAATTGGAACCTACAGATGGACAATATGTGCATTGATTTTCTTTGCAACTACTGTTAACTATCTTGACAGGCAGGTAATAGGCATCCTTAAACCTTTACTTGAATCTGATCTGAATATTGGAGAGAAGGCATATTCTCATATTATTATGGCATTCCAACTCTGTTATGCATTTGGTATGGTCATTGCCGGTCGTCTTATTGACAAGTTTGGTACAAAGATCGGTTATGGGGCTGTTGTTTTCTTTTGGAGTGTTGCAGCTATGGGACATGCTCTTGCCAAGGGAGTTCTTAGCTTCGGTTTTTGGAGAGGCCTTTTAGGAGTTACCGAATCAGGAAACTTTCCCGCCGCTATTAAAACTACTGCAGAATGGTTCCCCAAAAAGGAGAGAGCACTCGCCACAGGTATCTTTAACTCCGGAACCAATGTAGGAGCCATAGTCGCACCTATCGCCGTACCCGCAATAGTTTTGGCCTGGGGATGGCAGGCAGCTTTCATCTTAACCGGAGCAATAGGATTCTTATGGATTATTTTCTGGTTAATCTTTTATGAAATACCCGAAAAACAACGCAGACTTAAGGCAGTTGAACTGGCTTACATTAACAGCGACATAGATGAGCAGCAGGAATCGGTGGAAAAAATACCCTGGGCTAAACTATTAAAATACCGACAAACGTGGTTATTTTTTATAGGGAAAGGACTTACTGATCCAATATGGTGGTTTTACCTCTTCTGGATTCCCGGCTGGCTATCTGAAGTAAGGGGTACCGGTCTGAGTATTAAAGATTTTGGTTTCCCATTAGCGTTCATTTATACTGCAACAACTGTTGGAAGCATTGGGGGAGGCTGGATCTCTTCTTATATGATTACAAGGGGGATGACACCTTATAATGCAAGAAAGTATACAATGCTGATTTTTGCTGTACTGGTTGTTCCCATTTTGTTTGCTTCCTCCTCAACCATTAGCACCTGGGGAGCTGTCGGATTAATTGCACTTGCTGCATCATCACACCAGGCATGGTCTGCAAACATTTTCACCACAGTATCCGATGCATTTCCAAAAAGGGCTGTCAGTTCAGTAACCGGCATCGGTGGATTTGCCGGAGCAATTGGAGGAGCATTTATTTCTTACATAGCAGGAGGTGTACTGGATTTTTATAAAAAAGCAGGACATATTGAAACAGGATACGTTATAATGTTCGCAATAGCTGCCAGCGCGTACCTGGTTGCATGGGTCATAATGTATACTTTTGCACCTAAAAACAAAAAAGTAGTTATTGCATAGAATTATAATAACTCTGTAATCATTAAATACCTGGTTGTACCACCTTCATCAGGATAATGATGGAGGTGGGCATTCCGGATAATTATTTTAAGCATTTATGCCTACTAAGAAAGCAAGAATAAAGGATATTGCAATCCTTGCTGGTGTTTCTATTGGCACTGTCGACAGAGTATTACATAACCGTGGTGGAGTGGCAGAAAAAACTGTGGAGAAAGTTATAAGAATAGCCAAAGAGCTCGACTATTCTCCAAATTATATAGCCCAGGCACTTAAGACCAGAAAGAGTCTTAACCTCATATCTTTGCTGCCTGAACCAACTGAAGAGAACTCCTTCTGGGAGAAACATCCCAGGGGAATTAAAAGGGCTATGGAGGAACTGGACCCGTTTCCTGTAATTTTAACACAGATCAATTTTAACCTGTTCGATGAGATTGATTTCCAGAAAAAAGCATCTGAGGTGATAAATCTCCATCCCGATGGAGTGATCCTTGCTCCTATTTATAAATCAGAATCAATCTCATTCTGTAACAATCTTACAAAAGCCGGCATTCCATTCGTGTTCGTCGATGGTTATCTTAAAGAAACTTCATTTCTGTCATATACCGGCGAGGATATTTACCAGAGCGGCAGGGTTGCTGGTCAGTTAACAGACCTTGTAACACCTGAAGGAAAAGATATTCTTATTATCAATATCACCAGGAACCTGCAGAACGTACATCACTTAAACAACAGAACCCAGGGATTTTTAAGCTATTTCTCAAAATCAGGGAACAATAAAAGCAAAAAAATCAATCTCAGCATTGCCGATCCGGGCAGTAAAGAGATTAAGAAAGAAATTAGTGCTTTCTATAACAAAAACCCGAATATAGCTTCTGTATTTATTTCAGGTTCAAAATCATATGAAGTTGCAGATTACTTCCGGGCAGAAGGGGTCAAATCTATTAACATCGTAGGATATGACCTTCTTGAGAAAAACGTAGAACATCTCAAAGAGGGTACCATAAGATTTCTTATTGGCCAGAGACCTGAGGAACAAACATATAGAGGAATTAAGAAACTATTTGAATTTCTTTCAGTTAGCAGAATCCCTGCAAAAATAGAGTATCTGCCAATAGATGTTGTAACTTCAGAAAACGTAAATTTCTTCATCTAGAACCAGACTAAATATTTAATTATTATGAAAATACTTGGAAAATATTCATTTGGAATGGGAGACAGATTCGGTCATCAGGGATTAGCTCAGCTGAAGGCTATTACTGAAGCGGGCAAAAAAGGGATAGAAATAACCCCGGTATGGAACAAATCAAACAGAGAGCATATCATTATCGGGACAGAGCCTGGGGATGTAAGAAAAGAAGCTGACACAGTTACGAAGAAAGCCGGTTTCACCAAACCTTATTTTATTGATGCTGATCATATTAACTTTGACACTGTCGACAGGTTCATCGACAGTTCTGATTTCTTTACAATAGATGTTGCTTCTTATATAGGAAAAAGGGCGGGGGAAAATGACATAAAAGAATTTGTCTACGTGGCTGAAAAATATAAAGGAGAATTATCAATACCAGGTAAAAAACCTGTTAAAGTATCTAAACAGCAGATAACAGAAATTGCTGAAAAATATCTTTTTGCTGCTATTAAAGCATGGGAGATATTCAGGAAAATAGAAAAGGCCAAAGGAAAAGGAAATTTTGTTACAGAGGTTTCAATGGACGAAGTACCGCTGCCACAAACACCTGTTGAATTATTTTTTATCCTGATGATGCTGGGAGAAGAGAACATACCTGTTCAGACTATTGCTCCAAAGTTTTCCGGAAGATTCAATAAAGGAGTAGATTATGTGGGAGACCCTTCGAAGTTTGCAGAGGAATTTGAATCGGATCTGATGGTAATTGACTATGCGATAAAAGAATTCGGATTGCCCGAAAACCTTAAAATGAGCGTACATTCAGGCTCTGATAAATTTGCTATTTACCCTAACATCGGATCTTTGATAAAGAAACATAATAAAGGTATACATCTTAAAACAGCAGGCACAACATGGCTTGAAGAGGTGATCGGACTTGCTGCATCAGGCGGTGAAGCTCTTGAATTCGTAAAAGAGATCTATTCCGAATCGCTTGAAAAGACTGATGAGCTATGTGCTCCATATGCTGATGTTATTGATATTAATATTTCACTACTTCCCTCCATAAATGAAGTGAAAGGATGGAGTAATAAAAAATTTGCTGATTCACTCAGGCATATTCCGGGAAACAAGGACTACAATTCCAATATGAGACAACTTATTCATGTAGGCTATAAGCTGGCTGCGCACAGGATGAATGAATATTTCCGTCTTCTTGAAACAAATGAAAATACTGTGTCGCAATGTGTATTTGAAAATATGTACGACAGACACATCAGGAGGCTTTTTAGGATATAATATGTCTCTATTGTCATACTGATGCAAATAATGCCGATGCGACTGTCTATCGATCAAGTTCAATTGATGCAAGGATAAACGGGGCCACTCCTTTAGTATCGTTATCAAACCTTTCTTCGTTGATATAGTACTCATATGATCCGTCCCTGTATGGATTACCCCCGAGCCCGCAGCCGCCACATTTGTTGTGAATTGTTACCAATCCGTTATCATCAACAGTTACCAGCTGCTTAATAAATTCGTCAAAAGCACTGTTGGCTGTATTACGATATTTCGCATCGAGATAACCGAGCCTTGCTCCTTTCGCAAATATATAAATATACATTGCAGACCCTGAACCTTCAAGGTAGTTTCCTTTCCTGCCACCCTGATTAAGCACCTGGTACCATATCCCGGATTTCGGACCCCTTACTTTGAGCAATGCATCACAGGTCTTCTGCAGGATGTTTATCAGATCTTTCCTGTCGGGATGATCAGCTGGCAGATAATCGAGGATATCCATTACAGCCATTGTATACCAGCCCATTGCGCGGCTCCAGGGATAGTGTGATTGTGCTGTTGCCGGATCACACCATTTCTGCTGCCTGCTTTCATTCCAGGCATGCATAAGGAGACCGGTTGCCGGATCAAATGTCTTCTCATATATCATTTTTGTCTGGGTAGTGGCAACATCAAACCATTCAGGGGCATTGAACACCTTTGCATACTGAGCCATATAGGTCGAGGCCATAAAAATTCCGTCGAGCCACATTTGCCAGGGGTAAATTTCTTTATGCCAATAGCCTCCTGAATTGGTTTTAGGTTGTGTCTTCAGCTGTTCAATAAAATTATCAAGTGCGATCTTGTATTTTGGATCAGGGTGCCGCTCATATACAGTAATGACATCTCTGCCAGGAAATATCCTGTCAAGATTATACTCGTTTATTCTGTAATCGGTTACAGAACCATCGGGATGAACAAAATAGTTGACCCAGTCTTCCATATATTTCGAATACTTGGGGTCAATATTCCCAAGTTTATCAACTGCCATACCCAGGAAAGCAACATCATAAGCCCATTTTGGTTTTCCGCTAACATAACGGATCAGAGAATCGTGTGACTGTGTCAGAACCGTATTGGCCATCCTGACCGACCATTTTTCTTTACCTGATACTTTATTTTGTTCACAATTTACAATGCCGGGCACGAACAAAATTGAGAGTAAACTATATAATACTATATTTCTCATAATCAATGTTATATGTTAGTATTTATCTCTTGATTATATTATTGGATGTTGTAATATTCTTTCCTTTATTGCTGAAAAGAGATACTGTTCCGGGAAGAATATTATTCGCAATAATGATATTCTTTGATTCTTCATCCTCAGAAACCAGAACCGTGATTGCTTCAGGTTAATAGCAATTCGTGACAATCACCCCATTGCAGCCGGCTAATTTTAAAAATGGAAGATCCGGTACCGGTGTAGTAACTGTTACCTTATACCAGGTTAAATTTTGGGAATCCTTAGCTTCGAGGGCACTTCCTTCTTTTATTTCCATCTTCACATCATGGAAGCTTATATCTGAACCATTTTCAATTAATACCTCTGTTCGTGATAGTCTCCATATTGCTGAATGAGATTTGGGATACTTCCCGCTCTCCAAGCCCGTAAATTGCAACAGGCCGCTGACCGCCTCTCTGTACTATGTTTGCAATTCTAACATTATTACATGCAGGTGTGCGTTCTGATAGTGGCTCAGTCCTCGTATTCTGATAACGCAGTGTAATTAAAATGCCTTCATTAATCATGTTATTCATGACTATATTAGATACGAGCACATCCTCAATAGCGCCTCCTCTGCCCCTCATGGTTTTGATCCTTATCCCGCGGTCGGTTCCTTCGAATACACAATTTGTTATTGCTATCCGTTTTACATTTCCGCTCATTTCGCTTCCTATCACAACACCTCCATGACCTCTGAGCATTGTGCAGTTTGTTATGGTTATATTTTCAGTTGGACTGGTAGCTTCCCTGCCGTCCTCATCACGACCTGATTTTATTACAATAGAATCATCCCCCACGGTGATATGGCAATTTGAAATATGCACGTTCCGGCAGGAAGAAGGATCAATTCCATCTGTATTAGGTGAATTGCTTGGATTTTCTATTGTTATACCGGTAATTGTGATATTATCCGTAAATGCAGGCATAATCGTCCAGAATGGAGGATTGGAAAAGCTGACTCCCTCTATTAGAACATTCTTACACTCATATGTGGTTATCATTGGTGGCCTTAAGAAGTTGTTCCTGGGTTTTAAATAATTGTTTTAACCAGTAATTCAACATTTTCTTTTGCGAAGATCTGCTGCCACTTGCTCTGAGGTTGCTGACTGTTGACTGCACTTCTCATAAAGTCCCACCATTTCTGGCCCTGCCCTTCAAAATGTCCTCTCCCGCGTATAGAAATATTTTCGCATTTATAAGCATAAACCTGAGATGCAAAGTTTTTAACCCTGATACCTTCCCATCTTGACCGGACCATGGGAAGATAATCATCAGAATCATCTGAAAACCTGACAATTGCGCCTGCATCAAGCCACAGAGTGATGTTACTTCTTAAAATAATAGGGCCTGTTAGGAAAGTGCCGGCAGGAATAAACAGAGTATCGCCACCTTTGGCAGAGAGGTCATTTATAGCATCATTTATGATTTTTGTACACTTAATATTTCCGGTCGGATCTGCTTCAAGGTCTCTTATATTTGTCCATACTGTTTGCGATTGTGCCAGAAGAGTAAAAGCCAACAGGAATAGAATTAATTGAACTTTTTTCATAATTTGGTTTTAAGGATATTATGTAGTTAATACAGATAATTTATAAAACATATAAATTTATGACCGTAAGACCATTACGGCTTTATAGCCTTCAGCTGCTTAAGGTTTTGAGGTTTTAGCCTTATAAACAATTAATCAGTCAGCAGTTCCCACCCCGGTTATGGGTTTGGGCTCTGTTTCAAGCAGATCAAATATAATAATTTCATTTAATCCCTGTCTGAGGAATAATGCCGGACAATATAGTTTTTTCTGAGGTCCTATATCCCAGTACCTGCCCAGATTGTGGCCATTAACCCACACAATACCTTTTTTATAGTTTGAGACATCAAAATACGTATCTCCAAGTTTAAGAAGAGAAAAATTACCTTTAAAAAAAATACCCTGCTTATTAATTATCTTTCCTGAAGAACGAAGGTCGTAAATAAATTTTTTGTCAAGCGGAAGGTTAAAGACTTTCCAGTTCATGAGTGTCATTCCGTCGATTGTGACCCTGTCTGTAATACCCTTTCTGTCAATAAGATATTGGCCATAATTAATTCGTCCCATGCCTTCAACGAGTAATTCCAGCACAGGATTGGGCACATTGCTTTCAGGCAAGTCAATTGTATTGATCCCTTCTCGCCTGTCCAGGCGTCCTAAATATTCTCCATTCAGGAATACAGTTGCATAATCGTGAATATCAGTGACAGTCAGTTTTCCTTTCTTATGACCTATCAGCTGAGTCTGGTATAATATCAGGCCATAATCCTGTCCATATGCTTCAAATGGCTTGGGTGTAACGGAGTTAACAGGTTCAGGTAAATTATCCCAGATTGATGTAAACCTGTTTGGAAAGATAAGAGATATATCAATAGACCGGACAGGATCTGGTATTGAGGGAAGCTTTTTCCCCTTTGGAAGGTATGATCCGATTAGCTCACGCAGTGCCAGGTATTTAGGAGTTGCTTTACCCTGTTCATTAACCGGTGCATCGTAATCATAGCTTGTGATATCCGGTTCGTAACCTTTTCCTCCTGAATTGGCCCCGGCGGTGAATCCGAAGTTAGTACCTCCGTGAATAACATAAAAGTTAAATGACTTCTTATTATCCATCAGGAATTTTACCTCTTTCAACAATTCCGCAGTATCAGGTCTGGCCCATTCTTCTCCCCAGTGGGTAAGCCATCCGGGATAAGTCTCACTGCTGAATACCGGAACACCCGGATTCATTCTGGCAGCAAGTTCAAACTGAGCAGGAGAAGTACCTGAATCCAGTCCTACTGCACTTCCAGGCAGTGAACCCGCCTCAAGCATATATGATGTTGGTCCATCTCCGGTGAAAGTAGGAACCTCAATGCCATTCTGTGCCCATAACTCTTTGAGTCTTTTCATATAGATACGGTCGTTACCAAAGCTGCCATATTCATTTTCAATCTGTATCATAAGCAACGGACCTCCCATCGTTATCTGATAAGGACTTATCACTTCTGCCAGCTTTGCAATATAACGCTCAGCGGCCGCCATATAACGAGGATCCATGCACCTGAGTTTAATATCAGGTATTCGGAGGAGATAAGGAGGAATTCCCCCGAGTTCCCATTCTGCGCATACGTACGGACCGGGTCGTAAGATCAGCCACATATCTTCATCCTGTACTGTTTTTATAAATTCACCTATGTTATGGTTATCAGAGGTAAAATCAAAAACACCCTCTTCAGATTCATGATAATTCCAGAAAATATAAGCTGCTATAGTGTTACATCCCATAGCTTTAGCCATTTGAATCCTGTGTTTCCAGTATTCTTCAGGGATCCTTGCAGGATGTATCTCACCACTGATAATCTGAAAGGGCTGATCATCAAGCAGGAATTGTGTGTCGCCGAATCTGAATGTGTGTTTTACCTTCTGTGCCTCACCTGAAAATGCAATTAGCAGAAAAAAAACTGTCAGCAAAAAAACATTTTTCCGTTTATTCATATAGCTTAAATGTTATCCTACAATTACTGTTCCCTTTTCAACTCACTTCAACCCTCTCAAATGGCCTGAAAACTATGAAGCCTTGCATAAATACCATCTTTCTTTTTCATCAGTTCACTATGAGTGCCGGTTTCAACTATCATACCTTCATCAAGGACAACAATTAAATCTGCATGCTGAATTGTTGAAAGACGGTGAGCGATCACAATTGATGTTCTGTTTTTCATCAGTTTCAGTATTGCATCCTGAACAAGCCGTTCAGACTCAGTATCAAGGGCAGAAGTTGCTTCATCCATAATTAGTATTGGAGGATTAGCCATTATAGCCCTGGCAATACTTACCCTTTGTTTCTGTCCGCCGCTAAGCTTATTTCCCGATTCACCAACCTTATTATCATAACCCTCCTCCGTTTCAACTATGAAATCGTGTGCATTTGCAATACGTGCGGCGCTTTCCACCTTTTCCATTTCAGGCGAATCAAGGCCGAAAGCAATATTTTCAGTGAATGTAGTATTGAAGAGTATCGGATGCTGACTGACAATTCCCATGAGGTAGCGGAGATCACTCATTTTCAGATCTCTGACATCAACACCGTCGATCAGAATAGCACCTTTGTCAGAATCAATAAACCTTGGTATAAGGTCGGCCATAGTCGATTTTCCTGCTCCCGATTTACCTACAATCGCAACCGTCTGGCCTTTCATTATCTTCAGGTTAATATCCTTAAGGACTGGTTCAGAGTTATATGCATACCATACGCCTTTAAACTCAATTGATTCTTTGAAGCTTGATATCGGTAATGCATCACTCTTTTCAGTGATTTTTTCCTCAGCTTCAAGTACCTGGTCTATTCTGTCAATGGATGCCATTCCTTTCTGTATGGCGAACCATCCAGTTGTTATATTTTTTGCAGGCTGAATTATCTGGGAAAAGACAATAACGAAAGCTATCAGTTTATCAGAAGACATATTACTACCTCCCTTAAGTGCTATAAGGCCGCCAAAATACATGAGGATTATCACGACAAAGGAAGCCAGCACTTCACTTAGCGGTGAGGCCAGGTAGGCTTTACGGGTAACTCTTTTGAAAACCTTGGAATACTCTTCATTTGAAGAATTGAACTGGCTCTTCATCTTTTTTTCGGCATTAAAACCTTTTATTATCCTCAGTCCTGAGAGTGTTTCCTCAACTATGGAAAGAAGCCTTCCAAGGTTTTGCTGGCCCATCAATGAAGATGATCTCAGAGTTCTGCTGGCACGTCCAATCAACCACCCGCTGACAGGCATTAGCACAAGGGCTAACATAGTCAGCTGGTAACTGGAAATTAAAAGATAAACAATATAGACAAGGATATAAACCGGATCTCTAAAAAGCATTGTCAATGAAGACATTACAGAAATCTCAATTTCCTGAACATCGTTGGATATTCTTGTCATCAGATCACCTTTCCTGGCATCAGTAAAAAAAGATAAAGGCAGCCGCAGTACTTTTTCATACATCTTTTTTCTAAGATCACGTACTGTGCTGGCCCTTATAAAAGCCATACTGTTGTTAGCTAAAAATATGAATCCGTTCTTGAGAATACTTGCAACGACAAATACTATGCTTACAAGCAGAAGAGCACCCTCCGGTCCATGCTTTTGGACAATAAGGGACAGGTAATAACCTCCAAATGCTTTAAAATATTCAAAGCTTGCCTGAAACTTGCCCGGATATTCGACTATTTCGAGCCTGCTAAAAAGTATATTCAGGAAAGGGATAATGAGAGTAAAGGAAAAAAGTGCAAATAGTGCGCTAAGAATGTTGTAAAGGATATTTTTAACAGCTGACCATTTATAAGGTAATATATATTTCAGCAAAAGCCTGATATTATTCATTTTAAAATCTGTTGATTTAGAAACCGGTGAAGTTAAACGGGGTAATAGCCTTTAATTCGTCTTTAATCGAATCACTGACATCAAGGTTTTCAATGAAGTTATTTATTGATTCAAAAGTAATTTTCTCATTGGTCCGTGTCAGGTCGAGTAATGCTTCATAAGGCCTGGGATAGCCTTCCCGTCTAAGTATTGTCTGTATAGCTTCGGTTACCACAACCCAGTTATTCTCCAGGTCGCTCTTTATTTTGTCAGGATTTATGATAAGTTTGTTCAGCCCCTTAAGAATTGAATTGAAAGCAAGGATAGAATGTCCGATCGGTACTCCTATGTTCCTGAGGACCGTCGAATCCGTAAGATCGCGCTGAAGTCTTGAGATTGGCAATTTTTCGGAAAGATGCCCGAAGATCGCATTTGCATATCCAAGATTACCCTCGCCATTTTCGAAATCAATAGGATTCACCTTATGTGGCATTGCTGATGATCCGATTTCTCCCTTTTTTATTTTCTGTCTGAAATAATCCATGGAGATGTATGTCCATATATCGCGTGCCAGATCTATAAGGATTACATTGATCCTGCGCATATTATCAAATAACGCGGCAAGATTGTCATAGTGGTCAATCTGTGTTGTAGGATGGGAACGCTGGAGTCCCAGGTTTTCATTTACGAAATTGTTTGCAAATGTGATCCAGTCAATATCCGGATAGGCTACCTTATGTGCATTCAGATTACCGGTTGCTCCACCAAATTTTGATGAATATGGTATCTGTCCGAAATATTTTGACTGTTCATCAATTCTTGCTACATAGACTAAAAACTCTTTACCAAGCCGTGTAGGCGATGCAGGCTGACCGTGAGTTCTTGCAAGCATAGGAATATTCTTCCAGTCATCAGCAAGTGTAGCAAGTACTTCTCTCAGTTCAAAAAGAAACGGAAAATACACATTTATCATCGCATCCTTTACAGATAAGGGGAGAGCTGTATTATTAATATCCTGTGATGTAAGGCCAAAATGAATGAATTCGCCCCATTTACCCCAACCTGAATGGAAAAACTTTTCCTTGAGAAAGTATTCAACAGCTTTTATATCGTGATTGGTGATCTTTTCTCTTTCTTTAATCTTTTCAGCATCCTGAATGTTAAATTCCTCATATATAGATCGAAGCTCCTGATAGTTTTCCTTCCTGAAATCGTTTAATTGCGGAAGTGGAATATCACAAAGAGCAATGAAGTATTCAATCTCCACCATTAACCGATACTTAAAAAGGCCGAATTCCGAAAAATAGAGATCCAGATCACATACTTTCTGACGGTATCTTCCGTCAAGAGGAGAAATGGCTGTTAGAGAATTTAAATCCATTATAAATCTATTTACGACCTTAATTGTAATAACCTTATCTGCAAAAGTAGTATTTTAGATGTTTATATGTATATTTATCTGAATTTAAAATACATACACTTATTATTACCAAATTTATAAACAGTTTATTTTCATTTATTACATCGTTATAATATCTTTACTATATCTGGAACTAAGATAGATAAAAACTATTATTTCTTATTGCCCTTTAAAAGAACTTCTTTCTATTATCTGTTGGCTACCTTCTGATGCCTTCTAAATAATTAACATTATTCAAGGTTCTCCATAACATTTATTTAAGATTTGCCTGACTTTTATATGCAGGGTTTTGATGAGGAGTTTGAGAAATAACCTACCCTCTCCCATCAGTTGTGCCTATAAAAATGATCAAGTTGACACTTTTTTACAATTTTATTCTTTACTTCATTTTTAATTTTATGGTACATTTAAGCTGCCATAATTTAATGCAACAAAAATCACTGTGAATATGAAAAGGTTATATTTTATAATCTCTCTTTTATTGTTGATTGGGTGTCCTGAATATATCTGTAAACTATTAAAACTTAATGATGAAACATACTGGTCCCATTGATGATCAGGAACCTGGTCACGGAACGAATCCAATATCTTCAACTTCCTCTCTGCAATCCAACATGGTAGTTCTGACTCCGGAACAATCAGCCAGCCTTTATTCGAAGATAATCTGGCGTCTTATTCCGCTGATGTTTATCTGTTACATAATAGCTTATGTTGACCGTATAAATATTGGCTTTGCAAAGCTGCAGTTGCGGGAGGTTCTTGGTGTGGATGAGAGTATTTTCGGCAGTGTGTATGGTATAGGGGCCGGACTTTTCTTTATCGGCTACTTTCTTTTTGAGATACCCAGCAACCTTATACTTCAACGTGTCGGAGCCCGGATATGGATAGCGCGGATTATGATAGTCTGGGGCATTGTTTCCTCCTCGATGATGTTCATTGGCAGTACAACGGGTTTTTATTTAATACGCTTTATTCTCGGCATAGCTGAAGCTGGCTTCTATCCGGGAATGATCCTGTATCTTACATACTGGTTCCCTGACAAGCAGAGAGCTCATACGGTGGCCCTTTTCGCTACAGGTACCGTTGTGGCTGGAATTGTTGGTTCTCCACTTTCCGGGGCCATTCTTGAACTTCACGGTTTACAAGGTTTGGAGGGTTGGCAGTGGCTTTTCCTTCTTGAGGGTATACCGGCTGTAATTATGGGACTGGTAGTCATTCTGGTCCTTCCTGACCGTCCCCAGAAAGCGCGGTGGCTCACCTCCACAGAAAAAGACTGGATCAAGTCACGTCTTGACGAAGAGACACTTCAGTTAAAGGGTCGGGCGCATTTTCGTCTGTCTGAAGCTCTAATGAGTGGCCGTATCTGGCTGCTCTGTCTCATATATTTTCTGCTGACTGTCGGGATATACGGATACGAAATGTGGATGCCATCAATCATAAAGGAATTCTCCCTTCAGAGTTATTCTGTTGTAGGTTTGATAAATGCAATTCCATATCTCATAGCTATTGTGGTTATGCTTATAATCGGATACCATTCCGATAAAACAGGGGAAAGACGGTGGCATGTTGCAATATCAGCTTTTGCTGCAGCAGCAGGCTTTGGCTTCAGTGCATACCTGCAGAATCCATATTTAGCCATGATTGCATTGATGGCCTCTTTGGTCGGGTTGAAATCAGCGATGGGACCTTTCTGGGCACTTTCGACAACCTTTTTGAGCGGAACGGCAGCCGCCGGAGGAATTGCACTCATCAATTCAGTCGGTAACCTGGGGGGATTTGTCGGTCCTACCCTGGTCGGAATCGTGAATGACAGGACCGGGAGTATCGGGATGTCTCTTTGGATACTGGGAGGCGCACTGCTCTTAATGGGAATACTCACTCTTACCATCAGGCGAACCCGTCTGTCGAATTACTGAGTCACCGGTCAGGAAGGAGGGGAAGTTAGGATTATACAGATAATTCCTGCATCAGGAAATATTTAATTAACAATAATTTTGGTGAAATAATTGTAAAAGCGTTATTTTAGATTTAAATGAAACCCGATTCCCAGATAGAAATTAATCTCAGAGAAATGAAAAAGATACTTGTACTACTCCTTTTAATTATTTCTTGTTCATCAGAAAAAACTGAAAAAGAAAAGAGCTATTGCAATCCTATGAACCTTAACTATCGTTTCCAATTCACAAATGATACCTCCTACAGGGAAGCAGCTGATCCTGCTATGGTAATGTATAAGGATAAATATATCCTGTTTGCCTCTCATAGTGGTGGGTACTGGTATTCTGACGATATGCTCACCTGGAATTTCCTTCCAATAAAATCTCTGCCAATAGAAGACTATGCACCTGACGCGATAACAGTAAATGATACAACATATTATGCTGCTTCTGCAGATGTAAGAAAGCCTCTCTATTATACCACCAATCCCCTGGAAGACAATTGGAAACCGAAAAGTGACACACTTCCCTTTGCGATATGGGATCCGAATTTTTTCCAGGATGATGACGGAAAAGTTTATCTGTACTGGGGCTGTTCAAATTTCCTTCCTATTTACGGAGTACGGCTTAATTCAAGAATGCAGGCAGCTACCGAACCTGAAGTCTTTATTAAACATAACCAGGATAAATATGGGTGGGAAGTCCCGGGTGAACAAAATGAGTTAACGAGAAACGGCTGGAATGAAGGAGCCTGGATGACAAAATATAACAACCGTTACTACCTTCAGTACGCTGCCCCCGGAACCGAATTTAAAACTTATGCCGATGGTGTTTATACTTCCGATTCACCGCTTGGACCATTTAAATATGAAACATACAGTCCTTTTTCCTATAAACCATCAGGTTTTGCAGGGGGTGCCGGACACAGCTCAACATTTAAAGACAAATATGGTAATTACTGGCATATTTCCACAATGAGCATTTCTATACGTCATATGTTTGAACGCCGTCTTGGGTTGTTTCCGATAGCTTTTGACAAGGATGGTGTCATGAGAACAATTACTGCTTTTGGAGATTATCCGACAATAATGCCTGATCGCAAAATCGATTTTGAAAAAGAGTCCCTTTTCAGAGGTTGGATGCTGCTATCCTATAATAAAAATGCGGAAGCCTCATCATCACTGGAAACATATCCTTTAAAAAATGCCTTTGATGAAGATATCAGAACCTGGTGGTCTGCCAGTTCGGGAGAGGCAGGAGAATGGCTGAGCGTGGAACTGGATGATAATGCAACCGTGAATGCGATACAGGTTAATTTTGCTGATAACGAATCAAACCTTAAACCGGAAAGTAAAGACATTTATTACAGTTACAGGATTCTTGCTTCTGCCGACAATAAGAATTGGGATGTAATTGTTGATAAAAGCAATAATACAGTTGATGCCTGCCATGACTATATAGAACTGGAAAAACCGGTTAAAACAAAATATATCAGGATTGAAAATGTAAAAGTGCCTGACGGAAGATTCTCGATTTACGATCTTCGCATTTTCGGCAACAGGGAAGGAAATACCCCTGCAAAGATCGCTGAATTCAATGTCCTCCGGGATGAAGCCGACACCAGGAGAGTTACCGTTGAATGGCCTGCAGACAATAATGCAACGGGTTATATTGTCAATTACGGGACAGATGCAAATAAATTATACACATCAGTTATGGTGTATGGTGCAAACACCCTTAATCTTGGAAGTCTGAACAAGGATATAAAATACTATTTCAGCATAGATGCCTTTAATGAATCAGGGATAACAAAAGGCGGGACTGTAATTGTTAAATAATCATAAGAAGAGGCAATAGGAGGGTTATCAACCCGCCGGTTCCCCTTATCTTTTAATACAGATCACTGGTTCTGAACGGTGAAGCTGGCAATCCCTCTTTATTATACAGGTTTGCCCCTTCCGGGTTATTTCTCCAGGCGTATCTTACTGCCACAGGAAGGGGGATCTGATCATTCCAGACGACTACCTTCCCGGCTTCAATTATTGCCTTTGCAGAAATCCAGTTATTATCTATACCGCAAATTTCAAAGCTCCTTAGTTCTCCTCCATTTCCTGAAACCAGCCCGCTCCCTGAATTGGAAAAAGTCAGAGTAATCTTATTCCCGTTTATGGTCATAGATTTATAGACCGGACCGGAATATATAACCGATTTGTCACCGTATGCTACTTTTCTTGCGGCAAGAGCCAGCCGGATTCCAACATCCTTCTTGTTTCCGGGATGTATGTCTCCTTCCTCACCAATATCGATAGTTACTGCCATCCCGGTATTAGGTATTGTAAGAGCTTTAAGCTGGCTTTCACGCAACAGGGGCCAATCATACATTGTAGTTTCATTATACGTTTCAATGTAATTAGGTAATTGAACATATAGAAAAGAAAAATCGCCACAATTCCAGTTGGAACGCCAGTCTTTGATGAGCAACTTGAAAAGATCATAATGTTCCCCTGCCCGGAATGTGTTTGATTCTCCCTGGTACCAGACAACACCTTTGATTTTATAGTTTAGAAGAGGAGCAATCATGCTTGTGAAAAGCCCGGACGGTATTTTATAGGTAGCTAACCTGTCCTGAAGGGGTTCTGCAGAGACACCAATGCGATATTTCCATTCACCTTCCAGGCTAACAGAATTTTCATTTGTGGATATTCTATAAGGCTTACCTGGAACAAAGCCACCGTAACCATTGAAATTTACTATTCTGACAACAATAATATTTGATCCTTCTCTGAGCAGGTTGTCTGGGATTCTATAATTTCTCTGCGACCATTGTGATCCTATTGAACCAATAAATTTTCCGTTTATATATACTGAATCAGCATCAACAATTCTACCAAGCAGCAGAACGCCCTGTTTTCCGATCATAGCAGCAGGAATGTCGAATTCTTTTCTGAACCATACAACCCCGGCCATCGGTCCCGTTTTTGTGTTTCTCCAAAGACCAGGCACATTCATCTTTTCCCAGTTAATGGTGTTCAGACCTTCCTTATTCCAGCAATTCTGCGGGTCTTTAAATCCCTCATCATTTTGTTTTATACGTCTGTTCCAATCTTGTGTTCTCTCATTGTCATCCTTATTTATTTTATCCAGGTATCCAGGAACCCGGTACGTTACAATATCCTGGTAATATTTTGGATATGAAGACTTTATTGCTTCCTGGCTGATCCAAGCTTCTGCCGAGGAACCACCAACGGAAGAATTTATCAGTCCGATGGGGACTTTGTAGACATCATAAAGCGCTTTAGCAAAAAAATAACCAACAGCAGCAAAGTTCATTACATCTTTCGGATTCGCGCTTATCCATCTTCCCGACCTAAGATCAGTGTATCTATCGCCAAGACTAAATCCCTGGGATACAGAGAAATGCCTTATAAACTTGTTTTCCGATTGTGCAATTTCCTCCTGGTAATTGACAGAGAATCCTCTCAGGGAACCCATGTTTGACTGTCCGGAACAAATCCACACGTCACCTATTAGAATATCATTGATAATGATTGAATTGCTTGCATCAATTTTCATTGTATATGGTCCGCCTGCTTTCAATTCGGGAAGGATCACTTCCCATTCACCGTTTTTATTTGCTGTGGTCCGGTATATTGAACCGATAAAACTTACGGAAATCTTTTCACCCTCTGAAGCCCAGCCCCAAACCTTTACTTTTATATCTCGTTGTAAAACCATGCCATTACTGATAAGTTTTGGTAACCTTACCTGACATATCGAGAAAGCAGGGATCAGAAGAAATAACAGAAATAAACTCTTACTTTTTGCTTTAATCATCATTTAAATTGTCTTTTAGTTCCTAAAATTCCAGTCAAAATCAAATTTGGCCGGTTTGTTTAATATTAATAAGATCTTTATATCGATTACAATTTGGTAATTTCGATAGAACTGCCCTTTCTGGTTGTTATATCATATTCATATACTTTCCCTGATGTTGAAGAAGATGAGGTATTTTCGGAATGGTTCAATGGTTTCACTATTTCAGGAGTAATATAGAAAGGATTTGTATTTTGACCCTTAGCCACTTTAAGTCCTTTCCCTTTCAGGGGAACGAAAGAACGTATTCTGCAATTTCCTCCCAGAGAGGATTTAATTAATGCAGATACTATTTCGCCATTTCCCCATTTAATATCGACTTCAAAGCCACCTCTGGCCTTTAGCCCTTTCACACTTCCTGTTTTCCATGCATCAGGTAGTGCCGGTAACAAATGAATAGCCCCATCCTGACTTTGCATGAGCATTTCGGCAATACCCGAGGTACATCCGAAGTTACCGTCAATCTGAAACGGGGGATGTGCATCAAACAGATTAGGGTATGTCCCTCCTCTCTGCCGACCGTTAGGCTGAATGGAAGGAGTCAGCTGATCGGTGATGAGTTTAAAGGCATGATCGCCATCAAGAAGCCTGGCCCACAGGTTAACTTTCCATCCCATAGACCATCCTGTAGATTCATCACCCCTTGCCACAAGGGATGTTCTGGCTGCTGAAAAAAGGTCAGGAGTCCTGTAAGGCGAGATCTGGTTTGATGGATACAGGCCATAAAGGTGAGAAACGTGCCTGTGGTTATCCTTAGGGTTATCCCAGTCGTACATCCATTCCTGCAGCTGACCCCAGCTTCCAATCTGCATTGGCGGAAGTCGTTTCAATGCCTTTTCGAGTCTAACTGCCAGTTCATGATCAACCCCAAGAATTCCGGCTGCTTTTGCAGTACGTGTGAAAAGATCAAAGACCAGCTGATTATCCATAGTAGTTCCTGCAGATATGGCTTCTCTCGGATGAGTAGAAGGAGCATTTTCCGGAGAAAGGGAAGGACAAACCACTAGCCATTTATGTTCGGGCTCCTCAACCAGGAAATCCAGGAAGAATGAGCTGGCACCTTTAACAACCGGGTATATTGACTTCAGGAATTCCTTATCACCATTGTAATCGTACTTATCAAAAAGATGCTGAGACAGCCAGGCTCCGCCCATAGGCCATTGTCCCCAACTAGCCCCGTCGATAGGACCAGTAAAACGCCAGATATCTGTATTATGATGAGCCACCCACCCCTCGGCGCCGTACATGTCCATGGCCGTATTTTTGCCTGTCACGGAAAGATCCCGGACCATCTGGACCAGGGGGTCGTTCATTTCCGTGAGGTTTGCGACCTCGGAGGGCCAGTAGTTCATTTCGGTATTTATATTGATGGTGTATTTACTGTCCCATGATGGTATAAGCTGATCGTTCCAGATACCCTGCAAGTTGGCGGGTTGGCCGCCGGGCCGCGATGAAGATATAAGAAGATAACGCCCGAACTGGAAGTATAGGGTCACAAGCTGTGGATCATTCCCCTTTGAAAATTGTTCAAGACGTATGTCTGTAGGATTTTTAACTGAATCTGTTGTACCCAGATCGAGACGAACCCGGTTGAAATACTTCTGATAATCTCCGATATGATCTTTTAATATCAGGTCATAATTTTTCTTCATGGCATTCTGAAGATAATTATTTGCCCGTTCAGAGGTATTCGCACTTAAATCATTGTAGTTCATGAAATTTGTGGCCATGGATATATATATGGTAGCAAGATCGGCGTTGACCACATTGAGGGAAGTATCAGCAGCATAGACCTTTCCTCCTGATGTCAGGATCTTCACTTTTGTCTCGAACTCGAGCAAGTTACCTTTGACTTTCTCAAAATCGTTCGTTTTTCCCGACATGATCAGCTCATCGTTATCGTTTACGGACAAGTTTACCTTTGAAGGTCTGTCAAGTGTTGCAGAAAAGTTTACTTGACCCGGCTTATCAGCTGTTATGCGGACTACCAGAACCTGGTCGGGATAGGAGCTGAAGACACTTGTTTGGTAATAGACTCCATTGGAGCGATACCTGCTCGAGGCTACAGCCTTATCAATATCAAGCTCGCGGTAATAATCTGAATAATTTTCATGATCGGGGAATACAAGCCTGAGGTTCCCCATTATTTCATATGGCATCCCGTTGGATATTTTACTTATAAACTTCTGGTTAACCAGATCATGAGCTTCTTTATATTTACCTTCAAAGATCAGCTTCCTCACTTCCGGCAACGCCTCCCTGGCCTCAGGATTATCATTTCGATAAGGTGATCCGGCCCAAACCGTGTTCTCATTAAGCTGAATTACTTCATTCATAGGATCACCATACACCATTGCTCCCAAACGACCATTTCCGACAGGCAGAGCTTCAACCCATTGTTTAGCAGGATGTAAATACCAAAGCTTTAAATAAGTGTCGCTTTGAGCACTTCCTGTAATAATTATCCATGACAGGATACAGATGATTATTATTCTTTTTTTATTCATTTTCAATTTTATCTTTTTTTTTGTAAATGAGTGTACCTGGTATAATGAACAGGATACATAATTCTATTTTTTTTGAACTTTAAATCTATTAATTATTTAATTCCCGTCAGTAAAATTTTATGAATTTTCTACCTCAAAGAGTTCCCGATCGATTTCCCGAAAAGAAATTGTAATAAATATATCAGTTTCTTTTAATAAAAAAATTAATTATATTTAAGTAGACAATTATGATTTTATCTTTTATTTTATTTCAGTAGTATTGCTTGTCTTTATATTATATTTTTACTTTGATAATTCGAAACTGTTTTAAATCTGTGATATTAAACTAAAATCTTATTTTATGAAAAAAACAACAACTGTCATGAACGCACTATTTATTGCGTTGATGGCTAATACAATCCTGCAAACATCCTGTTCAGGCCCAAACCAAAAATCTCCTGATAAAAGGGATATGGTCGTGTGGTACAATAAACCTGCGGACAGGGTGTGGCTCGATGGATTATTCATCGGGAATGGTTACATGGGCGCGAATGTATTCGGCAAGGTACAAAATGAGAGGATTGCCTTAAATGAATCTACGTTCTGGTCGGGAAGGCCTCATGACTATGACGATCCTGACGCATTCAAGTATTTCGGGAAGATTAAGGATCTTGTTTTTGCCGATAGATTCCAGGAGGCAGAGAAAATGGTGGATGAACATTTCTACGGAAAACCTGCAGCACAGCAGGCATATCAACCTATAGGAGATCTGCTCCTGAACTTCAATGTGACAGGTGATTCTATAAAGGATTACCATCGCGAACTGGATATGGAAACAGGTGTGGTAAAGGTTACTTATACCGAGGGCAATGTCAAAATAACCCGCGAGGTATTTATGTCATACCCCGACCGGGTGATGGTAATGAAAGTATCGGCAAACAAGCCTGGCCGGGTATCGGTTGAGGCAAAACTTAAGAGTCCTTTTCTGGAGAAAACAACAGTACAAGATGGTAAGCTGATTATGGACGGTACATGGAAATATCTTCCCAAAACAGTTAGCTGGCTTATAGCAAAGGTTGAAGGCACAGGGCTCAATTTTCAGACTTCACTGGTTGCTAAACCGGAAAAAGGGACTATTGAATCAACCGATTCAAGTCTTGTTATTAAAAAAGCCAATTCGGTGACATTCATTCTTACGACAGCAACAAGCTTTGTAAATTATACTGATATTAGCGGAAATCCGGCAGCCACCTGCGAAAAAATTATGACCGGAGTCAATGGCAAGGACTTTAATACTTTGAAGGATACTCATTTAAAAGATTTCACCGGGTTGATGGGAAGAGTCCATTTAAAAATAGGTGACCCGTCGATGAATCAGAAGCCAACAGATGAGCGGATTGCCGATCTCAAGAAAGGTTTGCCCGACCCGGATCTTTTAGCCAAAATATTTCAATTTGGCCGTTATATTCTGGTTTCAAGCAGCAGGCCAGGCAGCGAACCGGCTAACCTGCAGGGACGGTGGGATGAGTCTTTGCTGCCTAACTGGGGAAGCAAATATACCGTAAATATAAACACTGAGATGAACTACTGGCCCGCTGAGGTCACTAACTTGTCGGAATGTCATATGCCATTATTTAATATGATCAGGGATCTGTCTGAAAGTGGTGCGAAAACTGCGAAAACATATTACAATGCAGGAGGATGGGTTCTGCATCACAATACCGATCTATGGAGGGGTACAGCACCGGTGGATGCAGCAAGGTATGGTATGTGGCCGGTAGGCGGAAGCTGGCTTTGTCAGCATATATGGGAACATTACCTTTTTACCGGAGATGTCGAATTCCTTAAAGAGTACTACCCGATAATGAAGGGCTCAGCCCAGTTCCTGATGGATATTATGACAGTTGAACCAAAGCATAAGTGGCTTGTCATTCCTTTCTCAATGTCGCCGGAACTGGGATATTTTACCGGAGATAAAGCGCCGGAGGCGTTCTTATCCTCATCAACAACAATGAATATTGGCATAATCAGAGATCTTTTCCCTCATATCATTGAAGCAGAAAAGATATTAAATATGGATCAGGAGTTCGGTTCTAAACTAGCCGAAGCGCTTGAAAAAATACCTCCATATCAGATAGGAAAAGACGGCCTTCTTCAGGTATGGATCGAGGACTGGAAAAGAGGCCCTGAGGGTCACAATATGTCTGCAAACTTTGGATTCTTCCCAGGCAACTCCATAACATTGAGAGGGAACCCAGATATAGCTGCAGCCATTAAGAAATGGCTTGAACCACGTCGTGCGAGAACCGGATGGACCAGCGCATGGGATATATGCGATTGGGCCAGGCTTGAAAATGGAGAAAGGGTTGATTCAACTATAAAGAATTTCTTCCTTTCCAGATCGGCCAGAGGAGGAATTGGAAATAATCTTCATAATACGGGAAGTAACCAGTCTGATGCCAATTACGGATATACCGCAGGTGTTGCTGAATCTCTGCTGCAAAGCCATACAGGTGAAATCTCCTTATTGCCGGCTTTACCTCCCAGCTGGAAAGATGGATCGGTGACCGGACTTAGGGCAAGAGGAGGATTCGAAGTCAACATTGAATGGAAAGACGGAAAAATGACCAAATCTGAGATCAAGTCGCTGCTTGGGAACCCATGTGTTGTCAGGACTAACGGTAAAACCACAAATTACACTCCTGCCAAAGGTGAAACAATTGTGATACAGGGCAGCTGATTTGATTGTTTTTCAGGAAACGCTAATATTCTATATACTATTTCGGTGCGGCATGAAGGATTTTAAAGCAAAACTATTGCCAGAAAATAATATTTCTTAACTTTATTGCCCTATTGTTTTACTCCTTAACTCCAATAAGATGAAAATAAAAATTATCAGAATCCTTTTCTTGATTTTATGTTATTTTGCCATAATGGCTTTCATGCCCGGCAGTGACAATACAAAAAAACCTGTTTACCTTGACACAGCTTATTCTTTCCGGGAGAGAGCAGCTGACCTTGTTTCAAGGATGACCCCCGAAGAGAAGCAAAGCCAATTGGGTAATACCATGCCTCCCATTCCTCGTTTGGGAATTAATAAATACGATGTTTGGGGTGAAGCCCTGCACGGGATACTAGGAAGGAACAATAACAGCGGTATGACGGCAACTTCATTTCCAAACAGTGTTGCAGTAGGAGCTACATGGGATCCAGCATTGATAAAGCGTGAAACTTCAGTCATTGCTGATGAAGCCAGAGGTTTTAACCACGATCTCCTTTTCACTTTAACCTACTGGTCCCCTGTTGTTGAACCTGCCCGGGATCCAAGGTGGGGAAGGACCGCTGAATCATTTGGAGAAGACCCATTTCTTGTTTCGCAAATAGGCGGTGGTTTTGTTCAGGGATTAATGGGAGACGATCCTCTTTATCTGAAAGCAGTACCTTGCGGGAAACATTACTTCGCAAATAATTCAGAGTTTACTCGTCATACGGGAAGTGCTGATATGGATGACAGGGACATGAGAGAGTATTATCTCCTTCCTTACAGAACGCTTATTGAAAAAGATAATCTTCCGGCAATCATGACAGCTTATAGTGCCGTAAACGGCATCCCTATGTCAGCCAGTAAATTTTTTGTTGATACGATTGCTAAAAGAACCTATGGCTTAAATGGATATGTTACCGGTGACTGTGGAGCAATATCGGATATTTTTTCAAACCACCACTATGCAAAAAGCAACCCGGAAGCAACTGCAATGGGTCTGAAATCAGGTGTAGATACAGATTGCGGAAGCGTTTTCCAGACAAGTGCCCTTGAAGCAATAAAAGATGGTCTGATCACTGAGACTGATATGGATAAAGCTCTTGTTAATATATTCACAGTAAGGATGAGGTTAGGTGAATTTGACCCAAAGGGCAAAGTTTTTTATGCAGGTATCAAACCCAGTATAATTAATGATCCCTCTCATAATGACCTTGCAGTTGAAGTTGCAACTAAAACACCAGTTCTGTTAAAGAATGATGTTATCGCCAAAACCGGCAGAAAAGCATTGCCTGTCAATGTAAATGATATAAAAAAAATAGCTGTATTAGGACCACAAGCGGATAAGGTTGAATTAGGGGATTATTCAGGAGAAGCTGAACCCTCGTTTAAAATTACACCCCTGGCAGGAATTAAAAAATATATTGAACAAAATAAAATAAATACTGAAGTCGTGTACAGTTCAGGTGGAAATACTGCAAGAAGAACCGATTTCTTTAACATGATCGGTTTTTCTACTGTAACTAAAGCTGGGGCTGTTAAGGAATACGATGCAACAAAATTCGATGCTTCTGCAAAAGGATTAATTACATCTGCAAGATTTGGGCAAGCTTCCGTCAGAGGGATCAAGGATGGCGACTGGACATCGTATAATAATGTTGATATTACAAATGTTGATTCAATAAGGTTCAATATGACTGTATCCGGTGATGGTGGATTACTCGAAGTAAGGGTTGGTTCTGCAACTGGTAATATCCTTGCTTCACAAAAGGTTGAAAGTGATCAGCAAAGCGGAAGATTTGGAGGTTTTGGTGGTTTTGGAAGATCAAAAATTGTTTCGGTTAAAATTAATACTCTGGGTATTTCAGGACCCCAAACCATTGTCCTCGTTTATCATGAACCGGAAGCACAGTCCATAGATAAAGAAACTCTTAACCTTGCTGCTTCAGCAGATGCTGCAGTTATCTTTGTTGGTACTGATCAAACAACGGGAAGAGAAGAATCTGACAGGTTCTCCATAGGATTACCTGGCAACCAGTATGAGCTGATTAAGTCTGTTGCAGCAGTTAACCCTAATACCATTGTCGTAATCCAGGGAATGGGGATGGTTGAAGTTGAACAATTCAAAAATAATCCAAATGTTCCTGGGATAATCTGGACCGGTTACAATGGCCAGGCACAGGGTACAGCAATGGCTAAAATCTTATTTGGAGAAGTAAATCCGGGAGGAAAACTGGCTCTTACATTCTATAAATCTTTAAATGACCTGCCTGAGTTCACAGATTATACATTACGAGGTGGTGCTGACAAGAACGGCAGAACCTACTGGTATTTTAAGAAAGATGTTTCTTATGAATTCGGATACGGACTGTCATATACCACATTCGGGTACAGCAATTTTGCTATCAGCAAAAGTGTTATTACACCAAATGATAAGATAACAGTTAATGTAGATGTGAAGAATACAGGAGCAGTCGACGGAGACGAAGTAGTACAGGTTTATGTCAGAACTCCCGATAGTCCTGCTTCACTGGAGAGACCTATAAAGAGGCTTAAGGGATTCCAGAGAGTAACGATACCGGCAGGTCAGATAAAAACAGTGTCAATAGATATTGATTGTTCAGATCTGTGGTTCTGGGATACAAAGAATAAAAGGATAATGTTCGATCAGGGGAAATACATATTTGAAATAGGCGCATCGTCTAAGGATATCAAGGGCCAGGTAGCAGCAACAATGAGTGGCTCATATAATCCTGTACTTAAGACTGTTGTGGCAGAATGCGGTAAAGTGGTATTAAGACCGGGGAATACTGTACAGACAAGCGTTACAGCATCTATGTCTGACGATAGTTTCTATAATATTAAAAATGCCAGTGTTACATACAAGAGTAATAACCCGGCAGTGGCAAGTGTTGATGATAAAGGGATGGTTAAGGCAAATGCAGTAGGAACGGCATCGATATTTGTATATGTTACTATTAATGGCAAGACAGTATCTAACAATTATCCTCTTAAAATTATGCCTGACCTCAGACCAGCTTCAATAACTGTCAACGGGAAGAGTATATCAGGGCTTAATCCTGATGTCAAGGCTTATAGTATTCTTCTGAAAGATGCTTCAAGTGTTCCAACTGTTAATGCTACTGCAGCAGGTTCCGATGTTTCTGTGGATGTTTTACAGGCTGCCGGTATTCCCGGAACAGCATTAGTTACACTGACAGATAATGTTACTCTTGAAAAGAATTGCTTTAATATAAATTTCGGAACCAAATCTGTCAGCGACGAATTCAATTCCGGGACACTGGGCAAGCAATGGAGCTGGGTGCGGGAAAATCCTGCACACTGGAGTCTTGCCAAAAAGGCCGGATCACTTGTCATAACGAGTGAAAAGGGTGATATCATTGCCGAAAACAATAATGCAGAGAACATACTTTTGCAGAGTGCTAATACGGACTGGACCATTGAATCAAAGATGGTATGCTCCAGAAAACCATCGGGATTCTCACAGAATGCAGGAATTCTGGCTTACCAGGATGACGATAATTTTGTTAAGCTGGTATATAGGGCCAGTACAGGAAGAAGAGGATTTGGCGGTCCCGGAGGAACAGGAGTTCAGCCAGGCTCAGTAGATATTGTGATAGAGAGTGATGGTTATGAGAAATCTGCAGCAACTCTAAGTCTTCAAGACATAATAAAGGATGACAATACTCTGGTTCTGAAGCTTGAGAAAAAAGGAAGCCTTTACACAGCATCCTGCTCCTCTGATGGTAAGAATTTTAAAACAATTGGTTCAGAAGACATTATATTAAATAATGTAAAAGCCGGATTGATAGTCTGCGACGGTGTAGCACCTGCCAGAATGGGTAATTTCCCCGGTATGCAACAGCAAACCAATCAGCCCGAAACACCATTTGAGGTTGCATTCGATTATTTCCACATCGTCAATAAAGGCTTGAAGTAAGCTATTAGTTGATAATGCCCTGCTTGAATTACTTATCTGACAAGGCTGACACTTCGAGTGATCGACGTTGACATGAAACCGCTCATTGGTCAGCAGGCTTTTTCGAACCTGTATATTCTGAGTCAGGGCATGCTCAATGCTCTCTTGTAAAGTCCACGATTTGTGCCCTTGTGATTTTTAGTTTTATAGGGAAAATATTTATTTCTTGTCGTAAATTAAAGTTAAATCTATGTCCCCCATTGGGCTGGACATCAATGATTTCACCGTGAGAATTTTCCCGTCATCAGAAAGTCTCCAGGCTTCTGTGGATTTCATCTCCATATTATCACCATTCATATCGAACAGGATATTTTTAGCGAATTTTAGCTCCTTCTTATCATCTGACCAGGTTGTGATAGTCTTCACAGATGAATTCATCATACCCTGGTTGACTGATTCCTTACCATCAAGAGTATACTTTTCGCTTCTCTTTTCATCCCCCCCGTCAAACGAAGGTTGAACAAGGTCTATAGAAATCAAATCTGGCTGATGGTTAATAGTCATTGATGTTGCAGACATCATCGGCCCGTCACCAAGAGTACTTTTCGATTCATTGAATGCCCATGAACCTGAAAAATTCGGCTGGGCAAATAGGCTACCCGAAAGAAGGTTTAAGGATACAAATGCAAATAAAATCGGCAACGAAATATTATTAAATCGTTTGCCAGGGTTGAAAGTCTTTTTACTATTCATATTTTTTTTTGTTAAATATATAAAAAATTTGACTTTTATAGATATTTTTCTTTTTGTATTACCCGATAATTATCTGGTTTTGTACAATGCTTGCAGAATGTCTAATTTCTTGAGTGCATTTTCTTATAAGGAAAATTTGATATTATCCCTTAAGTTTAATTACTACTTTCTTCCCTTTATATGTTACCACATTGTCGAATTTTTCAGTAATACCAGTTCCCATACCTGTGTTTTTAGTCACCAGTACGATATTGAACTTGCGCTCTTTCAACATTCCAGGGAAAGAGCCTTTACGGTCGAAGATGGTTAATGTTTTTTTTGCATCATTCCAATTAAAAGAAATAGTTGAATAAATTCCTTTCTCGTAATTATAGTTATCGTTTTCGTCTTCGTACAGGGTGAACTCGCCAACGGCGCCTTCATAAATCCGGATTTCAAGGTTATCCCACTTTTTTTCAGTGGTGTATTGTAATTCGGGTCCGATAGGGAGAATTGAACCTGCTTTTATATATAAAGGAATAATGTCGGATGGAGTTTCTTTTTCAATTGTTTGTCCGCCACTATATTTGTCACCGGTCCAGAAGTCATACCAGGAAGATGTTTCTGGAAGGTAAATTTTCCACTTCTTAACATCAGGTTCGGTGACAGGTGCTATCAGAAAAGCCTTACCGAACATATATTCATATGGCTGGTTTAAAGCGGCAGTATCGTCGTAAAAATCCATCACCAATGGTCTCATGATAGTTGACCCGTTTTTAGTGACCTGCCATGCCTCAGAATAGATATAAGGAAGCAGACGGTATCGAAGATTCATCATCTTGCGCATGTTGTCTTCAACAGTTTGACCATATTTCCAGGGCTCTGTTTCTGTCTGGAATCCATGAATACGGAATATGGGATTAAAAACTCCCCACTGGTACCAACGCGTCAGCAATTCCTGATATTTCACATCAGTATACTGAGACTTACCAGGACGAAAGAATCCGCCAATATCAGTTGTCCAGTAGGGTAATCCGGTAACAGAATAATTAAGGCCTGCCACAATTTGCCGTCTGTATGCGTCCCAGTTTCCCCCGATATCACCTGACCAGTTTATTGTTCCGTATCTTTGCTGCCCCGAGAAAGCGGAGCGTGTCAGGATGCAGACACGTTTGTCGGATGTTGTTTTGCGTTGCCCCTCGTAAACAGCCTGGCTTACCATTAACGGATATGTTAAACGATAAAAATCGCCCAATCCTATGTATGTTTTTGCCCCTTTTAAAGCATCGTTCTCAGGTTCGGTAGCATCCATCCACCACGAATCTACACCATAAGTAAATAAATTCTCTTTTAAGGTATTCCAATAGGTTTCTCTTGTAAGCGGATTGAAATAATCCAACCAGGGAGTATCCGGTATATAAAGATTTTTTTTCACATACTCCTGACCGATTTCTGAATTTTTATCGGGGTTTGACCAGATTGAAATGCTGAAATGGGCATTTAAATCATGCAATTCTTTGATAAAACCTGCCGGATTGGCATAATTGATTTCATCAAACTTTGGAACACCCCAGCCATTTTTCCCCCAATATTGCCAGTCCTGAACAATTACATCCAGGGGGATCTTCCTTTCGCGGAACTCTTTTACTGTTTCCACTAAATTTGAACCGGAAGTATAGCGTTCTCTGCATTGCCAGAACCCGTATGCCCATAAAGGAAGCAAAGGAGCATTACCCGAAAGATTACGGTAAGTGGCTAGTATATCATCTCCCAAAGGACCGTAAAACACAACATAATCGAGTAATTTGGCATTGGGAGAACGCAATGTGGTCAGGTCGTCCTGAAGTTTCCATGAGACTTTTGGTGTGTTGCCCGATTTACATACCAGTTGTATTTGGTGGTCCCCGGCTGATAAATTTATCAACGTACCTGCAGTTGGGGGGAGCCACATATTACTCTCATCAATACAGGGTTTACCATCAATAACGACGAAGTGACGGTTTCCCATGTCACCCAGATCAAGAAATATGGAATATATTCCATTCTCCGGAACCATAAACTTACCGGTGTAAGTCGACTGGCTCTGACCTGCTCTCCGGGCCCCGGAGGTAGTAGTAACTTCACTTGTCTGATTGTTACCAGCAATCGGTTGATCTTGTTTTTCCAGTGTAATTAAATTATCGGTCGGGTTAAAGTCGGTAAGACCATACTGATGCCAAAGTAATCCAAATCCTTTGCTTGAATAAATAAAGGGTATGGAAATTTGGGAGTTAACCTGTGTCAAACGACGGCTCACGCTCCTTATGTTATATTGTCCGTCCTGAAACTGACCCAGTCCGAATAGATATTCGTCGGCAGGTGATTCAAAACTTTGTTCTGCCATAAAGCACGATTCTCCTCCTACACTATCGGGGATCAATTTGCGTGAATTCACTTTTTCCTTCAGGAAGATTTTACCAGTGTTATCTGCAAACGACAGTGTGCCGGATTGTTTGTCGACTGAGACCATTATCTTAATTCCTTTTACTTCCAAAGCATTAGGGGAGTCGTTAACTTTAAATACAGGATTCTGTGAGTCTCTTATGAAAATCAGTTCAATATCCTCAGGCAGCGTGTTTTTAAAGAATCTGATCCTCATAGCATTATCCGCCATCGGGAAAATGCTGAGAGTCCCATCTGTAAGCTTAATGTTTATTCCTGCATTTGTCTGTTGGTAGGATTTCATTTCCTGTGCCTGGCACAGGAAGGGTAAAATGCACAAAAAAAATAAGATTAAATGCTTGATTTTCATTTCTATTTAGGATTAATTTTAGAATACACAGATTCAAGTATTATTTCAGCACTATTAAGTGTTCCGGAGGAGGCACTTAATTTTATTTCGCCTGCTAACCTGTCTGCTTGTACCAGGACCAGACAATAACCGTTGAAAGCCATTCGCTGGTTAGCTTTATCGGATTCATGACTTGACGGATTCCCATTACCTGTGCCAATTATCCTGCCAGGACCTTCAATAGAGAACTTCACAATATTATCAGCAGTCGGGACCACCCTTCCTTCAGCATCTTTAATGACGACCTTAATTACAGCCACATCACATCCATCTGCTTTAAGTGTACTGCAATCACTATTCAGGGCTAACTGTGCAGGGGCCGTGGTTGTTTCCACAATATCTTTTAAAACTGTTTTTCCTTTGTTATAACCTCTGGCTTCAACTCTTCCGGGTTTATATACAACATCCCAAACCAGTTTGTTGAAAGGAATAACTTTTTTCTTTCCTGCACTTTCACCATTAACGAATAACTCGACTTCGTCGCAATTGGAATACCCTTGTATCTTCATTGACTTTCCTTCTTTGCCGGGCCAGTTCCAATGTGGAAAAATATGAACAACGGGTTTATTGGTCCAGGCTGCTGTATAGGCATAATATCCATCTTTCGGGAAACCACATAAATCCATAATGCCGAAATGTGAAGTTACACAAGGCCATCTGTACGGAGTTGGTTCACCACGGTAATCAAAACCAGTCCAGGCAAACATACCGCCGAGGTATGGATATTGAACGATATCTTCCCAATCCTTTCCCGGCTCCACCCCCCAGGGGACACCTTTTCCGAGATTTGAAACATATCCCTTTTCTTTATTATCTTCATACTCGCCACGTGTTGAAACGTAACTTGTACTTTCGGTAACAAACATTTTTCGCTGTGGAAATTTTTCACGGTCTTTCACATACTGCATACCTCTCTGTCCGTAATTATAGCCCACTACATCAAGTGCATCACTAAATCCGCCTTCATTCCAGGCATTATTAACAGCTGCAGTAGCAGGTCGGGTCGGATCAATTCTATGGGTTGTCTCAACCAGGGTTGTAACAAGACGGGTTCCCATTACGGTTCCCTGGACTGATTCTTCATTCTCCATGCACCACATAAATACAGATGGATGATTCCGGTCTCTGAAGAGTAATTCGGTCAGATTATTTAATCCATCCCGGGTGCCGGAAAAAATACGGTTTTCATCGAGAACAAGCATACCAAGCCTGTCACATGCATCAAGCAACTCAGGCGTGGGAGGATTATGGGCGCACCTGTATCCATTGCATCCCATTTCTTTAAGAAGCTTAATCTTATATTCATTTAATTTGTCAGGAAGTGCAACACCGACACCTGCAAAATCCTGATGGTTTGCTGTACCTTTTACCGGGTATAGTTTCCCGTTGAGGTAGAAACCGTTATTAGTAATTTCAACTGTTCTCACACCGAAAGTAGTTTCGTAGGTATCAATTGTACTTCCGTTTTCTATAACCTCAGTAAGTACTTTATACAGGTTTGGCGTTTCAGGAGACCATAGCAGGGGTTTCTGAATTAATCCGGTCTGCGATATCTCTGTCTGACTAAAAGGAGCGATAGTCTGTGAAATTGTTTTGGTATCTATTATAACATTATTATTGTCTGCAATACTCGAAATCAGCGTAATGTTCTTAGCCAGATTATATTCGTTCTTCAGGGTAGTTTTGATTTCAACATCAGCTTTTATATCCGAAACAACAGGTGTAGTGATATAAGTTCCGAACCTTGCAACATGCAATTTGCCGGTTTTAATCAGCCAGACATGCCTGTAAATACCGCAGCCCTCATACCACCATCCTTCATAATCTCTTGCATCGACCTTTACAAGCACCACATTTTTACCCTCATTACCGTAACGCAGATAGTCAGTCAGATCATAGTTCGATGGTGTATAACCACTTAGGTGGTTACCCATGAGGTTCCCATTAACCCAGACAGTACTGTTCCTGAAGATCCCATCAAATTCAATTGATATTTTTTTGCCCTTGTCAGTTTCAGGAATCTCGAATTCTTTCCTGTAGAATCCAATACCTAATGGGCGAAAACCATTCGAACCTGGCTGAACGCCAATTGAATTATCATTTACAAAAGGTTCTTCAACAAGCCAGTCATGAGGAAGATCAACTTTTTGCCAGTCAGCGGGCTTAAATACACTTAACTTCTTTACATCGGTGTAATCAATTACTGTTGTTTCATCAGATACAACTTTTACATTTGTGTCTGTCAACCCTCCGTATTTAGATGTATTAAAGGCATATTTTATTGCAATATTTCCTTTGTGAAACATCCAGTCAGAATCGAAGCACTCCCTGACTCTTTTACCAGGGACTGATTGCTGTGAATTTTGTGCTTCTGCGTTAGAGGATAATATCAAGAACAAAGCAGATATTATTCCGGAAGCGAATATTGATTTTAGAAAATTCTTTTTCATAAATTGTAAATTATGATGTTAGAAATCAGGTTTGACAACTGCAAAAATTTTCTTTAAACAAAGCTCATTTATTATTTATTGTTCCATTACTTTCTTATTGAGTTCGATATCTATAATAGATATCTGATTAGCAGGTTTGTCTATGCCTGATAAAGCAATTTCCCTGTTACTGTTCTGTTTTGCATTGATCTGTTTTTTGTTATCCACCATATAAGCTTTAACTAATTTTTGTCCCTTATTTACCGGAGGTAATGTAAATGTAGTTGTTTTGTAATCTTCGAGTAAGAACAGATAAATGGTATTGTTTTTATATGCATATCCATAAAGCCCGTCTTTGGGTTGCCAGGGACCACCATATGTCCCATATATGGCTTCACCGGTATGTTGTAACCATTTACCTGTTTCCAGTAATACTTTGGTTTCTGTTTGGGAGATTTTGCCATGTCGGTCAGGAGCAACATTAAGCAAAAAAGCCATATTTCGTATGGTACAATCAACAAGCATACGTTTGATTCCACTGGTTGAAATTACATTTGCAGGGTCTTCGTGCAGCGGAGTATATCCCCAGACTGTGGACATTATCATTTCTTTTTCATAAATTTCTTGGGTACGTATTGGCCCTTTTATGGATGCTGAGCCTTCCTCAGTTTTTTAATCACCATACCAGCCGCTGCGGGGATTAACAATACAATCAGGCTGATACTTACGAACCATTCCCATTATTCCCAAAGGTTTTCCTGTAGCCGAATCGATGTCCTGAAAATAGGGATTGACTTTCCAATCATTATTAGGGTCAAGATACTTACCTGATTCCCAGAAATATGCGGCATCAGCGTCCGAACCTTGCTGAGCCAGCCAGCCACCATCTCAAAAAATCTGGTCAATTTTACCATATTTTGTTAACAGCTCTTTGGTTAAACAATACATTTCCTCTTTCATCAACCTTACATTTTCTTTGTGAGCAATATCCGTCTTATAACCAAACCTGTTAGGTTTGCAATTGGTTCCCGTTACATCATAATAGCCCGGATAGCGCCAATTAATATGTGTTTTATAAAGTCCCACCTTTAACCCATATGCACGACAAGCATCTACATACTCTCTGACAAAATCGCGATTGTGTGTTTGTTTACTACAGAAAGCATCCATGTATTTAGCATCAAACAGAGCATAACCATCATGATGCTGGGTGACCATATTCATATATCTCATGCCAGCATCTTTGGCCAGCTTTGCCCAATCATTAGCATTAAACTGGCTGGCATCAAAATATTGATCACCACTTTGAGGATAAGCCAACTTTCTGTATTCTTCAGGAGATGTACCTGAGTTTTCCATATACCATTCACCTTTTCCAACCCCGGAATATAAACCCCAGTGAATGAACATACCAAAACGAGCTTCTATCAGCCAATTTAACTTGTCGTTGGGTTGTTGCGTTATACCAAGTTCTGTGCGCACTTTACGAACAGGTAATGGTTTAATACCTGTTGCATCGGCATGAGTAATTGTTATTTCACCAGCCATATTTCTAACAATAGCTGGAGCTGTCACGATTTCAGGTGCATTATAAATGCCCAGATTTGAAATTACAGGACAACTTTTCGAATCGGTGAAAGTGAACCGGGCCCTGGTTGCCTTTACACCCGGGAATCGCAGAATACGTTTATAGCCAATCGTTGTAGCTTTTGCCACCTCTTTCCAGGCGCCATCCACAAAAGCCTCAACTGTGAAAGCTTTTACCCGTTGGCCCAGACGTATATATTCCTGAACAAGAAAGCGATTGAAAATAGTTGGTTTAGGGAACTCAATTGTGAGTGAAGCATTTGTTATACTATCATCTGTCGCCCAAAAGGTATCCTTGTTGCCGTCTATCGTCTTTTCTGCGCCAAATTCTTTCGAATTCCCGCGTACGTTTGAAGCGCTGATTTTCGTTTTTTCAGCCAGGTTAACAGTAAACGTTTTTTTGATAACAGCTGCAAAATCTTTCGCTGCTTTTGCGTCATTTTCGTGTATCAAACCCCGTGTGTCAATCGGGAAGTTGAGATTTAAAGTAGCGTTGCGTCCAATTGAGCTATAGTAAATATCCAGTAACTTAGGCACTGTTTTTACCCTGTTATCTTCATTCGTATGGTAGAACCATCCCGGCCGGATGGAAGTATTCACCTCACCCGGAACCCAGAAATCTCCGTTTTCCAGGCCGAACCGCAACATTACTTCAGGTGTGTCTCCTGTGGCATTCAGCAAACTCCAGTTTGTTTCGCCAATATAACCAGCTTCAGTTCCACAAAAGCGGATATCACCTCTGTCACCCCCGTCATTCCAGATCATGATATCAGGCTGAAGCTGGCGGATAAGCTTGTATGTATTCTGCCAGTCATAATAGGTTTTACGGTCAATTCTTCGTGTTTCCCTGGCGCCACCATAATATCCTGAACCTCCATTGGCTCCGTCAAACCAAATCTCGAAAATCGGTCCATAATTTGTAAAAAGCTCGGTAAGCTGATTCCGGAAGTATGTAATATATTCAGGTTTTCCATAATCAGCCGAGTTTCTGTCCCAGGGTGAAAGATAGATACCTAATTTCAGGCCGTATTCTTTACAGGCATCAGCCAGTTCGCGGACAACATCCCCCTTACCATCTTTCCATGGGGAGTTTTTTACAGAAAACTCGGTATATTTTGAGGGCCAGAGGCAGAAACCAGAATGGTGCTTGACTACCATAATGATCCCTTTCATTCCTGCTTCCTTGCATACACGTGCCCACTGGCGACAATCGAGGTCTTTTGGATTAAATATCCTGGGATCTTCATCTCCACTACCCCACTCCTGATCGGTGAAGGTATTAATAGAGAAATGGAGAAATGCGTAATATTCCATTTCCTGCCATCTCATTTGTTTTTCACTTGGAACCGGACCGAAAGTAGCAGGAGGTGCAACCTGGGAAAAAGAAATAAGTGAAATTGTTGCAAACAATATGGAAAAGTAACTTTTCATAAAGGATAGTATAAACTTGAAAATCTAATTACTGCGTATTAAAGATAAACTCGATTTCAACTCTGACATACCGCTACATTTTATGTTTTGAACAGTAGTGACATTTCTTTATTGTACAGTGATGGTTACTTCTCCCGGGGTCAGTCTGTTTGCCTCTGCCCTGAGAATTATCATTCCTGTATTTTTCTCTTTTAAGGGCCGGAGGATTGCAAGGGCTAGCCCATGATATGTATTACAAACAGTATTGTTAAAGCTTTCCATATCGTATGGGCAGGCATTACCCGAACCCGCAATTTCCCCGCTACCAGCTACCGATAAAGTAAGCGGAATGCTTGCATTTGGAATAAAATTGCCCTGAGCGTCGGATATTTCAATCCTGACATAGGAGAGGTCATTACGGTCGGCTTTTATTTTAGTTCTGTCGGCAGTAAGTCTAATTTTAGCCGGGGCTCCGGTTGTTCTCAGTTCTTTCGAAGCTACTTCTATTCCGTTATCCAAAGCTACAGCCCTTAAAACACCTGGTTCATAAGGCACTATAAAATTCACAATCAATCTGGAAGTGTCGGAAACCGTTTTTTCATCAATTATTTTTCCATTTAGTTCAAGTCGGATAACAGGATAACTTGTGAAGACTCTTACATCCATCATTTTGCCTTCATTTCCTTCCCAATTCCAACTCTGTAATTCATCGGGCCATCCCCAGCTACTAACAACTTCTCTTTTCCCTCCAGGAATGGGGGAATGAACAACCATTTCCAGCCTGCTGTTTTTCCAGACTATATCTCTGTAAAGCAATTGCGTTTTTTTGAATCCACAAAGATCAATATCTCCGCAAAAAGCATTGAACCATGCAGGCCATGTTAACGACCTTGAAAAACCTCTTCTATCGGTTCTGGCAGTATCGACCAGTCGGGAACTGCCGACTCCTGCTTCTCCAAGGTAATCCATTGCTGTCCAAACAAAATCACCGATTACCCAGGGATTCTTTTCTACCTGTTGCCAGTAGTTATAAGCTTCATTGGGGAATGATTCCGTCCCCATCATAATTCTTTCAGGGAACAGTTCATGATCCTGTTCATATTGGTTACAGAGATAATTATATCCGGCTATGTCAAGATTTGCAAATGCCGGAGCCGTAGTTGACCAGTCCTGCCCGGGATGGTCCCAGAAACCGGATATTGCTTCTGTTACAGGTCGGGTTGGATCAAGACGACGTACTTCATCAGCCAGCCTTTTAGTAATGATATAACCCACTGAGTCTGCCCTTTCGTTAACTTCATTTCCGATACTCCAGAAGATCACTGAGGGGTGATTTCTGTCGCGGAGTATCATGGATTCAAGGTCTTTCTGCCACCAGTCTTTAAAATAAAGATGATAATCCTGTGGGTTTTTGGATCTTTCCCACATATCAAAAGCCTCATCGATTACCAGAACACCATTGCGGTCGCAGGCATCAAGGAATTGTTCCGAAGGTGGGTTGTGGCTGGTCCTGATAGCATTAAAACCGTATGCCTTCATCAGTTCAACTCGTCGTTCCTCGGCACGGTCGATCGTTGCCGAACCCAGGAAGCCGTTATCGTGGTGCATGCATCCGCCTTTCAGAAGAATCTTTTTGCCATTTAATGTAAATCCTGTTTTTGCATCGAAATGAATTGTCCTTATCCCGAAAGTTGTAATGACTTTATCAGTAACAATCCCATTGGCAACAACCTGTATCTCTGCGGTATAAAGATCTGGCTCTTCAACCGACCACAATTCGGGCTGGGAAATTGTTATATCCTGGATGATTTCCTGGCTGCCAGCCGATATTGTGTTTGCAGATGTTTCGGCAGCTTGTGAAACATTGCCCTGTTTATCGATGACCCTTATCATAAGTTTTACTACCGATGCCTTGGTGGTTTTATTCTCAACTACGGTTGATATTTTCACCTTGGCTTCATCGTTAGATATATCCTGAGTGGTTATAAAAACTCCATTATGCGAAATGTGAACTGGTTGTGTCTGAATCAGCCAAACATGTCTGTAAATGCCTGATCCGCTGTACCATCGTGAATTTTTACCTTCGTTACGCACTTTAACAGCAATAACATTTGCCTGACCGGCAGGTTTAAGAATGCCAGTGATATCAAAATTAAAAGCAGTATAACCATAGGGATGTGTTCCTATCAACTTGCCATTTATCCAAACATCACAATCCATATACACCCCGTCAAAATTGATGATCGTATTGCAATTATTTTTCAGAGAATTCAGAGTAAAAGTTTTACGATACCATGCCGTGCCACCAAGAACATAACCCGTTGCTCTTGCCCCCGGGCTTTCTTTGGAAAATGGACCGACTACCTGACCCGGTACTTGTCCCGGAAGCTTTTCCACACTCCAGTCGTGAGGTAAATCAATATCTCTCCACGATTTATCATTAAACGAAGGTTTCTCGGCGCCTTTGACATCTCCAGGGAAAAACTTCCAGCTATCGTCGAAAAGCTGATTTCGTTGAATGTTTTCCTGCCCTTTAACGTTTATACCATAGCATATTAAAAAGACTATTCCTAAGAAGCGAAAAATTACTTTTTTTGACATGATATTATTATTCTTCAAATTCCAGACTAGCTTTAAAAGTATCACTATAGTTTAACTAAAACCTTTTGCCCATTATAAACAACCACTTTTTTTGGCTTTTCATCTACATTCATTCCGGTACCTTCATCGGAAGTGACCTTTACAATATTGAATTTGCGCTCTGAAAGTATTCCGGGGAATGTGCCTTTCCTGTTGTTGATAGTTAATACTTTTTTGGCATCATCCCAGGAAAAGGTAATGGTTGAATAGACTCCTTTCTCATAATTATAATTATCGTTCTCATCTTCATATAATGTGTACTCGCCATTTGCGCCTTCATAAACGCGTATCTCGAGGTTGTCCCATCTCTTTTCGGTGGCATACTGCACTTTAGGTCCAACAGGGAGGATTGAACCTGCTTTTACATACAACGGAATGATATCTAAGGGTGCTTCTTTTTTTATTGTTTGTCCGCCGGTAAATTTATTGCCTGTCCAGAAATCAAACCAGTCGGCGCCTTTCGGAAGGTAAAGCTCTTTCGTCTTAATGGTGCTGAAATCCTCATTCGTATCCTTCGAGTACATTGGTATGGTTACAGGGCAGACCAGAAGGGATTTTCCAAACATATATTGGTCGTTGATATCTAAAGCCCGTTTGTCTTTTGGAAAATCCATCATCAGTGCACGCATCATACTCGACTGATTGGCAGTAACATCCCATGAGGCAGAATAAATATAGGGCAGCAAAATATAGCGGAGGTTTATGAATTTTTCAATGGCATCATACACCCTGTCCCCTTTTTTCCCAAACTGGTAGATTTCACGGGGAGCATCGGTACCATGTGAACGCATCATAGGGCAGAATGTTCCGAACTGTATCCAGCGTGCATAAAGTTCCCGGTATCCGGCATCATCGAGTTTTTTTCTGAACCTGCTGAGAAAGAATCCGCCTATATCGCTGTTCCAGTATGGGATGCCACAGAGCGAGAAGTTCAAACCAGCAGAAATCTGGTTTCTTAATGCGTCCCACGATGCAGTAACATCTCCAGACCAGGTATTGGCGCCATAGCGCTGCTGGCCCGCAAATGCTGAACGGGTAAGTATAAATACACGTTTGTCGGAAGTTACGGAACGCTGGTGTTGATACAATCCGCCCACTGTCATTAAGGGGAAAGCATTTCGTACTTTCCGGAATGAACCCAAATAGGTTTTATTGTCCAAATCGGAAGGTTTGAAATCCAAATGGTCGGGTTCTGATGAATCCATCCACCAACCGTCCATTCCAAGCGAGAAGATACCTTTATTCAGGTATTTCCAGTAGATATCGCGGGCCGCAGGATTAAAGGGATCGTAAACTTTTACACCTGATGGATAATCGCGATTTGGCGGCCATTTATCAGAACCGGATTGAGGCCATGTCTGAAAATCCATAAGTGCACCTATTTTATCCAGTTCCCTGTATTGTTTTGTCTGGGGACCAAACGAATTCCAGATTGATATTATCATGTGGGCATGAAGGTTGTGTACATCGTCAACCATTTTCTGTGGATTGTAAAAGTCGGCATTGAGGAATTCCATGGCATTCCACAGGTAATTATTGCCCCAGTATTGCCAGTCCTGTATAATTCCATCAAATGGCACCTCCAGTTCACGGTATTTTTTGACAACACCAACCAGTTCATCCTGGCTTTTATAGCGCTCTTTACTTTGCCAGTAGCCGTATGTCCACAACGGGAACATAGGCACCTGACCTGTTAAGTCGCGCATTTCGGCAATTACGCCATCTGCCGTAGCTCCATACATAAAATAATAATCAAGACAATCACCGACATCCGATTTGAAAGATGTTTCCTCCGGTCCGTCAACAAACAGAGTAGGTGAATAATTATCCCAATACAGACCGTAACCTTTTACCGAAACGAAAAAGGGGATATAATCATCCGTATTTCCCTCTATCATGGTAAGTTTCAGGTTTCGCTGTACCATTTTCCCATTCTGCTGCTCGCCTAAACCATAAATGGCTTCATCTCTGTCAAGAATAAATGACTGAAATACACTATAGGTTTTAACACCGGCGTCGTTGAAATCTGTGAACACAACACCTTGTTCTTTCTCACTTAGAAGAGCCTCGCCTTTAAGTGTTGAATAGGCGATCTTACCGCTTTTCAGATTTAATTCTACCTGGATTTTATCACTTTTCAGCGAAAGTAAGTTTCCTGATTGCTTAATTCTGAAAGACGTTTTTTGGGGTGTTTTAATAACCGAGAGGCTTTCTTTTGTAAAGGTTTTGCCTTCGGGCCATTTTAGTACCCTTACCATAGAAGGATTGTAAAACTGAATTTCAACCCCGATAGAGTTGATTACCGATTTAATGCCCAATTCGGTCTTCTGATACGATTGAGAATTACTTTTTGCAGAAATAGTAAAAACCAAAAAAAGCAAAGTGAAAAGACGTTTCATTGATCTTAATTTTTTTTTCATAGTCATACTTTTATGAAGTCATCTGTTTTTTAATTTATTTTAACTGGCATGGATGTCTTATGCTATTTTAAGAACCTTAAGGATTTAATATATATAGTCCCCTCTTTTTCGGTCGGGAATTTTATAAATACATCATGGTGTCCTGTTATATTTTTAACAGCTTTTGAGAAAACCTTAAGGTTATTTTCTCCTCCGGTTGGAATCACAGGTATTGTGGCAATCAATTTGCCATTTTGTAAATCATCCAGCCAGATTTCAAGTTTTCCCTTTGCACCGGAAGAGGCCACTAATTCAATGGCCGATGCAGATTTCTTACCTAATTCGACTCCTGAAATCATTAACCATCCCCCATTTGATGATGTGTTGGTTACTACTTTTTCTGATTCTTTTTTAATAGTTTTTACACCATAATAGTTGGCGTAACCGGCTGCAGAAAGTGCAGAAAAGCCATCTTTACAGATAAAGAGATCAAAATCGGCAGGTTTGCCTTCTGCAAATAAACCTACGCTTGTACCTACCCAGGAGTTATAATTTGGTTGCGCCTTATCAAGATTTACAGCACTGATTGGATCTCCCAGTGAAATCCATGTATTACCATCACTGCTGAAGAAGCCTGTTAGATTGTGTTCGTTTCTTTCCAGTTTTAACCAGATACTATTACCGAATTGGTTTGAAATACTACGAATTTCTTTATCAAAATCAAAAATGATTTTCTTTACGTTATCGTAGCCGGTATATAACCGCACAATAACCCGCTGGTTTCCGTTGGTCAGG